>JBBRLZ010000005.1:0-159120 GCA_038231095.1 Gemmatimonadales bacterium
CCGCGATTCAGTCGCGCGCGGCGTGACGAATTCGCATGTCACGCGTCACGCGCACCGCACTCGCACTCGCGTTCGTGTCCGCCGCGGCGCGGTCGCCGGAAAAGCTGCGCCGGATTCTGACGGTACGCTCGAGTTCATCGCGCGCCTGCAGCACCTTGCGACGGAGATCTGCGCCGAGTGCCGGATGTGATGCCAGCCACGCATCGATCTCCGCCAGTGCCACGGGCGAGTGCTGTCCGCCGATCGCCGCAGTGAGCCACGCACCGAGAAAGAAAATGCGCCGGTTCCGCTGAATCCACGGCAACGTGTCCAGCGACGGGATCACGAACGGCATCGTGAGCTCGGCATGATCGGGATCGTGGAATGCGCGCAGCGATGACGTGACCCATTCTTCATTCAGCGAGGCGTCACCGAACCAGCGCGTGTAATACGCGCGCTTGGTCGCGCTGTCGGGCGACGCGGCGCCCGCCACGAACGCCTGACGCTGTCCTTCACTCGACGAATCGCGCGCGGCCTCCACCTGCAACCGGTGGGTCGCGGTGGGATAGCGGTTCGCAATCAGACGCGTGACGATTGCCCAGCGTGTTGGTGCGCGCAGCGGCAGGCCGGCAGCGGAATCCGCATCGAGCCACGCATCGAGGCGCGCCAGCGTCGTCGGTGCCTGCGCTGAACCGATCAGCGCGTCGAGCTGCGACTTGCGCTGCCCGTAGGCGAGCGTGGTGTCGGTGGCGCCGAGGAGCAGGACACGCTCGAGGGCGGGCTGCAGCGAGTCGCGCGCGATGCCCGTGCCATATCGACTGACCGCGACACCGATGCGACCGGTGAGTGCGGCGGCGATCTGTTCATCGCGCTCGCGCGGCAGCTCGCGCAGGGCAGCGGCCGCGAAGCGGGCCGGCGACAGCCGCGCCTCGCGCACGAGATCCCACAACGCACCCCAGAGCATCGCGCGCAGCAGATCGTCCTTCACGATCCCGATGTTCGACTCCAGCCAGCGCACACTCGCGTCATCCGGCAGCACGATCGCGTAGCCGAAGTCGCCGTCATTCGCAAAGACGAACGCCGGCGTCTTTCGTCCGCGCGCGGCGTCGACGACCGTCGTGCGTGCGGTCATCTCCACCGGAATGCGCACGGCTGGCGCATCAGGGTAGTAGAGCAGAACCTGCACGCGCATCGGCCACGCGGCAGTACCGGAGAGCGCAGGCTGCGCCGCGCGTTGTGTGAGCGCGAGCCGCGTGATCCGGCCGTTCACGGTCGCAACGTCCTGCTCGACGATCGGCATGCCGGGCCGCAGAATCCATTGTGTTCCCCACGCCGTCAGATCGCGATTCGCCGCGCGCCCGACGGCGTGCAGCAGATCGCGCCACGTCGCATTGCCATACGCATGCTCGCGGAGAAAGCTGCGGATGCCGGCCTGGAACGCGCGCTCGCCGACGAGATAGTTCAACTGCCGCAGCACACCCGGCGCCTTGTTGTAGACGATCGGTCCATAGTTGCTCTTCGCCTGCTCGAGATTGTCGAGCTCCTGCCAGACGGGCGTTGTGCCGGCAGTGGCGTCGGTGCCGTACGCGACCGGCTTGTTGCGCAGGTAGAACGTCTTCCACGGCGTTGCGGTCGGCGTGATCGAGGCCTGCATCTTCGCCGCCATGTAGGTCGCGAAGCCTTCCTTGAGCCAGAGATCGTCGAACCACCGCATCGTCACGTAGTCGCCGAACCACTGGTGCGCGACTTCGTGGAAGATCGTCGCCTGCCGCCCCAGCGTCTGCGAGACGGTCGGGCGTTCGCGGAAGATGAAACTCTGCTCGTTGTAGAACACCGCACCTGGATGCTCCATGCCGCCGAATGGAAAGACCGGCGCGAGCAGGAAGTCATATTTGCCGAACGGGTACGGCACACCGAACCAGTCGCCGAGCCAGCGCAGCGCCTGCGTATTCATGTCGATCAGCGAATCCGATTCCGCCTCGCGCACCCGGGAGGCGCGCACCCACATCTGCACATTCGACATCGCCGCGCCGGGCGCGATGGCGCGCGCACGCGAGATGGCGGTATACGGTCCGGCCGCGAACGCGATCAGGTATGTGCTGATCGGGCGCGTTTCAGCGAAATGATGCGTAATGCCTGTCGGGGCCGTGTCGGCTTTCACAGCCGCACCGTTCGCGAGGACCGCCCACGTACCGGGTGCGGTCACCGTGAGTGTGACTTTCGCCTTGAGGTCGGGCTGATCGAAGCACGGGAACAACAGATTCGCGTCCGACGGCACGAGCAACGTGTAGAGATAGTCGCGGCCATCGGCCGCATCGCGTGAGCGGATGATGCTCGCGCCCGCCGCAGCAATCGGCGACGCGAAGTCCACGGTGATTTCATTCGCGCCGACACGGACGTCACTGGCTGGAATCCGCAGATGCGCACGATTCCAGACCGATGTATCGCGGCCCGACAGCACATGCCCATTGGCCGAGATGCGCGAGACGGCGAGCCCACGGAAATCGAGAATCACATCGCGCTGCGAGCGTTGCGTGAACCGCACGATCACCGTGCCAGGCGCGGTGTCGGCGCGTGTCAGGTCGAGCGAGAGTGCATAGCGCACATCGCGGATCTGTGCCGCGCGTTCTTCGGCCAGAACGTGCGGAACGCCCGACGCGAGCTTCGCGTCGAGCGTTCCGGACTGCGCGCTGCCCTGACGCGCCAGGCACGTCAGAGCCAGAGCCAAGGCAGATCGTGTTCGGATCACTTCGTGTCGGGAATCGTGATGAGAGGTTGTCCGGCGGTACGGCGCGAGGTGTTGAGTGTTGCGAGTCCGCTGGTCTTCAACGCCGTCCACTTGGCCATCGCTGCGGCACCTTGCGCACGGGCGGTCGTGCAGGCGCTGACTTGCGTTGCCGTCGGCGCCACATCCGCCGTTTGCATGACCATCGCGGCAGCCATCATCGCGTTGCTGGCGGCGGTGAGCGTCGGCGTCGGGCCGGCGGGTCCACGACGACGGAAGCGAGCGCGGGCCCGCGGCCCCTCCGGCGCGATCGAGTCCACCTTCGCCTTGAACGCCGCCACGTCGGCGCCGCTCATGCCCGCGAGCGTCGTCGAGAGCGCACGCGCCGACCGGTTCGCGTTGTACGCAGCGATCGAACCCGCCCACATCTCGCGCGACAACGTCGCAATCTGCGTCAGCGCCACGGTCGCTGTGCGCACGCGCGGATCGAGGCGCAGCGTCAGCGGCTGCGTGTACGTCTTGCCATCAACCGCCAGACGTACCGTGTACGAGCCGGCCGGCGCCCACGGCGCGTTGACGGTCGGATACGTGTGACGTGGCACCGCGCCGGTCGCATCATCATCACCATTGTCCGCGATGTCCTCGGGCGGAATCGGATCGTAGTGCAGATCCCACGCAAAGCGATGCATGCCCGGCTTTGTACCGAGCAGCATCGGCTGCGCCGGCCAGTAGAGCGGCAGTCCACAGTACGTCGCCGTCGGCGTCTTCTGACAGATGCGATCGTACCCCGCCAGATCCGAGGACGGATGCGGATCGAGCACCGGCTCCGCGCTCGAATAGTGGCGCACGACGGTGCCGGCGGCGTCGAGGATTTCCATCGTCACCGGTCCGCTCGCATCGCTGCCAAGGCGGTAGTCGATGATACCGCCGGGCAACGGGTTTTCCCCAGCCGGCATCTCGGGCGGCCATGGCGTCGGCTCGTTGGTCGCGTAGCGCACACGTACCGCTGTGGGCGGCTTGAAGAGATACGCGGCACTCGCGGCACGCGCCTCGGCCGCCTGTCGCAGCGTCGTGATGTTGTCGAGAATCCAGAAGCCGCGACCATGCGTGCCGATCACGAGATCGCTGCAGTGACAGGTGCTGTCGTCCTTGATCTGCAGATCGCGCACCGAAATCGCCGGCATGTCGAGGCGCAGCGATTCCCAGTGATCGCCGTCGTCGTAGCTGACCCACACCTGCGTATCGGTCGAGGCGTACAGCAGTCCCTTGCGCTTCGGATCCTCGCGGATCGAGTTCGACGGGGCGCCACCATCGATGCCCGTGTTGATCTCCGTCCACGTCCTGCCGCCGTCGTGCGTGCGGAGGAAGTGGGGATTCATGTCGTCGAGGCGCAGGGTGTTCGCCGCCGCGTATGCCGTCTGTGTGTCGAAGTGGCCGGCTTCGAGATTGTAGATGCGCGTCCACGGCTTGACTATCGTCGGCGTGACGTTCGTCCACGCCGCGCCGCCGTTCATCGTCACCTGCAGCGAGCCGTCGTCACTGCCGGCCCAGATGACATTCAGATTCAGCGCGGAGAGTGCAAGCGCCGTGATGGACCCGGCCGGTGCGACCTTCACCGTGCTCGCGTACTGACCCGCCGTCGCCGGTACCGCCCAGGTCTGCCGCGTCAGATCGCCGCTGATCCGCGACCAGTGTGCACCGCGATCGAGCGACTTCCAGACTGCGTTCGAGGCGTAGAACAGCGCGTCCGGCATGACCGGCGAGAAGTGCAGCGGCATCGTGCGCACGTTCCGCGTAAAGCCGTCCATGTCGGGGCCGACGAACGTCGTCTGTGCGGTCTTCCGATTGTAGAGCGACACTCCGCTGCGCATGCTGCCGAAGACGAGATCCGGATCGCGCGGATCAGGCGCCGCGATGCCGTACTCCTGAATGTTGACTGGGTGCCAGTCGTGGAACGTGATCATGCCATCGTCCGACCGACTGGCAACGCAGGCCGAGCCGGAGTCCTGCTGACCGCCACAGACGCGGTACGGGAACGCGTTGTCGGTCGTGACGTGATACATCGCCGCCGTCGGCTGGTTGTACCAGTTGCTCCACGACTTGCCGCGGTTGCCCGACACCACCGCACCCTGATCGCTGACCACGAGAATGATGTTCGGATCGTTCGGATTGACCCAGATCTTCTGATAGTCGTCGCCACCAGGCGCGCCACGCACCGCACTCCACGAAAAACCGGCATCGTCGGTGCGCCACATCACGGTACTGGCGCTATAAACGACGTTCTCGTTCTTCGGATCGACATACAGCGTCGGCAGATCACCGCCACCGATGCGCGCCATCGCGCGGCTGTCCAGCGTGCGCCCGCTCTGGCTCGGCATGCCGGGCATCTGCACGGCGAGCGCCCAGTGCTCACCCGCATCGGCCGACTTGTAGAACGACACCGTGCTCGGCGTGGTCGGTGTCGCGATGTTCGCGACCGTGGCATAGAGCACGTTCGGATTGCTGATCGAGACGGCGAGGTTCGCCTGATTGAGCGTCGGCAGCCCGTCCGTCAGCTGGCGCCACGATGTGCCACCGTCAGTGGACTTGAAGATGCCACCGGTGCCCGCGAACGCCTGTCCCTCGATGAAGCTCTGCTGCTGCTGCCAGAGTGTCGCGTAGAGCGTGTTCGGGTTCTTCGGATCGATGCGGATGTCGTTCGCACTGGTGTACTCGTCGCGGTACAGCACGCGCTCGAACGACTTGCCACCGTCGATGGATCGGAACACGCCACGCTCGGTGTTCGGTCCGTACGGATGGCCGAGCACTGCGACGTAGAGTCGATCGGGATTCGTCGGATCGACGTCGATCATGGCGATCATCTGACTGTTGCGCAAACCGAGGTGCTCCCAGCTCACGCCACCATCGACGGACCTGTACATCCCATCACCGACCGCGAGGTCGGGGCGGATGATACCGGCGCCACTGCCGACGTAGATGACATTCGGGTTTGAAGGAGCGACCGCAATCGCGCCGATCGAGCCGGTCGATTGCTTGTCGAAAAGCGGCACCCAGTTCGAGCCGTAGTCGGTGCTGCGGAACACGCCGCCGTTGTCGTAGCCGACGTAAAACACATTCGGTTGGCTCGGCACACCCGCCAGCGCACGCGCACGACCGCCGCGCATCGGGCCGATGTGGCGCCAGTGCATGCCCGACGTGATGTCGGCCTGTTGCGCCGCAGTGATCGAAGGCAGCGTCGCGGCGCAGGCGGCCAGCAGGAGGGCGCGGCGGAGAAGAGGCAGACGCACGATTGGTAGGTCCAGTTTGGAGACACTGCGACTACGGGCCAGCGGGGAGAGGTGCTGCAGAACATGCGCAGCGCTCACCGCTCCGGCAACGCACTCTGTGCTGATCTCCTGGCTCCGCGTGGCGCGAGGGCGCCGGTGGCGTCGTGATGGACGGGAGAACACCGAGAACACCGAGTGCTCGGATCGCGATGCTCCGCGGCGCCCGGAGGCTCGGATGGCGACGTGGGGGGCGGGAGAGCACGGAGGACACGGAGTACTTGGATCGCCGCCGGCAGTGCCGATCAGATCTTTCTTCTTTTGCAACTGCAAGGGCAACCGCAGCTGGAACCTGAACCGTCACCAGCACTGGCCACGCTGAATGTTCAATTAACAGAATTCGCGCCAGAAGGCCGCGAAAAGCCAACAAAAGACTCATTTGTGCGCGACGCGCGGCTGCTCGAGCCCGACGCCACTCCGTGTTCTCCGTGCCCTCCCGCCCCCCACGTCGCCCCCGAACCCTCGCGAAGCACGGAGCATCGCGATCGGCACACTCAGTGTTCTCGGTGTTCTCCCGCCCACCACGAAGCCACCGGAGCCTTGAACAGCACGAAGCATGTTGCTGCGAGCGGAAAAAACGAAGCGCGGCACACGGAGAGGTGTGCCGCGCTCGATCGCTGGGAAAACGAATCAGTTCCCGGCGTGATGCGGTGCGAGAGTACCCGATGTCTTGCGCACGCCCCGACTCGGCGCGGGCGTCGCATCGGGAATACGTCGGGCGCCGATCATCAGAATCAACGCCGCAACGATCAGCGTGCCCATCGCGATCGTGAGCGTCGTTGCGTGCGCGATGCCGCCGATGATCGGCGGGCCCGCCATGAACCCGAGATAGCCGATCGAAGAGACTGACGCGATCGCCGCGGCGCGACTCACACCCGGCACGCGTGTCGCCGCGTTGTAAAGAATCGGCACGATCGTCGCGAGACCGGCGCCGACCAGCGCGAAGCCCGCCATCGCCGCCCATGGCTTCGCGATTACCAACACCAGCAGCATCGCGATCGCCGCAAGCGCGGGGCCGGCCAGCAGCATCGTGCGCTCGGAGACCCTTGCGCGCACCGAATCGCCGGCGAAACGCATCGCGGCCGTTGCACCCGCAAACGCGACGTACGCCATCGCCGCGAGTTCCTGCGGCGCGTGCAACTCCTGATTCACGTACAACACGCTCCAGTTGTACATCACACCTTCAGCCAGCATGCCGAACAGAATCAGCATGCCGATCAGCAGCAGCGTGCCCTTGGGCCACGCGAAGTTCGCCTGCGTTCCTTCAACCGGCGGATGCGATGCGAGCATGCCGCGCGACGAGACCAGAATGCTGCAGGCAACGATGGCGGCCACGCCGATCAGCTGCACCGACGGCGCAATACCGGCGCGAAGCATCACCGCGGCCGCGGCGGCACCGACCATCGCGCCGAGACTGAACATGCCGTGAAAACCGCTCATCACGCCACGGCCGCTCATCGTCTCGAGCGTCGTGCCCTCGGCATTGATCGCCACGTCGTACACGCTCTCACTGGCACCGAGCAGCATCATGACCGGCAACAACGCCCAGAGGCCGGGCAGCACCAGCGACAGCGCCAGCGCCAGGCAGAATCCCCAGCCGGCGAGCACCGACGTGGTACGGGCGCCGAGCTTGCCGACGGTGCGGCCCGCAATCGTCAGCGTCAGCAGTGAGCCCACGCTGGTCGCCAAAAGCGCAATCGCCAGTGTGCGCGCGTCGAGGCTGTATTGCCCCTTCACTGACGGAACGTGCACGCCCCAGACCCCGCCGACAAAGCCGAGATTCAGGAATTGGGCGCGGGTCGCCCACCGGGCGCGGGACAAAACGGACCGCGGCGTACGGACGGGCTGGGTTGGCTGGTCGTGGGGCATCATCGCCTCGCGGCAGGTGGATGGCTCTGGGTAGCTTGCACGAAGTTGCACATTTCTGCACGTTCGTGCAAGTGTACGGGACCCAAATCGTGTAACTTTCGTGTATGGCTCATCCCAAGACCCCCGGCACTCATCCGACGGACGACAGTCCGCGCTTCGCACAGGAGCGGCAAGCCCGCATCGCCGCGACACTTCGCGAGCAGGGTCGAGTGGAGGTGTCGGCACTGGCGGCGGAGTACGGGCTCTCCGAGGATACCATCCGGCGCGACCTGCGGCTTCTCGCGTCTCGCGGCTTGGTTCAGAAAACTCACGGTGGCGCCGTTGCGCTCTACACCACCGCGCTTCCGATGGCGCAGCGCGTGGATGTGCGCGCGACATCGAAACGTGCCATCGCACGTGCCGCTGCGGAACGTGTGCACGCGCATCAGACACTGTTCATTGATGGTGGCAGCACGACACTCGCCCTCGCGCAGATTCTTGCGTCTCCGGATGCACCGCGACCGCTGACGATCATCACTGCCGCATTCGATGTCGCCGCGCTGTTCGCCAGTGATCCCACCGTGCAGCTGATCCTCGCCGGCGGCACCTGGTCACACGAAACCCGTGAGTTCTATGGCGATCAGGCGCAGGCGACGATTCGCGCGCATCGCGCCGACTGGGCCTTCCTCGGTGCATGCGCATTGCATCAGCGTGCCGGTCTCACGACATCGATCTCCGGCGATGCACACGTCAAGCGCGCGATGATCGAGTCAGCTGCACAGTGCGCCGTGCTCGCCGATGCGACGAAGCACGACATGGTCGCACCGTATGCGGTCGCCGACCTCCGCGAAATCGACCTCGTGATCAGTGATGCGGGACCGTCGTGGCTGGCCGGCACCGTGCGCGAGGTTGTGGCCGCGACCTGAACCGCGCACAGGTGTGACGCATGTGTGCGTGACGATGTGCTGGCACGCCCCGCGCGCATGCCACGACGGCCGTGTCCTCAGCGCGCCTTGTACACTGCGCCGCCCTTCATCACGAAGGACACGTGGGCCAGCAACGACACATCCTGCAGCGGATTGCCCTGCACCGCGACGATGTCGGCGACCTTGCCGACGGTCACGCTGCCGAAATCCTTCTCGACACCAAGCAACGTCGCAGCGTTCATCGTGCCGATCGTGATGGCGTCCATCGGCGTCGCGCCGAGGATGTCCACCATGTATTTGAACTCCTCGCCATTGCGACCGTGGATGTCGCTGGTGGCGTCGGTGCCGAGCGCGAACTTGACGCCCGACTGATACGCCTTGCGCAGGCGCACGCGTCGCTCCGCTGCAATCGCGGTGGCCTTGGCAATCGAATTCGCCGGGACGCCTTTCCGCACGCCGTCGGTCACGATCTCCTCGAGGATGATGAGTGTCGGCACCAGATACGTGCCACGCGCCTTCATCGCCGCAATCGCAGCGTCGTCCACCAGACTGCCATGCTCGATCGACGCAGCCCCGGCATTCACGGCGGCCAACAGTCCGGCACCACCGTGCGCGTGCGCCATGACCTTGCGACCGAGTCGCGTCGCCTCATCGACGATCGCCTTCATCTCGTCGTCGCCGTACTGCGGGGCGTTGACTGCATCGCCCACCGACAGAATGCCACCGGTTGCCACGAACTTGATCTGATCGGCGCCGTACTTGACGTTCTTGCGCACCTGCCGCCGGATCGCGTCCGGCCCATCGACGATCGCGCCGGTGCCCGGGATCGCGAGTGTCGGGCTCCAGCCGTTCACATCCGCGTGCCCGCCGGTGCTTCCGAGTGAGGGGCCGGACGCGTGAATCCGCGGACCGGGGATCAAGCCGCGATTCACCGCATCGCGCACGGCCACGTCGACATAATCAGTGGACCCGGCTTCGCGGATCGTGGTGAAGCCGGCATCGAGTGTCTTCTTTGCGTTGATCACCGCGTAGATCGCGCCATGTGCCGCGGTCTCCTTCAAGACACTCAGATCACCACCGTCGTTGTCGATCGACGTGATGTGCGTGTGCATGTCGAAGAAGCCGGGCATCAGCGTATAACCGCTGAGATCGATCACCTTCGCACCGTTCGGCACACGCACCTGTGTCGCCGGGCCGACCGCCGTGATACGCTCGCCCGTGATCACGACCACAGGCGATTCGATCTGCGTGCCATCACCGATGATCAGGCGTGCGGCGCGAATAGCGGTGACCGCGGGCGTCTGGGCCATCAGCGGCTGGACCGCGAGGGCGAGGGTCATGAAAAGGTGCGAAATACGCATGCCGACTCCGAAGGGGTGACGCGACGGGAACCCTCCAACTGTAATGTGGCGAGCCGGTCAGGGAATGCCTCAGGTGATGACCCGCGCATTTCGCTTGCGCGTGCACGCGTGGCCCGGCGACTTTCCCCTCTGTCGTTGTCACTGTATCCGTATTCCGCGTCGCTTTCACTCCGGAAGGTTCTGTGTTTCGTTCGGCATTTCGCGCCGTGCTCCACGGCACGCTCGCGCTCCTTGCGGCGGTGGCGTGCAGCCGGAAGGATCCGTCACAGTTGACGTACGACGCCGACGGCGTCGCGCAGAATGTCCTCGCGCTGATTCCGTACAACACGAAGTGGGCGCGCACCAGGCAGGCTGACGCGGTGCTCTACCGCATCGAACTGCGCGTCTCGAATACATCCGGCGCCGTGCCGACGGACGCGCTCTACAATTTCTATTCGCCGTCGTCGAGGACATTCATGACGGCCACCAGCGATCCGAAGATCCCGTGGGCAGGCGCCGAGCCGCAGCCGTGGCCCGCCGATCGCCCCGCACCGCCGCCGCTGCCGACCGTGACACTCGATTTCGCGGCGGCGTGGAAGCAGGCGAAAGAGGCGAAAGTCGAGGACGTCACGGTCGGTGTCCTCGAGGTGAACACCCGCAATCCGATGATGCTCACCGCGTGGAGTTTTCTCGGGCGCATGCCGAATTTCGAGCAGCACGGCGTGTTCTTCAATGCGATCACCAGTCAGCGCGTCAACGAACTGGCGCTGTTCGACATTCCGAGCTCCGGCATGATGGTACAGAATGCCGTGTCCGAGTATCGTGGCGCCCTGCGGAACGATGCAACGGACACAGGCGTCGGATGCATCAAGCCCGCTGTCGCGGTACCCGCGCAGCAGAGCGTCGTCTGCTACGACGTGGAAGCGCGCACCTACAGCGCCTTGACGGCGAAGTAGCAAGAAAGCCGCTCATTTTTCACGAACACGCGCTCACGAGCACGACACGGCAGACGGCGATGCGTGCCGGCACCTGTGTCGACGCGCGCACCATGGTGCTCACGGCGGCGGAACTGGGCGACGATGACCAAGCTCTACGCACTCGTCGTCAGTTGACGGCATGCGCGAGTGCCACATACGCAAGTGCCACTTGCGCATTTTCGCGCGCGATCCGTCTCTAGTTTTCGCACGGTGCTTCGCAGAGCCTTGATCCGCGCGCCGCACCATGCAGCACCCTCTCCCTTCGGAGTTTCGATGTCCCGGTTCCGCCCATTGATGCGTGCACTGCCGTTTCTCGCCGCTGTGCTGCCGCTCGGCGCGCAGGTGTCGACGCCGCCGCGCGTGCAGGCCGTGACTGCGCCGATCCTGACAATCGATGGTCGCAAGTTCCGCGACCTGAATCGCAACCGTACGCTCGATCGATATGAGGATTGGCGCCTTTCGAGCGAAGTGCGCGCCGCCGATCTCGTGCGTCAGATGACGCTCGAGGAGAAGGCCGGCGCCGCCGTGCACACGAGTGCGGCCGCCGTCGGCAATCCAATGGGCATGGGCGGCGCGTACGACACAGCGGCGGTCGGCATGAGCATCCGCACGCGCCATGTGAACAGCATGATCACGCGCCTGTCAATTGCACCCGCCATGTTCGCCATGCAGAACAACGCGCTGCAGTCGATCGCAGAAGGCACGCGGCTCGGCATTCCGCTCACGATCAGCACCGATCCGCGCAATCACTTCCAGGCGCTGGCCGGCGCCAGCGTGTCGACGAATGGCTTCTCGCAGTGGCCCGAGACGCTCGGTCTCGGTGCGCTCGATGATCCCGCGCTGACGAAGCGATTCGCAAGCATCATCCGCAGCGAATATCGCGCCGTCGGCATCCAGATGGCGCTGTCGCCGCAGGCAGACCTTGCGACGGAGCCGCGCTGGTCGCGAATCACGGGCACGTTCGGTGAATCACCGGATCGCGTCGGCGCGATGGTCACGGCGTATACCCAGGGAATGCAGGGGAGCGCGACGCATCTCACGCGCGACGGCGTGGCCACGATCGTCAAGCATTGGGTTGGCTATGGCGCATCGGTCGATGGCTTCGACGGTCACAACTACTACGGTCGCTACGCGCGTTTTCCTGGCGGACGCTTTGCTGATCATGTGACTCCGTTTCTTGGCGCCTTCGCGGCCGGTGTCGTCGGCGTGATGCCCACGTACGACATTCTCGACGGCCTGAAGATCGACGGCACGGCAGTGGAAGCGGTCGGTGCCGGCTTCAACACGCAACTGCTCGCCGGACAGCTGCGCGGCACGTACAAGTTCCGCGGCATGGTGTTGTCGGATTGGGCGATTACGCAGGACTGTGCTGACGCATGTGTGACAGGTCAGCCGCGCCAGGCGCCGTTCCAGATCGCGATGCCGTGGGGCGTGCAGGACCTGACCAAGGCGCAGCGGTTTGCGAAGGGCATGAACGCCGGCATCGACCAGTTCGGCGGCGTGGATGACGGTCAACCGTTCGTCGATGCCGTGAAGGCCGGCAGCGTCACGACGGCGCGGCTCGACGAAGCGGTGAAGCGCATCATGGTGGTGAAGTTCGATCTCGGCCTGTTCGAGAATCCATACGTCGATCCGGCGAAGGCCGCGACGATCGTCGGCTCGGCGGCGTACGTCAGGGAAGCGACGCTGGCGCAGTCGAAGGCGCTGGTGGTGCTGCAGAATGCGAGCGGCGCACGCATGCTGCCCGCGAAAAGCGCAAAGCTGTTCCTGCACGGCGTGAATGCCGACGTGGCGAAGGCACATGGCTTCGCGGTCGTGAGCAGTGCCAGCGATGCCGATGTCGCACTGATCCGTGTCGCGGCACCGTACCAGACGCTGCACCCGACGTTCTTCTTCGGCAGTTTTCAGCACGAAGGCGATCTCGATTTCAAGGAGTCCGATTCGACGCTGACCCTCATCAGGGCCACCGCCGCGAAGGTGCCGACGATCGTGGTCGTGTATCTCGACCGGCCGGCGATCCTGACGGCACTGGTGCCGCTGGCGACAACCCTGATCGGTGAATTCGGTGTCAGCGACGGTGCGTTGTTCGACGCACTGACGGGCAAGGTGAAGCCGATCGGCAGGCTGCCCTTCGAGTTACCGCGCTCGATGGACGCGGTGCGGGCGCAGCAGGGCGACGTGCCGCACGATAGTCCGCGACCGCTGTACCCGATAGGATTCCGTTTCCACTAACCGGACAGGCATTCATTGGCCGAGATCTCGATCGATTGGCTCAACCGCCCGACTTCCGGCTGGTTGAGCACCATGCAACTCGTCTTCACGGCCGCGAGTGCCGACGAAGTGACGTGCGAATTCGAGATCACCGCGCAACACCTGCAGCCGTGGGGACTTGTGCACGGCGGCGTACATTGCGGTGTGATCGAAACGCTGGCATCGATCGGCGCGACGATCGCGGTGCACGACAATGGACAGATGGCAGTGGGGCTGGAGAATGCGACGTCGTTCGTCCGCGCCGTGTCGGGTGGCAAGCTGACCGGCGTGGCGCGGCCGATTTCGCGTGGTCGCACGAACCAGTTGTGGGAAGCGTGGATTCGTGACGATCGGGATCGCGTCGTTGCGCACGGCAAGGTGCGCCTGCAGAACGTTGCCGCGACGGCCCCCCTCGCGTGAGCCGCTCGCGCGCTGACACAGTCGCGGCGCGGCGCGGCGCGGCGGCGCTGGCGCTCCAGTGGCACGGGCGCACCGGCACGCTGGTCGCGCTGACGGCTGCGCTCACACTTGCCGGTGCGTTGCCGGCGCTCACGCTGCTTGGCGGCGGCACAGCCGCACCGACACTCTCGCTGTCACTGGCCGACACTCCGTTGCTGCGCGCCGACTGGGGGACGAAGGCCGTGGTCTGGCCGCAATTGCAGCAGCTGGCACTGATGCAACTGCTCGCGATCGTGCGCGGTGCGGTGTGCCTGGTACTCGGCATCGGCGCGGCGACGCTGGTAGCACTGCACCTCGCGCGCGCCACGTCGCGCGGCGGCGAGGTGCTCGTTGCGCGCGCCGTTGGTGCGTCGCGGCGCGACATTCTCGCGGCGACGCTGCTCGAAGCGGCCGCGCTGGCCGTGATTGCGCTGTCCGTCGGCGCGGCGCTGGCGATGCTCGCGAACGTGGCGCTGCGCAATGCGTGGCCCGGCAGCATCGGACACAGTGCCGTGGCCATGACGGCCGCCGCGAGCTGCGCCGTGTCGGCACTGATTCTCTCCGGCCCGCTGCTGCTGACGCGCGCGCTCACCACGCGACGCCTCGTGGACGACGATCGTCGCCCGCTTGCGCTGATCATTCCCGCAATGCAACTCGGCGCTGCACTCGTGGTGCTGGCGGGTGGTTTCACGCTGCGGCGCGCGATGCAACTGCCGCAGCGCGACACGAATACCCAGATGGCCGCGACGATGCTGCAGACCGTGCGCGCCGTCGAACCATCGCGGCTGGCGCGTGCACAGCAGTTCGCGGCGTTCCTCGATGCGCAGCATGCGGCGCATCCCGAAGCGCTGGTCAGCCTCGCGTCGAGCGGTGCGCATCGCGGCTTCGGTGCCATGGCCGATGCGATCACCGATTGTGGCGAGTGCACGCTGGGCGGCTTCCCGGTGCGCGCCCGGTCCGAGACGGTGATGCACGCCGCCGTGAGTGGCGACAGCTTTGCGGTCGCTGGCCTGCGTGTGCTGGCCGGACGCGCGCTCACGAATCGTGACCGCTGGGATTCACCGCTGGTCGCGGTCGTCAGTGCGCAGCTGGCGCGTGACCTGTTTCAGAACGGCGACGCCGTCGGCCGGCGCATCAAGCTCGAACTGCTCGGCGGCGAGTGGTTTGAAGTCGTCGGCATCGTGGACGACGCACAGTCGAGCGCACTCGGTGCGGCGATGCGTCCGCCGTATGCGGTATATGTGAGCGTGCTGCAACACCCCGTCGGGCAGATTGAGGTCGGCACGCGCACCGTCGGCGTGACGCCGGATGCGCTGGCGACGATCGGTGCTGCAACGAGCGCCGTGTCATCACTCGCGGATCGCGCGGCGACCGAGCGGCGAGTGCTGACGTGGTTCACGACGCTGCTCGCCGGTATGGGCATCGTGGCGACACTGATCGCGATCGGTGGTCTGCTCGTGATGCTGCGCTTGTGGCTCGATTCGCAGCGACTCGAGCTCGGCGTGCACCGCGCCGTCGGCGCGCGGCGACGCGACATTCAGCGCATGGTGCTTAGCCGCGCGACGATGGTCGCCGCCAGTGGATGTGCGTTCGGCGCCTGGCTTGGCCTGATCGCGTGGGATGTGTTGCCGCGCGTGATTCCCGGCGCAACGATGTGGGACGGTCAGATCGTCGTCGTCACCGGACTCGGACTCTCGACGATGACGCTTCTCACGGCGGCACTCGTCGCGCAGCGGTTCACGCGCACGCCCGTCGGTACGCTGCTGCTCGATGTCGGGTGACCACCGTCGCTCACGCGACACCAGCATCGTGCATCACCGCCTGCCGACCACCTGAATCGCACCGCCCGCGTTGCCTGTCCCGAAGAGCGTCGTGGCATCGCTCGCCGTCAGCAGGCGAACTTCCTTGATCTGCGATACCTGGATATTGCGCAGTCCTTCGATGCCGCCCATCGACTGATTGTCGAGATACACACGCACTTCGTTGCGATCAACGCTGCTCGACGACGCATCGCCGCTCATGTTCATCGATCCCGAGCGCGCCCGGAGCATGGATGGTCGCAGGCGCTGTATGAGCAGGTAGGCGTTCTCGATCGTGCCGCCGACTTCCGCGATTTCGTCTTCTGAGATCAGATTTGGCCGCGACTTGGGCTTCGGCCTGGCCGCTGCGGCGGCATCCTGCGCCATCGCACGCGAGGGTACGGCAACAGCGGCCACTTGCAGCGCGATGACACTGATGATTGCGGCGCGAATCGAAAGCATGCTCACCCTCACATGGTGGGAACGACCGTTGCGTCGGGACCGGTGGAGCATCTCCCGAAAGCCGATGTCACGCAAGCACCCGGCAGCGCGGTCTGGTGGCGCCACGTATTCTGGAGCAACCGGCCCACGCTGCGCGGGCCACGCGACTCCGCTCCATTCCGGACTCCCACCATGCCCGTTTCACGTTTGTCCTGTTTGGCCGCTGCGGCCCTGGTCGCCTTCGCCGCAAATTCACGTTCGGTGCCGGCCCAACGTCTGCGCACCACGCGCGCACCCGACGCACCAGCCGCGTTGGGCATCGACAGTGCGATGCTCGGTGCCCTGAAGTTCCGCCAGATCGGACCGTTCCGCGCGGGACGTTCGACCGCCATCGCGGGTGTGGCGTCGCAGCCGTTTCTGTTCTACAGTGGCAGCACCGGGGGCGGCGTGTGGCGTACCGAAGATGCCGGACAGAGCTGGCAGCCGATCGCCGACAAGTTCTTTGGTGGCGTGATCGGCTCGATCGACGTCGCCGATTCGGATCCGAATGTGATTTATGTCGGGACCGGGTCGCAGGACGTGCGCGGCAACTCGTCCACCGGCCGCGGGATGTGGAAGTCCACCGACGCCGGCCGCTCGTGGAAGTTCATCGGATTGCGCGAGACAGGGGCGATCGGGCGCACCGTCGTGCATCCGACGAACCCCGATCTCGTGTATGCCGCCGCACTCGGGCACCCGTTCGGCCGGAACAAGGAGCGCGGCATCTATCGCTCCAAGGATGGCGGCACGACGTGGGAGCATGTGCTGTACGTGAACGACTCCACCGGCGCGAGCGAGCTGGTGATGCATCCCCGCAATCCGCGGATCCTGTTGGCTGGCATGTGGCGCGCCGAGCGCAAGCCGTGGACGATGATCTCGGGTGGTCCGGAGGGTGGCGTGTATCGCTCGATGGATGGCGGCGACACCTGGACCAAGCTTGGCGGCGGTCTGCCGACGGGACTCGTCGGCAAGGTCGGCATCACCATCTCGCCAGCGAATCCCGATCGTGTCTGGGCGCTGGTCGAGGCGGAGCCGGCCGGCGGACTGTATCGCAGCGATGATGGCGGCACGACGTGGACGCGTGTGAATGCCGAGAACAAGATCCGGCAGCGGGCCTGGTACTACTACCGGATCGTGGCCGATCCCGTGAACGAGAATCAGGTGTGGCTGATGAGTGTGCAGCTCCACAAGTCGGTGGACGGTGGCAGGAACTTCGAGTCGGTGCCGGTGCCGCATGGTGACACGCACGACCTGTGGATCAACCCACTGAATCCTCGCATCATGGGCTTGAGCGACGACGGCGGTTCGGTCGTGTCACTGACCGGCGGCAAGACGTGGAGCAGCATGAACCTCATGCCCACGGCCGAGATGTACGACGTGATCGTGGATCACGGCTTTCCGTATCGCGTCTACAGTGCGCAGCAGGACAATACGTCGATCTCAGTGCCCAGCTGGCTGGATGCGAACACACTGCACCCGATGAATTCCTGGATGAATGCCGGCGGATGCGAGACAGGCCCGGTCGCGCTGCATCCGGATCATCCCGACGTGATCTACGGTGGCTGCTACGGTGGTGCGATCAATCGCTACGAACCGAAGAAGGATGCGCGTCGTGATGTGATCACATACCCGCAGCAGCAGGTGGGGCAGAAGGCGTCGGCGCTCAAGTATCGTTTTCAGTGGGTGGCGCCGATTCTCGTGTCGAAGCACGATCCGTCGGTGGTCTACCACGCCTCGCAGGTGCTGCACCGCTCGCGTGATGGCGGAATGTCATGGAGCGTGATCAGCCCTGATCTCACCACGAACGACAAGAGCACGCAGAACATGGCTGGCGGTCCGATCAATGGCGACCAGACCGGCGTGGAGATGTTCAACACCATTTTCGCACTCGGTGAAGACCCGAACGACGCGAAGGTACTGTGGACCGGCAGCGACGATGGGCGTGTGCACATCACGCGGGATGGTGGCACAACGTGGCAGGATGTCACGCCGCTCGGCATGCCGAAGTTCGCGACGGTGAATCGCATCGACGTGTCGAAGCATGTCGCGGGGCGCGCGTACATCGCGGTGCATCGCTATCGCCTCGACGACTACACGCCGTACGCCTGGCGCACCGAAGACTATGGCAAGACGTGGATACGGATCGCCGACGGTACGAATGGCATCCCGGCGGATTTTCCGGTGCGGGTCGTGCGCGAAGATGCGCGGCGTGCCGGCCTGCTCTATGCGGGCACCGAGTACGGCCTGTTCCTGTCGATCGACAACGGCGCACACTGGCAGCCGTTCCAGCGTAATCTGCCGATCGTGCCGATCAGCGATCTGCAGCTCTACGACGACGATCTGATCGTCGGCACGCAGGGTCGCTCGCTCTGGGTACTCGATGGCCTGACACCATTGCAGCAACTGGCGCAGGCGAAGCCGAGCACACCGCTGCATCTGTTCGCGCCGCGTGATCTCGTGCGCGCCGATCGCAGTCAGAGTGGCGGATCCGGTGGCCGTGAGACGGCGCTGGAAGCACCGCCGGCCGGTGCGGTGTTCAATCTGTGGCTGCGCGACAGCGTGACGTCGCCGTACACGATCGAAGTGCGCACGGCGGCCGGGACTCTCATACGCACGTTGACGACGGACAGCGCGGACAGCCGTCGTCGTCAGCAGCCGATGCTGCCGGTGAAGGCCGGTGCGCACGCCGTGGTCTGGGATCTGACGTGGCCCGGTCCGTTGATGGCTGCCGATCAGGTGCTGTGGGGGTACACGGGCGGCATTCGCGTTGTGCCGGGCAGCTATGACGTGCGACTCGTCAGCGCTGCCGTCACGCAGACCCATCGCTTCACGGTGAAGGCCGACCCGCGCCTGGCAGATGTCAGTCAGGCGGACTACATCGCGCAATTCGAGACCGCACGTCAGCTGCGCGACACGCTCGAGTCGCTGAACCGTGCACTGGAGACGATGCGTGGCGTGCGTGCCCAGGCGAAGGCCAGTCTGGAGCAGGCGACGAAGGCCGGTGTCGCCGCCGAGCTGGCACCGCTCGAGGCGGCACTCGGTGCGCGACTCGATTCGCTCGAGCAGTTGATGACCGAGCCGCGCATCAAGGTCACGTACGATGTGCTGCGATTCGGGGGGCGCCTCGACAATCAGCTGGCGGAGACCTACGGCAACGTGACCGGCACGAACGGCTACATCCACGGCGGGCCGGAGGGTCGTCCGACCGCGGGTGCGACGCAACGCACGAGCGAACTGGTCGGCCAGTGGACGCCGATGGCCCAGCGACTCGAGTTGGTGCTGACCAACGACGTCGCCGCCTTCAACGCGAAGGTGGCCGCGTTGGGCGTGGCACCGATCGTCATTCCGCGGAAGCCGAAGCCGATCGCGTAGGCCGGTGGCTGGGCGGCCGCTCGGCGGGGAGCGGCCGGCCGCCTGGGGGTGGTGATGGGGGTCCGCAATAATCCCGATTGACTTCATCGGCATTGAATGACATTCTGGTGGCACCACGTCTCCTGATAGTCATTCTCAACTACCGATATGGCACCCCGCTCCCTCCCCACTGCCCAGCCGCGTTCGCACCGCGGCGCGACGATCTGCGCCGTCGCCGCATTCGTTAGCTGCCTTGCCACCTGCCCGCTGGCCGCGCAGAAGGCGCCGTCCGCCACACGCGATTCGATCATGGCAGACTCGGTGGCTCCCGCCCGGCGTCAAACCCTCGGTCGCGTCACGGTGGTCGACTCCGCCGCACGCCGCCGTGCCAGCTACGTGACCCGCCGCATCGGCAGCGCGAGCCGCACCGACGCGCCGCTGCACGATGTGCCGCAGTCCGCGACGGTCATCAGCCGCGCGCTGATCTCCGACCAGGCGATGCAGGGCATGGCCGACGTCGTCCGCTACGTGCCAGGCGTCACGATGGCGCAGGGCGAAGGGCACCGCGACCAACCGGTCCTGCGAGGCCAGAACACCAGCGCCGACTTCTTCATTGACGGCATCCGCGATGACGCGCAGTACTACCGCGACGTGTACAACGTCGAACGCGTCGAGGTGCTGAAGGGCCCGAACGCCATGACCTTCGGCCGCGGCGGCGGCGGCGGCGTCATCAACCGCGTCACGAAGGATGCGCAGTGGGCACCGAACCGCTCGCTGGGTCTGAGCGGCGGCAGCTTCGAGCAGAGGCGTACCACGCTCGACCTTGGACAAGGCGTGACACCGTGGCTCGCGACGCGACTCAACGCACTGTATGAGAACTCCTCCTCCTTCCGTCAGCAGTCGGGCGCAGAACGCATCGGCATCAATCCGACCGCCGCATTCATGCACGGCGGTACGCTGGTGCGAGTCGGCTACGAGTTCTATCGCGATCGTCGCGTGGTGGATCGGGGAATTCCGTCATTCGCCGGCGCGCCTTCACAAGCTCCGATCAGCGCCTTCTTTGGCGATCCGGATGCGAGCCGCTCACGCCTCGATGCACAGTCGGTGTCGGCCGCGATCGACAAGCAGCTGTGGAGCGGCAACGCCACGATCAGCGGCGTGCAATTGCGCAATCGCACGCGGCTCATGTCGTACGACAAGTTCTACCAGAACGTCTATCCCGGTGCGGTGAACAGCACCATGACGACCGTTGCGTTGCAGGGCTACAACAACGGCACCGATCGTACGAACCTGTTCAACCAGACGGACCTGACATCGGTGTTCACACGCGGCATCGTGAAGCAGACTCTGCTCGTCGGTGCCGAGTTCGCGCATCAGCGCACCGACAACATCCGACACACCGCGTATTTCGGTGCGACCGGCAGCACCGCGACCACGTTCAGCGCGCCATTCGATGCGCCGAGCCTGGTCACGCCAGTGACGTTCCGCGCCGCCGCGACGGATGCAGATGGTCGTTCGACGTTCACCACGCGCGCGGCCTATGCGCAGAACCAGATCGAGATCGGACCGCACGTGCAGGCGATCATCGGGATGCGTTTCGACCGACTGGTGGTGAACTACCACAATCGTCGCACCGATCAGCGGCTGAGCCGTACGGACAACCTCGCGTCGCCGCGGGCCGGCCTGGTGATCAAGCCGGTCGAACCGCTCTCGGTGTATGGCAGCGTCGGCGTGTCGTATCTGCCCGGCAGCGGTGATCAGTTCGGATCGCTCAGCGCCACCACGCAGACACTCGAACCGGAGCAGTTCACAAATCGTGAAGTCGGGGTGAAGTGGGATGTGCATCCGGATCTCGCATTGACGGGCGCGGTGTATCGCCTCGATCGCACGAACACGACGGCGCCCGATGCGAACAATCCCGCGCTGGTGGTGCAGACAGGCGCGCAGCGCACGACGGGATGGGAGGTTGGTGCCAGCGGGTCGATCTCGTCGCGCTGGCAGATCGCCGGTGGTTACGCGAACCAGGTCGCACGCATCATGTCGCGTACCAGCGCCGCGGCAGCTGGCGCAAGGGTACCGTTGGTACCGCGTCAGACGTTGTCGCTCTGGAACCGCTATCAGCTCGTGCCGCGACTCGGCACAGGGATCGGTGTCGTATATCAGGCGCAGATGTTCGCGGCCATCGACAACACCGTCACGTTGCCGGCGTTCACGCGCGTGGATGCAGCGCTGTTCGCCACGCTGACGCGCACCGTGCGAGCGCAGCTCAACGTCGAGAACCTCTTCGATCGCCGGTACTACGCGACGGCGCACTCGAACAACAACATCATGCCGGGGTCATCACGGCAGCTGCGGGTGGCGCTCACAGTCACTCCGTAGCCGCTGCGGTACCGCCGCTGCGCTCCGTGCGTGTCGGGGCATCGGTGACTTCGTGGGGGGCGGGAGAGCACGGAGAACACGGAGTGCGCCTTGTGCAGCACTCCGTGATTCGCGTCCGTCGCTGACTATTTGGGAACAGCGAACGTGCTGGTGACGGTGGAGTGGAGCGAGGTGATGGAAACGACGCGTGAGCTGCTGCGACGTCGGTGGTGGCGTTGCACGGGTTCGACTGGGTAGAGACGTTGCCGGTACCGTGCAGCTGCGCTTTACAAAAGCAGCAGCACCGCAGTTCCAGACGATCCGCATCGCGCGTCGATGCCGATTGCACGACGCGGTTTCAGCCTTGCAAGATCGGACTCGCGCGATGCACGGCATGCCGCATCTGGCGCACTCAGTGTTCTCCGTGTTCTCCCGCGCCCCACGAAGTCACCGAATCCCCGAACCACACGGCGCCCTGCGGCGGTACTGGACGGAGCCCGTACCGGACCCACAGTCCCGGCGAGCGCGGGGGAATGGAATGCCGCGGCCGGTGCCGGTGTCGAATGTGCGGACCGCGAATGCGCGTCCCACTCCCACTCGCACCACCACCTCTGCCGGATACGCACATGACACGCAAAAGCACTCTGACTCTGGCCGGCGCCATGATGGCTGTCGCATTGATGTCCGCCGCCTCCGTGCAAGCTCAGCAGGCCGGTCCGCCTCCGGGCCCAGGTCACATGGGCCATCACGGCCCGATGATGGCCGGTCGCGGGAATCCGCCGTCGGTGGACGAGCGCGTGCAACGCATGAGCGGCGAACTGAACCTGACCCCCGACCAGACCGCCAAGGTGAAGGCGTTGCTCACCGCCGAGCAGCGCGCCATGGATTCGACCCGCGCCGTGCGTACGGTGCAGTGGGACGCCGAGCGGAAGGCGATGGAAGCGCGTCACGCGGACCATGAGAAGGCGCTGATGGCATTGCTGACGCCGGAGCAGAAGACGAAGCACGAGGCGATGATGAAGGCGCATGGCGGCCCGGGCATGATGCGCGGGCATGGTCGTGGCGCGCCGGATGGCGGCCACGGCATGCACCGTGGCCCCGGCGGCGACGAAGGCTCGACGCACTAGACCAACGTGGACGGTGCCGCAGTCCGGTTGCCCGGCCGGGCTGCTACACTCCTCGCCACACACGTGACAACGCACGATGATGATGCCGCACTGGTCGCTCGCGCCCGCACGGGCGACGATGACGCCTTCCGTCTCCTGGTCGAACGACACCAGGCTGCGGTCGCACGGACCATCTTCGGCATGCTCGGCTCGCGTGACGATGCCGATGACGTGGGCCAGGAAACGTTCGTGCGATTCTACCAGTCGCTCGACGCGTTTCGCGGCGAATCCTCGGTGCGAACGTATCTCATTCGCATCGCGATGAGCACGGCATTGAACGCGTTGCGCAGCACCAGGCGCCGCGAGTTGCGGTTCGTGAGTGATGACGCCGCGCTGGAACGCGCGGTCGATCCAACGGCGGCGCTGGTCCCTGACGAGGGTCGTGCGACACGCATCCGCGAGGCACTGGATGCATTGAAGCCGGACCATCGTGCGGTGGTGGTGCTGCGACTGCTCGATGACCGCACCACGCGCGAGACGGCGGAGATTCTGCAGGTTCCCGAAGGCACGGTGCTATCGCGACTCTCACGCGCGGTCCAGCAGTTGCGCGTGACGCTTGGACCTGTCTGGGAGGAGTTCACCGAATGACCGACCATTCCGAAATGCGCGACGACATGCCCGCTGACGACATCACGCTCCGCCGCACGGCGCACCTGCTGCGCGACGCGATGCCGGTCACGGATTTCAGTGCCGGATTCACCGATCGCACGATGGCGCGCCTTGCCGCGACACGCGCGGCGATACCGCCGGCAGTGCTCCGCTTCACGGCGATGCAGCGCAGCTTTCGTGTTCTTGCGGCCGCCGCTGCCCTCACGATCGTCGCCCTCGGCGTGCACAACACGTACATCGCGCGCGCCGAGAACACGACACTCGTCGAAGCGGCGCTCGGGCTGCAACCGGTGTCCGCCACATCCATCCTGTCGTACACGTCAGAGGTCTCGCAGTGAGTCGCGCATCATGAGATCGGCGCCATGAACAATTCCGTCCGCGCCTGGTTGCTGCTCGGCGTGACCTTGCTGCTCGGCATCGCGATCGGCGTGCTGAGTGGCGGCGCGCTCCAGGAACGACGCCTCGCGCGCATGAATGACATGCGTCGCCCGGGCGGGTTCACGGCGCACGTCCAGGACGTCATCCAGCCGACGAGCGACTCACAGTGGGCACGAATCCGCCCGATCGTGGAAGCGGCCGCAATGCAGAACGTCGGCATGCGCCGCATGCATGACAGTGTGATGCGTGCGACACTCGACACATTGCGCGCGCAGTTGAATCCGATGCTCGACGAGCGGCAGCGGGAACGTCTGTCTCGCTTCGCGCCTGGGCGCCCCGGTGGGCGCGCTGGTCGGCCGGGTCCGCACGACGACCGGCCGCCGCGACCGGGAGATGATCGTGGCGGGCCGCCACCGCCGTGAGGCCCGTCGGCGCTACGGCTTCACCGCAACCTTCAGCTGCCGGTCGAAGAATGCGGAGATGCGTTCGTGATAGTCGATGAAGTCCTCGGCGGTGGTACCGGGCGTTCCGTGCCCTGAGTTCATGTAGTTGACCCACGTGACCGGTTTGCCGAGGCGGCGCAGTGCGTAGTACATCTCGCGCGTGTTGTCCGCCGGCACATTCGGATCCTGCGCACCGGTGATCAGCAGCAGCGGCGTCGTGATGCGGTCGGCGAAGAAGATGGCCGAGTGCGCGATGTACTTCTGCGGTTGCTGCCAGAGCGTCGCTCCGATGCGATCCTGAGACTTTTCGGCGGCGTGAATATTTCGCACACCGAGGCGTGGTGAGTCGGTGTAGAAGCTCACCATGTCCACCTTACCGGAGACGTTCACGGCCGCACGGAAGCGCCCCGTTTGCGTGATCAGGAGATTCGTCGCGTAGCCACCGTAGCTGGTGCCGTAGACGCCGAGTTTCGAGGAGTCAGCGATGCCCGCTTCCACCAGCGCATTCGCCGACGCGGTGACGCCTTTCAACCACGCCTCACCGGGAAAGCCGGTCTCGAATCCGACCGATGGTTTCACGACGACGTAGCCCTGCGACGAAAGCACGTTGAGTGATGCATCGAACGTATCGTCGAAGAAATCCTCGTACACACTGAACAACGTCGGATATTTCTGCTCCGTGCTGTAGCCGGCCGGCAGGTAGACCACGCCGTAGCGCGTCTTGCCATCGGCATCGTGATAGTTGATCAGACGCGTGCTGGCGAGCGTCTTCGAGTCGAGCGCGGGGTTGAGCGTGGTGAGCTGTCGTACGCCGGCCATCGCCGCGTCGGCGATGTACACATCCTGCGGGTGATTCCCCTCGCCACGCGAGAAGACGAGCACGGCGCCGTTCTTCGAGAGCCGGACGTTGCCGTACAGGCGTGCGTCGCGAGCGAGTGTCATCGTCTGTCCCGTGGTGCGATCGAAGCGTGTCACACCGCGCTCCCACGTCGAACGCGATGCCGACGCGAGGTACAGGTAGCGACCGTCGTCGCTCCATGCGACCGGCGACACGCGGGGCGTGGACGGCACGGTGTCGTTCGTGGCGATGACGAGCGTCATCGCACCGCGATCGAGCGGCGCCAGCCAGAGTCCGTGCGCGTTGGAGAGCAGCAGCGCATCGGCCGTCGGTGACCAGCGAACCACGGCATAGCGCGCGAGTGCGCGAGCGGCGCGCGCCGCCGGCGACGTGTCGCTCGCCGTCCGCGCGGCGGACACGGAATCGGGTCCGGCGATCTGTCGCGCGGCCGAATCACCGATGGCGCGCACGTACACGCGACCCTCCTTGCTGTACGCCAGATGACGTCCGTCGCGCGCCCACACCGGTGACAGTCCCTTCACCGACGGCAACAGCTCCATCGGCGTATCGCCGGACAGTCGGCGCGCCATCAATCGGCTGTCGCTGCCGAAGATCACGTCGTAGTCGGTCTTCTTCGTGTTGTCGGCCTGCCAGGTGATCAACGAATCATCTTCGGACAACTGAAACGACTGGTACATGGCCATCGGCAGCAGCTCGGTGGCTTTGCCCGTCGTTGCGTCGAGGCTGTAGACGGCGCGCATGTTCCCGTCGCGCCGCAACTTGTCCCATGTGAGAAACGGATCGCTGCCCTCCTGCACGAACACGGGGCCGCGCGTCATGCGCGCGAACTCCGCCGCTTCGTCGCGCTTCCACGCGTCGGTGTGGAGCGCCACGATCAGGCGCGTGCCGTCGGCGGTCCATTTGAGATCGCTCGTTTCCGCCACGTACATGCCGGAAGGAACCGGCAGCGTGCGCGCGCGTCCGCTCGCCCGATCCCAGACCACGGGCTCGAGTCGGTCGTTTCGCAGCACGAGCGCCGCAACGCGACTTGCGTCCGGCGAAAGCTGCGCGGAGCGCACCGTGACTTTCGTCGGAAAGAGGTCGCGCTGCGATCCGTCGCGCGTGTCGATCAGGCTGACGCGCGCCGGGCTGACGCGCAGGTACGTCGGATCGGTGTCACGCCGATAGTCCACGCCGAGCCCGTCGCGCCGCGAGGCGGTGGTGACCAGCAGCCAGCGGCCGTCGGCGGAGAGATCGGCGATCTGCGCGGTGGTGACGTCGAGGGCGTCGTTGGCGGTGAACGGCGTCCGTGCGCGCACCTGGGCGCCGAGGGCGGGCGCGAACGCAGCGAGGAGTCCGATGGCCAACAGGTGATTTTTCATTGCGTACCCTGTGCTGGTGAAGAGACCTTTCGCAGGCAATCGACACGCTCCGGTCTCGCAGGTCAACGTTCGCGCGGTGGTCCAGCGGGGCCGGAAACCCGGCCGCCGGGCTGCGTGTAGCATTTCAGTCGTGGCTAATCCGGTCCGGGACAGCTCGAATCGCTTTCGCCCAGAGTGTTGTTACATGCGCCGCTCAGGTCTGACACCACGCGTTTTCCTGCCGCTGTTCTCGTTAGTCTTTCTGAGCGACTTCGCGAGCAAGCGCGTCGCCGTGGATCGCCTGTCACCGGCGTACATCCCGCACGATGTCTTTGGCGACGTGTTGCGCTTCACGCTCGCGTACAACGTGCGTGCGGCTATGGGGATGACGGCCGGGTCGTACTCGCGCTGGATCCTCGCTGGGATAGCGATGGTGATGCTGAGCGCCGTACTGGTGTGGCTACGGCGCACGAAGAGTACGGATCCGATTCTCTTCAGTGGCATGGCGATGATAGCCGCCGGTGCACTCGGCAATCTGGTGGATCGGCTGCGCTGGGATCGTGGAGTGGTGGACTTCATCGACGTTGGTCTCGGCGACGCGCGGTTCTGGATTTTCAATGTCGCAGACATGGCGATCACGATTGGTGCAGCGCTGCTCTGGTTCGCGATGCGACCAACTGCGCGGCATGCTTCAGATGATCTCGTGCCGCCGTCGGGCGGCATAGCACGCTGACCCGGCAGCGTCTCACGATCGGTACGTTCCGACGCGTGCGCCGGGTGCGCGTCGCCACGCTGCGTGCTGTCGCGCCCTCCGGCTGCGTGTTCACGTCAGGCTGACGGATACGATAGGCCTTCGGCCAAAGCCTATGCGCTATCGTGGTGCCAGGGCTGGGCGGCAGCCCGCGTCGATCGCGTCAGGCGGTGGTTCCTCCCACGCAGGGTACGATCGCCGCGAGACGTTTGCATCTGCGTCAACGTTGAACACTATCGAGCTCATGCTGACCGAAACCATTTCGACTCGGCTCGATCGTGTCGAGCGCCAGGCCGTCGAGCGCTGGGGCGCTTCGCGCACAGCCGTCGGTCTGATGGTCTGTGCGATGCTCGTCTGGCCACTGGTCGAAGCGGTGGGCGGCGGCCTGCTCAGCACGATGCATCCGCTCGAATTGATATGGCTTCGGTACGCCGTCCATCTCGCGCTTTTACTCCTGTTCGGAGCCACCGGCTCGCGCGCTGTGCTGATGCGCACGCGGTCTGTGGGGCTGCAGATCGGCCGATCGTCGCTGATGCTTGGCATGCCGGTCTTCTGGCTGCTGGCCGGCGCCCGAATGCCATCCTCGACAGTCATGGGCATCTTCTGGACGACACCATTCGTGGCGATCATCGGCGCTGCCGTGTTACTGCGCGAACGGCCGACGGCGCTCGAGGCCGCACTCGCAGTGGCCGGTTTCGTCGGCATCCTGCTGGTGCTCCGCCCGGCCGTTCCGCACAGCGGGTGGGGGCTGCTGTGTGCGCTCGTGATGTCGGGATGCTACGGACTCTATCTGGTCGGCACGCGGTATCTGCGCCACGAACCGACAGTCGTCAATCTGTTTTATTCGGCGCTCGGAGTGTTCGTCGCTCTCACTCCACTGATGCCGTTCGTCTGGCGCTGGCCAGCGGTCTCGACCTTGCCTGCGATTGGAGCGGTCGGCGTGTCGGGTCTGGTCCTGCTATTCTTGCTTGATCGCGCGTTGCACATCGCCACTCTGGCGCGAACAGCATCGATCGGCTTTGTGCAACCGGCGGCGGAGGCATTTTTCTTCGGCGGCGCCTCCCTGGGGCTCGCCTCGCGCGCCGCCAGCACCGGGTTGCTGATGATTCTCTGCGTCGTCGCGGTAAGCGTGCTTCAGGGTCACCGCGGCGTGACGCAAACTCCCAACGACGTGTATGACTGATACGGACCGCGCCGCGAATCGCCGTGACCTGCTGCGTGAATCGCTGAGTGCCATTGATCGTTTGCAGTCACGCCTCGATGCCAGCGAACGTGCACGCCGGCAGCCGATCGCGATCGTGGGGCTCGGGTGCCGCTATCCGGGTGCGCCCGACCCTGACGCATTCTGGGAGCTGCTGCGGGATGCGCGCGACGCCGTGCGTGAGGTGCCCGCCGATCGCTGGGACGTGGACGCCTTCTACGACGCAGATCCGCAGGCCCCGGGCAAGAGCACCACGCGTCGCGGTGGATTTCTCGATCGCGTCGATCTGTTCGACGCAGGGTTTTTCGGCATTGCACCGCGCGAAGCCGCGACGCTCGACCCGCAACAGCGATTGCTGCTCGAAGTCGCGTGGGAAACCCTCGAGGATGCGGGCATCGCGCCCGATCGCCTGTCCGGCTCGTCCACGGGTGTATACGTCGGCATCACGACATCCGACTATGCGCGGCATCTCGAACTGGGCTCCGCGGGCGGGTCGGATGTGTACGCCGCCACCGGCAATGCGCTCAACGCCGCCGCTGGACGCATTGCGTTCGTGCTGGGATTGCAGGGGCCGTGCATGGCAATCGACACCGCCTGTTCGTCGTCGCTGGTGGCGGTGCACGAAGCGTGTCAGGCACTGCGCGCCGGTGAATGTGACCTGGCGCTGGCCGGCGGCGTGAACGTGATGTTGTCGCCCGTCGCGTCGATCCTCTTTTCGAAGTGGGGAATGCTCGCAATCGACGGGCGCTGCAAGGCTTTCGACGCCGCCGCCGACGGATTCGTGCGCGGCGAAGGGTGTGGCATGGTGGCGTTGCGTCGCCTGTCCGACGCCGAAGCGAACGGCGACACGATTCTCGCGGTGATTCGCGGCTCGGCGGTGAACTCCGATGGGCGCAGCAGTGGGTTGACGGTGCCGAACGGTCCGGCGCAGCAGAAGGTGATTCGCAGCGCGCTGGCCATGGCGGACGCCTCACCCTCCGACATCGACTACGTCGAGGCGCACGGGACAGGCACGCCGCTCGGAGATCCCATCGAAGTCGAAGCCTTGGCGGCGGTCCTCGGCGGTAGTCGACCCGCGGGGCGTCCGCTGCTGCTTGGCACGGTGAAGGCGAACATCGGCCACACCGAGTCAGCCTCGGGGCTCGCCGGGCTGCTGAAGGTCGTTCTCGCGCTGCGCGCCGAGGCGCTGCCGAAGCAGCTGCACTTCAGCGAACCGAATCCGAGCATCGCCTGGGGTGCCGGCACACTGAAAGTGGTGTCGGAACCGACTCCGTGGCCACGGACGGAACGGCCGCGGCTCGCTGGCGTGAGCAGTTTTGGATTCAGTGGGACCAATGCACATGTGATCGTGAGTGAAGCGCCGATATCGGCGGCGCGCGTTGTTGCGGCGGAACGCTCGGCGCATCTACTCGTGCTGTCGGCGCGCACGTCGGCTGCGCTGCGTCGCGTTGTCACTGCTGTGCGCGATCAGCTTCGCCGTGACACCGCGTCATTCGCCGACATCTGCTTCAGCCTCGCGACGGGACGCGCACGTCATGTCGAGCGTCTCGCGCTCGTTGCGGTAGACGGCGAGGACGCCGCGCGGGAGCTGACTCGCTTTCTCGAGGGTGAGGACAGCCGCGTTCACACCGCGCGCGCCGAACCCGGCCGAACGCCGCGTCAGGCATGGCTCTTTACCGGGCAAGGATCGCAGTGGTCGGGAATGGGTCGGGAGCTGTACGAGACGGTGCCTCGATTCCGAGAGGCGCTCGATCGGTGCGCCGCCATTCTCGATCCGCTGCGCGACCGGCCACTGCTGACTGTGATGTTCGGCGATCCGGCGCTGCCGCCGGGTGTGCTGGACGACACACGCTGGACGCAACCAGCGTTGTTCGCGCTCGAATACGCGCTCGCGACGACGCTGCGTGGGTGGGGAGTGCAGCCAACGGCGGTCGCCGGTCATTCGCTCGGTGAGTACGTGGCTGCGTGTGTTGCCGGGGTGCTGTCCGTGGAGGCCGCACTGACGCTCGTGGCCACGCGCGCGGAGCTGATGCAGGCGCTGCCGGCCGGTGGTGCGATGGTTGCACTGGACATCAGTGAGGACGCGGCAGCGCAACTGGCCGAAGTCCGCAGTGGAGCACTCGCGATCGCGGCGGTGAACGGCCCGCAGCGCGTGGTGCTGTCCGGCCCTGCCGACACTATCCAGGCAGTGGCGACGCGAAGCGAGCAGTCGGGAATTCGCGTCAACCGACTCGTGGTGTCTCACGCCTTTCACTCGGCACTGATCGAGCCGGCCCTCGCCCCGTTCGGGACAGCGTTGCGCGGGATCGCATTCAGTGAGCCGCGGATGCCCGTGATGACGAATCTCACGGGTCAGCCGGCGCGCGCAGGAGAACTGGGATCGCCGGAGTACTGGCTGCGGCAGCTGCGTGGAACGGTGCGGTTTGCCGATGCGATCCGCTCTCTTGCTGCGGCGGCATGCGACACGTTCATCGAGATCGGTCCGCATCCCGTGCTGGTGTCATTGGGGCGTGACATGCTCGGTGATACGCAGCGCATGTGGTTGCCGACGATGCGGCGCAACAAGCCAGAGTGCGCACAGCTGCTGGACGCGCTGGCCGCGCTGTTCATTCGCGGTGGCGAGATCGACTTTCGGGCGTTCGATGCGCCGTACGCTCGTCGACGCGTGGCGGTGCCGCACAACGGATTCGATCGCGAACGTCATTGGATCGACGCCGTCGGACATGCGCGTCATCAACAGCAGCAGGGAACGTCGTCCAGAGGCCACCCACTGATCGGCGCTCGGATTGCATCACCGATTCCCGGCGCGCAGTTCTCGACGATCATCGACGGTGCGACGCCAGCTTTCGTCGCCGATCATGTGATCTTCGGCACGACGCTGCTGCCAGGCACGGCATTCGTGGAGGCTGGACTGGCGGCAGCAAGGTCAATTGGTCTTGCGGCGCCGCTGCGCATCGAATCCATGGAGATCGGTGCACCGTTGCCTCTCGACGGACCGACGCATTTACACGTCCACGTGACGCCGGGCAGCGTCGGCGCGCAGAACTCCGTGCGGGTGACGAGTGCTCCGGTAGCCGACGCGAGCGATGCCGAGTGGACGCAGCACGCGACGATGATGGTGAGTCACGCGGCGGTCGCACCTGAAGGGCACGTCGCGACTGCTGGCGTGGCACACTCGCGTTGCCATGAGCAGATGGACATGGTGGACTTCTACGACCGGCTGGCCCGCGGAGGCCTGGCATTTGGACCGGCATTCCGTGGACTTCAGACGCTGGCCGTGGGCCCGAGCGAGGCGGTGGGTCACGTGCGCCTCCCCGACGGCACCATGACACACGAGCAATCGTGGGTGCTGCATCCTGCGCTGCTCGACGCCTGCTTTCATGTGATCGGTGCCCGATTGGAAGCGGAACACAGCGAGGGTGAACCGCACACCGTCTTCCTGCCGATCGGTATCGACCGTTTGACGCTGCTGCGCGACGCACCGGCCGAGTTGCAGTGCGTCGCATCGCTGCGCGTGGCAGATGGTCCGAAGGCGGGGCTGCGCGTGGCTGATCTGCGTCTCGAGGCGATGGACGGTTCGCTGGTGGCGCTGATCGACGGCCTGCGCCTGCGTCGTGTCAATGCCGATGCATTGCAGCATGCCATCAGCGGAAGCGCCATGCGGCAGACCGTGGCAAGCGTGCGCTGGCGACCAGTGGCCGCCGCACAGGCTTCGGGCGCCGTTTCATCGGGTCGGATGCTGATCATTCCGGACTCCGGCGGGCTGGCATCGTCGCTGGAAGTGATGCTGACCACGCTGGGCGCGGATTGCACGATGCTCCCGGCGCCCGGCGCGCTGGCGCAGGACGCTGCCGCGCTGCATTCGGCGTTGCGTGCGGCACCAGTGTCGTGGGTCGTGGACTGCAGCACGGCCGACAACGGCAGCGCCGAGTGGGCTGACGATGCCCGTGCGCGATACGCGCACCTGTTGCGGGTGGGACAGGCGTTGCTCGAACATCCGACGGTCGGACTGGCGACCGTCACGCGCGGTGCGATGGCGGTGTCTGCCGGTGAGTGTCCCGAGCTTGCGTACGCACCAATCGCGGGACTGGTGCGCACGATCGGCGCCGAACGAGGCGCAGCACCTTCCATGCGACTCGATCTGGAAGCGGGCGACGCCACTGAACCGGAAGCGATCGTGACCGCGCTGCGCGCGGTCGGCTCTACGCCAGAACTGGCTCAGCGTGGCGGACAATGGTTCACGCCGAGACTCGAGAACCTCGACGTACCCGCGTCAGTGGACACGATGCGGACGTCGCTCACGATTCGCGAACGTGGGACATTGGAGCAGCTGACGCTGCAATCCACACCGCGCGTGCTCCCGGGTGCGGGGGAAATTGAAATCGAAGTGCACGCATCCGGGCTCAATTTCCGCGACGTATTGAACGTGCTCGGCATGTATCCGGGTGACGCCGGAGCGCTGGGCAGCGAGTGCAGCGGAGTCGTGTCCGCGGTGGGCGAGGGTGTGCACGATTTCGCCATTGGCGATGCCGTGATCGCGTTCGCGTCGGCATCGTTTGCGACCCACGTGATTGCGCCGATCGGGCTCACGGTGCGGAAGCCGGATTCGATCAGCTTCGCTGAGGCGGCGTCGTTGCCGAACGCGTATGTCACGGCAGCGTTTGCATTGCAGGTGGCTGGCAAAATTCAGAAGGGCCAGCGCGTGCTGGTGCATGCGGCCCTGGGTGGCGTGGGACTCGCCGCGGTGCGTCTCGCACGCGCCGTCGGCGCGGAAGTGATCGCGACGGCCGGCTCACCGGAGAAGCGCGCACGGGCACTGGAAGAAGGTGCATCGCACGCGTTCGATTCGCGATCGATCAGTTTCGCCGATGATGTGCTTCGTGTGACCGATGGGCACGGAGTTGATCTGGTGGTCAACTCGCTGGCCGGTGATTTCATCGAGGCCGGCATGCGCGTCGTTGCGCCAGGCGGCTGTTTCATCGAGTTGGGGAAGAACGAAATCTGGACACCGGCCGAGGCGGCGGCGCGGATGCCGGCGGTGCGCTATGTCATCGTCGATGTCGGCAAGGAAATTCTGCGCGACATGCCGTTCGTTCGCGAGATCTTCGTCGGCCTCGTTGACGCAGTGGCCTCGGGCACGCTGGCACCGCTGCCGATCGAGCCGTACGCGCTCGAGGATGCCGTCAGCGCATTCCGCCACATGGCAATGGCCCGACATATGGGCAAGGTGGTACTTGAACCGGCTGTGCGAGGCGGTGCCCGCTCGATCGCCGTACGCGCCGACAGCACGTATCTGGTCACCGGCGGTCTGGGCGGACTGGGTCTGGCGGTAGCGGAATGGTTGGCGGCGGCGGGGGCACGGAGCCTGGTGTTGCTGGGCCGTCGCGCCCCGGGCACTGAGGTGGATGCCGCGCTGACACGGATGCGTGAGAATGGGGTGCGCATCGAAACTTGCATGGTGGATGTGTCGGATAGCGCCGCGGTGACGGCGGTCTGGCGCGATGTACTGACCACGCTGCCGCCGCTGCGCGGCATCGTGCACGCGGCTGGAACCACGGCCGATGCCAGCCTCGCATTCCAGGACATGGACCACTACGACAAAGTCGCGACGGCGAAGATCCGCGGTACATGGAACCTCCATGAGGTGTCCGCAGCCGACACGCTGGACTTCTTCATCCTGTTCTCGTCATCGTCGGCCACGTTCGGTTCGCCGGGTCAAGCGCCGTATGCTGCCGCGAACGCCTTCCTCGACTCGTTTGCCGCGTGGCGGCGCGCGCGCGGCGAGGTGGCGACGAGTTTCGGCTGGGGCGCCTGGCGCCAGGTGGGCATGGCAACGGCAGTGCCCGAGGCGACGCGGCGAAAGTGGGCCGAAGGCGGCATTGGTCTTCTGGAGACCGATGCGGCACTCGACGCCATGGCGCGCATGGCCGATGGCACGGATGCGGTGGTGCAGGTCATCGCGATGGATCGCACACGCGTCCTCTCTCATGCGAGTGCCGACGTACGGTCGCTGCTCGGTGCGACCGAGACGGCGCGGGCCGATGGCGACCGCGCTGAACATGCCATTGTCGCCGATCTCCGTGCGGCGAATGCTGCTGATCGCCACTCGATGTTGCGCGCGCACATTCGCGCGCAGGTTCGCGCTGTGCTCGGTCTGGCAGCTGGTTCGGAGCCTGACGATGGGCAGGGACTTTCGGAACTCGGCATGGACTCATTGATGGCCACTGAATTGCGCACACGCCTGCAGCGATCACTCGCGCAGCCCCTCCCATCCACGCTCGCGTTCGAGCATCCGACGATCGGCGCGCTCACGGTCTTTCTGATGGAAGCACTGGACCTGACGGGGCCGACTGCGGTGGAGACATCCGACGCCGACGCGCTGCGCGACGTGAGCGACGACGACATTGCGCGGCTGCTCGACGAAGAACTCGATCGGGCGGGTTTCTGATGGCGGATGAACGCGACGGAGCGGAGCGCGCGAACCCGGATGCACTGCGTCGTGCATTGGGAGCAATTCGCGACCTGCGCACGCGCCTCGAGCAGGCGGAGCGGGCACTCCATGAACCGGTGGCGATTGTCGGGATGGGGTGCCGTTTTCCAGGCGGCGCCTCGAGTCCGGCGCAGTTCTGGGAGTTGCTGCGTGCCGGCCGCGATCTGGTGACGGAGGTGCCGGCGGACCGGTGGGACATCGAGCAGTACTACAGCGCCGATCCTGATGTGCCGGGGCGCATGTACTCGCGGCACGGCGGCTTTCTGCAGGAGTCACTGCGGGATTTCGACGCTCGCTTCTTCGGTATTTCCCCGCGGGAAGCCGAGAGCCTGGATCCGCAACAACGACTGCTGCTGGAGACCAGCTGGGAGGCATTGGAGCACGCCGGTATCGCACCCTCCAGTCTCGTCGGCACCGACGCTGGCGTGTTCGTCGGCATCAGCACGTCGGACTACCTGCAACTCGTGCAGGCGGATACGGATCGCAGCGCCATCGATCCGTATTCCGGCACGGGCGGCGCGTACTGCGTTGCCTCCGGACGCCTCTCGTACTTCCTCGGTCTGCACGGACCGAACATCGCAGTGGACAGCGCCTGTTCCTCCTCGCTGGTGTCGGTGCTGATGGCGGTGCAGGCACTCCGCACGCGCAGTTGTTCAGTGGCACTGGCCGGTGGCGTGAATGCGCTCGTGAAGCCCGAGACCACCATTTACATGTGCAACCTGCGGGCGCTGTCGACGACCGGCCGTTGTGCGACGTTCGACAGCAGCGCTGATGGCTACGTGCGCGGTGAAGGCGCCGGCATGATCGTGCTCAAGCGCCTCGCCGACGCGGAGCGCGATGGCGACATCGTGCACGCGATCATTCGCGGAGGAGCATTTCAGCATGACGGCCGCAGCGCCGGCCTCACGGTACCGAATGGCACCGCGCAACGCATGGTCATTGCGTCCGCGCTCGCCGATGCCGGTGTCGCGCCTGCGGATGTGGATTATGTCGAGGCACACGGCACCGCCACGCAACTCGGCGATCCGATCGAGCTGCGCGCCCTTGGCGCCGCATATGGCCCGGGTCGCGTGCGTCCACTCGGCGTGGGATCGGTGAAGACGAATATGGGCCACCTCGAAGCCGCGGCCGGTGTGGCTGGTGTGATCAAGTGCACGCTGGCGCTGGAACACGGCACCATCCCACGACACCTGCATCTGCACGAGCCGAGCCCGCTGGTTGATTGGGCGTCGATGCCACTCGAGATCGTGACGCGCGAGCGCGCGTGGAACGATGAAGGCCGACGTGTAGCAGGAGTGAGCTCGTTCGGTATCAGCGGCACCATCGCCCACGTTCTGCTCGAGGGCGCGCATCGCGAGCCCGACGTCCGACGGCCTGACGAGGTGCTTCCGTTTCAGGTACTGCCGCTGTCTGCGCTGGATGCGCGCGCGCGCGCGGGCATGGCGCGCAACCTCGCGGCCATGATTCGCCAGACGACGCCGGTGCTCGCCGACGTCGCCGCGACACTCGCCACCGGACGTACACACTTCAAGGAACGCGCGGCGATCGTGGTGATGGATGGCGACGATGCCGCGCGGCAGCTCGAGTTGCTCGCTTCGGGCGCACTCGATCAGATCGCAGCGGCGGGGCGCACCGGCGCTGAGGCGCCGCGCATCGCATTTCTCTTCACGGGGCAGGGAGCGCAGTACCCCGGCATGGGGCGGACGCTCGATGCCAGGTACGCCGTGTTCCGTGCCGGCATCGATCGCTGCGCCAGCGTGCTCGATGGCAAGCTGCCCGTGCCGCTGCGCACACTCTTGTTCGATGAGACGGTGGGTGCAACGCATCTCAACGACACGGTATGCACGCAGCCGGCGCTGTTTGCAATCGAGTTTGCGCTGTCTGAATTGCTGGCCAGCTGGGGGGTGCGCCCGCGTGTGGTGCTCGGCCACTCGGTCGGCGAGTTCGTTGCAGCCGTGGTGTCAGGCGCTCTGCCGCTCGAAGCCGCGCTGAGCCTCGTGGCTGAACGAGGTCGGTTGATGCAATCGCTTCCGGCGGGTGGTGCCATGGGCGCGATCGGACTTCCGGAAGGTGAGGTGCTCACTCTCATGCAGCGGTATCCAGCGCTCGATCTGGCGGCCGTGAACGCACCGTCGAGCTGCGTTGTATCGGGTCCGGAATCGGACGTGGTAGCGCTGATCGACGAAGTGAAATCACTTGGCGCCGACGCCACGCGCCTCCCGGTGTCACACGCATTCCACTCGCGGCTGATGGATCCGGTTCTCGACCAGTTCACGCAGGCCGCAGCAGGCGTTCGCGCCGTGGAACCGCAGATCTCCGTAATCTCGAATCGCACGGGTGACATCATTTCGGCTGGGCGGCTCGGCGATCCGGCGTACTGGCGCGATCACCTGCGCGGCACCGTACGATTTGCTGACGGAGTGGCGACACTCGGCCGCCTTGGCGTCGATCTGATCATCGAACTCGGACCCACACCAGCGCTGATCGGTCAGGCACGCGCGTCACTGCCGGGCGCCCAGTACCGATGGCTGCCGACCATGCGTCGGGGCCGCGACGACATCCGGTCACTCGCCGAGTGCGTGGCTGGCTTGTTCGTTGCCGGCGTGGAGTTGGACTGGACGGCGTTTCACGCCGCGCAGCCAACGCGTCGCGTGCCACTGCCAACGTATCCGTGGCAGCGTGAACGATTCTGGAAGAAAACGATCGCGCAGCCGAGTCGCGCAACTGCGATTGCGACGCGCTGGTCACACCCGCTGCTCAGCGGACGGATTTCCGGTCCGCTCCCTGTGTTCGAGAGCGACATCGGTCTCGCAGGACACACCTACCTCTCCGACCACCGGATCTTCGGCCTGCCGCTTTTCCCGGCGACAGGATTCATCGAACTGGCACTGGCTGGTGCCCGTGAAGCGATCGGGGATCGAGCAATGGTGCTGAGCGACGTCACGCTGCACGCGGCGCTGAGAGTACCCGATGCGGACACGGTGACGGTTCAAATCGTGTTCTCACCCGGCCAGGATGACACGCAGACGTTCCGCGTGTACAGCCGCGCCGCCGCGTCGGCGACGGAAGCCGACACCGCGAACTGGCAACTGCACGTGGACGGTACCGCGAGTACTGCGCGTGCCGATGTACCGCCTCCACTCGATCTGGACGCCATCCGTTCCCGCTGCACCACCACGCTCGACGTGGCGGACTACTACGATCGAATCCGCGAGCTCAACGCGGACTACGGCCCCGCCTTCCGTGGAATCACGACTCTGCAGAGCGGCCCGCATGAAGCGCTGGCGGAAGTCCGGCTACCGGACACGCTCGAGCAGTCCGCTGGGCAGTATCTGATGCATCCGGCGTTGCTGGATGCATGCGTGCAGCTGGCGCCGGCAGCGATTGGCCTGGAGGAGGGTGAGGAAGCCACGAAGACGTCAGGCGTGCCTGTCTCGATCGGCAAGGTCCGCATCCATCAGCCAGGTGCAACAGCGGTCTGGTGCCACTTCAGCGTGCCAGCGGGCACGGTGCCGGGACAGCCGAGTGTCTGCTGTACCGTGACCGTGACGGATGCGACGGGAGCGATCGTCGCCACGCTCGAAGCCCTCACTGCGCGCAAGATCTCGCGATCGGCGCTGCGCGCGATGTTCGCGACGGAGAGCGTTGCGGATTCGGCATTTCAGGTCGCGTGGCGCGCCAAGCCCGTCGACGCTGCAGCGGATCTCTCGCCTGGACGCTGGTTACTGCTCGCGGATGAATCCGGCACAGCGCAGGCGCTGGCAGAAACCCTGCGTGCACAGGGTCACGTGGCCGAACTGATCCAGCAGGGCAACGAATTCCGCGCCACTGCCGAAGGATTCCAGATCGATCCAGCCTCTCCGGCAGATGCTGCGACGCTGCTGGCCGCAGTGTCGGAGCGCGCGCTGCCCCTGCGCGGTGTCGTGTTGCTCTGGCCGCACAAGTGCGTGCCCGACATTCCGACTCGTGCCGCACTGCAGACCGCGCAATCCGTGGTGCTCCGCAGTGCCCTGTCTCTCGTGCAGGCGGCGGACAAGGCGGGTACGGCGATCTGGATCGTCACACGCGGATCACAGGCATTTGCCGGCGAGGTTCCCGATCTGACGCAGGCGCCGCTCTGGGGCCTCGGTGCGGTGGTCGCGGCCGAGAATCCCGCGACTCGATGCATCCGGATCGATCTCGATCCGGCGGCCGATCCGCGCGAGGTGCGCGCGCTGGTCGAGGCGCTGCTCCGAGGCGACGACGAACCCGTGCTCGCGTTCCGTGATGCCACACGATTCGTCCCGCGGCTCGAACGCGCGGCGATGTCTCGCGTCGAGTCCGACCAGCTCCTGCGACTGGAAATTCCGAAGCGAGGGCAACTCGAGAATCTGGCGCTGATTCCGCACGCACGCGTTGCGCCGGGTCCGGATGAAGTCGAGATCGAGGTGCGTGCCGCCGGCCTGAACTTCCGCGACGTGCTGAATGCGCTCGGGGCGTATCCCGGCGACGCTGGTGCGCTCGGCAACGAGTGTGCAGGCGTGGTGACTGCGGTAGGCAGCAACGTGACAGGGCTGCAGGTTGGCGACGCCGTGATATCGATGCCGCAAGGCGGAATCGCGACGCATGTAGTCTCGCCGGCCGCGTTGACGGTGCTCAAGCCGGAGAATCTCACTTTCGCCGAAGCGGCGACAATCCCGGTCACCTTCCTGACCGCGCACTACGCACTCCACGCCCTTGGCCGCATGCAGCGTGGGGATCGCGTCCTGATCCACGCGGCGATGGGTGGGGTCGGGATGGCGGCGATGCAGCTCGCGCGCGCCGCAGGCGCGCGGATCATCGCAACGGCGGGGTCGGCGGCGAAGCGCGAGCGGGCCGCAGCACTCGGCGCAGCAGTCACAGCGGACTCGCGGTCACTGAACTTCGACGACGAGATTCGCCACAGCATGAAGGGCGAGGGCATCGATATCGTCCTGAATTCACTTGCAGGTGAGTTCATCCCGAAGGGGCTGCAACTGCTCCGCCCGGGAGGCCGATTCATCGAGCTCGGAAAGACGGATGTATGGGACGACGCGCGCGTCGCAGAGCAGTTTCCGGCGCTTTCGTACCACGTCTTCTTTCTCGGCGAACTCGCGGCCAACGAGCCGTTGCGCGTTCGCGCGATGCTTGAGGACCTGTTGGTCGGGTTCAAATCGGGGGCACTGACCCCGCTCCCGCTGCATGTGTTCGCACTGGATGCGGCCGAGGACGCGTTTCGGTTCATGGCGCAGGCGCGGCACAGTGGCAAGATCGTGATCACACCGCGCGTGCCAGCGACCATTCGGCCGAACGCGACCTACCTCATCACCGGTGGTCTCACAGGACTTGGGCTGGCTGTAGCCCGGTCGCTGGCCGCGCAGGGTGCACGGCACCTCATGCTCCTCGGGCGTCGGGCGCCCGCTGACGAGGCGCGCACAACGATTGCCGCACTCGAAAGCGAAGGCGTCCGGGTTGCAGTCGCCAGTGCAGACGTGTCAGATCCGCTGCAGCTTGCATCAGCGCTCGCGGCGCTCGAGGATGGCATGCCGCCACTGCGTGGGGTGATCCACGCCGCCGGCGTGCTCGATGATGCTGTTCTGTCCGACATGGATTGGTCCCGGTTCGAGCGCGTGCTCGGGCCGAAGGTGGCCGGCGCGTGGAACCTGCATGAGCAGACGCGACGCGCACCGCTCGATTTCTTCGTGAACTTTTCCTCGGTTGCCGCGCTCGTCGGATCGCCGGGGCAGAGTAACTATGCGGCGGCAAATCAGTTCCTCGATACGCTTGCGCATACCCGACGCGCTCTCGGCCTGCCGGCTCTGAGTATCAACTGGGGCAGCTGGTCCGAGGTCGGGATGGCGGCGGCCCTCGGTGCGCTGCATCAGCGACGATTGGCGGCGTCGGGCATGCGCTCGATCACCCCGGACGACGGGGTGCGACTGTTGCAGGAGCTGATGCGCGATGCTGTGGCGCCGCAGGTTGCGGTCCTGCCACTCGAGTTCAACGCCCTGAAGGGGCAACTGCCTGCACTACTCAGCGAGCTGGCCGTGGGGCGCGATGCGCTTGCGACGCGCGAAACAGCCAGCGCCAACATTCTCGACCGGTTGAGAGAGGCTGACGTCGAGGCGCGCCAGGATTTGCTCGTGGCGATGCTCGGTGAACAGGTGTTGCGTGTGTTGGCGGCTGATGCAAACTACCAACCCGACTGGCACCGAACACTGATCGAGCTGGGGATGGATTCGCTGATGGCCATCGAGCTTCGAAACCGCATCAAGACGCACCTCGACGTCACGGTCACGGCCGGCGAACTGATGGAAGGCGTGACACTCCGTGATCTCGGCGCATCGATCCTTCTTCGGATCCCGCATCAGGACATGCAGGACGATGCTGCGCAGGCCGTCTCGGCCTCGGTACCGTCGTCAGTCGACAGTGCCGATGACTGGGAAAGCGGCGTGCTTTGAGCGGAGTGACCGACACGCGCAGCGGTGAGGCGACCTGACCGAAGAGCAGATCGGTCAGGTCGTCGCGCTCACCTGAGTTTTTCCAGCCGCGCCAGCAGTTCCGCCTCGAGATCGTCGTCACTCAGTGCGTCGTGATCAAGTTCACGATGCGCGTCCGGCACACGCGACACGCTCGGCGGCGCACCGACAGAGGCTTCTGCTGGCCTCGTGTCCACGAACAGCAGCGAGTCGAGAAATCCGACCAGCGAGACGACGTTCGGATAGTTGAACGTGAGCGTCGACGGGAGCGATTGTCCGACGGCGGTTTCGAGTCGTCGCTTGAGATCGACGGACATCAAGGAATCCAGTCCGAGCTCGAAGAATCCGCGTTCGACCGGAATTCCGTCATCATTCGCATAGCCAAGCACCGCGGCCACGTGGTGCCGTACCAACTGCAGCAGCAGTGGTCCGCGTTGCTCGTGTGTCGCCGCGCGAACGGCATCGAACTGCGTCGCCGCCGCGGTGACGGTGCTGATCACCGGAGCGGGTGCCGTTGTCGCCTCGGCGAGCGCGTGGATCAACGGTCGCAGGCGGCGGGATTCATACATCGGCACCAGTATGCGCCAGTCGATGTCGGCCACCATTGCATCCGCGTCACCGGCGGCGATCAACCGTCCCATCAGGTCCAGCGCGACGGCAGACGACAACTGCCGCAACCCACCACGGGCAATCGAAGCCTGCTCTTCCGCAGACGCGACGCGCATCACATCCCAGGTGCCCCACGCGACGGACAGCGCCGTCAGACCCTGCCCGCGCCGGTAGTGTGCGAGTGCATCGAGGAACTGATTCGCTGCCGAATAGTGTGCGAGACCGTGCACGCCCAGCAGCGACGTCGTGGAAGAGAAGAGCACGAAGAAGTCGAGCGGAAGGCCTGACGTGAACTGGTGCAGCAGGCGTGCCGTGTGGACCTTGCCGCTGCGCATGGACGCCCTCTCTGACGGAGCAAGATCCCGGATTGTCGCCGAGCTCATTTCCACCGCGGCATGCACGACGCCACGCAGTGGGCGCCACTCCGTTCCGAATTTCGCGAGCACTGCCGCCATCGCGTCAGCGTCACTGCCATCGGCGGTGACGACGTGAACAGCACAGCCAGCCTGTCGCAGCGTCTCGAGCGCGATCTGCCGCGGGTCATCCGGACCGGCCGTCAGTCCGCGGCGCGAGAGCAGCACCAGCTCTCCCGCACCCTTGTCTGCCAGCCATTGTGCCACTCGGAGCCCAATGCCACCCGTGCCGCCGGTAATCAGATAGGCGCCATCGGGTCGGATCTCGACGTGCGCGTCAGGCGGCGCCGGTACGTGAGCAAGCCGAGCGACGTGACGCGTATCGCCGCGCACGGCGACTTGATCTTCCGCCGTGTCACGGCGAAGCTCGGCGTCGAGCGCTCGTGCACACGACGCCGTCGTCTGCTCCGCATCGAGATCGATGCACATGCCCATGCTCTGCGGATGCTCGAGTGCGAATCCGCGCGCCCAGCCCCACAATGGTGCCTGTTCCGGCGACGCAGCATCGCGGGTGCCACCGACGCATTGCGCACCACGCGTCACCATCGTGACCTGCATGCGCGCTCCATCGGCGGCGGCGGCGGCGCGCATGAGTGCGACCGGCGCATCATCGATCAGTGCCGTTGCCATGCTCGCCTGATCGACATCTGCTGCAACGCCGGGTGGGATGTCCAGCGCCCAGAGGTACACCAGTCGAGTCGGACCCACATGCCGCTCGCGGAATGTGGTGACTGCCTTATCCGCCGACTCCATCGTCTCGCCGTACCGAGGCAACAGCGTGTGGGTAACCCCGCGGCTCTCGAGGAGAGCGGCAAGGGCGCTGCCAACACCGGACGTATCCGCAAGAATCAGCGTCGGAGCAACCGAATCGGGCACGGATGCAGCCCGGCCGAAGATCAGCGCCTGCGTATCGAACGCAACGCCAGCTCCGTGACGTGGATGCGTTCTGGTCGCATCACCAAAGCCGGCCAGAGTCAGCTGGCGCACCCATTCATCAGCACCGATGAGCGGATGGTCAGGTCGCAGCTGACGATCGCTGAACCGCCACCATCCTTCGGTCATGCCGAACGTCAGGTCGACCCAGTAGAGCGGCGCGGTGCCCTCCAGCAACAGCAGCAGCGCCGCCGGAGCCGCCAGCTGGCGCACATGTGCCAGCGTGCGCTGCAGGTCGGCGGTTGCGTGCAGAACGTTCGAGGCGATGATCACGTCGAAGCTGCCGGACTCGAACCCCTGGGCCAGCGGGTCCTTCTCGATGTCGAGCAGCTGATACTCGATCTGATCATGATGACCAAATCGTTCGCGCGCTCGTTCGAGAAAGAGCGGCGAGAGATCAGAGAACACATACCGTGCACCGGAAGGCACGACATCGATCACGAATGCCGTCGTGCCACCAGTGCCGGCGCCGATCTCGAGAATCCGCAGCGGCGCGCCACCGCGTTGTTCACACTCGCGCTGCAGCACATCGCGCATCGCGCCGTTGTAAGTACGCGCGAAAGCCGAGTCACGATAGATGCGATCGAGCGCGTCGAACGAGCCATCGGGAAACAGCAATTGCAGCGGATCCTGGCTGCCTCGCAAGACGGCGGCGAGAGCTGGCCCGCACCGCTCGAGCAGCACCATCTCGCCACCACCTACAGGTGCGGGTGTGCGCGTTGTGGAGCTATCAGCCAGCGGCATCACCACACCTGACGCCAGCAGTCGTGACAGCCGTCGAACGAGCGGCCAGTGCTGCGGAAGGACGTCGCGCAGCGCACGATCACTCAGCTCCGCACCGACACCCGACAAACCAAGCGATTCAAGCGCGTGACGCGCAAAGCCGAGCGCCGCCGATTCGAGCGCTGGGATGAGCGTATCGTATTCCGCTATGCCATTCTCGTCACCGAGCTGCTCGAGGCGCGACGAGGCGACCGCGGCGAGGTCATCACAGGATGGCAGCGTCTCGTGAATACCAAGCGGGCTCGGTTCCCACGACAGCCGATAGCTGAGCGACTCCGGCGTTGCAGCTGTGTCGATACTCGCGATCACGAGCAAGAGCGAATCGAACACGGCGACCTGCACACCAGTTTCATCGTACAGGTGCAGTTCTCCCGTCCACGCAGCATCGTCTGCACCAGGCCTGACCGTCGCATGGCACCACACTGCGGCGGCGACATCGCCGGTGACCCGGACGCTGCCGATGCGCGCGAGCATTCGTGTTGGCCCGCCGCTGACCGCGTCGCTGAATTGCGGAGATGCCACGCCCAGCGCCTGCAGAGCGCCGTCGAGCAGCGCGGCGCGACGCTCGGCAGCAGGCACGAACGCCGGAATGGCGAGCCGTGCGAGCGCCTCGCCGTCACGCCGCCAGATCGTCTGGACAGCGCGCACCGACTCGCCGAGCGTGACACCGTGCTCGAGAAACGCCGCATAGACATCAGCGTGGTCGATGCGGTCACTGAGGATTGCCTGAAGATCCGACGGTGATATGCGAGCTGTCGCGCTGGTGTCAGTGCCTGTCGGCACGGCGCGCGCGCGCGCATGCCGCAACCACGCACCGTGACTGTCCGCCTCGGCGCTCACACTCGAGAGCGTGATCGTCGACGCACCATCCTCGCGCTCCTCGACTGACAGCACGGCGTCGCGTTCGTCGCCACCGACGTCCAGCGGCGCAAGCAGGCGCACGTCGTGCAACTCGACGATGCGATCACCGTACGTCAGTGCTGCAGCGGTCAGTGCGACATCGAGAAACGCGGAACCGGCAAACACAGGTCGCCCACGCAGCACGTGCTCGCGCAATGTCGCTGGCGCACCAGCATCAATGGGCACGACGAACGTTGCAACGGGCCCGCTCAGGCGCGGGCCGAGCAGTCCGCCGCGCTCGGCACGGCGAGCGCGGTGCTGCGCACGACCGGTCTGCGACAGCCAGTGGCGCGCGCGCTGAAACGGATACGTCGGGAGCGGCACGCGGGACCGCTCGCCCTGCTCCACCGCGGACCAATTCACCGGCATGCCGCGCACCCAGCCACGTCCGAGCGTTTCGAGCATCGTACTCCACGCGTCGATGCCACTGCGCAGAGAAGGCAACGAGAGTGCCGATGTCACTCCGGCCGCCTCGAGCGATGCGCGCGTCAACCCTGACAGGACTGCAGTTGGACCGATTTCGATGAGCACGCGTGCACCGCGCGCGGCAACGGTCTGCACCACCCGCTGCCACTGCACCGGCTGACGCATCTGGTCGATCCAGTATCCGGCATCGATGGGGTGCCCGGTGGGCTGCACGTCACCGGTGAGGCACGACACCCACTCCACCCGCGCCGTGTGCTGTTCCGCCGTGCGACAAACTGAGAGGTACTCCGCCAGCAGCGGGTCGAGTTGCGCAGAGTGGTACGCATGGGAGATACCGCCCAGCCGTCGCACGCGGATGCCGCGTTCCGTGAGCGCGCGTTCGGCGGCTTCGATGTCCTGAATCGGGCCGCTGAGCACCACCTGTTCCGGGGCGTTGATCGCCGCGATCTCGAGAGCCGTCGGAGCACCAACGCGATGACCCACGATCTCTTCGATCGACGCCACCGACGCGTCGATGATTGCCATCGCACCCACGCCCGCAGGCAGTGCAGCGACCGCACGACCACGTGCGGCAACCATTCGCAAGGCGTCGTGCGCAGTCAGTGCGCCCGCGACGACCGCGGCGGCGTACTCACCGAGCGAGTGGCCCGCCACCACCGACGGTTCCACACCCCAGCTGCGCCACAATGCGGCGAGCGCGATCTGGAACGCGACCAGTGCCGTGGCGCTGACGTCTGGCCGCGAAAACTCGGACACCGCATCGCCGTACAGCACCGCGAGTAACGAGACACCCGTGACCTCGCGAAACGGCGTATCGAGTCCGGTGAGCGCATCGCGAAAGACCGACGAATCTTCGAAGAGCGAGCGTCCCATCTCCGGATGTGCGCCGCCCTGACCGGTGAAGACGAACGCGACCTCCGCGGCATCATTTGCGACGCCATTACCCGCGTGGATCGTCGAGGTCTGGAGTTGCTCACTGACCGGGTCACCCGTCATCTGCGCCAGACGCGCGAGGGCGTCGGTGGCGCCGTCGACGCCCGAAGCCAGCACGACGGCACGTGAGCCGGTGAGTTGCGACCGACCGCTCGATGCCGCCTGACATACATCACCCAGCGCCAGCGTGGCGTGCGCACGCAGGTGCGCCGCATAGCGCCCGGCAAGCTCGCGCACCGCCTCCGGTGTGCGCGCCGATATCGGCAGCAGCCGGATTCGATCGGCTGGCCGACTCGTGTCGGCGCCTCTCGACGCCTCCGGTGCCTCTCCGAGAATCAGATGGGCATTCGTGCCGCTGAAGCCGAAGGAACTGACCGCGGCGAAACGCGGCCTGGCCCCACGCGCCCACGCCTCACCGCCGGCCGCAGGCAACCGGACGCCGAGTGTCGACCAATCCACGTGCGACGTGGGTGTGATCACGTGGAGATGCGCCGGGATCCGTTCGCGATGCAGAGCCAGAATAGCCTTCGCCATACCGGCGACACCTGCTGCGGCTTCGAGATGGCCGAAGTTCGTCTTCACCGACGACGCGATGACTGCCGTCCGCGCGTCGCGTCCGACACCATACGTGGCGCCGAGCGCCCTCAGCTCAATCGGATCGCCAAGCGATGTGCCGGTGCCGTGCGCCTCGACGTAGTCAACGTCGGCCGCACGGACGTCTGCGTTGGCGAGTGCCGCCGTTATCACTGCTTCCTGTGCGGGGCCATTCGGCGCGGTCAGTCCGCTGCTGCGTCCATCCTGATTGATCGCGGAGCCGCGAATCACTGCCAGTACGCGATCGCCGTTCGCCTGCGCCACCGACAATCGCTTCAACACGAGCACACCACAGCCCTCGCCGCGCACAAAGCCGTCTGCACGCGAATCGAACGTCTTGCAACGCCCGTCGGGGGCCATCATGCGCGCGCGCGACAGCATCAGCGTCGTTTCGGGGGCACAGATCACATTCACGCCGCCGACGATCGCCGTCTCGCATTCGCCTGCTCGCAGACTCTGGCAGGCGAGGTGCGCGGCGACCAGCGACGACGAACAGGCGGTGTCGATGGACACGGCGGGCCCGTGAAGGCCGAGGATGTACGACAGGCGACCCGACGCCACGGCGTGTGAGCCGCCGGATGACGAATAGAGGTCGAGCGAGGCATCGCCGCGCTGCATGACCTGCGACACGTAGTCGATCGTGGCCATGCCGAGGAAGACACCGGTCTGCGTACCGGCGAGCGTGTCGGGTGCGATACCCGCGTGCTCGAGCGCTTCCCACGCCACTTCGAGGAACAGTCGCTGCTGCGGGTCCATGCCGTTCGCCTCGCGCGGCGAGATGCCGAAGTGCGCGGGATCGAACTGGTCGATGCCCTGCACGAAGCCGCCGTACCGCGTGTTCATCATCCCAGGGACGTCCGGATCCTCATTGAAGTACGCATCGATGTCCCAGCGATCCTTCGGAATCTCGGAGATCGCGTCGACCGCGCCGTCGAGCAGCGCCTCGAACTCAGCGACCGAGCTCGCGCCCGGAAACCGGCAGCCGACGCCGACAACGGCAAGCGGTTCGCGCGCACGCTCGTCCATCGCATCGAGCCGTTCCTTGAGCTCGAGCGCGAGCAATGCCAGGCGCTTCGGTGAGAGCCCGCTGATGCGTTCGATGAAATCGTTCATGACTTGTCCTTCATCCTTGCTGCAAAGAGACGGTCGACTTCGTCGTCGGACATGGCCGAGAGATCATCGACGAGATTCGTCGATGTCTCTGGGGCGGCAGTGGGAGTGGAAACCGCGCCATCGATCGGCTCGGGATAGAGCGTCGTGAGCAGGTATGCGGTCAGGGCGTCGATCGTCGGATAGTCGAAGAGCAGCGTGGCAGAGAGCGTGCGCCCAATCGCAGTGCCGAGGAGGTTGCGCAGTTCGATCGCAAGCAGCGAGTCGAGTCCGACATCGCGCAACGGCTGCCTGTCATCCACCACACGCCCTTCTCCAAGTCCCAGCGTCTTCGCGACGCGCGCGCGGAGGTACGCGCGCAGCACCGCAGGGCGTCGCGCAGGCACGGAATCGTCAAGCTCCTGCAACAGCGACGTGCCCGGGGCCGCCGTTGCCATGGTGCTGGCCGGCGGTGCCTTCGCTGGTGCAGACGGTCGTGGTCGCACGACGCGCTCGAAGACCGGCGAATGTGTCGCATGGCGCGCGGCGAGAAAGGTTTCCCACTCCACCGGCATCGCCGCCACCTGCGCCCCGCTTCCGGCGAGAACTCCCGCAACGATGCGCAGCCCCTGATCGGGCGACAGCGTCTTCAATCCTGCGCTCCCCGCGCGTGATACAACGCCCGATCGCACGGCGGCACCGATCTCCGCCCAGACGCCCCAGTCGATGCTCACGGCCGGCAAGCCCGCAGCGCGGCGATTGTGCGCGAGTGCGTCGATGAAGGTGTTGGCGGCGGCATGGTTGGCCTGCCCCGCCGAACCAAGCATCCCCGCCACCGAGGCGTAGCAGATGAAGAAGTCGAGTGCGTCGGCGCGTGTGAGCGCATGGAGATTCCAGGTGCCAGTCACCTTCGCATCGAACACCGTGGACATGCGCGCTGCGTCGAGTTGCAGCACGGCGCCGTCGTCGAGGCGCCCGGCAGATTGGATCACACCACGAATCGGCGACTGCTCGCGGACGCCATCCAGCAGCGCTGCGAGCTCGGCGCGATTGGAGACATCCACCGCCGCCACGTCGACCCGCACGCCGCGCGCGGTCAGCGTCGAGACGGCCGCACGCGTGGCCTCATCACCACCGGAGCGCGAGCAGAGGACGACGTGCGTCGCACCACGGTCCGCGAGCCACTGCGCCGTGAGCAATCCGAGTCCGGACGTTCCACCGGCTACGACGTACGCGGCATCGGGGACGATCGAGACGGCACGCGCGCCGACGGCATCAAGCGCCTCACGATGCGAGATCACGATCTTGCCCGTATGGCGTCCCTGCGCCATGTGGCGGAATGCATCTGCCACGCGCGACAGCGGAAACACCTCCACCGGCAACGGCGCGAGTGCACCACGGTCGATATCCGAGAGCAGCGTCCGCATGATGGATCCCACGTGAATGGGATTCGTGCGCGGCAGGTCGGACCAGTCGATGACGTGATAGCGTATGCCCTTGCCGAGCGCCTCGACTTGTGCTGCCGTCCAGATGCCACGCTTGCCGATCTCGAGAAAGCGCCCACCACGTGCGGTGGCTGCCAGCGAGCGTTCGACAAAGGCGTCGGAGAGTGAGTTGAGCGTGACGTGCACCCCTGCGCCACCTGTCAGCTCGATGACCTCGTCCGCGAACCGCGTGCTGCGCGAATCCATCACGTGCGGCACGCCGAGCGCCCGCAGCATGGCGCGCTTTTCTTCGGAGCCAGCGGTCGCGAAAATCTCCGCGCCGGCACGCAGGGCCAGATGCACCGCCGCCAGCCCGACGCCGCCGGCGGCCGCGTGAATCAGCACACGCTCGCCGCGCTGGAGCGCCGCCGTCTCGACCAGGCAATGGTAGGCCGTGATGTAGGCGATCGGCTGCGCGGCCGCCTGCTCCGCACTCATCGTGAGTGGAAGCGGCACGCAGAGGCGGGAGTCCACCACTGCATGCGAGCTCATGGCCCCACCGACGACGGTCACGACAGCGTCACCCACGTGCAGATCCGTGACGCCGGCTCCAACAGCGGTGATGCGACCGGCGCACTCGCCTCCGAGCGGACCGGGATCGCCTGGATACTGTCCGAGGGTGTTCAGTACATCCTTGAAGTTCAGTCCCGTCGCGGCCACGCGGATCAGCACCTCGCCCGCACCAGGCGTCGGCACATCGATCGGCACCGCGCGCAGCGCCTCGATCGATCCTCGTTCGTGCGGCGCAATGCGATACGCCTCAGGGAACATCGCAACACTGCGCGCGGGACGATCGATCCGCGCGACGAGGCGCGTCACACCGCGCAACGCGACCTGAGGTTCCGTGCCCGCAGCGAGGATTTCCGTCGTTGCCGCGTCGAGGTGCGCTTCCGTTGCTGCAGCGTCGAGGTCGACGCACGCGGTCGCAAGCTCTGGATGCTCGAGGCCCAGCGTACGGCTCAATCCCCACACGGTGGCCTGCGCCGCATCGGGCGCGGCATCACGAGTATCCACGCGCACAGCACCACGCGTGACGAAAATGAGGCGCGGCGATACGCCGTTCGATCCCGCAGATGACGTGACGAGCGCCTGGGCCACGGCGAGTGCCGAAGCGGCCGCATGCGACGCGCGAGCCGGCGTCTCGTCAGCATCGAGCAGGCCATCGTCATCCATCGGCCAGCAGTTCACCACACCCGCAATTGACGTCTCAGCGCTGATCACGTTGAACACACGCTGCATCGCCTCGCGCGAGAGTGGATCAATCGCGCGTTCTGCGACAGCAGTACCGGCGTCGTGCGTCGACGAGAGCAACACAACGCGTCGGCCATGGTTTTCCAGGCGCGTCGCGATATTGCGCCCGACGCCACGCCGGTCGGCAAGCACGACCCACGAATCGGAAGCACTCGATGGTTGCGCCGGACCGGCTCGACGCGCAATCAGCACCGCCTGTTCCGTGAGCCCTGCGCCATCGCCAGGGCCACCGAGCGCCGTGACCACCTCAGAGTATCCGGCATCGGCCAGCACGCGCTCCCACAGTGCCGGTGCCAGCAGTGGATAGTCGGTCCGATACTGGTCTGAGAACGCCCACCAGCCGTCGGTCAATCCAAACGACAGGTCTACCCAACGGGAGGGGTGCGACATCTCGAGCATCAGCAGCATGCTCCCCGGCGCGAGATACGGCTGCAGTCGCGCAAAGGTCGCCTCGAGGTCGCGCGTGGCATGGATGACGTTCGCACCGATGAGGATGTCGAACGTCTGGTCGCCAAAGCCTTGTGCCGTGAGGTCCTGCTCAAGATCCAGCACCTGATACGAGATATCACTTCGATGCGCGAACCGCGCACGCGCGCGCGCCAGAAAGAGTGCCGACGCATCCGTGAAGACGTACTCGCATTCTCCAGCCGGAATGGCATCCAGCACCGCTGCCGTCGTACCACCGCTGCCACCGCCAACTTCGAGTATGCGCAACGGACGACCAGGAGCGCGCTGCGCGATGAGCGCGGATACCGCATCACTGACCAGCGCGTTGTACGCCTTCGGAAACGGCGAGTCACGATAGATCCGGTGCACGGCATCCAGCGAGCCACCGGGAAAGATCAATTCGAGCGGATCGGTACGACCAGCGAGTGCGGCGGCGAGATGCTCGCCACAACGCACCATCATCTCCAACTCGCCGGTGAACGGTGTGCTTTCGGCGCGCAGGGTATCGCGCAGTTGCTCGAGCCCCGAATCATCGATCGGCTGCTGCACCACCCATGCATCACCGTTTCGCGCAAGCGCGCCATCTTCCGCGAGGATGGTCAGCAGGCGGTTGAGCTGCCGCTCGTGACGAGGCAGCACGCCAAGGTCACGTGCAACGCCAGAATTTGCGAAGCCGCCGCCGACATCCAATGCGCCGCCCAACTCGCGAAGCGCACGCCAGATGTACATCGCGGCCAAACGATCAATCGTCGGCCCGGTGCTCGCAAATCCATCCAATGACATCTCGCGTGCGCGCGCAGGTGCCTGCGCCTGTACACGCGTTGCGATGTCGCTGAGCGAGACCACCCCCTCAGGCGACAACGCCGGAGCGCTTGCCCATTGCATCTCGAACAGGCAATTCGGTTCCGCCGTCCAGCGCAGCGAGTGCGCATCCGCGCGCTTAAGCGTGACCCCACGAAGTTGCGCGATCGCGAGCCCCGACGCGTCACGCGCGACGACGTCAGCAACAATCGTCTCCGATGCGGAGCCGTTGCTCCGCACGATTGCCTCGGCGACGAAGTCCGACACCGGGGCTCTCCAGCAATCGAACTGCTCGAACGCGAGCGGCATGAACAACGTGTCGGTACCGTCATCGCCGACTGGCATCGCGAGCGCAATCGCCTGGATACAGGCGTCGATCAGCGCCGGGTGCATCACACCGGCGGGCCACGCAGCAGTCGGCAGTTCAATCGCGACGCTCGAAATACCGGCGTCGAACGAAATTCCCGTGACGCGATGAAAGAGCGGGCCGAGTGTCAGTCCGATGGCGGAGAAACGGTCGTAGAGCGCTTGCGCACCATCTGCGCCGCGCGCCGGCACCGACACACGACCTGACGTAGCCGGCGCGTCCTGCGCGAGCAGCGTCGCACGCGCGTGCTCAATCCACTCTCCGTCTGCATCGTCCGCGCGACTGTATCCTGCCACCTCGTGCGCGGTTCCGGTATCTCGCACGACAACCTGCACGATGCGCAACTCGTCGTCTGCCACGTCGAGTGGTGCGCGGAGCGTGAGATCGCGCACGGACCACGCTCCACCATGCGCGTCGCGACCGGCAGTCGCGAACGCATCGAGCCATGCCGCACCCGGCAGCACGGCGCGGCCGTGCACGCGATGCTGATCGAGCAGCGGCTCGTCCGCAACACGGAGCGCAGCCTCGAAGACGGTGCCCTGCAGCGCGGGGGAGCGAACCCGCGACCCGACCAGCGGATGCGCCGAGTGCGCGACACGCGGCGTCGTGCTCACGCGCGCGTACGGCAGCCAGTGTGACGCGCGCTCGAACGGATAGGTGGGTATGGTCACCACGCGCCGCGTCAGCGGGCGCAGGTACGACGCCCAATCAATCCGTCCCCCGTCCTGCCACCACGATGCGGCGCTCGCCGTGATCGTGTCCCAGTCGTCCCGCGTGCGGCGCAGCGACGCGAGGCCAACCGTCGTCACTCCGGGCGTTGCCGCCACGAGTGCAGTCAACACCGGGTGCGGACCAATTTCGACTGCGTGCGTGATGCCGCGCGCGGTGAGTGCAGCGATGGCCTCGCCGAACTGCACCGGTCGGCGCGTCTGCATCCGCCAATAGCGCCCGTCCGGCGCCGCCGAAGGTGCGCGTTCGGCAGCACCAAGGTTCCAGCACACCGGAATGCCTGGCACCGAGTACGTGATGGTGTCCGCAAACGCCTCGAATGCGTCGAGCATCGGCTCGATGAACCGCGAGTGAAATGCGTTCGTGGTTGCGACCAGCCGCCGCGGTTCCACACCAAGCGCTGTCCGTAGGCACAATTCCGCCGCTTCGATGCCGGCGACCGTGCCCGTGAGCACCGTTTGCGAGGCGCCGTTGTCGGCCGCCAGTTCGACGTCGCGCCCGAGCCGCTCGCCGAGTGCGTTGCGCACTGTGGGAAATCCGGCGGCGATGCTCGTCATGGCACTCGCGTGCGGTGGGAGCGCTGACATCAGCCGTCCGCGTTCCGCCACCAGCCGCAGCGCGTCGTCGTTTGTCATCGCGCCCGCACACGCCGCGGCGGCATATTCGCCGAGCGAGTGCCCTGCGACGAGCGCCGGCTCCACGCCCCAGCTGCGCCAGAGCGCCGCCAGCGCCAGCTCCACAGCCACGATCGCGGGCTGCACGTACTTCGCATCCGCGAGCAGGCGGTCCGCATCCGCACCGTACAGCACGTCCGTCAGTGCGACGCCCTGCCAGACGGCATCGAGCACACGCGCCGACGCCTCGATCGACGCCTTGAACACGGGCGCCGACTTGAACAGGTCGCGCCCCATGCCGGAGGACTGCGATCCCTGACCCGTGAACAGGAAGGCCGCCTTCCGTGCCGTGGCCGCGCGCGGCACGACGTGCTCGCCTGCGGAGATGTCGTGCAGCATCGCGAGTGCCGACGGCGCGTCCACGGCAACGACGGTCGCGCGCGCGCCTTGCAGCTGCGAGCGGCCGAGTGCCGCAGTCTGCGCAAGATCGCGTAGCGACACACCCTGCTTCAGGGCATCGGCGTACGACCGCGCGAGCGCCTGCACACCGGTCACGGATCGCGCCGCGATCGGAATGACCTCCGACCCGCGAGGCGGAACCGGGTCACTCGCACGGACGGCTGCCGGTGCCGCCTCCACCACCAGATGGACGTTCGTGCCACTGAAGCCGAAGGAACTCACGCCGCCGCGTCGGGGCCCGTCGGCCTTCGGCCACGTCTCGCCGCCGGTGTGCGGTGGTCGCAGGTGCATGCCGGCCCAATCCACGTGCGGCGTCGGCCGTGTCAGGTGGAGCTGGCCAGGCATGCGTGCGTGATCGATCGACAGCACGAGCTTCATCAGGGCCGCGATGCCAGCCGCACCTTCGAGATGGCCGAAGTTCGCCTTCACGGATCCTACGACCAGCTCCGATCCGGCCGACCGTTGCGCGCCATACACTGCGCCCAGTGCACGCAACTCGATCGGATCGCCCAGCGACGTACCGGTACCGTGCGCCTCGACGAACTGCACGTCATTCGGCGTCAGCCCCGCCTGCGCGAGTGCACGCCGGATCACGGCCTCCTGCGACGGTCCACTGGGCGCCGTCAGGCTGGCGCTGGCGCCATCCTGATTCACCGCACTCCCGCGGATGACAGCCAACACGCGGTCGCCGTCGCGCTGCGCATCCGCCAGGCGCTTCAGCACCACGATGCCGCACCCTTCTCCACGCACAAACCCGTCCGCCTCGGCATCGAAGACCTTGCAGCGACCGTCCGGGGCCAGCATGTGGGTGCGCGCGAAGCCGACGAACGATTCCGGCGACAGGATCATGTTCACGCCGCCGGCCAGCGCGACATCGCTCTCGCGCGCGCGCAGGCTCAAACAGGCCTGATGCACGGCGACGAGCGACGATGAGCAGGCCGTGTCGAGCGACACGCTCGGGCCCTGAAGGTCGAGCAGATAGGAGATGCGGCCGGACGCGATGCTATGCGCGAAGCCGGATGCCCAGTGCGCGTCGATGTCCGCGAGGGTCCCACCACGTTGTTGCAACTGCAGATAATCGCCGGCCGGAATTCCGATGAAGACTCCCGTCGCCGTGCCCGCCATGCGATCCGGCGCCATGCCGGCATGTTCGAGCGCCTCCCAGGTCACCTCGAGCAGCAGTCGCTGCTGCGGGTCCATCGCGTTCGCCTCGCGCGGAGAGATGCCGAAGAACGCGGCATCGAATCCATCCACGGGCTGATCGATGAAGCCCGCATGCTCGGCGTACGTCGTGCCCTGCGCATTCCCGGACTTGTCGAGAAACGGCGCGTGGTTCCAACGCTCTGGTGGCACCGTGCGCACGCCATCGCGCCCGTCGTTCAGCAGGTCCCAGTATGCCGCGGGTGAATTCACTCCAGCAGGAAATCGGCATCCCATGCCAACGATCGCAATCGGTTCGCGCCCACGCATCTCCGCCTGCGCCAGTCGCGCACGCGTGTCTTCCAGCGCCATGAACGCGCGCTGCAGCGGCGTCAGCTCCGTGCTCATGCCCTCGCTCCTTTCATCATTCCGCTGCGCCACGCGGGTTCGATCCGTACTGTTGCTCCAGCAGTGCCGCGATCTCGTCATCGCTCATCTCGCGGACCTGATCCATCCGCTGCACTGTCATCGCCGGCTCGTCGGCAGCCGCGGCCACCGGCGGCGCAGCGGTCGCACCGGCTGAATGCAGGCGTGCGTTGAGATGCAACGCGATCGCTTCCACCGACGGATGCTCGAAGATCAGCGTCGCCGGCAACGGCGGATCGAGCTCCAGGCTGCGAGACAGCGCTCCACGCAGCTGCACGGCCATCAGCGAATCCAGCCCACGCTCCATCAGCCGGTCGCGCCGGTCAAGCGGATCGTCGGGCGCACGGCGCAGGAGTGCGCTGACGGCCTCACTCACGATCTCCTCGAGCACGCCCTGTCGCTCGGACGCCGTCGCCGACCTGAGACGCGCCATGACTGGTGCGCTCGTCGCCGCCACGTCGTCTTGTGACACGACGGCGACGGCGTCCATCGAACGCACCGCAGTCACCTGCGACGGCACGGTCCCGGGAGCCCGTGCCACGAGCACCCGCTGCCCGATTGCCGACGCCACCGACGACTCGGTAGGCCACGCCTGCGCCATCGTGAAACCGGTTTCGTGAAGCGCACGCACCCAGACGTCACCGGCGATCAGCGGATTGTCCGTGCGCAGGTCGTCCGCGAACGCCTGCCACCCTTCGATGAGACCGGTGGTGATGTCGAAGTAGTCGAAGTGCATCGTCGATTCGATCAGCAGCAGCACTCCACCCGGTACCAGCAGCGAGCGCAATTGCGAGAGCACGGCGCGCAGATCACGCGAGGCGTGCACGCAGTTGGCCGCGCAGATGACGTCGAACGATCCCGGCTCATAGCCCTGCTGAACGGGATCGAGATCGAGGTCGAAGCGTCCGAATCGAATCTGCGGATATGCGGCGAACCGTGCACGTGCGCGGTCGAGAAACAGGTCGCTGACGTCTGTGAACAGGTAGTCTGAGCGTGATGCGTCGAGCACCGGCAGCAGCGATGCCGTCGTCCCGCCGGTACCGGCGCCGATCTCGAGCACGCGAAGCGTGCGATCGTGCGCCAGCGCACTGGCTGCGGCGCCGAGTCCAGCGGCGGCCAATGCGTTGACATAGCGCATATTTGCGGAACGCTCATACAATCCCGATGCCAGCTCGGACGCGCCGCCGGGGAAGAGCGACTCGAGGGCACTCTCGCGCCCGGTGACGATGCGCGAAAGCAGCGACGCGCAATGCTTCACGTAGGCGAGCAGTTCGCGATTGTCATTGAAGCGCTGCTCCGCCTCTGCCCACAGCTCCGGCAGCACGTTGCGCACGCGAGCATCCCGCACGAGATACACCTCGCCATCGCGGCGGAGCGTGCCGTCCTTCGTCAGGTGCCCGAGCCAGCGCTCCACGAGATGACGATGAGCGGGCACGATGCCAGTGACGTCGAGTATGGTGTCGATGGTTTGCGATTCGCCATGCCGCAGGAAGACGCCGAGTTCGCGCAGCGTCTGCCAGATCTGCGCATTCGTGAGCCGGGCGAGGCACTCCCACTTGGCCGGATACGACGCCGCATTGAGATCCAATGGCCCACGCTCCGATTGCGCATCCAGCGCCGGTGCCATCGCCGACCAGAAATCGACGATCACTCCGGCATCGGACTTCGCGTGACCGACCACATCGATCCAATGACGGCGACGCTGAAATGGATACGTCGGCAGCGCCACGCGGCGGTGCGCGGCGTGGTCGCCGGCCACTGCAGCCCAGTCGACCGCGACGCCGTCGGCGTACAGTCGCTGCAGCGAGAGGAACATTTCAGGCCACGCGCCCTGATCCTCGCGCAACGAGGGCAGCCATGTGCCACCGGCTACGCAGTCTGCCGCCATGCCAAGCAGCACCGGGTGCGGGCTCATTTCCACGAAGTGCGTGATTCGCTGTGCCGCAAGCACGCCGACGGACGCGGCAAAACGCACGGGGTAGCGGAGGTGATCGCGCCAGTACGTCGTGTGGCCGATCGCGCCGAGGTCCGCGACCGCCGCCGTCAGGTTGGAAATCAGACTCACGCGTGGTGCCGCGAACGTCACGCTGGACAGCGCCGCCTCGAACTCGTCGAGGATCGGCTCCACGAGCGGCGAGTGAAACGCATGCGAGACGCGCAGGTTCTTGACCCGGCGCCCCTGCGCTGCGAAGGTGCCCGCAATCGCCATGACCGTGTCACGCTCACCGCTGATCACGCAGTTCGTCGCGCCGTTGATCGCGGCGATGGCCACCACATCAGCGTGCGGTTCGATCGCGGCGAGAAGCTCCTGCTCCGAGGCTTCGACGACCGTCATCAGGCCATGCCCTGGCAGCGCCGCCATCAAGCGGCCGCGAGCCACGACCATCGTCGCCGCGTCTGAGAGAGAGAGCACACCGGCCACGCACGCCGCAGCGTACTCACCAAAGCTGTGCCCCATCACGGCTGACGGCGCCACCCCCCACGACTGCCACAGCGTCGCCAGCGCATACTCGATCGCGAACATCGCCGGCTGCGCATAGGCGGTCTGGTTGAGAAGCGTCGCGTCGCCATCGTCCGGGAACACGATCGGACAGATCGGCAGCGGCAGCAACGGGTCGAGCGCGGCTGCACTGGCGTCGAACGCGGTGCGGAACACCTGAGACGCGTCATACAGCGCACGCGCCATTCCGACGTACTGCGGCCCCTGGCCGGGAAACAGAAATGCCACTCGCGGCGCATCGTGCGACGCCACACCCGCCACGACGCGGGGGTGTGGTGTGCCCTGCAACCAGGCACTCAGTCCGGCGACCATCGCTGCCGCGGTGTCACCCGACACACTCACGCGATGCGCAAAATGTGAACGCCCGACCGTGGCCGTGTAGCAGATGTCGGCCAGCATACGCGGTGTCTCGGACGGCGCAGTGGCCAGCACGTCGCGATAGCGTTCTGCCAGCGTGCGGAGCGCCACGGCATCGCGTGCCGACAATGCCAGCACCTGCTCCGCGCGCGGTGCGTCGGCCGGCACGGTCGGCTCAGGCGCGGCCTCGAGGATCACATGCGCGTTCGTGCCGCTGAAGCCGAAGGAGCTGACACCGGCTACATGGCGGCCGTTGAGCGCCGCCCACGGCGTCACGGCGGTCGGAACGTGCAGCGGGATCTTCGTCCAGTCGATGAACGGATTCGGCGAATGGAAGTGGAGATTCGCCGGGATCTCCTTCCGCTGTAGCGCGATGACAGTCTTGATCACACCCGCGATGCCCGCCGCCGCCTCGAGGTGTCCGATGTTCGTCTTCACCGAGCCGATGGTCAGCGTCGCGTCTGCGGCACGACCCTCGGAGAGCACCGTCGTCAGGGCATTCACTTCGATCGGATCGCCCAGCGAGGTACCCGTGCCGTGCGCCTCCACGTAGCTCACGTCGGAGGGTGCAACTCCGGCACTCTTGAGCGCTGCGCGAACCGCCGCTTCCTGCGCGGGCCCATTCGGTGCCATCAGGCCATTGCTGCGGCCGTCCTGATTCACCGCACTGCCACGCACCACGGCAAGAATCCGGTCGCCGTCCGCAATCGCATCCCGCAGCCGGCGCAGCACGATGATCCCGCCACCTTCACCGCGCACGTAGCCGACCCCGTCGGCGTCGAACGTATGGCAGCGGCCATCGCGCGACATCATGCCGGCCTTCGAGAAGTTGACGTTGAGCTCGGGCGTGAGGATCAGATTGATTCCACCCGCCAGCGCGAGGTCGCAGTCGCGTTGGCGCAGCCCCTGGCAGGCGAGATGGAGCGCCACCAGCGACGAGGAGCATGCGGTGTCGAGGCTGATCGCCGGACCGTGTGTTCCAAGCGTGTAGGCCACCCGACCTGCGGCCACGCTGTACGCATTGCCGGGACTGAAGTACGGGTCGATGATCTCGGGATGCGCGAAGAGCGCACGACCGTAGTCGCCGTTGCTGATGCCGAGGTAGATGCCGGCGTTCGTCCCCATGAGCGAGAGCGGCGCGTGCCCGGCGTGCTCCAGCGCTTCCCACGAGAGCTCGAGCACGATGCGCTGCTGCGGATCCATGCTCGCCGCCTCAGCCGGCGAGATCCCGAAAAAGTCCGCGTCGAACTGATCGACGTCGTCGAGGAAACCGCCAAAGCGGGTGTACATCTTGCCCGCCGCGTCCTGCGCCTCGTCGAACCAGCGGTCGAGCGGCCAGCGCGTCGAGGGAATGTCCGTGATCGCGTCACGGCCGTCCCACAGGAGGCGCTCGAAGTCCGCCACGTTGCGCACCCCACCCGGCGCACGGATGCTCATGCCGACAACCGCAATGGCTTCCTGCTGGTCTGCCTCCAGCTCGGCGAGTCGGGTGCGGAGCGCGCGAATCTCGAGCAGTGCGCGCTTGACCGGTGAGAGCTGGGTGGCTGCGGTCTCGTGCGTGCTCATGGTCGGCCGGGCCCGGACAGTGAATTCAGTTCAGCCAGAAGCATCGCCTCTGCATCCTCGTCCGACAGCGCTGCGACCGCAGCACTACTCACCGTGAGTACGCTCGGCGTGACTGCCGGAGCTGGCTCGGCGAGCAGGTCGAACGTTTTCAGAAGGAATGCGGTCAGTGCGTCCAGCGACGGATAGTCGAAGAGGAGTGTCGCGGGCAGCGACTTGCCCGTGGATCGCGTGAGCACGTTGCGCAGTTCGACGGCCATCAATGAATCGAGGCCGACGTCCTTGAGGGCAGTCGCCGGCGGGATGACGAAGGACTCGTCGACGCCGAGCACCAGTCTCGTACGCTCGGCGACGTGCTGCTGCACGAGTTCGGGCCACTGCGATGATGGCGCGAGGCGCCAGGTGTCGACGGTGGATGCGGCCGCGGTGCTCGCGGCGGCACTCGTCACGGCACGAGTCCGCGGCATCGGCGTCACGGCGCGGAAGAAGTCACGGTCCGCGCCACTTGGAATGCGACGCAGAAGTCGCTCCCAGTTGATTGGTGCAACGATCGCGTGCGTCGCTCCGTCGCGCAGCAGTTGCTCGAGTTGCGCGAAGGCCCGCGTCGGTTCCACCCAGCCCAGGCCACGCTCATGCCAGTAGTCGGCGCCGCGACCGATCACCGTCATCGCCATCCCCGCGTCCGGCCACGGTCCCCACGAGACGCTCAGCGCTGGCAGGCCCCGCCCGCGACGCGATGAAGCCAACGCATCCAGCGCGGCATTGGCCGCCGCGTATGGCCCTTGTCCCACTGCGCCCAGATAGAGGCCGGCTGCTGAATACAGCACGAAGAAATCGAGCGGTGAATCCTGCGTCAGCTCGTCGAGCAGTTGCGCACCGCGCGCCTTGCCTTGCTGCACCAATCGCCACCGTTCCTGCGAATACCCTATGAGCACTCCATCATCCACGACGCCTGCCGCGTGCACGACACCACGGAGCGGCGGCATGCCGGACGCAATCTCCGACAGCAACGCGCGCATTGCCGCCGGATTGCTGGCATCGACCGACCGGACATGGATTTCTGCGCCAGCCGCGCGGCACTCTGCCACGATTTCCTGCGCGTCCGGGCCCAGCGCCCGCCGTCCAGTCAGCACAACCGTGCGAGCTCCGGACATGACGAGCCACCGTGCGGTACGCACACCGATCGCGCCCGTGCCACCAGTGATCATGTAGGTCGCGTCGGGTCGGACCATCGCTGTTGCGTTCCTGTCCGACGTCGCCCGCTCGGGCGCGCGCAGCACCAACTTCCCGATATGCCGGGCCTGCGCCATGAAGCGGAACGCGCTCGTGACGTCACCGAAGCCGAACGTGCGAACGGGAAGTGGCGTGAGCACCCGATTTGCCAACGATGCCAGCACGCGTTCGAGCATCGGCCGGACCATGGTCGGGTCCTGAATCGCTTCGCCACCCAGGTCATAGATCCGGTACCTGATATCCGGGCGCGCACTCGACATCTGCGCGGGCGTCCAGACATCCCGCTTGCCGAGTTCCAGCATCCAGCCGCCGGTCGCGATGACGCGAACGCTGGCCGGGATGAACTCGCCAGCCAGCGAATTCAAAACCACGTCCACACCACGTCCGTCTGTCGCCGCGATGACCTCGTCGGCGAACGAGACCGACCGTGAATCGAACACGTGCTCGACTCCCAATCCGCGCAGATACGCGCGCTTGGCCGGTGATCCAGCGGTGGCGTACACCTCACCGCCGGCAGCCAGCACCAGTTGCACTGCAGCGAGTCCAACGCCACCCGTCGCGGCATGGATCAGCACGCGCGACCCCGCCCCGATTCCGGCGAGTCGGTGGAGTCCGAACATCGCGGTCAGGAATGCCACCGGCAGCGCGGCGGCTTGCGCGTCAGACATGTCTGCGGGAATACGCGCAACGAAGGCGGCTGGCACTACGACGCTCGTCGCCATGCTGCCCTGACACAGCCCGAAAACGCGATCTCCGATCTGCAGGTCGCGCACGAGCGCGCCGACAGCCTCCACGGTGCCAGCGCACTCCGCGCCAAGCGGCGCATCGCTGCCCGGATACATGCCAAGCGATACGAGGACGTCGCGAAAGTTCACACCTGTCGCGTGAATGCGCAGTCGCACCGCATCGGGACCGGGTTCCTCAACTGGCGAGGCAATCCATCGCAGTGCTTCGAGCGTGCCGCTCTCCGGCCGCACCAGGCGTGCGTCGTGCGGAATCGTTGACTGCTGCTGGGACGCACCGTAGCGGTGGATGCCTGACACATAGCGATCATCGCCACGCAGCGCGATGCGCTCGCGTGTATCCTCATCGCGCAACAACTCACGCATCAGTGCCGATGCGTCGCAATCAGAAGCATCCACGTCGACCGCGTGGCATCGTAGTTCGGGGAGCTCGAGTGCGGCAACAGCGACGAGCCCCCACAGTGGCGCCTGTTCTGCGTGGACAACGCTCACATCGGCCGCTTGCGCTCCCTGTGTGACAAACCACGCCGCCGCACCGGTGACAGGGTCGCGGGCGAGCGCTTGAATCAGTTGCAGCGCTGATCCCGTCACGAGCCACTCCGCGTCGCCATCGCTGTTCGCGTCGATACCGGGCTGAATGCTCAACGCGTGCACGATACCACGAACTGGCGTGCGCGAGGTTGTGAGCGATGCGAGGATCGTCGTGAGTGCCGACGCATCGCCGGCACATACCGTCCACGACTCATCACCGTTGTCGGCAGTCGTTCGCGCCGTTGTCGCGCCCGGCCGGACCGTCACCACCGTACCACCACTGCCAGTCAGGTCGCTCACGAGCGATTGCCCGAACGAGCCAGCGTTCGTGAGCACGAGCCAGCGGCCCGCGGCCGCGTTCGGCGCAACGTTGCGCGCGGGCGCGAGCCGTCGCCACCTGATCTCATGCAGATCACCACTGGCGCTCGCGATGGCGGCCATGGCGGCAGCATCGACCGGGGCAAACCGCGCACCAGTCACCGTCGCGACGACTGCGCCATTGTCGGCGAGCAGCTGCACGTCACTCGACACCGCGCCGGATGACGCGTGCCGATTGATACGCACGACTGCCCGTATACGATCCGGCACATCGCGCCAGACTGTGAACGCCTCGACACCAAGGGGTACGAGGATCGTGCCGGGCAACGCGCCATCGACAGTCGTGATGGCAGCAACACACAGTTGCAGCGCGCCGTCCAGCAGCGTTGGATGGGCTTGAATTCCGCTATCGGCTACGACCGCATCGCGCTGGAGCACGAGCCAGGCTTCTGCCGCATCGGTGTCGAGTCGCCAGAGATCGATCGTCCGGAACGCAGGCCCGAATTCGACCCCCACGGACGCGAAGCGGCCATACAGTGCATCGCGATCCTGCTGCCAGTGGCCCGTGATGCCTGAATCATCCGGCGGCGGCACCGATCCATCGCCGCGGATCGCACGAGCAGACGCGATGCAGCGGGTCGCATCCACAGAGGGCTCGAGCGGCGCACGGAGCTCGATGCGCCAGGTGCCCTCGTCGGGAATCACAGTCACCGACCACGCAGTGCCGGACGTCGGCCCAGTCGAAAGAACCAGCGGTTCGTGGACGATGAAGTCAGTCAGCGTCAGTCGCGGGGAGGAAGCGACCTCGCTCGCAGCACTGCGCATGATTTCCAGCATCGCTGCCGCGGGGACAACGATCTGCCCGGCGATACGGTGGTTAGTCAACCAGTGCAGCGCTGCGGATGGCCACGTCGCCTCGAACGTAACGGAGCCGCTGTCAGCGCCCGGTGCCACGTCGCCAAGCAGCGCTGATCCGTGCGCCGTGCGGCCAGCGCGCGGGCGCGCGGCGGGCAGCCCGTCGCGCAACCAATATCGCTCGTGTTGCCACGGGTACGACGGCAGGTCGACGGGCGGCTCGGCAAGGGGAAGAACTGCCTGCCACGCCAGCGAACACCCCGCCGCATACAGGCCGGCACACGCTTGCAGCAGTGTCTCGCGCTCCGAGCGTTCGCGGCGCATCGACGCGACCAGCACCGGCATCGGCGATCGATCGCCAACACACTCCGCGATCGACGCGGCCAGCACCGGATGCGGCGAGACTTCGACGAATGCATCCACTGGCGACTCGAGCAGCGCAGTGATCGCCGGCGCGAAGAGCACGGTCTGCCGAACGTTGCGTCCGAAATAGGCGCCATCGATCTGCGTGTGCTCAATGCGCGCGCCCGTGACCGTGGAGTACACGGCGATGCGCGCTGGCTCGACCGCCACACGCCCGAGCACATCGACCAGCTCCGCCTGCAGTGACGTCATCTGTGCGGAGTGAAAGGCGTATGTCACCGGCAGCATCCGGTGCTGTACACCCCTCGATGACAGGACGGCGATAGCAGCGTCGAGTGCCTCGGGTGTTCCCGCGAGTACTGTGCTTCGCGGCGCATTCATCGCCGCCAATGACAGCGCCGGGCCGATGTCGTCGACGAGCCGTCGCGCGTCCTCGGCGGTGAGTCCGACGGATGCCATCCGTCCATGCCCTGTCGCGCGCTGCATGATGCGCGCCCTGTGATACACGATCCGCACGGCTTCGTCGCGTGACAATACCCCCGCAACGTGAAGCGCCGCAATCTCGCCGACACTGTGCCCCACCACTGCACTCGGACGGACGCCCCACGACTCCCATAGTGCGGCCAGAGCGACCTGCAACGCGAAGATCGCAGGCTGCGCTACTTTAGTCTCCTGCAGGCGCGTCGTCTCCGGAGTCTGCATGACTGCATCCAGCAGGGACCAGCCGGAATGCGCGCGAAAACGCGTATCGATATCCGCGAGCGTATCGCGAAACACGGGCTCGCGCGCTGCAAGTTCGGCGCCCATGCGGGGCCACTGCGGTCCCTGCCCGCTGAACACGAACGCAACGGCTCCGGTGGACGCAGTTGCATGGTGGCTGGACGCGCTCGCCTGGGGCGCGTCCGCTGTGAACGCCTGCAGCTGCGACACGAGCGCGGCCGCGGAGTCCGCGACGAACGCCGCACGATACGTGTAATGCGAGCGCCGCGAAGCCGCGGTCGCACATACCGTGGGAAGCGCGGCAGGTGTCGCACCGAGAAACCGGATCCAGCGTGTCGCCAGCGCATGCAGCGCAGCCGGGCTCTGAGACGACAGCGGCAGCAGCACGTGATGATCCGGAGTCGCCGCAGCCTCCGACGGAAACGCGGGTGCCTCTTCGAGCAGGACGTGCGCATTCGTACCGCCGACGCCGAATCCACTGACGCCTGCCACCCGTGGCGAGTTCGCGCGGGGCCAACTCAGGTGGCGATCCGCAATCGCCAGGCACGTGCCGTCGAGAGACAGATGTCGATTCAGTCTCGTGAAGTGCACCTGACGCGGAATCTCGCCGTGGAGCAGCACGAGCGTGGCCTTGATGAGGCCTGCAATTCCCGCCGCAGCCTCGAGATGACCGATGTTCGCCTTGACCGAGCCCAGATAACATCGGCTACCGTCGCTGCGGGGCGCACCAAACATTGCCGCGAGCGCCTCGACCTCGATCGGGTCGCCAAGCGGCGTGGCCGTGCCGTGTGTCTCGACGAATCCGATCCGGTCGGGAGACAGCTGCGCATTCTCGAGTGCGTCGCGCAGCAGCGCCTGCTGTGCGAGGCCATTGGGCGCGGCAAGAACCGTTGAGTGGCCGTCCTGATTGACGGCCGTCCCGCGGATGACAGAAAAAATGCGGTCGCCGTCCGTCAGCGCATCGCTCAGCCGCTTGAGCACGATCGCGCCGCAGCCTTCCCCACGGATGAAGCCATCGGCGTCGGCATCGAACGTACGGCAACGGCCAGTCGGTGAGATGAATCCCACCTTCGACAGCACGATCATCTGCTCCGGCGAGATCATCAGCGAGACACCGCCGGCAAGCGCGACCCGGCTCTCGCCTGCACGAAGACTCTGACACGCGAGATGCACCGCGACCAGTGAGGACGAGCACGCGGTATCGATCGACAGGCTCGGACCGCGCAAATCGAGCAGATACGAAACCCGATTTGCGAGTACACTGTGCAGCGTGCCAGTCAGCGTCCGCGCATCGATTGCATCGCGATCCGCGAGTTGCAGAGTGGTATAGTCGTTGTAGTAGCTGGCGACGAAGACACCGGTCGGTGATCCGGCAAGGGATTCGCGCGTTTGGCCGGCGTGCTCGAGCGCCTCGATTGCGACTTCGAGGAAGATGCGCTGCTGCGGATCCATCTTCTCCGCCTCACGACGCAGAATACCGAAGAACGGCGCGTCGAACTGGTCGATACCGTCGAGGAATCCGCCCTGACGCACCGTCGACTTTCCGGGCACGGCAGGATCGTCGTCGAAGCTCTCGTCGACGTCCCATCGCGTTGGCGGAATTTCACCGACCGCGTCCGTGCCGTCGCACAGCAGCTGCCAGAATTGCGCCGGCGAATTGGCTCCGCCGGGAAAGCGGCAGCCCATGCCGATCACCGCAATCGGCTCGGCGCGCGCGATTGCACCCAGTTGCGTCCGCGCCTGCTTCGCCATCAGTGCCAGCTTGACTGCCGACAGGCCGCGCAGCGATCCTCCGGAGTCCGTCATCGCTTACCGGCCACCGCGGAGCGCGCGCAACGCTTCCGCGTCCGAGAGGGACTCCACGGCCTCGAAGATTCCGGTGGCATCCGAAGCCGCCGCGACAACCGAGGACGAAACGATCGGTCGCGCCCTGGCGTCGGCCGGTGTGAGGAGTTCGCCGAGATGCGCCGCCAGCGCTTCGACGGTGGGATAGTTCCACGCCAGTGTCGCCGAGAGCGGGCGTTCCACGGCGGCTTCCAGACGATTTCGAATCTCGAGCGCCATCAGCGAATCGACTCCCAAAGAGCCAAAAGATCCTCGTGCCGGAATCTGCACGGCAGGACGACGCAGAATGTCGCTCACGACACCGCGAACCAGCGCCTCGAGCAGTGGCTTGCGTTCGGCGATCGACGTCTTCGCGATTCTGTGAAGCCAGCCGTCCGTCGCAGCAGCATCCGCCACCGCCTCCGGAATTTCGCGATAGAGCGCAGGCAGCCGACCACGGCGCACCCGTGAAAAAACCTGCCACTCGAGTGGCAGCACCGACACGACCGCGTCGCGACGTGAAAGAATTGCGTCGAAACATGCCATGCTTTCGGTCTCGTCGATCGCGCGCAGGCCAAGCTGCGCCATGGCCGCGACATTGCGCGACATCTGCGGATCGTCGACCATGCCGGTGTCCTTCCAGACGCACCACTCGATACTCGTCGCGGCATGACCCGCCGCACGGCGTCGCAGTGCGATCGCGTCGCAACCGGCGTTGGCGGCGGCATAATTCGACATCCCCGTCGCGCCCCAGAATGCCATGATCGACGAACAAAGAATGAACTGGCTCACGTCGGGGAAGAGCGCGTCCAGTACCTCAGCGCCCGCAACTTTTGCCGACATCACGCCAGCGAAGGCCTCGTCGGTCATCGCGCCGCACAGATGATTGTCGAGGATGCCAGCAGCGTGCACGACGCCATCGATGTCAGGCCACCCTTCCGCGCGGTAGTGACTCAGGATCGCGCGCATCGCTGCGACATCTGCAACATCCGCGCAGAGCACGTGCACCGATGCACCGAGATGCTCGAGGGATCGTACCGCAGCCACACGCGATGCCGCCGCCGACCGCAAGGGCAGTGACGCCCACTCCACGCGGGGTGGCAACGGTGTCCGAGAAACGAGCACCAACCGACGGACTCCCTCCTTCACCATCTGCACCGCGAGCTTCATGCCGACGCCGCCGAAGCCGCCAGTGATCAGATACGCCGCGTCTGCACGCCATGCGAACGGCGTCGGCGATTCGTCACCGATCGGCACGATACGAAGTGCAAATGTTGCATCCTCCCTGACAGCCAGCTGGTCCTCACCGCCGCCGACGGCGAGTGCGCGCGCAATGGCCTGCGCGAGTGCACTGCCACGCGCATTCGCCGCCACATCGATCAAGCCACCCCACCATTCCGGATGCTCTTCGGCAACGACGCGCGCGGCGCCCCATAACGCTGCGGCGTATGGCTCTGCCGTCTCGCTTGCGTCACTCGTCACGACCTGCGCTGCCCGCGTCACCCACCAGACACGCGCCGGTCGATGTGCAGAGGCGCCGGACGCCATGACCAGCGCATTGAGCGTCGAAACCGGCGTGTACGAAAGACTGGTTCCCGCACCCGATGAAATGACGATGAGCCCCGTTTCCGCACGCCGGTCCGGCTCTTCGGCGAGAATGACCGTGGCCTCTGCGACACTTGCTACGCAGTGAACCGTCCCGAGTGATCGAGCAAGCGTCTCCGCAATGCGATGCCCGTCCGACACCTCGTCGTCTGCAACAACGATCCAGTTCGACGGCAGCGCGTCCACGTGCGACTGTGCGCTCACGCGTCGCCACACGAGCGTGTGCAGCATGCTGCGTATGGCAGCCGTCGGGTGGTGACGACGCTGCGACGCGAGGCCGCTCGGGGCCAGCTCCGCCGACTCCGCCCAGTACCGCTCCCGTTGCCATGGATACAACGGCAATGCAACCGTCCGCGCGTGCCACGGCATCACCCGGCGCCAGTCTACCGCGCCACCGCTCGCCCAGATCGTCGCGATCACGCCGAACGCCGTCGGCAGGTCACCCGTTTCGCGGCGACCGCACGCCACCGACACCGCCTCCTGCTGCGTTGCCTGCGCCACCTGTTGTACGGCCTGAGTAAGCACCGGGTGCGGACCCAACTCGATGAACGCCGTCATGCCATCCGTAAGCATCCGCTGCACGGTGTCGCCGAACTGGACCGGCTGGCGCAGGTTTTGGCCCCAGTAGTCCGCCGTGAACGCAGCGCCGTCGAGCAGCGCACCGCGAACGGTGGAGTAGATCGGCACGGTACCGTGCGACGGTCGCAGGTCGCCCAGCGACGAAATCAGATCATGCACCAACGGCGCCATTTGCGGGCTGTGTGATGCGACGTCCACCTTCACCAGCCGACAGAACACGCCGTCGCGCTGCAGCCCGTCGAGAATCTCAGTCACCGCCGCCGGATCACCCGAGATCACCGTCGAACGCGGTCCGTTGTTCACCGCCACCGACACGCGCGACTCGAAGCCGCGCAGGCGCAGCGTTGCATCCGCAGCGGACAATTCCACCACGGCCATCGCGCCTTGTCCACTGGTGCGCTGCATCAACGCGCTCCGACTGCAGATCACGCGCATCGCCGACGCCACATCCAGCACGCCAGCGATCGCCGCCGCGCCGACTTCACCCAGACTGTGGCCCACCACCGCGTCCGGCTCCACACCCACGTCTCGAAGCCACGCCGCATACGCGATCGCCAGCGCGATCAGCGTCGGCTGGATCACATCGATCCGGTCGCCGAGGTACCCAGGCGCGCCGGCATCGAGGTGCAGCTGCCCGATGATCGAAAAGTGAGCACCGCAGGCGTGCGCTGCAGCGTCGCACGACTCCAGCGCTGCTCGGAACACCGGCACCTGCGCCATGAACTGGCGTGCCATGCCCACCCACTGCGCGCCCTGCCCGGGCACCACGAACGCCACGCGGCGGCGTGCCGTGTCGTGCACCACACCCACCGCGGTTGCGGTGTCTCCGGCCGCAAACGCACGCAGTGACGCGACCAGTTCACCGCGATCCTGTGCCACGAAGGCCGCACGATGGGTGAGGGCGGTGCGCCGTGAGGCCGCACTCCAGCAGACGTCGGCGACGGCATCATCAGTCGCGTCGACGAGAAGGTCGGCATACCGCCCGGCCAGCGCGCGCAGCGCCGCGTCGCTGCGCGCCGACAGCGGCAACAGGGCAGGCGTTCCCGGCGAAGGGGTCGCCGTCGGCACCGCCGGTTGCGCGAGCGACTCCAGTACGACGTGCGCGTTGGTCCCGCCGATGCCAAATGAACTCACCCCTGCCACGCGCGTTGACGAGGTCGCGGGCCACGCCGTCAGCGCCGTCGGAATTGTCACCCTCGTCCAGTCGATCGCCGGATTCGGCTCACGGAAATTCAGGCTCGGCGGGATCATTCCGTGGTGCAGCATGAGCGCACCCTTGATGAGGCCTGCCACACCCGCCGTGGCTTCGGTGTGACCGAGATTCGTCTTCACCGAGCCCACGACCACGCGCGATCCAGACGCTCGCCCATCCGACAGCACTGCCGACAGTGCGCCCAGTTCCACCGGATCGCCGGCCCGAGTGCCTGTGCCATGCGCTTCGACGTATCCCACCGACGCCGGCGCCACCTGCGCATCCTGCAGCGCTGTGCGGAGCAACTCCTCCTGGCCCGTGCGACTTGGCGTGCCCATCGAGCCGCTGCTGTCGCCGTCGTTGTTCACGGCACTGCCGCGGATCACCGCGTACACGCGATCGCCGTCGGCCAAGGCACGATCGAGCGGCTTCAGCACCACCACACCCACGCCCTCGGACCGCACATACCCGTCACCCTTCGCATCGCCGAACTTGCAGTGACCGTCCGCCGCCATCATGCGGCTCTGCGAATACGCGACGTGAATGTGCGGCTGCAGGATCACATTCACGCCACCCGCGAGCGCCATCGTGCTCTCGCCGCTCCGCAGACTGCGCACGGCCAGATGCACTGCAGCCAGACCGGCCGAACACCCGGCATCCAGCGACAGGCTCGGCCCGCGAAATCCGAACGCGTACGACAGACGCCCCGGCACGGCGTATCGTCCACTGCCCAGCGTCATCGGGAAATCGATGCGCGAGTGGTCCGCGAAAAGGCGATGTTCGAATTCACTCAGCCACTGGCCCACGAACACGCCGGTGCGCGAGCCCTGTAACGCCACCACATCGAGCCCCGCGTCCTCGAGCGCCTCCCAGGAGGTTTCCAGCAACAGGCGCTGCTGGGGATCGAGGCGTTCCGCATAGGTGCGCGAGATGCCGAAGAACGGCGCATCGAATTCGTCGAATCGCTGGTCGATGAAGCCGCCGAAGCGACTCATGATCTTCCCGGGCGTTGCCGGTCGTTCGTCGTAATACGCGCCGATATCGAAGCGGTCACGCGGAATCCCGGTGATCGCATCGACGCCGGCGGTGAGCAGCCGCCAGAAGCCGGCTGCGTCGATCACACCGCCGGGAAAGCGGCACCCGATCCCGATGATTGCGACTGGCATCGGGTGCGTCGTCGGTACCCCACTCGTGGTCACGGGCGCGCCGCCCCGATGCTGCTCGCCTGCCAGTGTGACGTGATGTCGCCGAGAAGCGCGTCGCGCTGCGCGTTCAGGTAGAAGTGATCACCGGGAAACAGTCGCACGGTGATCGGTGACGTCGCCACGCGGTCCCACCGCGGCAGCTGCGTCGGGAACGGGTGCGTGTCGTCGACTCCCCCGTACACGTGCACAGGACAGCGAACGCGCGCGCCTGGCGTCGGCACATACGTTTCCACGGCCCGGATGTCCGCACGCAGCACCGGCAGCAGCAGCTCGAGCAGCTCCGGCTCGCTGCGTACGGCGTCGGGAATCGCACCATAGCGTGCCTGCAATTCGTCGAGGAACTGGGCCTCCGGGAGTGCATGCACCGGCGGCTTCGGATCCGGCTCTTCCGGCGAGCGTCGCGCCGACACGAACAGCCGGCTCGGCTTGCGCACGCCGCTTGCCTCGAGTGCCGCCACCATCTCGAAGGCGACCAGCGCGCCCATGCTATGCCCGAAGATCGCGTACGGCAGATCCGTCATCGCCTCGATCGCCGGACGCAGGACCGCGACCATCGCATGGATGCTCGGCAACGGCGTTTCGCGCAGGCGCGATTCTCGCCCCGGCAACTGCGCCGCGAAGATCTCCACGTCCTCGGGCAGCGACTTGTGCCACAGGCGATACGGTGCGACACCGCCGCCAGCGTACGGCATGCAGAACAACCGGCGTCGCGGCGAGGCACGCACGCCGAGGCGAAGCAGCGGACTCCCACCCACCACCGCCGTCACGTCACACGGCCCACCGCGTCCGCCTCGCGTTCCGCAGTCACGCGCGCCGGAAAGGTCTGGTTCAGCCAGTCTGCCAGCATCCTCAGCAACCGTGACCGTGACGCCACATCGCTCACCGTGTGGTCCGTGTCCGGCACGTAATGCAGGTGCAGCTGATCGCGGAAATCGACGCCGGGGAGCAGGTCGTACAACTGGTCGTGATAGTTGTACACATGGTTCACGCCTCCGGTAAAGACGAACATCATGTGCACACCGCGCGCGATCAGGCCGACCATCGAGCGGTTCGCATCCTGAACCGACATTGACGACGATACCGCATCGGCCCGCTGCTCGCTCTGGCCTTCGGCGGCCTGCGCCACCGACACGGCCGCGCTCAACCGGCCGCCGCGCAGTCGACGGAAGACCGGATGCCGCAACGTCAGCAGTTCTCGCAGCGTGGAGAGATGCGTCATGCGCCGCATCGCGTGCACCACCGCGCTCTTGCGCGTCCGCGACACCGACGGATCGATGAGCATCAGGCCGATCACACGCGGATCCGAGAACGCCGTCACCGTCGCGTAATTGGCGCCGGAACAGAGCCCGAACAGCAGGAAGCCGGTCGTCTTGCGTGTCGCCTCGAGATGATCCATCGCGGCGCGCACATCGTTGATCGCCGACTCCGTGAGCGACGCGCCTCCTGTCACGGGTCCGGAATCGCCAAGTCCCGCGATGTCGATGCGCAGCACCGGATACCCCAGCGCGGCCACGGCGCGCGCCATGTCCACATACAGCCGGCTCGGTCCGACGCGATGCACGATGCCGGCGTTCACGACCACCACGTGCGGCAGGTCGGCGCTGACCTTGCGGCCGGTCGTGAGGATTCCCACCAGGCGCTGCTCCGGACCAAACCGGTGTACGCGCTCTCGGATGCCGGAGGTCATCGCAGGCTCGCCACCATGCGTTCGAGCACCAGCACCGACAGCCCTCCCGCACCGACGCTCTCGTCCTCCCGCCACGGCGTCTGGCCCGGTACGACTTCGGTGTGAAACGGTGTGCCCGCCGAGCGGAACGCGTCGTGCAGCGCGCTCTGGTTCTGGTGCACATCGGAGTAGAACAGATTCACGAGCGCGTTCGCGGGTCGCGCGTACGTGTCTGGACTCACCGCGTCGATGCTGGCGCGCATGTCGGACGTGAGCGGAAATCCCAGCAGATTCTGTGCGGTTACGCCCGCCTCCGGTGGTCGCACCGGCGAGAGCAGCCAGCGGTCGATTTCCGCCTGCGCACGCTGCAGCTCGCGCACGTACTCGTTGCCGCGCACGATAGGGTCCCAGAGCACCGACGCATGGACATCGCTTCGTGCACTCGCGAGCCGCCACGCGACCACCGCACCGAGACGGATGCCAAACGTGGCAATCGTTGCATAGCCGGACATGTCGCGCAGTTCTTCCAGCGCGATGGCCGCGTCCTCTTGCCAGCTGTCGAGATCGCCCTCAACGCGCTCTCCGGCCGAATCACCGGTTCCGTAGTAGTCGAATCGCAGCACGTGGTATCCGCTCTCGCTCAGCCGTTCGGCAAGACGCCTGAAGATCCGGTGCGAGACCAGATACTCCTGTCCCCATGGCGGGCACAGGAGCGCTGCGCCACGCCCTGCCACGGTGGCGGGCGGCGAGTGATACGCGCCGAACAACTGTCGGCCCGATGATCCGAAATACAGGAGGTTCACAACCGGGCGAGCGTCCGCAGGGCAGGTTCGTCACACGCCTCGGCCAGCTGGCCGAGGGTCTGGAAAAAAAGCAACCGCGGCTCGATCGCATGACCGGTTCGCGTCGAAATTTCACCGGCGGCGCGCATCGCCAGCAGCGAATGCCCGCCGAGATCGAAGAATCGGTCGGTGAGACCGGCCTGCGGAACTCCCAGCAACCGCTTCCAGATGTCCGCGATCACGCGCTCGGTAGCGGTCACCGGCGGGACGTACTCTCGCGATGCCAGCTGCGCACCACCAAAGGGGTCAGGCAACGCTTTCTGATCGACCTTCGCATTCGGCGTCAGTGGAAAACGCTCCACGAGGACGATCATCGACGGGATCATGAAATCGGGCAACGTCTGGCGCAGGTGCCGTCGCAGTTCACTCGTCGTGCATTCGGCATCATCGTGCAACTGAACCCACGCCACCAGGCGGGGGTCATCGGCGGAGGCGTTGCGCACGCCCACGACCGCGGCAGTCACCAACTCGTGCCTCGCGAGCGCCGCCTCGATCTCGCCCGTCTCGATGCGGTAGCCGCGCAGCTTGACCTGCCCGTCCATGCGACCGAGGTGCTCCAGTCGCCCGTCCGCGCGCCACCGGCCGAAGTCGCCGGTCCGGTACATCAACGTGCCCGTGCCAACCAGCTCGGGCACGAATCGCTCGGCCGTGAGGCCGGCGCGCTGATGATAGCCGCGCGTCACGCCGTCGCCACCAATGCAGATCTCGCCTGGCGCGCCGATCGGTGCGAGCTGGCTTGCGGAGTTCAGGACGTAGATGCGGGTGTTCGCGATCGGCCTGCCGATCGTGATGACGTCGTCAGCCGACAACTGCACCACTGTCGACCAGACGGTCGTTTCCGTTGGACCGTATGCATTCCACACCTGACGAACGCGCTCGTGCAACCAACGCGCCAGGTCAGCCGGCATCGATTCGCCGCCCACGATCGCCGTGATGGACGAATTGCCCGCCCACTGAGTATTCATCAGCACGCGCCAGCCGGATGGCGTGGACTGAACCACGGTGACTCCCCGGGCGCGAATGAGCTCCGACAGTTTCGCACCATCGCTCGCGACGTCACGCTCCGCGATGACCGTGCGCGCACCGGTCACGAGCGGCAGGAACACCTCGAGGATGGAGATATCGAAGGACATCGACGTCACGCACAGCACACGATCTGCGGGGCTCAGTCCGGGCTGTTCGCGCATCGCGCCAAGAAAGTTGCTGAGCGCAGAGTGCGGAACGAGCACACCTTTCGGCGTGCCGGTCGAACCGGACGTGTAAATCAGGTACGCGATGTCATCCGGCTGCGCCGACTCGCGCAACGGCGTGATCTCAGGTGCTGCGGAGACACTGTCCTCGACCAACAACACCGTGTCCGGCAACGCTGTATCGCGCAGTGCACGCAGGGACGACGCCGTTGCGACGACATGTCGCGCACCACAATCGCGCAGCATGAACGCCACGCGATCCGACGGGTACGCGACATCGATCGGCACGTATGCAGCGCCTGCCTTGAGAATGCCGAGCGCGCCGACGACCATCGCCGTCGACCGGTCGGTGGCGAGGGCGACGAACGCACCACGCCCTGCGCCCGCTGACTGCAGCCGCTGCGCCACCTGCGTCGAGCGCCGATCGAGTTCCGCGTACGTGAGTGATTCGTCGCCCGCCACCACGGCGATCGTCGCGGGATGCTCGGCGACAGTGCGTGCGAACTGCGCTACCACTGTCGTGCGGTCGAGTGCGACGGGCGCCGGCGTGCCGAGCTTCACGATGCGGGCGACGTCGATGTCATTCAGCAGCGGCAGCTGCGAGACCGTGCGCTGCGAATCGCGCACCGCCGCCGACAGCAAGGTCTGCACCTGCATCTCGATGCGAGCAATGGTGTCCGCATCGTACAGATCGGTGCGGTATTCGATCGAGCCGGTCATCTCGTCGTTCTGCACTGCGGCAAACATCGTCACATCATAAATCGCGCCGCCGCCGTGTATCTGCATCGTGCCGCCATCGGGAGCATTGTGCAGCACCACGGCCACCTGGAACAGCGGCGCATGACCCAGTGAGCGATCCGGCTTCAGTGCCTGCACCAGCAACTCGAACGGCACGTCCTGATGTGCGTGACCATCGAGCACCGCCGTCCGCGCACGCTGCACGAGGGTGGCAAACGACGGATCGTCGGACACATCGAAGCGCATGACGAGCGGATTCAGGATCGGACCGAGCATGTCTTCCAGCTCGACCGCATCTCGAGTGCCAAGTGGACTGCCGACGGCAACGTCGGTCTGTCCGGTGTTGCGCGCGAGAACGGTCGTCATCGCGGCGAGGAGCACCATATAGACCGTCGCATCGAGTTCGCGGGCCAGCGCGCGTACGTCGTCGAACAGCGCGCGCGGCCACCGGAATTGGTGTGTCACCCCCGCACCGGCGACATCGGCCTGACGTGCTCGGTCAGGCGTGAACGTGCTCAGCTGCGGCAGGCCTGTGAGACGAGAGAGCCAGAATTGCACACCACCATTCGTCACTGCGTCCTGCATCGCGCGGCGTTGCCACGCGGCAAAGTCCACGTACTGCAGCCGCGGCACGTCTCGCGGTGCTGCAGTCCCGGCCACGAGTGCGGCGTACTCGGTCATGATCTCGTGGCGCAAGAGGCCCATCGACCATGCATCGACCGCGATGTGGTGTGCCGAAATGACGAGCGCTCCGCTCGACGCGCCTGCCTGCAGAATCTCGAACCGGACCGGAGCCTCGGTCGCCAGATTGAAGGGGAGATGGGCAGCGACCGCCGGCGCAGATGCGATGGCGACAGCCTGTTCGTCCGTCGGCATCTGCTGCATGTCGCGCACAGTCACCGGCGTGTCTTCCGCGGCGCCGACCACGACGCGCGGCTCATCGTTGACGACTGTGAAACGGGCGCGCAGGATCTCGTGCCGCGCAATCACGCGCCGGACTGCGGACACCAGCATTGCGATATCGAGATCAGCCGTGACGGGGGTGACGATCGCCAGATTGTACGCCGTGTGACCCGGCTGCAGCTGGTCGAGCACCCACATCCGCTCCTGCAAGAAAGACAGCGGGAGCGGTTCGTCGCGGGATATCGGCACCGGCGCCCCGGCACGCGGTGACACGCCGTCTGACTCCGACAAGAGATGCAGGAGTTCGCCCTTCTTAGCCATCAGCGCGCCTTCGAGCTCGGGCGTCAACCGACCCTTCGGAGCATTCACGCGCAGCTTGCCGCCCTCGACACGCACGTGCACGTCGAGTTCGCGCAGCAGCGACAGCAATGCCGCGGCAGTGTGGACGGATGGGACGTGCGTCACAGCTCGAACTCCTCGCGGTCACCGGCCGCTGCAGCCAGCTGCTCATCTGACGGCGCGTTCGCTGCCGCGAAGATCAGTACCGACAATTGACGGACCGTCGGCGCGTCGAACATGGCGCGCAGTGGCAGGCGCACACCGAAACGGCCGTCGATGCGAGCCAGCACACGTGTAGCCAGCAAGGAATGACCACCCAATTCGAAAAAATTGTCGTACGCACCGACGGGGGTCACACCCAACAGATCCTCCCAGAAGGTAGCCAATTGCGTCTCGATTTCACCGGCGGGCAGCTCGAGCAGTGACGAGCTTGACCGTGGAATCGCCACTTTGAGCTGCGGCTCTGCCGGGGTGATCGCGCTGCTTCCGGTGAGCGACGAGCGCAGCCGATGCCCACGCTCATGCATGCGCTGCACGTCGTACGGCGACACGACGAGGCGGACCTGCTCCGAAGCCAGTGCCCGCACGAAGGCGTCCACGCCCTCGGCGGGGCGTATACCCATCGCAACCTGCGCCCTCCGCTCCGCCGACGGCACCGCTTCTCGCGTCGCCATACCGACATCGCGCCAGACGCCCCACGCCAACGACACTGCCCGCCAGCCCGCTGGCTTCTGGCTGGACTCAACGAAGGCGTCGAGAAAGGCATTGGCGGCGGTGTAGACCGTCGAACCGGCAGAGCCGTACACCACATTGATCGAACTGCACAGCAGCACGAAGTCGAGCGGAGCTGCGCCGAGCACCTCGGCGAGGATCTGAGTTCCGAGCATCTTCGCGGACAATCCTTCTACCGCAGCATCCCGCGAGTATGTGGCCACCAACGAGCTGTCAGGTATGCCCGCCGCGTGAATGACGCCGCTGATCGGGCCCCAGCGATCCTGCGCGAGCGCCAGCGCGCCCTGCATTTTCTCGCGATCCGATGCATCCGCCACTGCTACCATCACCTCAGCCCCGGCCGCCTCCAGACGACGCACTGCCTCGATTCGAAGGCGCGTTACGTCACCAACTTCGTGCGATGCGACCCAGGGATCCCATCCCTCTCGCGGCGGCAGCGGGCTGCGTGACGTCAGGACGAGACGCACGCCGGCGCGGCTCGCCAGCCATTCCGCAAACGTCAGTCCGATGCCACCGAGTCCGCCAGTCACCAGATAGACGCCGCCATCCCGCAAGGGCAGCTGCTCGGGCGCCACCTCAGGAAGAGGCGCGGGCTCATAGCGAAGCGCCCAACGCTTTCCTGATCGCACGGCTACATCCTGATCCGAATCGTCGGCGCGAGCCTCGTCCAGCAGCGCCGCCGCCGACGCCGCGACGCCCCGCGCATCGGTCGCTGGCGCGAGATCGAGGAGGCTGGCCTGCATCGCCTCGTGTTCCGTTGGAAAAACCAGCACCGCTCCGCGTGCGAGCGCTCGGTCGGGATGCGCGACCAGTTCGCCGAGCACGCTCGAGCCGCCCGACGTCGCCACGACCAGCCGGATTGGTGACGTGGCAACTTCGAGCATGGCCGCCCGACCCAGGGCCATCAACGCGTGCAGCACATCGTCGCCCGAGGTCGGGCCGTCGTTCGCCCCGATGTTCCAGAGGTGCAGAATCCCACGCGGTACACGACCGGTCATGGTGAGCGCGCGCATCAGCGCCTCATGGTCGTCCGCGTCCGTTGGCCGGAGTGTGAAAGATGTGTCGCCGGTTTGTGCGAATGCGGTGCCCGCTTCGACGCTGATCGCCGTCGCGCCCTGCGCCGTCAGCAGGTTGCGAACGGCGTCGTCGAGCGCGTCCCCGCGCCCGAACACGAGCCATGTGCCGTGCAGAGTTGTCGCGAGCCGCGTGCGAGAGTGCGGCGCACTCACCCACGACGGCCGGTGGAACCAGTCCGACACCGCCTCGTGTCGCGGCGGCGTCAGCCGAGTCGCATCCTCCGACGCGCCGGCTGCCGGCGCGTCGACCCAATGGCGTTGTCGCGCGAACGGATAGGTCGGCACAGGCACCCGATACAGCCGTTCGTCCGCGTGCACGCCGCACCAGTCGATCGCCACGCCGCTCGCCCACAATCGGCCTGCGGCGCCGAGCATCGTTTCCACCTGACCGCGCGGCTCGCGCGCGTGCGGCAGTGAGGCCGTGACGCGCGTCGCGCCCTCGCGCCCGAGCGTCAGGCGGGCGAGCGACGTGAGGGCATTTCCCGGACCGACTTCCAGCAGCTGCATCGACGGGTCGGCAGTCAGCGTCGCGATGCCATCGGCGAACAGCACCGCACGTCGCAGGTGCGTCACCCAGTAGTCGGGCGATGTCGCCTCGTCGGCGCGAATCCAGGTGCCGGTGACGTTCGAGACGTACGGCTTGCGAGGTGCAACCAGATTCACACGCGCCACGATCTCGCGGAACGGTGCCAGCGCCGGCTCCATCATCGCAGAGTGGAAGGCGTGGGACGTGTGCACGGCGCGATGCTCTACGCCAGCCCGCTCGAGCTCGATCGCCAGCGCCTGCATTGCGTCGCGCGTGCCGGACACCGTGCAGAGGGCCGGCGCATTGATCGCCGCAATCTCGGTTCCCTCACGCAGCCGCGCCCGCAAGTCCGCCGGTGCCAGCCGCACGGCGAGCATCTCGCCCGCCGCCATGCGCCGCATCACGTCGCCGCGAGACACCACCAACATCAGGGCATCCTCGAGCGACAGCACGCCAGCCAGATGCGCGGCGACATATTCGCCGATGCTGTGCCCGAGCATCGCGGCCGGCTGCACACCCCACGAGGCCCAGAGCACCGCCAGCGCATACTCGGTCACGAACAGCACCGGTTGCGCGACATGCGTTTCACTCAGCTCCGTGTCCGTGCCGTGCCATAGCAGTTCGCGGATGTCGCGACCGAAGTGCGGATGCATCAGGTCCGCGCAGCGGTCCACCGCTGCGCGGAACACCGGCTCCCTGTCGTACAGCTCACGGCACATGCCGGCGTGTTGGCTGCCCTGCCCGCTGAACAGAAATGCGACCGGACGTGCCGCGCCATCGTGCACACCAGTGGCCACCGGCGCACGGTCAGGCGTCGCGAGCAGCGCGCGTGCGTCAGCGACATCACGCACAACGACGCTCCGCCGATGCGCGAACGGACGGCGTCCGACCTGCAGCGTGTACGCCACGTCCTCGAGCGGCGCCGCATCGCTGCGACCGAGGTACTCGACGAGGTTCGTCGTCGCAGAATCGAGTGCTTCGGCCGTCTTCGCTGAGAGGACGAGGAGGTGCGGCGTACGCACCTGTGTCCGGGCAGGTATCGGCGGCGCCTCCTCCAGCACCACGTGTGCGTTGGTACCCCCGATGCCGAATGAACTGACACCGGCGCGGCGCGGCGTCGCTCCACGCTCCCAGGGGCTGAGCGTCGTCGACACGCGGAATGGCGACGTCTCGAGCTGCAGCTGTGGATTCGGCGCGCGGAAGTTGAGCTGTGGCGGCAGCTCGCCGTGACGCATCGCGAGCACCGTCTTGATCAGCCCTGCCACGCCCGCTGCGGCATCCAGATGGCCCACGTTGGCCTTCAGCGACCCGAGCGTGCAGAAACCGCGCGCATCGGTCGTCTCGCGAAAGACTCGGGTGAGCGCAGCGAGCTCGATGGGATCGCCGAGGGGGGTCGCCGTGCCATGTGCCTCGACATACGAAATCGTATCCGCACGCACGCCGGCCAACGCCTGTGCCGTGGCAATCACTTCCATCTGCCCTTCGACGCTCGGCGCCGTGTAGCCGGCTTTCGCGGCGCCATCGTTATTGATGGCCGCGCCGATGATCAGGGCCTGAATCGTATCGTGATCCGCGAGGGCATCCTCGAGGCGCTTGAGTACCACGAGTCCGCCCCCAGCGCCGGAGCGCGTACCCTTCGCGTCGGCGTCGAAGGGTCGGCACGTGCCGTCGGGCGAGAAGATCATGCCCTCCTGGTACTGGTACCCTGTACGCTGCGGGAATGAGATCGAGATGCCGCCAGCGATCGCCATGTCGCACTCGCCGCGGGACAGCGCCTGACACGCCATCTGCACTGCCACCAGAGACGTGGAGCAGGCTGTCTGAATGGCCATGCTGGGCCCGTGCAGATCGAGCTTGTATGACGCCCGCGTCGTCAGGAAATCCTTGTCGTTGCCGAGCATCACCTGATAGCCGCCGACCGACGCGAGTAATTCCCGATTCGGCAGGAGCTGGCTGAGCAAGTACGTATTCAGGCTCGAGCCAGCATAGATCGCAACCGTGCGGCCATGGGGCTCGCCGGCATAGCCGGCGTCTTCGAGCGCAGCCCATGCACACTCGAGAAAGACTCGCTGCTGCGGGTCGATGATCTGCGCCTCGCGCGGCGAATAGCCGAAGAACGAGGCGTCGAAACAGTCGGCATGCTCGAGCACCGTGCCGCGGGGCACCCATCCCGGCAGGCTGCGAATCGCAGTGCCGATGCCCGCAGCGTCGAGTTCCGCGTCCGAGAACGTCTCGAGCGACTCGACGCCGCTGCGCAGGTTTTCCCAGAAATGCTGCAGCGTCGGGGCGCCAGGAAAGCGCCCGCTCATTCCGACGATGGCGATCGCACGACGTGACGCCGGGCGCTCGTCAGTCATGCCGTACCCCAGCGACTGCACACACGCCGCGTCTCACGCCAGCACCTGCCGTGCGGCGCGCGCGCGAGCACGCTGCATCGAGGCATCGGGCTGCGTCGGGTCGGCGGAGAGCAGGGCAGCCTGCGCGGCAATGGTGGTGTGCTGAAACAGATCAACGAGGGTCAGCTCGCGCTGGAATTCACGCCTGAGCGCGGCGTGCACCTTCACCACGAGCAGCGAGTGGCCGCCGCGGTCGAAAAAGTTGTCCTCCACGCCGATCTGCTCGACGCGCAGCACTTCGCGCCAGATCGCAGCGACACGCCGCTGCGGTTCGGTCATCACCACGTCGACGCCAGCTGCGATCCCAGATGCGATCACGGGGCCCCTTGACGTCGGGGCCGGCAGGGCCTTGCGATCGATCTTCCCGTTCGGGGTGAGCGGCAGTTCCGACAGCGGTACGAGCATTGAGGGGACCATGTACTCGGGCAGGCGCGAACGCAGCAACGTTCTCACTTCATCAAACTGCAAGGGCTGGCTCTCGACTGCGGGCACGACGTAGGCCACCAACCGCTGGTCGCCCGGTGCATCCTCGCGCACAATGACCACCGCGCGCCGGACACTGATATGCTCCACGAGCACCGACTCGATCTCGCCGAGCTCGATGCGGTAGCCGCGCAGTTTCACCTGATGGTCGCGCCGTCCGACGAACTCGAGCGACAGATCGCTGCGCCAGCGCACCACGTCGCCCGTCCGGTAGACCCGCTCAGGGGCACGTCCCTGGAGCACGACGCGCACGAACTTCTCTGCCGTCAGCTCGGGACGCTGGCGATAGCCCCGTGCTACCCCCTCGCCGCCAATGCACAGTTCGCCAGCGACGCCGATCGGGGAAGGCTGTCCTTCCGCATCGAGGACGTACACGGTCGTGTTGCCGATTGGATGGCCGATCGGGATGTCCAGAGCGGCATCGGTGACGCGATGCGTGGTGGACCAGATCGTCGTCTCGGTAGGACCATACATATTCCAGATGACGCTGGTACGCGCCAGAAGGTCTCGCGCGAGATCCCTGGGCATCGCCTCGCCACCGCACAGCACGCGCAGGTCGGCCTTGCCGGTCCATCCCGCATCGAGCATCAGCCGCCATGTCGCCGGCGTGGCCTGCATCACCGTCGCTCGGCAACTCTGCAGCAGACGGATCAACTGCTCACCGTCGAGCACTTCCTCCCGTGAGGCGATCACCGAACTGGCGCCGGTAATGAGCGGCAGGAGCAACTCCAGACCCGCGATGTCGAACGAGGGCGTGGTCACGGCCAGCAGGACGTCGTCGCTGCCAAAACCCGGCTCGCGTTCCATGCAGCGGAGGAAATTCACCACATTCCTGTGCTCCACCTCGACGCCCTTCGGTCGGCCCGTGGATCCGGACGTATAGATCACGTACGCCAGGTCACGAGGTCCGACATCCGTGTGCGGCGCTTCGGCCGACTGCGCCATGATCGAGCCATTATCACCATCGACAAGCAACAGTGGAGCGTTTGCGGATGACACCAGAGGCGCGAAGCGACTCTCCGTGATGACACACGACACCGTTGCATCAGTGAGCGTGTACACGAGTCGCTCCGCCGGATGCGCCGGATCGATTGGCACATAGGCTGCGCCGGCCTTGAGCACGGCCAGTAGCGCGACCGGCAGGTCGGCAATGCGATCGAGACAGACACCGACGAGGTCTCTGTCCTTCACCCCGCGATCGCGGAGCAGCTGCGCCATCTGATTCGACCGCCGGTCGAGTTGCCGGTACGTCAGCGATGTGTCGGACGCCTGCACGGCCATCGCATCAGGTACCGCAGACGCCATCGCAGTCACGAGCGTGTGAAGGCACGCCGATCGATCGTGCTCGAAGGCGGTGTCGTTCACCACATCCAGCAGCGTGCGCCGGTCGGTGTCGGTGAGCAGCGGAATCTCGCTCAACCGCAGTTCGGGGCGTTCGACGACGTGCACGAGCAGCTCGAGATACTGCTCGTGCATGCGGGTAATCGTGGCGTCGTCGAAAAGGTCGGTCGCGTACTCGTAGATCATGCGCAGGCCGTCGCCGTTTTCGTCGATCTCCAACGTGATGTCGAACCGCGCCGTGTCCGTGCCTTCCTCGAAGACTTCCATGTACTCGGCGTGGAGCCCTGTCGGTTGCGCCGAGCCGATTGGAAACGTTTGAAGCGTGAACGTCACCTGCATGATCGGGCTATGACTTGTGCTGCGTTCCGGTTTCACGGCCTCGACGATGCGATCGAACGGCACGGTCCGATGATCGAATGCATCGAGGACGACCTTCGCCGTGCGCGCGAGGTAATCGCGGAAGGTGGGGTTGCCGCCAAGGCGCCCGCGCATCATGACGTGATTCACGAAACAGCCGATCACCGCTTCGAATGCGGCGTCATCCCTGTTCGCCAGCGGCGAACCCACCAGCACGTCGTCCTGTCCTGAGTACCGATGCAGCAGCACCTGCCACGCCGCGAGCAATGTCATGTACAACGTGGCATCGTGCGCGCGGCTGAAGGCCTTGATTGCCGCAAGCTGCCTACCGTCCATGCGGTGTTTGCGACGCGCGCCACGGTACGTCTGTATTGCAGGTCGCGGGCGATCGGTCGGCAGCTCGAGCAGCACCGGTGCGTCGGCGAGTTCGCGCTGCCAGTAAGCGATCTGTCGAACCAGCGTGCCGGCGTTGATCTGTTCCCGTTGCCAGGCCGCAAAATCGATGTACTGCAGCGTGAGCGGCGGCAGCGGCGATGGCAGGCCGGCAACGGTCGCGTCGTACACTGCGCACAGCTCCTGCACCGCCACGTTCAGCGACCAGCCGTCGGAGGCGATATGGTGCATGCAGATCGCAACGATGTGATCGTCCGGGGACAGATGCACCAACAGGCCGGTCATCAGCGGTCCCGTCGCGAGGTCGAACGGGGTTTGGGCCTGCGAGATGACGAGGCTTCTCGCGGCACTCAGCCGTTCCTCGGCGGGCAGATGGCTCACATCGGCGGTGCGCACCAGGTTGCCGATCTGTTCCGTCAGCTCGGCGCGCGGATTGCCGTCGACGGCACGGATGCGGATTCGCAGCGCCTCATGCCGTCTTGGAATGGCATCGATGGCATCGCGCATGGCCGCAACGTCCAGTGGACCCGTCAGCCGCAACGGGACCATCAGGTTGTACTGCGTGTTGCCGGGCTGCATCCGGTCGAGAAACCAGAGACGCTGCTGCGCATAGGACAGCGGGATCGGACCGTCGCGAGAGATACGCCTCACACGTCCGCGCGCGCCCGCCGCCTGCCGCAGCGTTGCAAGCAATCCCGCCTTGTGATGCGCCATGCGCGACTTGAGGTCTGCGTTCAGCGAGCCAACCGGTGCGTTCACCTTCAGTCGTTCGCCGTCGAGCGCGAGGCGGACGTCGCGCACTGCCAGCTCGTCGAGAAGTTCCTGGAGTTCGGGTGAGGGAGCCTCGGTCGCCGCCGCGTGGTCGGCACCGTCGTGCTGAACGACTGGCGGCAGCTGTTCCACCGTCTGGTTCACATCCATCAATGCACCGTCGAGCAATGCCAGATAGTGGTCGCACATCTGGGCGATCGTCTCCGGCTCGTAGAGGTCCGCGCTGAAGAGCAGCGTGCCATCCAGACCGCCGTCGCGCTCCATGAACTGAAGCGACAGGTCGAATTGGCCTTCCTGCTGTCGCACCGGATACGGGGCCACCGTCAGCCCGTGGACATCGCGCGTCGAGGGCAACGTCGTGCTGCTCGCGGCGAGACTGGATCGTGCGCGGTCGAAGGCGATGTATCCGAAGAAGACCTCAAACAGCGGCGACCGACTCGGATCGCGCGGTCGCTCCGAATTCTGCACCATCAGCAGCAGCGGGTAGTCCTGGCCATCGAGTGCATGCCGCACCGTGCGTGAGACGCCGTCGAGCAGCGCGCGAAAGGCCATATCCGTGTGGACGCTGGTGCGCAGCGGGACCGGGTTTACGAAATGCCCGACGATCCGTTCGAAGCCGGGCTGCGATCGACCGAACGTCGGCGTGCCGACCACCACATCCGAGGTTCCGGTAAGGCGGAAGAGCAACGCCTGGTAGGCGGCGAGCAGGACCACGAACGGCGTTGTGCCGTGCTCGCGCGCGACCCGTTTCACAGCTGCCATGCGCTCGTCGGACAGGTCGAAGGCGTGCGTGGCCCCGCGATAGGTCTTGCGAGCCGGACGCGGACGGGCCGACGGCACCTCGATCTCCGCCCTCGGTGCGGCGAGTGTCTGTCGCCAGCTCTGCGCCAGCCGCTCGCCATCGGCGCCTGCCAGCAACTCCTCCTGCCAGCGCACAAAGTCCGTGTAGGTGCGCTCCGCACGGGGCGGCACCCGCACGGGCTGTCCTGTCGCCTCCGCATACAGCAGGAACAGCTCGTCGGCCATCAGCATCGTTGACCAGCCGTCACCCGCGATGTGATGCACGCACACCAGCAGCACGTGATGCGTACTGCTGCGCGAATACAGGGAGCAGCGGATCACGGGACCGTTGGCAAGATCGAACGGTGCGACGTAATCGGCGGCCACGACGTCGTGCAACTCGTCGGCGGTGAGCGCGCTCGCATCATGCACTGCCATCTGCATCCGGATCGCACCGCGCGTCTCCATCTGCAGCACGCCATCCTCGGACACTCCGTAGGTCGTCCGCAGCATCGGATGCCGGTCGGTAAGCGCTTGCGCGGCAGAGTTCAGCGCATCCACGTTCACCGGCGACATGATCTCGACGGCCACTCCCACATGGTACGCCGACGATTGCGGCGCGTCCTGATGCACGAACCAGAGCGACCGCTGATTGAAGGACAGCGACGAGTGCGAGACCTGCGCCTCCGCTGCCGTGCGTAGCGCCGCGAGCACTTCCTGCTTGTGCTTCGTCAGCTCCTCCCGCTGCGCAGGAGTCAGTGCACCACGCGGGCTGCGAAAGCGCAAATTCGATCCTTCAGCCCAGAGCTCGACACCCTGCGCCGCCGCTCCGTGAAGCAGCTCGACGACACTCATGCCGGCCTCGACGTTTGCGATGGACGAAAGCATGCGTATCGCTGCACCGACACCTGGGTACGAGCACCAGAGGTCCGCACGCCGATTGCAATCACCGTCGCCATGGACTGACAGACCAAAACCATGCTTACGAATGCACCTGCGCGACGACTGCGGACGCGGAGTGAGTACGACATGAGGGAAACACCTCACCAGCGAGCGCAACCGAGACCGTCAGATCAACCGCCGGATCGGCGGTGAACACTGTCCAGACAGAATTGGACGCGACTTCGACGCGGTGTGGTTGATGCGCTGGAACGTGCGGTACGTCAATCGTTGTCAGCGGAAACTCGATGCCAACACCGATGCCTTTCAGGATTGCCTCCTTCCGCGTCCAGCAACCGAGGAATGCACGGACAAACGCTGCTTCGTCACACGTGGACAGGAATTCGGATTCGCGCGGACCCATGACGTCCAGCACGAGCGCGCGCAGGTCACGAGCACGGCCGTGCCATTCGACATCGACACCAATCCTCCCGCCACCTCGCGCAATGCCGAGGACAACTACAGGGCCGGAATGCGAAATGTTGAAGTCTACTCGCGCGTCGAAGCCCTCTCCGAGTGTTGGCCGACCGCGCGCGTCGACCGATAGCGGAACCGCAGCTGCGGCGAGACCGATCTCGACACCGAGAGCGCGGCGTAGCGCGGCGCGCCCTGTAACATATTTGGCGCGGTCGGCGACGAACACGAACCGTCCGGCACGCGCGCGTTCCTCATCATTCAGCACTGCAAGGTCTGATGACTCGACGTGGGGCGGAACCGTCACGAGCGTCACCGACGCCCATTCCACCTCTGTCGTACGAAACCCCTTCGAAATCACGGTGCGATCCAAACAGCACACGTGCGAGCGCACTCTGCCCGTCTGATGCGCCCGCTGTCGTGACGCGCCCGTGAGGGGCATTTCCCGACTGAGGAGTTGCCGTGGAGTGACATGCGCGAATCGTCCCGCATGCCGTAGGCTGGCACGTGTACCATCGCGTGCGTCGTCATCGTATGGCGAGGGGCCTGGAAGATGTACTCGACCTGACTCGGATGACGACGATCATCGAGAGTGATGGGCACTGGAATGACGACCAAGGCGGCCGATGCGTCCCATTATTTGCGACCAGTAAAAAGGCGTACGCAAGGCGCACGGCGCAGAATACTACGATCGCGTATTTCACGCCTGAGCTGGATGGATTTCCGGCAGGGCGTGTAGAGGGCGCGCCGAACCCGATCCGCTTACGTTGGCCGCATGCGAAATCCCCTGCTCTCCGCCGCTGCGCTCGCGCTCGCTGCGTGTCATTCCGGCTCACGCACTGCAGCGTTGCCACCCACCATCCCCGAGGTCACCGGGAAGACCCAGATCGCCCTTGCCCTCCGCTACATCGACGCCCGCCCCGGCACGGGCGCCGCCGTCGATCCGCGCCAATGCGTGTACGTGCACTACACCGGTTGGCTGCGCGACGGGACCAGGTTCGACTCCTCGCGCGACACGATGCCGACCGGCGCGCCCCGCACCCCGATCGGCTTTCCACTCGGCGTGCGCCGGGTGATCGCCGGCTGGGATCTCGGGTTCGATGGCATGAAGGTCGGCGGCCAGCGCCGGCTCTTCATCCCGTTCCCTCTCGCCTACGGCGAGTCAGGGCGCCCACCGGTCATTCCCGAACGCGCCGACCTGATTTTCGATCTGGAAGTCATGGCAGTGGCCGACACACTGCCGCGCGCCGAATCCACGCCGCAGCGCGGACCGACGCCGCAGTGTCCGACGTGGTCAGTGGTGAAGGACCGGGCTCGCGGGTAGCGCGGTCGATGTGATGGTCTGGCGCGCGCCGCTCCGTTCGCGCCAGATGCCCAGTGCGCGATAGAGCAGCGGCAAGACGAACAGTGTCAGCATCGTCGACGTCACGAGGCCGCCGATGACGACCGATGCCAGCGGACGCTGCACCTCGCTGCCCGGCGACGTGGAGAGCGCCATCGGCACGAACCCGAGGCTGGCAACGAGCGCCGTCATGATCACCGGCCGCAAGCGATCAGCCGCGCCAAGCCGCACCGCGTCATCCACGCTCTTGCCCGACGCGCGCAGCGCATTCATCGCCGAGATGAGCACCACGCCATTCAGTACCGCGATGCCGAACAGCGCGATGAACCCGACACTCGCCGACAGGCTCAGATTCAGTCCGCGCACCCAGAGCATCGCCACGCCGCCAACGAGCGCGAACGGCACATTGGTGAGAATCAGCGCGGTCAACCAGCCGCTGCGGAACGACAGGTAGAGCAGCCCGACGATCAGCGCGAGCGCCAGCGGCACCACGAGACGCAGCCGCTTCATGGCGCGCTGCTGATTCTCGAACTGTCCGCCCCACTCGAGAAAGGTGCCGGACGGCAACGGCACCTCACGCGCGACACGCGACTGCACCTCGGCCACGAATCCACCGAGATCGCGGCCGCGCACATTCGAGAGCACCAGCGTGCGGCGCTGCGCATCCTCGTGGCCAATCAGCTCCGGCCCGGTGCCCGGCACCACGTCCGCGATCGACGACAGCGGCACCAGCGCGCCGGCACTTGAGCGCACCGTCAACCGCGACAACTCAGTGAGATCGTTGCGCTGCGCGTCGGGATAGCGCACCGCTACACCGATGCGACGCGGGCCTTTCACCATCTCCGTCGCGGTCTCTGCGCCAAGCGAAAGGTTCATCGCGTCACGGACATCGCTCACCGACAGTCCGAACTGCGCCAGCGCATCGCGACGCGGTGTCACGCGCACCTGACCGGTGCCTTCGCTGACCTCCACACCGACATCGGCACTGCCCGGTGTGGACGCCAGCACGCGGCGGATGCGCGCCGCGATCTGTCCATTCTTCTCGAGATCGGGGCCGACGACCTTGACACCGAGATCGGTGCGAATCCCGCTCTCCGCTTCATCGAGCCGCATCGCCAGCGGCTGCGTGAACGACACCCAGAGGCCAGGCACCTGCTTGAGCGCGGAGTCGAACGCCGTGACGAGCGCCTCCGGATTCGTCGCCGTGCTCCACTCGTCGCGCGGCTTCAGAATCACGTACAGATCGCCTTCGTAGAGGCCCATTGCTTCCGTGGCCAGATCGGGCCGCCCTTCCTTCGTCACGACGGTCACCACTTCCGGGAATTTCTTCACGACATTCTCCGCCAGCATCGACAACTTCGTCGCATCGGCCAGTGAAATGCTCGGCGTTCGGCGCGTGTTGATCAGGATGGCGCCTTCGTCGAGCTTCGGCATGAACTCACTGCCGATCTTCGTCAACGAATACATCGAGACCACGATCAGCACCGCCGCCGTGGCGACGATCGGCCTGCCATGCGTAAAGGTCCACTCGAGTGCGCGACGATAGCGATCACGCAGCCGTTCCTCGAGCTGGATCGGTTCGGTGTGCACATGCCGGAGCAGCGCCAGTGATGCGGCCGGGACGAAGACCAGTGCCAGCAGCAACGAGCCGAGCACGGCGCAGACGACCGTGAATGCCATCGGCTTGAACATGCGCCCTTCCATCCCTTCCAGCGCGAAGATCGGGATGTAGACGGCGACGATGATCGCGATGCCGAACAGAATCGGACGTCCCACTTCGATCGACGCATCGCGGAACAGCGCGAAGCGTTGCGCCATGTCGAGTGGCGTGCCGTTCCCTGATTTCTCGGCCTTCTCGAGCCGGTGCACGAAGTTCTCGACCATCACGATCGCGCCGTCCACGATGAGGCCGAAATCGAGCGCGCCGAGCGACATCAGGTTTGCGGAGTATCCGAAGAGATACATGCCGCCGAACGCCACCAGCATCGACAACGGAATCACCGATGCCACGATCAGCGACGCGCGCACGTTCCTCAGGAACGCGAACAGCACGACGATCACCAGCAGACCACCCTCGATCAGGTTCTTCGTGATCGTGTGCGTGGTGCGTCCGACGAGCTCCGTCTGGTCGTAGAACGGTGTGATCTTCACGTGGTGCGGAAGCGCCGCGCGAATCTCGTCGAGGCGTGCCGTGACGGCGTCGATGACCGTGCGCGAGTCCTGACCGTTCAGCTTGAGTACCATGCCGGCAACGACTTCGTGCGTGCCATTCTGCGTCACTGCGCCAAAGCGCGGCAGGGCACCCTGCTTCACCACGGCCACGTCCCCGATGCGCACCGGCACGCCACCCGGAGTGGCAATCGCCACCTGCCTGATCTCGCTCGTATCACTCAAGCGCCCGACGCCACGCACGGTGTAGCGCGTGCCGGCGTTCTCGAGGTACGCGCCACCGAACGACAGGTTATTGCTCGCCAGCGCACGATTCACATCCGCCAGCGTCAGATTGCGCGCCGCGAGCTTCGCCGGATCGACTTCCACCTGCACCTGCTCGATACGGCCGCCCCACGAGTTGACATCGCTCACGCCCGGCACGGTGCGCAGCCGCGGTCGGATCGTGTAGTCGTGCAACGCCTTGAGATCGGTGAGCGACATCGAGTCGCTGGTCACCGTGTACTGATACAGCTCGCCCATCGGCGTGGACACGGGCCCCATCTGCGGCTCGACGCCTGCCGGTAGCACACCCTTCGCCTCGGCCAGCCGCTGCTGCACCAGCGTGCGCGCGAAGTAGATGTCCGTACCATCCGGGAAGGGCACCGTGATCAGCGCGAGCCCGGACTTCGAGACGGAGCGCACGCCGGTCACACCGGGTAATCCCATCAGCGACGATTCCAGCGGATACGTCACCAACTGCTCGACTTCCTCAGGCGCCAGACCCGGCGCAACGGTCGCGACGTCAACACGCACGCCGGTCAGATCGGGAAACGCATCGAACGGAATCCGCGACAGCGAGAAGAGCCCGAACAGCAGCAGCGCACCGACACCGAACGTGACGGCACCACGCTGCCGCAATGCAAATTCGATCAGCTTCCTCACGGCGCGCTCGACGCGGCGCGCGCGTCACGCTGGCGCAGAATCTCCGCCTTCGCGACTGCCGCACCGACGTTCACCACCGGTGCGCCCACGGTCAGTCCGAACTTGATCTCAGCCATCCCCGACGCACGCCGGCCCACGCGCACGCGGATCGCCTCGAGCAGCAAACCACCATCGCGCTTCACGCCGGTGACGACGACCGTATCACCCTCGAAATCCTGAATCGCACCAACCGGCACCGCAATCACGCTGTCGCGCGAAACACCGAACACCTCGGCCGCCGCCGTCATCTCGCCGCGCAACTCGCCACGGCGGTTGTCCACCGCAGCGAAGACTTCCGCCGTGCGTGAGAGCGAGTCGAGTGTTGGTGCGACACGCGTCACGCGCGCACTGAATGGACGCCCGGGAAACGCGGGCACCGTGAACTGCACGTCGGAGCCGATCTTCGCGGCGCCGAGTGCCGCTTCGGGCAGGCGCATCGAGAGCAGAATCGAGCCGGTACGGCTGACGGAGACGAGCGGCGCGCCCGGCACCACGACCGCCCCCGGCTCCGCCTCGCGCGCGACGACCACACCATCGAATGGCGCGCGGACCAGCACGTCTTCCGGATCGATTCCGCGGTTCAGCGGACCTGGTGCGCGCAGGTGTGAGACCATCTCGGTCGCGCGTTCGAATTCGGCCGCAGCGCGATGCTGGCCCGCCTCCGCTGCCGTCTTCGCGGCACGCGCACGTTCGAGATCGGCGAGTGATCCGGCTTGCGCCGCATACAGGCGTTCAGCACGCGCGGCACCGGTCGCAGCGAGTTGTGCGGCGTTCTCGGATTCAGCCTTGCCGGCGATGGCCTGCGCAAGCTCGTTGCGCGCAGCGGTCAGTTCGTGGCTGTGAATCGTCACCAGGACCTGACCGCGCGTGACACGATCTCCAGCCTGCACCAGCACCTGCGTGACGCGTCCTTCGACAATCGATCCGAGAGCCTGTGTGTTCATCGGATCGAGCACGAGACGTGCCGGCAGCTGCCACGATTCGCGCCACGCAATGCGCTTCGCATCCTGCACCGTCGCGCCGGAAACACTGAGTGCCTGCGCCGCCAGGAACGCGGTGTCGCGCGGGGGCGTGGTGACGGTGGCGGCCGACGCCGGTACCACCTTGGCGTCACTGCCGCACGCGGACAACGCAACGACCGTGGCGATCGATGCAGCCACGCGAAGCGCGCAGCGATCAGGAAGCGTCATTCCAGCCATGCTCATTGTACGGTCGGGAGAATGCGTGCGCCGTCGACGGCCAGGCCGAGGGCGCGCAGCAGATCGAGTCGAGCCATGTGAACTTCCACCGCCGCGCGCAGCGCAGCCACGCGCACGTCGGCGCGCACACGCTCGGCGTCCAGCAATTCAAAGAGCGAAATTGCCCCTTCGCGGTACGCCGTCGCCGCGATCGCCGCGACGCGTGCGCCGCGTGTGTCCAGATCGCGCAGACCGTCACCCGCCACATCGGGATCGATGGCGCGATCGTATTCGGCGAGCAGCGTGGCGTAGGCGCGCGCGGCCGAAATCACGTCGGCGTCCACGGTCGCCTGCACGGAGCGCAGATCACTTTCGGCGATGATCACATCGCCATGCGCCCGTTCACGATTGCCACCGTTGCGATCGAACAGGGGAATTGCCATTCCGAGGGCCACGGTGCCGGTCTTGTATCCCGACGTGCGCTTGGTGCCGACCTGTACACCGAGTGCCGGCAGGGCGCCGAGGCGTTCGGCGAATTGGCGACGCGACGTTTCGTCCACGCGGGCGTGGGCAGCCAGCAACTCCGAGCGGCGCTCGCGCGCGATGGCCAGCAGCGCGCTGATTGCAGGTACGGCCACAGCAGAGTCAACGCGCAGTGATTCCGTCGGTCGCGGCACGCTGTCGAAGGGCATTGCCAGCGCACGTGCAAGATCACCGCGTGCCCGTTCCAGTTCCGCACGCGCGCTGGCTTCGGTGAGTCGCGCACGATCCGCCTCGAGGCGGGCGCGCAGTGCCGCACCGGCAGGCACGGCACCCTGCCTGGCGCGATCGCCTTCGATGCGCGCAATCGTGTCGACTGCGCTGCGCTGCGAGGATGCCGCGTCGTGCAGGGCATACGCGAGTGTGGTCCTCCAATAGGCGCGCGCGACGTCGAACTCCACTTGCCTCGCGGTGGTGGATGAATCCTGCACTGCACGGGTCGCGGTGAGGGCGCTCGCGGAACGGAGTGCCACGCGGCGCCCGTAGAGATCGACCGGGAACGCCGCGGTCACGAATTCGTCGCGCGCGAGCGGGCTGTTGAGGTTCTCCTTGCGCCACTCGAGCGTCGGATTCGGCAAGGCAGCTTCCTGTCGCGCCGCGCCGGCAACGGACTGGCGGCGACCACCGGCGGCCATGAGCAGCGGATGCTGGCGTCGTGCGAGCGCCGCGGCATCGGCGAGAGAAAAGCTCTGGCGCACGGTCATCGCGTCGCGCGATACACCGACCGACTGTGCGTGCGCTGGTGCCACGACTGACAGGATTGCATACGTCGCGACGACATGTGCAAGCCGCACCGATCGCATCGGTCGAGCGCGAAGATCTGCTGCTGTGAATCGCATGCGAGCAACGTAAAGCGGTTGGGTGAATCCACGATGCATCAGGGGGTGCCAGCGTCCGTGACGCGCACGGGCCGAATTGACAGCGTCGGGAATGCGACGCGAACCACGGTGCCGCCACCGTCGCGCGGTTCGAGTTCCAGCACGGCGTCGTGGGCCTGTGCGATCCAGCGGGCAATCGGCAGTCCCAGACCGCTGCCGTCCGGTGACATCACGCGCGCGCCGGTGCCGCGATAGAAGCGTTCGAACACGCGCGTGCGTTCCTCGTCTGCGATGCCAATGCCGTTGTCGGACACTGTCAGGACCGCGCTCCCATCCACCATCGAGACGCGGACTTCCACGTTGCCGCCGGGCTGCGTGTATCGGATCGCGTTGTCGAGCAGAATCCCGACCATCCGATCGAGATAGACCGGGTCGATGTTTGCCGGCGCCTCGTCGATCGTGCACAGTGTGAGCGTCACGCCCTTGCGGTCGGCGGCCGGTTGCCAGGCATGCACGGCATCCACCACCACGTCATCGAGGTAGCCGGCGTGCGAATGCACTTCGTCCGCCGCATCTGCGCGCGCCAGCTGGAGCAATTCATCGACCAGTCGCGCCGTGCGGTCCAGATCCGTGCGCACGCGCACCAGCGCGCCGTTCTGCAGCTGCGCATCCTGCGGATCGAGCAGGGCGAGATCGACGTTGCCCATCATGCGCGCGACCGGCGTCCGCAGTTCGTGCGCCGCGTCGGCGAGAAAGCGCCGCTGCTGCGCCAGCACGCCATCCACCTGATCGAGCAGGGCGTTGAATCGCGTACCCAGTCGCCCGAGTTCGTCCGACGGATTGTCGATCGGCAGGCGTTGCGCCTGCGCGCCAGTCACAGGCGCGCCGGCGCGGCGATCACTGGCCATGCGCACCGCCGCCTCGGCCATCGCGCCCACCGGGCGCAACGTACGGCCGGCCAGCCACCAGCCCATGCCTCCCGCCACGGCGAAGCCGAGCGGAATGCCGAAGAGCAACCATGCATCGATCGTCGCCAGCGAACGTTCGAGCGGTGCTGCGCTGGCGTAGACATGCAGGCTCCATCCGGGCGCGAGCGTCGCGTCGAGCGGCATCTCCACACGCCGGATCGGGGCGACCAGCGTGGACTCGTTCGGCATCTTCGGCGCACCACGACCGTTCATCTTCAGCGTCGGGCCGACGCGGAACGCCGTGGCGCCATCCGGCTGGATGAACTCCACGATGCGATCCGGAAAGACGACTTCGTTCGAGATGTGCGTGATCGTGGCCAGTACGTCGCGATACTCGAGATGTTCGAGCCGAAAGAACGACTGAATGGCATCGGCTGAACTGCGGACACCGACCGTGAACTCGGTGCGCAACGCGGCACGGACGGTGGTACGCAAGGCAAACGCGAATACGAGAAATACCAGCAGCACCGACGACGCGTACCAGATCGCCAGTCGTGCCCTGATCGAGAGGCCGTTGCGCGGAAGGTCCGGGCTCACGCGCCGCCGTAGCGGGGATCGCCCGCGGACCCACCAAGGCGGTAGCCGGCGCCGCGCACTGCGTTCACCAGCGGCGGATCACCGGCGCGATCGATCTTCCGGCGCAGGCGACTCACATACACATCGATCACGTTGCTGAACGGATCGTAGTTGTCGTCCCAGGCGCTGGCACTGATCGCTTCCCGCGTGACGACTTCACCCGCATGCCGCATCAGCACTTCGAGCACCGAGAATTCCTTGGTCGTCAACTCGATGACGCGACTGCCGCGCCTGGCCGTGCGCGTGGTGGTATCGAGCTCGAGATCCGCCACCGCCAGCACGGTTCCCACGTTCCTGGCGGGCCGGCGGAGCAGCGCGCGCACCCGCGCCGCCAGCTCCGCCATCGCATACGGCTTCACGAGATAGTCGTCGGCACCAATGTCGAGACCGAGCACACGATCCTCGATGGCGTCGCGGGCGGTCGCCATCAGCACGCGCGCCTCCGAGCCCATCTGCCGCAGTTGCCGACAGATGTCGAACCCATCGGCGTCGGGAAGTCGCACGTCGAGCACCACCGCGTCGTACGGGCTGAAGCGCAGGGCGCGCATCGCGGACGCCCCGTCATGCACGGCGTCGACGGAAAAGCCGGTCCGGCGCAGATACTCGGCCGCCGTGCGGGACATCTCCGGATCATCCTCTACCAGTAAGAGTCGCATGCAATCACAGTAGGCCGGCGGGATGAACCCAATATGAACGGCAGCGAGCGCTTACCGGAGGAGCAACCCAAGACGCCCTTCCGCGAGCACGTCGCTAGCATCCAAGCCATCCGGTCCCCCAACCCACGCTCCGCATGCCTGCGCACCGCCACTTCCGTACCTGCACCCTGTGCGAGGCCATGTGCGGCATCGTAGTCTCGACGGACGGGACCACCGTCTCGGAGATCCGCGGCGACGTCGACGATCCGTTCTCCAGGGGACACATCTGTCCGAAGGCGGTCGCACTCAAGGATGTCCACGAGGATCCCGACCGGCTGCGACGCCCGATGCGCCGCGTCGGCACGACGTGGACCGAGATCGGCTGGGACGAGGCGCTCGACGAGGCCGCCTCAAGACTGACCGCCGTTCAGGCCGCCCACGGCAACGACGCGGTCGCTACGTACCTCGGCAACCCAACCGTCCATTCGTCGGGGGCGATGCTCTTCGGCCCCGACTTCACGCGGGCGCTGCGCACGAAAAACCGATTCTCCGCCACGTCGGTCGATCAGTTGCCACACCATGTCGCCGCGATGCTGATGTTCGGCCACGCGCTGCTGATCCCGATTCCGGATATCGACCACACCCGGCATCTGCTGATGTTCGGCGCCAATCCCGCTGCCTCGAACGGCAGTCTGATGAGCGCGCCCGGCGTCACCGATCGGATGAAGGCAATTCAGCAGCGCGGTGGGCGGATCGTGCTCATCGATCCACGTCGTACCGAGACCGCCGCACTGGTTGATGCACATCACTTCATCCGACCCGGTACCGACGCGCTGTTGCTGCTCGCGTTGCTGCACACGATCATCGCCGATGGCAGCGTGCACATTGAACACTACGCGAGCTATCTCACAGGACTCGATACGCTGGTGGCGCTGGTGCAACCCTTCACGCCGGAACGGGTCGCCGGCGCCACCGGCATGGCCGCTGACACCATTCGCACCATCGCACGCGACTTCGCCGCCGCACCAACCGCGGTGGCGTACGGTCGCGTCGGTGTCTCGATGCAGGAGTTCGGTGGACTTGCCTGCTGGCTGATCTCCGCGCTGAACGTCGTCACCGGCCGACTCGATGCGCGCGGCGGCGCGATGTTCACCACGCCGGCCATCGACATTCTGCGCGACGATCAGAAGACGTCCGAGCATGTGCGCTTCGGTCGCTGGAGGAGCCGCGTGCGCGGCCTGCCGGAATTCGCCGGCGAATTGCCGGTTTCAGCGCTCGCCGAAGAGATCGAGACGCCAGGTGAAGGCCAGGTACGTGCGCTCGTCACGCACGCGGGGAATCCCGTGCTCTCGACACCGAATGGGCAGCGGCTCGACGCCGCGATCGCAGGCCTCGACTACTACGTCGCGATCGATTTCTACCTCAACGAAACCACACGTCACGCGCATCTCATTCTGCCGCCGACGTTCGCCCTCGAGCGCGATCACTACGACCTCGTCTTCCACACGCTGGCCGTCCGCAACACGGCGAAGTACTCACCGGCGGTGTTCGAGAAGCCCGACGACGCACGCCACGACTGGGAGATTCTCAACGAACTCACGTGGCGCGTAAGCGGCGGCGTGAAGGCACGCGCGAAGTCGATTGCGCTCGCCACGCTCACGCCGCGTGGAATGCTCGACGTTGGATTGCGCAGCGGGCCATACGGCGCCGGCCTCTCGCCACTCGGTCGTGGGCTGAGCATGCGCACGCTCGTGGAGCAGCCACACGGCGTGGACCTCGGACCGCTGCAACCGTCGCTCCCGGACAAACTGCGCACCGCCGATCGCCTGCTGCATCTCGCACCGCAGCTGCTGGTGGACGATGTGGCACGGTTGGCCGCGACGCTCGATGCCGTCGCTCCAGACCACGCAACGCTCCAACTCATAGGGCGACGCTCGTTGCGATCCAATAATTCATGGATGCACAACAGCGAACGCCTCGTGCGCGGGCGCAATCGCTGCACGCTGCAGATGCATCCGACCGACGCCGCAGCCGCCGCGATCGGCGACGGAGACACCGTGTGCATCACATCGCGCGTCGGATCGGTGGTTGCGCCGGTTGAAATCACCGACACCGTGATGGTCGGCGTGGTCAGCCTGCCACATGGCTGGGGTCACGGTCGCAGCGGAACACGACTCCCGACCGCGAACGCACACGCCGGCGTGAGCATCAACGACCTCACCGACGATCAACGCATCGATACGCTCACCGGCAACGCCGGCTTCAGTGGTGTGCCGGTGACTGTCGCTCTCCACGCACATGCGATGGCATCGGCGCCAATGACTGCCATGACACACTGAGCCGTCGCAGGATTTCCGCCGCTACGAGTTCTTCTGCTCCGGATGATTCGGGTCCGGGGCCATCATCGCATTGAATTCGCGCGTGTGCAGCACGGCGAAGGTCTCGGTCGGCGCGATCTTTTCGTTGCGCATTGCATCGATCACCACATCGGCCTCGTCATCGGTGCGACCGAGTGTCAGGAGCGTGAAGTACGCCATACTGAGCGCCGCCTCCCGCTCTGCGTAGATCGCACGACCGGTGCCGCCATTTGCGAGAACGAATTCCTCGAAGAACGCCTGCTCTGCCGCACTGTGCGTGCGCACCGCGACCGCGATCTGCGGATTCAGCTCGCGTGCGACTTCCACGGCGCGCCGCGCACGGATCGGCTCCGGCGCCGTGACCACCACCAGCCGCGCATGCTCGATGCCGGCCCGGTGGAGCACCTCGACGCGCGTCGCATCACCGTACACCGCCCGTTCTCCGCGCACGCGAAGACCGGCGACCACGCGCTCCTGTTCGTCCACAATCACATACCGCGCCGACTCACGCTGCAGCGCCTCCGTGACTGTCGTGCCGACACGACCGTGACCGATGACCACCACATGATCACGGAAACGTGAGAAATCGAATGGGTCCTCGACCTCGTCGATCGGGGCGCGTGTCGCGCGCGCCGTCAACGGAACGCCCGTCACCAGCATCGCGTCGCCGGTGCGGTACTCGCGTGTATGCGACATGCGCAGACGCATGCCACGCGCATGAGCACGAGCCAGCGCGAACTGGACGCCGGCGAGAATCGGTTGGTTCACCGTGATCGCGATCAACGCCGCCGCCACGATCATCGCCTGCGTATCGCGCGTGAAGAGACCCAGCGTCACGCCCATGCCGGCGACGATGAACGAGAACTCACCGATCTGCGCCAGACTGCCACCAATCGTCAGGGACGTGCGCGTGGACTGTTTGAGGAGCCGCAGCAAGGTGAAGGATGCCAGCGACTTGCCGACCACGATCACCGCCACCAGCGCCAGTACCTGCATCGGCGACTGGACCACGACCAGCGGATTGAAGAGAATGCCGACCGAGAGGAAGAACAGCACGGCGAAGGCATCCTGCAGTGGCAATGCATCGGTCGCCGCGCGGTGACTGAGTTCCGATTCGCTCACCACCGCACCAGCGAAGAAGGCGCCGAGCGCAAATGACACGCCGAAGACTTCCGACGCGATCGCCGCAATGCCGAGTGCAGTGGCCAGCACGGCAAGCGTGAACAGTTCGCGTGATCCGAGGCGTGCGACATGCTCGAGCAGCCAGGGCACGGCACGTCGCCCGACGATCACCATCAGCAGCGCAAACGTCACCACTTTCGCGAACGCGACGCCGAGCACCGTGGCGAGCGCGCCGACACTCACGGCTGCGGCATCGCCAGTGCCGCCGAGCATGGGGGCGAGCGCAGGCAACAACACGAGCACCAGCACCATCGCGAGGTCTTCGACCACCAGCCAGCCGACGGCGAGGCGACCATCCGGCGAATCAAGGCGGTCCTGCGCTTCGAGGCTCTTCAACAGCACCACCGTACTCGCCACTGCGAGCGAGATGCCGAGCGTGAAGGAGCCACCCCAGCTGATTCCCCAGGCGCGTCCGATGCTCGTGCCGACGCTTCCCGTGAACAGGAGCTGAACCAGTGCGCCCGGCACCACGACGCGGCGCACGGCCATCAGATCGCGAAACGAGAAGTGCAGGCCGACGCCGAACATCAGCAGGATCACGCCCATTTCAGCGGCCTGCGAAATCATGCCGCTCTCCACCACGTAGGCCGGCGTGAATGGACCCATCGCGATGCCTGCGAGCAGGTAGCCGACGATCGGCGGCAGTCTGAGGCGCGCGGCCGCCAGTCCGAACAGGAAGGCGATGCCGAGGCCGGCCGCGACCGCGGCGATCACTGCGGTATGTGGCGGCAAGTGAGCCCTCAGGGGTGAAAAAGAAATCCGCTCGAAGCGGTCCCCGGCTTCGAGCGGATCATACGTCGTAGAACTTACGGCGTTGAGGGTGTCAGTCGAGCATCGAGGCCGGCACGTGACCGCCATTGGCGGCGAATTGGCGCATGACCTCTTTGATCAGCCAGACGTTCATCGTGGCGGTGTCCTGCTTGTCACCGGTGAACCCAAGTTCGTCGGCAAGTGCGCGGCGATTGGCGAGGCTGTTGTCCATGTCGAGCAACGTCATCAGATCGACGATCGATTCCTTCCAGTTGAGCTTACCCTTGTGCTGCGATGCCATGAACGTGAGCACCGCTTCGACATCGAGCAGCGGGATCACCGGGGCGGGCACCGCAGCAGCGGCCGCCGCGTCGGGCGCCGGGGCGGGCGGAGTCACTGGCGCAACGGGTGTTGTCGCGCCGAACAGCTTGTCCTTCAGAGCGCCGAAGATGCTCATGGATTGCATACCGAGTGTGGCGTGGGCAGTGCCACGCGTCGCGGGTGCGCGAACGCGCGTATCCCAAGCTTAGACGAATGCAATGAAAACGCGACAGGGGTCGCTGCACTCGATTGCGTCACCGCTCGAGTACAGCGACCCCTGCCATGAACCTGCAACCGCTACGGCTTTGCCATCGACGGCATCTGGATCATCGGCATGGCGGCGCCGCTCACCTGCGGCATCACACCGTTCCACTTCTTCGCCATCTCGTACTGGACCAGACTGCCCGAGATGCTCTTTGCGAGCAGTTCGTTGGCCAGCGCCTGAGCCTGCGCCTCGGCGAGAATCGCCTTCGCGCGACCCGCCGCCTTGATGCTGTCGCCCTGCGCCTGAAAGGTGTTCTTCTGCAACTCGTTCTGCGCAGTCAGCGCCTGCTGCTGCATCACGTTCTTGGTGTTGATGGCAGACATCACGGTCTCCGGTGCGCGCAATTCATTGAGCGTGAACTGCTTCACCTCGATGCCGTAGGGCGCGAGCCGCTTCGCGATGAGCGCCTGTGCGCGCCCCACCGCCTCAGCCTTCTTGGGGCCGATGATGTCGGCGATCTGTTCGCCGCCGATCACTTCCTGCAACGCCTGGCGGATGGTCTGCTTGACGTAGCCGTGCTGGATCGTCGCGATATCGGTGCGGAACGTCTGGTACAGCTGGGGCACGCGCACCGCGTCGAGTTCGAAGGACATCGACACGTCCACCGACAGCGGCTGCCCTTCCTGCGAGTTGACGTTGATTTCGTCGTTGTTGGCCGACCCTTCCGTGACGGCACGCGTGAGCACGAGCGTCTGCATGAACGTGGGATATTCGACGATCTGCGTGAACAGCGGATTGCGCAGATGCAGGCCCGGGCCGAGCGGCGTCTTGTCCACGCCACCGCCGGCGCGATGGATCACGATGCCGACATGGCCGGGCGAGATGTAGGACGCCGAACTGTTGGCGAGCATGAGCACGCCAACCGCGATGCCGATTGCAAGGACCGCCTTCTTGGCTCCGCCGCCGCCGCCGGCCGCCGCAGCGCCCATCTGCGAGAGGCGATCACCGATCGAGCTGCCCATATAGAGTCTCCTGGTAGCACTTTGAGCACAGCGGCTCACCGCTATTGAGCCGTACGAGAGAGTCCGGCGCCTGCCATCCATGAATGGGGCAGGTGAGGGCGGCATGCTGGTCGATCAGACGACGATTTCTCGCCTGCCTCCAGCGGGTGCCGAGCGGCGTGAACGCCTTGACTCCCCACAAGAAAAGCGCGGTGCACGCCACGAGAACCGTGACGAACAACGCGCCTTCAACGAGAATTGCGAGCACTGGTTCAGTCTCCGTCAGAGCACGGGGTCGCGCGACAGCGCGGCCGGCTCATCGACACTGACTGGACGACGTAGCGTGTCAGAAAGTTTCACCCGGCGGGCTGTCCGTCGTTGCGGCGCAGTCCAAGTTCCGCCGCGTGGCGCGCCTTCGCGACAGGCCACGGTCAGCGCCCGAGCTCGAAGCGCAGCGCACTCTCGAGCGTCGGGTGCTGAAAGCGATATCCGGCACTCTGGAGTCGGGTCGGCAGGACGCGCTGTCCGTCGAGGATCGTGGATTGCGCCATCTCGCCGAACAGCGCCTTCAGTGCAAATCCCGGTACCGGCAGCACCGCCGGCCGGTGGAGAACGTCACCGAGGGTGTGCCCGAAGTCGGCATTCATGACCGGGGCCGGCCCGGTGAGGTTGAAGATGCCACGCGCGCTCCGGTCCATGAGCAGGTGATGCAGGGCGCCAACTTCATCGTCGAGCGAGATCCAGCTCATCCACTGCGTGCCGGAGCCCAGCGGTCCGCCGACGCCACACTGGAATGCCGGCAGCATTTTCGCGAGCGCGCCGCCGGACGGCGACAACACGACGCCAGTGCGCGCGATGGCGACCCGCACGCCGGACTCGGCTGCGGGGATCGTTTCCGCTTCCCACGCGGCGCACACGTCGGCCAGAAAGCCGTCTCCTTTTGGTGCGCTCTCATCGATCACCTTCGAGCCAGCATCGCCATAGTAGCCGACGGCAGATCCGGAAACGAGAACCTCAGGGGGCTGCGCCATCGCGCGCATCGCCGACACCAGCGTCCGCGTCCCCGCCACCCGGCTGTCCAGAATCTCCTTGCGGTGTGCCGGCGTCCAGCGTTCACCGACGTTCGCGCCGGCCAGGTGCACCACGGCATCGACTCCAGACATGGCGCGCGGGTCGAGCGTGCCGGTCTCGGGGTTCCAGCCGATGTCACCGCGCATCGGATCGGGGCGACGGGTGATCCAGCGCACCGTGTGGCCGCCGGTCCGGAGCAGCCAGGTCAGCCCTCGCCCGATCATGCCGGTACCGCCCGTGATCGCGACGGTCCGGCGGGGCTGCGTGGCAAAGGCCATGTGCTGCTGGAGGTCAGCCCGGGTCCGCGCGTGACGGAACGCGAAGAGCTGCTCCAGCTGTCGCTGCACGAACCAGCCGCCGCCCAGCTGTCCCAGCTCGCCCAATGGGAGCTCGTAGTCGATGCGATCCACCAGCAGGCTCGTGCCGTCGGCCGCCGCCTCCATCAGGTGCGTGTGCTGCCAGTGCGTGAACGGACCCTCGATCTGCACGTCGACGAACTGTGCGCCACGCACATAGTCGCGGTGCTCCATCAGCATCCGCTGGTGGAGCAGGCCGGCCAGCACCGGCACCGACACCTCGACGCGGCTGCCATTCGTGATGCCGCCGGTGCGCGACAGCACACGGGTGCGCTGCCAGCCGGGGGTGAGGCGTTCGAAGGCGCCCGGCTGTTCATGCCAGTCGAAGAGCGCGGCGGCGGACACCGGCATGGGACTGCGTCGGACGAACTGCGGCACTGGCGCTGAGTGCTGAAGGGAACGGTCCGGCTGCGCGGCGACGCCGCGCACGCCTCTACCCGTGAACGCCGCTCGCCTCGCGATCGGGTTCCGCGGCCACCGCCTCAACCGGTACCTCGCCGACGGACTCGGCCGCCAAGGCAGCCGCCGCCGCGTCAGCCACGATTTCACCCGGCATCGGCGGCAGCACGAACCCTGCACGCACGGCCCGTCGCTCGCGCTCCTCCCGGTCGCTCAGCGACCGCAGCATCGCATCGACGGCGGGGCTCTGCAGATACCGCCCCTTCTCCCACCCTTCGACGATCCCCTTCGGCAACCCGTGCAGCAGCTCGCCGAGCTGCGCCGTGTTCAGCCCGACCGACTCGCGGAAATGCTTGATCTCCTTCGAGGTCAGCAGCGTATGCTGCGTGCGCATGGTCAGGATTGCCTCGCGCTCCGCCGCTTCACGCTGCTCGACGGTGTGTTGCTTGTCGCCGCACTTGTCGCACTTGTACATCGCGCGATCGACGCGCGCCGTCATACCGCTGAGGCGGATGGTGACTTCTTCGACCGCCAGCGCGTAATGCCCGCCGCAGCGTCGGTGCAGGTGGCCTTCGAGGGAGAGTTCGGACATGCCCCGAAGCTAGCGTCTCCGGTCTGGAATCGCCGCGGGCCGCGATCCTGCCTGGTGCGCACACGACGGGCAGTTGCACCGCGCAACCGGCGTTCAGACCGCCGCGAATCGTTCGTGAGCGGCTGCGCTCTGCAGCGCATCGGCGATCTCGTCCAGTGGCAGCACTTCCGCGGCCGCGCCGAGTTTGATCGCTTCCTTCGGCATGCCGAACACCACACAACTGGCTTCGTCCTGCGCGATCGTGTGGGCGCCGGCTTCACGCATCTGCAACAGGCCTTTGGCGCCGTCGGCGCCCATGCCGGTGAAGATCGCGCCGATGGCGTTGCGGCCGGCGTATTTCGCGACGCTGGCGAACAGCACGTCAACCGCCGGACGCTGATGATGCACACGCGGGCCGTCCTTCACGCGCACCTGGTACTGCGCACCGGAGAGCGTCAGCATCATGTGGAAGTTGCCCGGTGCGACCAGCACCGTGCCCGGCACCACCGCATCGCCGTCCTTCGCTTCACGCACCTCGAGTGCGCAGGTGCTGTTGAGCCGCTGCGCGAACGAGGCGGTGAACTTCTCCGGCATGTGCTGACAGATCACGATGCCCGGCATGGCCGGCGGCAGCTTCGCCAGCACACGCTCGAGCGCCTGCGTGCCACCAGTCGATGCGCCGAGCGCGATCACCTTGTGCGTCATCGACAATCCGGCCAGCACCGGGGCACGGCGCGTGGTGACCGCTTCGCCGGCCGGGGTCTCGGTGCGCTTCACCAGTTTCGCGCGCGACGCCGCACGGATCGACTGTACCAGTTGCCGTGAAATGTCCGGCACCGACATCGCCGACCCGGGCTTCGCGATCACGTCCACCGCGCCGAGCGACAGCGCGCGAATCGCCGCATCGCTGTTCTTCGGCGTGAGCGAGCTGACGATGATGACGGGCACCGGATAGTGCTTCATCAGCTTGACCAGGAACGAGAGCCCATCCATGCGAGGCATCTCGACGTCCAGCGTGATCACGTCCGGCTTGAGGGCGATGATTTTTTCCCGCGCCACGTACGGGTCCACCGCGGTGCCGACGACCGTGATGTCGTCGTACCGCGACAGCTCCTCGGTGAGCAGCTTGCGCACGAGCGCAGAATCATCGACCACCAGAACCTTGATCACGCGCGCGCCGCCGCCGGCATCGAGGACGCGTCGTCCACCGTCACGTCACCGCAGGTGAACATCGCCAGGATCGCTTCGCCTTCGTCCATCTGCAGCCGCGTGAACGCCACCTGCGACTCGCCCGCGAGTGCGGCGAACGGCGTGTCGCCAGCCGGCGTCGGCGCGTCGAGCTTGAACACTGCCGTCGCGCCATGCACCATCGGCAGCACGTTGCCCGTCACGACGTTGACGAGTTCCCCGAGCGCATCGCGCTGCAATCCCTTGTCTGGCGCCGCCGCCGACCCGAGCATGTTCTCGGCCAGTGCCGGCAGCACGCCGGCAGTCACGCCGACCACCACGCGGCCGCTCCCGGCGCCGTGATAGGTGACGCTGAACGCCGCTGCGAGCGGAATGAACTCGGCGCCATCGGTACTGCACGGTTCCGGAAAGAGCAGTGCCAACGACTCAAAAGTCGAAGTCGCCGCTTGGAACAGAGATGTCGTTGGTGGCTGCTGCATGCGTAAGCCCGGTGACCTGAAGGATGGTGTTGCGAAGCTGTTCGGGAGTGAACGGCTTGTGCACGATCTCGACACCATGCGCGCGCAGGCGTGCGAGGCGCGTGTCGCTGCTCTCGGTGCTGACGATGATCACCGCCAGCGCCCGCCATTCCTCGCTGGCGCGGATGCGTGTCAGCAGCTCTTCGCCGTCCATGACGGGCATGTTGACGTCGAGCAGGGCCAGATCGACCCAGTGCTCGCCCAGACGCTCGAGCGCCTCGACGCCGTTGCCGGCTTCATACACTTCGCCGACCGGAATTCCACAGAGCGACAGCGTGCGACGGATCATCGCCCGCATCACCGCACTGTCGTCGACAATCAGCACATTGAGATTCATGACCTTACCTCGGGGAAGCGGCGACAGGCGCGCCCTGGAACGACGGCGCCTCGGTCGACAGCACGCGCAGCGTGCCGTTGGTGCGGAGTTGCACGAGTCCGGACGACACGATCACCGACACCGTGCGCGACTGCTGCACGCCGCCGGTGTCATCAGCGTGAATGAGCACACCATTCTTCCACAGCAGCTTGCGCAGCGTGAGCATGTTCCGCTTGCCGATCTGGAAGCTGTCATCCGCCTCGGACTTGCCGGAGAATGACCCACCGGCCACCGTGACGGTCATGCGCTCCTTCTTCGCGCCAAGCCGGTAGCACTCACGAAACAGCAGCGGCACGCCGGTGTCGACGAACATCGCCGGTTGTGCCTTGGCCTTCGATTCGTCGATCTGCGAACTGGGCAGCATCACGTGCAGCAGACCGGCCACACGCGCCACAGGATCATGCACGATGATGCCGAGACAGCTGCCGAGCGCATACGTGATGAGCGTGTCTTCGGGCTTGTCTGTCACCTTCACGTCGGCCATGCCGACGATCACGGGCCGCACAGCGGCGGCGGGTTCGACAGGGCTCACTTGACGTACACCGCCGGTTGCACGTAGCGATAGCGATGCTCGATGGCGGTCAGACTCTCGGAATGGCCGATGAACAGGTGCCCGCCCGGTGCCAGCAGATCGTGGAAGCGGTTGACGAGCTTCGTGACTGTCGGCTTGTCGAAGTAGATCATCACGTTACGACAGAAGATGACGTCGAACGGTCCCGACATCGCCCACGACGCCATCAGGTTGAGGTGCGCAAAGCTGATCGGTGTGCGCAGCTCCGGCAGCACCGATGCACCACCATCCGGCGTCGGCGTGAACCACCTCGAGCGTCGCGCGGCCGAGACGTCACCGAGCTGCTGCGGCGTGTACACACCCTTCTTCGCCGTCGCAACGACGCGCGTGCTGATATCGGTCGCGAGGATGCGGAAGTCGTAGCGGGCCGGCAGTTGTTCGCGCAGCACCATCGAGATGGTGTACGGCTCCTCGCCGGTGGAACAGCCAGCGCTCCAGATGCGCAACGGCGTTCCCTTCGCCATCACCGACGGCACGATCGTGGTCGTGAGGAAGTCGAAGTGCGCCTGCTCGCGAAAGAAGTCCGTCTTGTTCGTCGTCAGAAGATCGATCAGCTTCACCATCTCGTCGCCCGATTCGTGCTCGACGGCATCGAGATAGGCGTGAAACGTGGGAATGCGACGTTCGCGCAACCGCTTCGAGACACGCGAGCGCACGAGCCCTTCCTTGCCGACGGGAATCGCGAGACCGGCCCGCTCGTAGGCGATCCGACGGACGCGCGTGAAGTCGGCGGCGGAGAGCTCAGGGGCACCCGAAATGGACTCGATACTGCTGATCGACGTCATACGTGGGAGATGGCGGGAAGCGTGGAATCACCTGCGCGAACCGATACAGAACGCCCGGGCAACTGACGACGACAGAACGGAAGCCCGAACCGGCGCGTCAGGCCCGCAGCGCGCGACCGCAGTCACGCGACGCGGGTCCGACAGACGTTCAGTCGCCCTGGCCGACAGCCGGCAACGACGTCAGCGCCGTCACTTCCTCGGTCGACAATACCCGCTCGATGTCGAGCAGCAGACGCAGACGGCCATTCGACTTGCCAAGACCGAGCAGGAATTCCGTGTGGAATTCAGCCCCGAAGTCCGGCGTCGGATCAATGTCCTCGTTCGCGATGCTCGCGACTTCGGACACCTTGTCCGCCACCACACCGATCTGCACACCGGCCACCTGGACCACGATCATCACCTGCTCCGGTTCCGTCGCTGGCGGCATGCCGAACTTCTCGCGCAGATCCATGATCGGAATGACCTTGCCACGGAGATTGATCACACCGCGGATGTACGGCGGCGTGCGCGGCACGCGCGTGATCGGCATCATGCTGATGATCTCCTGCACGCGCAGGATCTCGACGCCATACTCCTCGCCCGCGAGGAAGAACGTGAGGTACTTGCCGCCGAGCGAAGCGGGGGCGCGGTCAACCGTGGACGTCATGCCATCTCCAGGAAGTCGGAAGAGCTGAGGCGCGCACTGAACGCGACGCCCCTGTGAGTATCGTCTGCAGCGGGTGCAGGCTTGAGATGCACGTCAGGCCGCATGGGCCATTCCGCGGGACCGCGTGTCGCCGGTGCGCGCGAGTGACGTCATCCGTGCGACGTCGATGATCAGGCCGACACGCCCATCGCTCAGGATCGCACCGCCGGAGATGCCCGGAATCTCGCCCACGCCATCACCGAGCGTCTTCGCCACGACCTGCTGCTGCCCGAGGAGCTGATCGACGAGCAGGGCGACGCGATACTCGCCGTCGCCGACGATCATCAGAATCGCCTCGCTCGGATTCTGCACTGCATCCGGAATGCCGAACATCTGGTGCAGGCGCACCACTGGCAGCACCTCACCGCGCAACATGACCACTTCGCCATTCGGCGGGATGGTCGAGAGCATGTCCGGCTCGGGACGGAAGCTCAGCGAGATGCTGGTCAGCGGCACGATGTAGCGTTCGTCGCCGACGCGCACGAGCATGCCATCGGTGACGGCCAGCGTCAGCGGCAGGCGGATCTGGAAGGTCGTACCCTGGCCGAGCACCGACTGAATGTCGATGCGTCCGCGGATTGACTCGATGTTGCGGCGCACCACGTCCATGCCGACGCCACGACCCGAGATGTCGGTGACCGTCTCTGCGGTGCTGAAGCCCGGCGCGAAGATCAGGGCGTTGATTTCGGAGTCGGTGAGCGACTGATTCGGAGACACGAGCCCCTTCTCGATCGCCTTCGCGAGGATGCGATCGCGATTCAGTCCGCGTCCGTCGTCACGCAGCTCGACGATCACGCTGCCGCCCTGCTGGAACGCGGCGAGCGTCACACGACCAGCGCGCGGCTTGCCCGCCCGCTCGCGATCCGCAGGTCCTTCCACGCCGTGATCGACCGCGTTGCGCACCATGTGTACGAGCGGATCGGCAATCGCATCCACCATGTTGCGATCGAGTTCCGTCTCTTCACCATCAGTCACCAGCTCGACCACCTTACCGGCCTTCAGTGCCACATCGCGCACGAGGCGCGTGAGCTTCTGGAAGGTGGACTTGAGCGGCACCATGCGCATCGACATGCTCAGATCCTGCAATTCGCGCATGATCTTGCCGGCCTGCGAGACTTTCTTCACGAGTTCATGCTGGCCGCTGTTGATCACGGCCGGATCGGCGGCGATCATCGACTGCGCGATCACGAGTTCACCGACCATGTCGATCAGGCGATCGAGGCGATCGGTCCGCACGCGCACCGACAGATCGCCTTCACTTTTCACCCCACCGCGCGCGGCAGCCGGCTCGGCCGACCCACGCACGATCACCGCGACCCTTGGCGTGACACCGGCGACACTCTGCACCGACGCGTCGACCGCGACGACTGCGGCGACCGCAGGCGCAGACGGCGCAAGCTCTCCGGCGAGGACGGCATCGACGTTCAGCAGGTCGTGCATCAGCGCCGCGAAGTCCGACGGCAGCACAATCGGCTCGTGCGACTGGACCGACTTCTCCACCGCCTCGAGGAACTCGCCGAGGACGTCGTTCGAACGCAACGAGAGATTCGCGACCGGCTGTGTGTAGGCAAGTTCACGATCGCGAACGCGGCTCAGCAGCGACTCCGCATGATGTGCAAAGTCGGCCAGGCGATCGAGGCCCATGAATGCGGCCGTGCCCTTCACCGTGTGAAAGGCGCGGAACACCGTGTTGATCGCTTCGATGTCTTCCGGATTCGCCTCCAGTTCGAGCAACGCCGCTTCGGCTCCCGCCATCGAATCACGGCTTTCGGCGATGAAGTCACCGAGCAATGACAGGTCGGCGTCGTCCGGGATCACGCCGCCGTCGAGGGGTACCGGATCAGGCTCGATGCTCGCAGCGACCGCGGCGCGCAGCGTGGGGGCGCTCACCGCTGCGGCCGGCGCGGGCGCCGTCTGTACTGCAACGGGCTTCGTCGGTGTGGTTTTCTTTGCCTTCGTCGTGCCACTCTTCGCCTTCACGACGGGTGCAGGCGCGTCCATCGCTTCGCTCAACGCATCGGCATCGCCGGCGTCGTGCGCGATGGCAATCAGATCGGTCTGCGTCACGCGCGGCTCGTTCATACCGGCCAGTTCTGCCGTCCGGATGGCAGCATCGATGGCCTGACTGGCTCGTGCCAGCAGGCCCGCATCATCGCCCGATCCGCCGAGCAGGATCAGGTTCAGCAGCGTCGCGGCCTGCTGCGCATGCGCGCGCACCGGCGTGCTCGCGTGTTCATCGAACACGGCAAAGTGACGCAGCGTGTCGCGCAATGCCTTGATGTCGTCGTGCTCCGACGGCTCGAGCTGCACGACGATGAACGCGGCATCATTCAGTTCGGCGGGAATCATCGTTCGATTCGGACGGTGCGGATCGGCCGCTGGGAGTCAGGCACCGGTAGAGCGCTCGACCAGCGAGTCGGCCAGCGCCTGGCGGGTCTCGGCATCGGACAGCGATGCGTTCGGGTCGAAGGAATGGGCATCCTTCTTGTTCCGTTCGGCGATGATCGGGGCTGGCCCTTCGGCGGCCGAGTCGCCGGACTGATGATCGAACAGATTCGCGATCTCCGACAGGCGCGTCTCCATCTCGGCCAGCAGCGACTGCACGTGCATGATCTGCTGCGACGTGATGTCCTGGAACTGCATGTGACCCATCACGGCGAACAGCTCATCGCGCAAGTCGGCACGAATCGCAGTGCCCTTGTCCTTGTCGTCGATCACGTCCTCGGTTTCGAGCTCGTCCACTTTCGCGATCGCGCGGTCGAGCGCATCCATGATGTCGATCGCGGCGGTGGCCGTGGCCGATGACACTTCGTCGAGCTTTTCATTCGTGTGCGCGAGCCGCTCGCTGGCGGCGGCGCGGATGTGCTCGCGACCGGTACGGATCGAGGTCAGCATCGCTTGCACTTCGCCCATCGCCCGCACGAACAGGGCCGGGAGCAGGGGCAGCACGCGGTCGGTGGCACCGATTGCCGCGGCGGCGGCAGCCGCGGACGGCGACGGTGCAGGTTCGCTCGGACGACGCGGCGCCAGCTCGCCGAGCTCGGCATCGAGCAGGCGCAGCGTGGAGGCCGTGTCGTACATCAGGTCTGAGGCGCGTTCGTTTGCCATGTTGTCACGCCGCCGGCGAGACGATGAGACTGTCGATCTTTTCCTTCAGCACCTGCGGCGTGAATGGTTTCACGATGTAGTTGTTGACGCCCGCCTCGAGGGCGGTGATGATGTCTTCGCGCACACTGCGCGCGGTCACCATCAGCACCGGCACGGTGCGCCCGTCGTCGCGCTGGCGCAGCGCCTGGACCAGTTCCGTGCCGGACATGTTGGGCATGTTCCAGTCGGTGATCACGAATTCGATCGAACTGTCGAAGCGCGCGAGGGCCTCGACACCATCGGAAGCTTCGACGCAGTTGGTGAAGCCGATGCGCTGAAGCGAATTGACCACAATCCGGCGCATCGTTGCTGAATCATCCACAACCAGGAACTTCATCGTCGTTTCTCTGCCGTTGGCGAGTGGAAGTCGTGCGCGCCGCCGCGCGCGACCCTGTCGGTGTGAACGGCACAGGCGCCGTTCCGAATTCGGGGATACCGTCCCGCGTTGTAGTGTCGTCCGATGTGAGCGCGGCTTGAGTGCGGGCGTGACAGCGCCGCGCACGCGCAAACGCAAACGCAAACGGCCGTGCAGCGAGAGCCGCACGACCGTTCACAGACATTCAATATTTTTGTACTACATCGAACCTATCACTGATCCGGCCGCATCCGCAGTGCGATCAGATATCACCGCGCTGCAGAATACGCCTGGCCACTTCGCCCGCCATCTCGGCGGTGTTGTAGGCCCCCATCAGCACACGCTGCTTCACATCCGCCACCCGTTCAGAACTCGTCGCACCCTTCGTCGATGACCCGCTCGACAGTGCACGTGCCTCGTCGCTGAACGAGACGGTGTCCGTCTTCGGACGATCCGGTGTCGTGGCGACGGTCTCGGTGCGCTTGCCGGGTGCACTGCGTTCCGAGACGTTCGGCTTCACTCCACCGAGCGCGTTCGGATCGATCCTGCCATTTCCGTTGATCTGCATAGTTGGCTACCTCCGTAGGGAGGGTATCGGCGTCAACACCATGAAACTTTAGTAATCTGTCTCGCGGCCTGCGACGACCGGCGACGACGTGGCCTGCTGCTCCGGAATCGACTCGATTTCCTGGGGCACGTTCAGCGGAGTCGGCCCCGTCACGGGCGGCTGCGCCTTCGGACGCGCCGGCGTGCGGCGCGGCAGATCGGCTCGTGGTACCGGCGCCAGCGGCACGGCCTGGTCCCGCAGGACCGCCAGCAGCGAGAGCCCGACGGCCAGCAAAGAGATCGTGTCCTCGCGCCGTGATTCCGCACGCACGTCGATCGCGTGGGTCCAGCGGGGCGTCAGCATATGGCTGGAAATCGGGGAAGTCTGTGACATCACCCGTTCGACGCATGACTCGGGTCGGGGCAACATTCTATTGTCGGGTTTGCTGGAGCCAGTGCCTGACGGCGCCGTACGCGTCAGAGCACCACGTCGATCGTGACCCGCTCCTGGCCACTCTGATACTCCTGCGACGCCAGCTGCCGCGCGTCAAACGCTGAGAGCTCGGCCACGACCTGCGCGCGGACGCGCGTCGCGGCGGCACGCGCCTGCACGCCAGCCGCCTGCGTGCTGCGCATCGCCTGCGCCGCTCGCCCGAACAACTCAGGCGTGAGCGTCTCCGGCCGCGCGTCGTGCCACGCCGTACCGATCGCGCTGATCACCGCATCACGCTCATCGAGCAGCGCGGTCAGCAGCGTCTCGTCGCCCGCCTCGATTGTATCCGACGCCGCGCGCGCCAGCGCTTCCGCGCGCGCAAGCAGCTCGATCACGACAGCCGACGGAACGGCGGCATCAGGACGCATCAGACGCTCAGGCCGACGCGGCCAGCGGCGTTGCAGCGGCGCCGTAGAGCTGCTTCTCGGCACCGGCGAACGCGGTGCTGATGGTGTTCACGATGCCGATCAGGCGGCCGAGGAGCACGACATCGCGACGAATGCCGACATCCACCATCTCCGACAGCAGGAACGCATACAGCATCGAGAGATCGCGCGCGATGTCGCCACCACGCTCGATGTCCAGCGTACCGAGCAGCTCGCTCACGATCTCGCGCGCCCGGCTCATGTTCTCCACGCGCAGTTCGATCTGGTCGTTGCGGATCGCGGTCTGCGCGCGGCGGAGTACGACTTCGAGATGCTCGAAGAGAAGCACGGTCAGTCGGGCGGGTGAGGCCGACATGACCTGCATCTCCCGGTACTGCGAGGTACGTGATGGGTAGGTCACGGTGTACGGAAGAGGAGGTGGAAGAGACGACTGCGGTGTTACCGGCCCGAACCGGTGAGCCCACTCAACGACGAGTTGAGCGAGTTTCCCTGCGCCTGCAGCCGACTGATCGCGATCTCCATCGCGGTGAATCGTGCGATCAGGATCTGCCGGCGTGCCTCGACACGTGCCTGCGCCTCGTTGATGCGCTTGGTGAGCGCCGAGTTCGAGTCGCTGATGTTGGTGATCGACTGCGTGATCGTCCCATCGATTGGGCGAATTGCAAGCTGCGTTGCAGCGGACATCGCACCGCCGATGCCGCTTGCGCCGAAGAGCGCCTGGATGCTGCTCAGGCTCGTGCCGAGCGCAGCACTGAGCTTCGTTGCATCGACGTCGATGGTCCCGCTGCGACTGAGCGTCACGCCCGCCAGCGTCGCGCGCGGGTATGCGCCGGCCGCGGCCACCTGCGTCCGCATGGCATCCCGGAACCCGCGGAGGATGTTCCGCAGCGTCGAGTTGAATGCCAGCGGCTGACCACTGAGCTGCTGGCCCGCATCGAACGTCTGAAGGTCGTTGTACGCGCTCGTGAAATCCGTGATGCCCTTCGTCGCGGCCGTCATGTCGCGGTTGACCGTGAGGTCCACCTCACTGCCCGCCTCGGCCTGCAGCAGATTGAGCGTCACACCACCGATCGCATCGGTGATCGTATTCGAACCGCGGGTCACCAGCACCCCGTCCACCCGCACCTGCGCATCGCTGCCCTGGGCAATCGCGCGCGCGCGCCCGACGGTCTCCGTGCCGAACGTGCCAAGCAACGCCGTCGGTGCACCGCCTGCGGCTGGCGCCAGTGTCATCGACAGGCGCAGTCGTGAATCGCCGCCCGTCTGATCGTTGAGACGAAGCTTGCCATCGGGATCGATGCTGGCCTGCGCCGGACGCGGGCCGACGCCGAACCCGGTCGTCGCGTCATTCAGCTTCGAGAGCAGCGTCTGCAGCGTGTCGGCTCCACCGACGACGAACGCGACGCTCACGGTCGACCCATCACCGCGCTGTCCGCTGAACTTGAGCGTATCACCGACGCTCACGCCGAGCGATGCGCCACTCGCGCGCAGATCGGTCAGTCGCGTGTCACCCGCCGCGACGTTATTCGATGCATCCTGAAACGAAAGACCGGACGCAATGACCTGCTGCACGCTGGATTGGCCACCAGCGGCAAAACCAAGCGCCGCCACCGTGGAGGCGCTGTTCGGATCACTGGTCGCCGTGACGTTGCCGCCAACGCTCAGACGATACGAGGGGACGCCACCGACGGTCTCCATCTGCGTCTCCGCCTGACCGCCCGCGGCACGGATCTTCGCGATGATCGAGGACAGTGAGTCCACCGTCAGGTCGATGCTGATGGTCTGGTTGCCGACCTTGATGCTGCTCGGCGGTGGCATCGTGACACCGAGTGCGGCGGCGACGGCCAGGCTCGCCGACGGCATGGCACGTGACTGCGAGTCGACGAAGCCGAGATCGCGCAGCACACCGCCCGCGCCATCAGTGAGGCCCGTGCCGGTGCCGCCTGCGGCGTCCGCCGAAACCACGAGGCGCTTCTGCCCCGCTGCACTGGTGATGATCGAGGCCGAGACGCCAGTCGGCGTGACCCCGGAATTCAGCGCGTTGATCTTGTCGCGCACGCCGTCGAGCGTATCAGCTGGTACGACAGTGACAGCCTGGCCGGCGACCGTGAATGCGCCTGTGAGGCCAAGCACCACCGACGAATCGGGCACCACGGAGCCACTCACCTTCTCTGCGCGGGCGAGTGCGACCACTTCGACGCGATACGATCCGGGCAATGCCGAGGCGTTCGCGGAGGTCGAGAGGAGCGTGCGGCCGGATTGTGCACTGGCCGATGCCGTCGCGTTGAAATTGGCGAACGACGTGCCGAGGCGCAGTGCGTCACTGGCCGTCTGGAGCTTTGTCACCAGGCCGGACATCGTGGTCCACGCGACCGACTGCGCCTGCGCGGCGGTGATCCGCCGCTGGTACGGTGTGACGGTCTGCGCCGTGTCGGCCGCCGCCAGCTGATCTGCGAGATCACGCCACTGCACACCGGAGGCGAGACCACCGATGGCGATGGTCCCCGTGGCCGATGCTGCCGGGGAACTCGTCGTGCTGCCTACCCCGCTGATACTGGTTCCCATGATCGTTTACTCCCCCTGTGCGATGCCCGGCCGCAACGTGCGATACGTCACGGCCGGGCAGCGTCATTCACCGTCGGTCAGGATTACCGCAGGAGCGACAGAACACTCTGTGAGCTCTGGTTTGCCTGCGACAGCATGGCCTGCGCCGCCTGTGTCAGGATGTTGTTCTTCGTGTAGTTGGCCATTTCGTCAGCCATGTCCACGTCGCGGATGGTGGATTCCGCAGCCTTCACGTTCACGACCGACGACTTCAGGTTCTGAACCGTGTACTCCAGACGGTTCTGACCGGCACCGATGCTTGCCAGCACGCTGTTGATCGAGTCGAGCGCGGTGTCCACGTTTCCGATCGTCGCCGTACCGGCCAGCGTCACGCTGGAGGCTGCCAGCGTTGCATCGACCGTCACCGTGCCACCCGCCGTACCGTCGCTCACCTGGAACGACAGGCTCGTGAAGACCGTCGAGCCCTGGAAGTTCGTCGAGGAGATGATGCGGCTCACTTCCGTGCTGAGCGTCGTGATTTCGGAGTTCAGCGTGGTCGACACCGAGCTGTTGTTACCCGTCGATTCGCGCTGGATGATCAGTTCCTTCTGACGTTCCAGGATCTTCTGGATCGTGCCGGCTGCGCCTTCCGCGATCTGCAGCATCGCGTTGCCCTGCTCGGAGTTCGATGCGGCAACCGTCAGCGAGCGGCTCTGCGCGCGCAGCTTGTTGGCGATCGACAGACCGGCGGCATCGTCAGCGGCGCGCGAGATGCGCAGACCCGATGACAACTTGGCCATCGAGCGTTCCGTGGCCATACCGTTGAGGAAGGAGTTCTTGGTCGCGTTGAGTGCGCCGACGTTCGTGTTGATACGCATGGGAAAAATCCTCCGTGATTGACTAGTGGAGCATCCTTGCTCCGCCCGGCACCGCGATTCGGTCTCCGGCTCCCCCCCGAGTCTCGGCACCAGCCAACGGGACTTGAGCGAATGGCAGCGCCTGCTTCAGCGGCATCTGTTTCCCTGCCGATCCTCAGGCGGAGATGCCGCCGAAAACCCCACTCCGTGTTCCCGTGCGCCCCGTCGCGCACTCGCGTCGCGACCGCGCACTGGCCGAGTGCCTCGCCGGCGCGCGGGCCCTGCACGCTGGTCATACCAACGCCGCACTCGCGCGCTACGCCGCCGGTGTCGCGCTCGCACCGAACGATGCCGATGTCGCGGCCCTGCACGGCGTCGCACTGCGGAGTGTCGCCCGCCTGGCCGAGGCACAGCAGGAACTGATCCGCGCCATAGCACTCGATCAGTCACGCGCCGACAGTTTCACGCAGCTTGCGCAGACGTATCGCATGGCGGGTGATCGTGCGCAGGCGGCGAAGGCCTTTCTCGCCGCCGCGACACTTCGCCCTCGTGATGTACTCGCGTGGCGCGACGCGGCAGAAGCGCTGCGTCTCGCCGATCAGCTGCGGGACGGTCTCGCCGTCGCCCACCACGCCGCGTCATTGGCGCCGGACGAGCCGTCGGTGGCGAATACCACCGCACTCCTGCTGCATCGCGACAATCAGCTCGATGCGGCGCTCGCGCTCTGCGCACGGGCGCGCCGCACCGCGCCTGACGATCTGCATCTCACGCTCACGCATGCGATGCTGCTGCGTACCGTCGAACGGTACGATGAAGGATGGGCGCTCTACGAGCGTCGTCTCGAACTGCCGGAGTTCGTGCAGCGACCGCAGCGCCCGAATTCGCCGCTCTGGACCGGCAACTCTCTCGCCGGCCGTCACATCCTCGTCCGCGCGGAGCAGGGCCTCGGCGATCAGGTGCAGTTCGTGCGCTGGGCGTCGCTGCTGCGTGCGCACGGCGCGGCACGCGTCACCGTGCAGACGGCGCCGGCCCTCGTGCGACTGCTGCGCACCGCCCTGCATCTCGACGCGGTCATCCCATCGGATCTCCCGGCGCCGCCGCATCATGTGCACGTCGATCTGCTGTCGCTGCCGCATCTCCTCGGCAGCGGTGCGAACATGCATCCCGACCTGGTGCCGTATCTCGCGCCGCCCGGGATTGCACCCGCGGTCATACAATCGCTCGGTGCGACACCGGAGCGTACGATGCGCATTGGCGTGGTGTGGGGCGGTACGGCGCAGCACGCCGATGATCGGTCGCGCTCGATGTCGCTTGCGCAGCTGTTGCCCGTGCTCATTCGTCGCGATGTGCAGCCCATCGTGCTGCAGCAGGGCGCGCCGCGTGCCGAGCTGGATCAGCTCGACGCGGCGACCCTCGCACACTTCATCGACATCGCACCGTTGTGCACCGACATGGGCGACACAGCGCACGCAATGGCCCGTTGCAACATCGTGCTGACGGTCGATACGTCGGTCGCACATGTCGCCGGCGCCCTCGGCATTCCAGCGATCGTGATGGTCGCGGCACCCGCTGAATGGCGCTGGGGAAGAGATCGTGCCGACTCGATCTTTTATCCAACCGTTCGCATCGCGCGCCAGGAACAGCGCAGCGACTGGCGCAGCGTCGTGCAGCAGGTCAGCCACGCGATCGACCAGTGGCACAGCGCCCGCGACCGATGACCCGCACCGGCAAGTCGTTCACGCCACGCGTCGCGACGGCCCAGTCGCCGTCGTACGACAGCCAGGTGCGCCAGGCCGACGCGCTCAGGCGCGCTGGACGGTACGACGACGCAATCAAGGGGTTCCACGCCATCACGCTGCAGTATCCGCAGCGTGCCGATGCCTTCAGCAATCTGGCCGCGATGCTGCAGGCCGCCGGCCACCCACAGCACGCACTGCAGGCCATCACGCAGGCGATCGAACTCGACCCGACGAACGTCGGCACCCTGCGCAATTCGGCCGAGATTCTGAAGGACTTCGGCGAATGGCAGGCGGTGCGCGACACGTATGACGCCGCACTGTCGCTGGCACCGAACGACGCGGCACTGCGATTTGCGCGTGCGCTGCACCTGCTCACAGTCGGCGCGTGGCAGGATGGGTGGCGCGAGCATGAACAGCGCTGGCTGGTACCGGATCTGCCGCTCGCCACCACCCGCCTCACCACCCCTCAGTGGGATGGATCGCCGCTTGATGGCCAGCGCATTCTGCTCGATCATGAGCAGGGGCTCGGTGATCAGATCATGTGCGCGCGATTCGCGAGCGACGTGGCCGCACGTGGCGGCCGTGTCACTCTGCGATGCAGTGCGCCGCTGGCGGAGCTCTTCCGCGCGATGCCCTGTGTTGACACAGTCATCACCGATGGCGACCCGATTCCCGCGCATGACGTGCGGGCCAGCCTGATGTCGCTGCCCATGCTGCTGGCGGTGAATTCGCCCGAGTCACTCAGTGGCGCACCGTATCTCGCACCAGTCGGCGACTGCCCGGCCGTCATCCGTGACGCGATCACGCGCGAAGGCGTGCGTGCGGGTCTCGTCTGGGCCGGCAATCCGCAGCACCGCAACGACGCCCGCCGCTCGATACCGACGTCGCTGCTCGCAGCGCTCGTCACGCTGCCCGGTGCGCACTTCGTCGCACTGCAGCGTCACGATGAGCGCGCCACGCTGCCGCAGGAGTTCGCAGGTCATGTCACCGACCTCGGTGCGTGCCTGCACACCTTCAACGACACGGCGCACGCGCTGCGCCAACTCGATCTGCTCGTCACCGTCGACACATCGGTCGCGCATCTGGCTGGTGCGCTTGGCGTGCCGACACTGCTCATGATCCCTCTCGTCCCCGACTGGCGCTGGATGGTCGGGCGAACCGACACCCCGTGGTATCGCTCCGTGCAGCTGATCCGTCAGAACACCCTCTTCGACTGGACCTCCGTGATTGCCACCGTGCGCGACCAGATCGCGGTACGCAGCGAAGCCGCGCGATGACACTGCTCATCTCGGACGAATCCGCCGCCATCGCGCTCTGCGCCGAGGGCGCCGTGCTCAGTGAGGCCGGCGATCTCGCGGCTGCCATTGCTCGCTACGAGCAGGCGGTGAACGTCGCGCCGGCGGTGCTCGAGCTGCATCTGATCCTCGCAAACGCCCAGCAGCTCGCCGGCCGCCCGCTCGATGCTCGCGCCACGTTGCGTCACGCCCTGCGCGTTGCAGCGCGCGCCGATGCCGTCAGCGACTTCGCGCTCGGCAAGGCATTGATCGACGCCGGTGCGGGTGCCGACGCAGTTGGATGCTTTCGGCGTGTGCGCGCCGAGTATCCGGGAGACGCAGCCGCCGCATCGGCGCTCGCCGCCGCGCTGCGCGAAGCACAGCAGCCGGACGACGCCTGGACCGAAGTCAGCGCCGCGCTGCGCATGGCACCCCAGGATCCGGTCGTGCTGCTCACGGCAGCCCTGATCCGGCATGATCTGTCTGACTTTGCCGGTGCGCTCGAGTTCTGCGATCGCAGTCTCGCCATTCGGCCTGACGCCAGCGGCGTCCATGTCACACGCGGCTATCTGCGACATCTGCTCGGCGACGAATCCGGAGCCTGGACCGATTTCGAGTCGCGCACGTTGCCGGAGCCATCCACGGCGACGCCGCGGTGGCGTGGCGAAGCCCTCGATGGCAAATCGATTCTGGTGATCGGTGAGCAGGGTGTGGGCGACCAGTTCCAGTTTCTGCGCTTCGTGCATCATCCATCGCTCGGCGCGGCATCACGCGTCATCGTCGCCTGTCAGCCCGAGGCGGTGCCACTGCTGCGCGCATCGGGGTACAACGCCGTGGCGCGGGACGAGACCGTCTTTGCCGACTACTACGTACCGATGCTGTCGCTGCCATTGCTCCTCGGCGTGAATAGCGACTGGCGCGGTGCGGGAAGCACCTACATCGCGACGACCGACGCGCCGACAGTCGCGCATCCGCGCGCCACACGTGTCGGTCTCGTGTGGGCCGGCAATCCCGAGCATCGCAACGATGCCGTGCGATCACTCCCGCCGTCGCTGCTGCATGGCCTGTTGCACACGCAACCGCGCGTGCAATTCGTGAGCATGCAGCATGGTGTCGCCGCGACAGACCTGCCGCCCGGCATTGCGGCACATCACTCCGGTGGCGATTGGCTCGCGACAGCGCGTGAGTTGTGCACGCTCGATTTGCTGATCACCGTGGACACCGGCATTGCACATCTGGCGGGGGCCCTTGGGATGTCGGTCTGGCTCCTCGTGCCGCACGTGCCTGACTGGCGATGGGGTGCGTGCGGCAGTCGGACACCGTGGTATCCGAGCGTGCGACTGTTCCGTCAGCCGGCGCGTGGTGATTGGTCGCGCGTACTCACCAACGTCAGTGCGGCACTGAGCAGCGCGGTACTCAGCGCACGTTGATGCTGAATGCACATCGCGCGATCAGCGAGTGCTTCCCGCTGATCGCGCGATGTCGTTGTGAACTGCTGTCCTTCAGTAGTCTCAGTCAGCGAATCGAGATCGGGTGCTGCATGCCGTACTTCGATTCGGGCATCACGACCTGGCGTCCCACGCGACGCTCGCGATCCAGCACGATCGGGCTCTGCAGATTCGCCGCACGCGGCTCACCGGCCTCGATCAGCACGACGACCAGCACCAGCAGCGCATTCGGTGATGGGCACGCGCCAAGTGCGGCGAGATCCGACGCCGGCAGATCGACTTCGAAGCCGGGCACGAGCAGGAAGGGATCGCCGAGCAGGAACGTCAACGCGGCATCGTCCAGGCTCTGCAGCCAGACCAGATCGTCGCGCTGTGTCTCGACCAGCGCAAAACGCCGGAGCGTCACGAATCCCGGTAGTCCTGCCGGGAATGTGAACACGGTACTGGATCGGATTTCGAGGCGGCCGAGCAGGAGTGAGTCGAGGATCACGAGCTCGTCGGTCGCCAGAGTGGAACTCATCGCAGATAATCCAGCACGTTGAGGTTGAGCACTTTGTTGGCCGCGCTGAGCGCCGCCTGATAGGACGTATTCGCCTGCGCAAAGTTCGCTGCAGCATCGGTGAGGTCGATGTCGATCAGCAGCGAGCGGCGCGTCTTCGTATCGAGTGTCGCCGACAACATCTGGGACTTGATCGTTTCGTACTGATTCACCTTGGCGCCGGTCTCACCGAGCAGTTGGCCGACGCTGTCGCTGGCGGCGGTCAGGGCCGGCATCGCAGCGGTGATGCCCGGGACATCGTTGTTGCCGAGCGCCGTCGAGAGATCCTTCAACGCCTGCATGACGTTGGTGTTGTTGAAAGTCTCGTGCGCGTTGTGGTTCGGCGACGACAGCTGTCCGGCTGTGATCTCGAACTGCGGATTCACGAGCGCCGCGGCATTCGTCGTGTACGGCGGCACGGAGGCCGGCGTGTCGGTCATCGGCTGTTCCGTGGCGCGGGTTCCGCCAAAGAGGTAGCCGTTGTTGAAACGGGTGTTGCCCAGTCCGATTGCGGACTGGATGATCTGGTCGACTTCCGCCTTCGCGATCAGGCGCGTGCTGGCGTCGGAGTTCGAACCGGCCTGCTGCGAGGCCAGCTCCCCTGCGCGCTCGGCGAGCAGTTGGAGGCTGTTGAGCGCCCGATCCTCTTCGCTGGCACGCGCGATGGCGAGGTCGCCGTTGCGGCCGAACTGCGCGAACGAGGCGAGGGTGGCATCCGCGCGCAGCACGTCGGCCGCGGCGGACGGATCCTCGGATGCCTTCGTGAAGCGGAGGCCGGTCGAAGCCTGGTCCTGCGCCTTGAGCAGTCGCTGCAGGTTGTTCTGGATGTAATCCAGCTGCGACCGATGTGCCTGTGAGGTGGTGACCCGCATCTACCCCGTCCCCTGAGGATGAGAACCTTCCAACGTATCACACCGGAATATCCTTCCCCGTGTGCCTTGCACCCGCCAATCGCGGTTCTACTCTTGTGAGGTATCGGACGGAACGTTTTGCCGCTTGAACATCGGAGCATCGGTCCGCGGCAGGCGTTCACCCCGCGAGGCCTCGCGGGGCTTGTTGGTTTACCACTCGCAGCTTCCCCTGCATGGCCACGATCCTGTACGTCGATGATGAACCCAGTGTCGGCCTGATCCTCGAGGATACGCTCGAACAGGCGGGCCACGTGGCGGTCGGCGCCCGGAATGTGCCCGAGGCGCTGCAGGTGCTGGCCCGGGGCGACGTGGATCTGGTGATTTCCGACTACCGGATGCCCGGCCTCTCCGGCCTCGAGTTCCTGTCGCTGCTCCGGCGCGAAGGGTACGACGTCCCGCTGATCATGCTCACCGGCTACGCGTCGATCGAGCACGCGGTGGCCAGCATCAAGGCCGGCGCGGTGGACTACATCACGAAGCCGGTCCGGCCGCAGCAGCTGGAACTGGCGGTGGAACAGGCACTCGAGCTGGTGCGCCTGCGCCGCGAGAACGACGCGCTCCGCCGCGAGGTGATGGAGTTCCGCAACGAGCGGCAGATCATCGGCGATTCGCAGGTCATGCGGCGCCTGATGCAGACCGTGGCGATGGCTGCGCCGACGCGCGCCACCGTGTTGTTGCAGGGCGAGTCGGGCACCGGCAAGGAACTGCTGGCCCGTGCGCTGCACGACCAGAGCGATCGGCGCGACAAGCCGTTCATTCAGCTGAACTGCGCCGCGCTGCCGGAGGGCCTGATCGAGAGCGCCCTGTTCGGCCATGAGAAGGGCGCGTTCACCGGCGCGCTCAAGCGCGTGGAAGGCGCCTTTGAGCGCGCGCATCGCGGCACGCTGCTGCTCGACGAAGTCAGCGAGATGCGCCTTGACCTGCAGGCGAAGCTGTTGCGCGTGCTGCAGGAACAGGAGTTCGAGCGCGTCGGCGGCACCAGCCCCATTCGCGTGGACGTGCGCATCATCGCGACCACCAACCGGAAGCTGCAGGCCGACGCCGCGAACGGCACGTTCCGCCAGGATCTGTACTATCGCCTGAGCACGATCCCGATCATGATCGCACCGCTTCGCGAGCGGCCGGAGGATATTCCGCTGCTCGCATATCGCTTCGTGATGCGCACCGCCGCCGACATCAAGAAGGACGTGAAGGGCATCACGCCGGAAGCGATCGAGATGCTGCAGCGCTACCCGTGGCCTGGCAATGTGCGCGAACTGCAGCACGCAGTGGAACGCGCGGTGATTCTCTCGAATGAAGTGATGCTCTCACCGCAGGCGTTCGATGCGGCACGCTACGGGCTCGATGTCGCGAGCAGTGTCATGTCCGCTGCACCACGCCCTGGCGCGCCGGTGGTCCGTACGCCGACGCCGGGTTCGAGTCCGATCGCCGGTACTGCGAGCGACGGCGTCTGGCTCGGCACGCTGAATGTGAACGACGCCGAGACGGCGTTGATTCAGCGCGCGCTCGAAGCGGCGGGCAACAACCGCACGCGAGCAGCGGAGATGCTGGGCATCAGCGTTCGTACGCTGCGCAACAAGCTGAATGGGCCGGGCCGCACCGGCGAGCACGACTCCGTGGACGAGGAGCCGGAGGGCTGAGCCTCTCCGGCCGCCGCATCACGGCTTTGCGACGATGGTTTTCTTTTTCGTCATCGTCTTCTTTCGTGGCGCCGCTGGTCCCCTGTTCCGCCCCGCGCTGACCGTCGAGTCCACCACGAAGCAGTTCATCGGGACCGGGCCGGTCGTGCCTTTCTTCACAGCCACTGCCGGTCCCTTGCAGACCACATCTTCCGCGCGCACGTCACGCGTCGAGATCACGCCTTTGCGCGGCGCCGGCTTGACGCCCACCGCGGCGTACAGCGAATCGGGCACGTAGATCACTCCGTTCTTCATCACCAGCTCAGCGCGCCGCACATCGCGCATGCGCTGCGACGGATCGCCATCGACGAGCACCAGATCCGCAAACTTGCCGACCTCGATGCTGCCCCATTCGGCGTCGTGTTTCATCACGCGCGCCGCACCAAGCGTTGCGATGTAGAGAATGTCGGTGTTCGAGAGCCCCGCTTCCGAATAGAGCTCGAGTTCGCGGTGCAGAGAGAAACCCGCACTCGCATCAGTGCCCGCGACAAGGCGAATGCCGGCGTCGTTGAGCTGCCTCACCAGGCGTTCCATGGCGATGAAGCTGTTGCGATACACCGGTTCCTGTACCGCGGTGGCCGGCAATCCACCTTCGAGCAGGCCGCGTCGCGCGATGGCGGGCAGGCGGTTCGCAATCGCCATCGAGCCCGGATCGATCGTGCCCGATCGTGCCGTGAACATCTGCTCGAAGACATTCAGCGTCGGATCGATCACCACGTCCTTTTCCTTCAGCAGCGCGATGAACCGGAGCACGCGGTCGCTTTTCAGATCGAGCGTCCCGGCCAGCTTCGCGACCGATGTGAACCGCGCTGGTGTGCGCGTGTCGATGCTGGAATCGGCGGCGAGGAAGTTCAGGAACAGGAAGTTCGCGTGCTGCAATTCATCCGCGCCGGCCCGCACCATCTGCTCGGCCGTCATGCCGTACGGCACGTGACCGCTGACGCGCATGCCGTGCGCATGCGCTGCACGCACGATCGTCGGAAAGAGTGTCGGATCGAGCGACGAATAGACCTTGATCTGCTCGTAGCCGAGACTCGCGTACGTATCGACGGCAGCCTTGGCGGCGTCGCGCGTGGACACGAGCACCTTGGTCGGTCCGGCATACGGGCCTGGCCCGTCCATGAAGCCGGCGGCGAGGATGCGCGGGCCAAGCAGTGCACCACTGGCGAAAGCTTTCCTGCGGGCGAGCAGTTCGTCGGTGTCGTTCGCGAGGTCGCGGACGGTGGTCACGCCGGCGGCGAGGTGCATGAGCCCATCGTCGTCCTGCACGTGCACATGCATGTCCCAGAGGCCGGGAAGCAGCGCCTTGTTGCCGGCATCGATGATCTCGACGTCGGACGGCAACGGCACCGCGCCGTCGTCGCCAACGGCGACGATCTTGTCGCCGCGCACGATCACCGTCTGCGACGGCTTCATCGCGCGCGTGGCGGCGTCGAAGAGATTGGCGTGGATGATCGCGACGGCGGTCCTCGGCGCACGCGCGAGTCGCATGGCGAGCAGCGAGTCGCGCGCGTGGGCCGTCGCCGTCTGCGCACCGACCAGTTCTGCGCTGACCGACTCGAAGCCGCGCCGGATGATCATCGACCAGGTGGTCCCGATGGCGAACAGGCGGCCATCGCCGTCGAGCCAGACCGGCTCCGGCTTGAGACCGAGGCCGGTGATCGAGTACGGCGTGATGCGCATTGTGCGCTCGCCGGCGGTGACGGTGCGCGGCGCGCCGGTGGTGATCGAGGCGCTGCCTTCGGGCAGCAGGGGCAGCGTGCGCGTTTTCGTGAGCAGCAGCGCGTGGGCGAGGGCTGCGTCATCGGTGGGAAGGGTCTCGAGCGGCAGATAGAAGCCCGAGCCTGGGGCGGTGCGCCCGGCAGCGGACTCGTTGCGCCAGGTGAGGAGCGGTCCGGTCGCCAGTTGCAGCGATTCGTGGATCGGCGCCTTCAGGTAGTTCGTTCCGCTGAGCTGCATGCCGACCGGCAGGCCCGCCTTGTCCACCTTGAGCGTCTGGGTGAGAGCGGGTCCGCGGCCGCGGTCGTTGAAGGTGTAGTGCGTGGTGACGGTGCCACCACTGTCGGGCCACTGCCGCAGCCTGCCGGCCTTGCGACCGGACATGAGCACGGAGAACTCGATGGTGTCGCCCGTGGTCGGCGCCTCGATCGTGACCGCAGCGACCTCAGTGGGCGGCAGTGTCGCCGGTTCACTCCGGATGCGCCCCGCCTCGGTGGTCTGGACCGTTCCTCCTCGGGGATGACAGGCGGCGAGGAGGCCGACGAACGCGAGCGGTCGCGCCGGGAAGGTCAGTATTCGGACGAGATGCAGCGGCATGGCAGTGGGTCGATCGGGTCAGCGAGTCATACCCATCATCGGGCCGGGCGCCGCTGTGTCAAATCTGTAGCAGCTTTTGTTCCGTCGGGGTCGCTGACTCCAGTACCGCCGCAGGGCTCCGTGTTCGGACGAGCCTCCGTGACTTCGTGGGGGGCGGGAGAACACCGAGAACATCGAGTACGCCATGGGCGGCCGTCCGCGAATATTGATGAGAGGATTATTTGGAAAGCAGCAACAGCAAAAGGTCAGTAAAAAGACATCACTCGATCAGTGATGTGTTTTCTCTGATGTATTTGCGCACTGCGCGCCTTCAACCAATCTCGGCCAACGATGCTCTGCCCACGCCGTGACCGCTCGGAGCACACACGCACTTCCCACAAGCAAAAGCGGCGAGCATGACCAATGCCCGCCGCCCACGCCACTCGGTGTTCTCCGTGTTCTCCTGCCCATCACTGTGTCACCGACGCCCCAACGATCACAAAGCGTTGCGGCGATAAAACCAACCTGACGCTAGACGAAAGCGCCGTGCCCGGTGAGCGCCCGCCCGATGATCAGCGTATTGATCTCGTTCGACCCCTCGTAGGAGTAGATCGCCTCCGCGTCCGCGAAGAACCGCGCCACCGAGTGATCGAGCAGGATGCCATTCCCGCCCATCGACTCGCGCGCCAGCGCCACCACCTCGCGACACTGCGCCGCGCAGAACTGCTTCGCGAGCGCCGAATGATGCTCCTCGCACTGCCCCGCGTTCTGGAGTCGGCTCACCTGGAGCGCCAGCGCCTGCATCGAGGCCAGCTTCGCAACCATCTTCGCGAGCATCGACTGGATCAGCTGAAAGCTCCCCAGAGGCCGGCCGAACTGGGTGCGGCGCTGTGTATAGGCCAGCGCCCGCTCGTACGCGCCAGCGGCACAGCCCACCGCGATCCACGCCACACCAACACGCGTCATCCCCAACACGCGCGCGACATCCTTGAAACCATTCGCCCGCTGCAGGCGATTGCGCTCCGTGATCCGCACATGATCGAGCGTGATATGCCCGTTCTGCAGAGTCCGCTGCGCAATCTTGCCATCCATCTTCCTGACCGAATACCCAGGCACCGAGGTCTCGACGATGAAGCCCTTGACCTGTTGGTCAGCCACGTCGCGCGCCCACACCACCACAAAGTCGCCAAACGTCGAATTTCCTATCCAACGCTTCTCGCCATTGATGATCCACGAGTCACCATCGCGCCGGCATGTCGTCGTTATACCGCCAGCGACACCTGACCCGACGTCGGGTTCCGTCAACCCGAAGGCCCCGATCACCTCCCACTTTCGCATCCGAGGCAGCCACTCTTCCTGCTGCTCCTTCGAGCCGCACAACAGAATTGACCCGAAGGCCAGCCCAGCGTGCACACCCAGGAATGTCGCAAACGAACAATCCACGCGCGCCAGCTCCATCGTCAGCACGCCTTCGGCAACCGAATCATGGCGAACACTGCCGTCGGCGGCGATCGGGAAAATGGAGGCCAGCAGATCCAACGACGCAAACTCCGGAATCAGATGATACGGAAATTCCGCCCGCTCCCAATAGTCGTTCGCGATCGGCTCCACTTCGCGATCCATGAACTCGCGTGCCCGCAGCCGCGCCGATTCGATGTCCTTCGGCAGGTCGCGCAGCAAACGCAGGAAATCGATGTCGATCTCCGGCGAGGCTGGCGGCGTCACCTTCGCCTTGGCGATCGAACGCTTCGCCCGCGCCAGCGCCGGGCCATCCATGTTCAACAGCTGATCGACGACGCCCGCGAGCTCGGGACGATCGTTCAACCGATTCGCGACCGCAGCGACGCGCGGATCAAGCAGATCGGACTGCGACAGAATTTCAGTAGCCATGAGCTGCATCCCTGCGACAGCGCAGGTGGTGTCTGAGAAGATGAAGACCGCAGAAGGCACGAAGAGGCACACAACACGACCGCCCACAATGACGTCCGCACCAGCGCCCCGTCACGCACGGCCGAAACTACCGCCTGCGCCGCGTTCACGTACAACCAATACGACACGCAGTCGTTCCATTCCCACCGGGACCCGCGCGGCGGCAACTCTCACCACACCCAACTCGGCAACACTTGCCGGAGCAGCCAGCTCTGCCGCGTAGCGCCCCCGAACGACGAGAGCAGAACGCGTGGTGCGAGAACACACCTAAAACGTTGCAGGAGTGAACGTTGCACGGATCAGCATGACAGAAACCCCGATCCGTCCTCAGCTGGCACCGGCCGTGCTTTTCCATGACCCCGACGCGTGTCCTCTCACCTCGGTTCCGGATCATGGCGCTCTTCAACTTCATCAATCGCATCTCCGCCGCTGGCTCCATCAGGGAAGCCATGGACCAGAGTGCTCTGCGGCATCGGCAGATCGCCGATCGCGTGGCCAACGCCACGCAGGTGAACAAGGATGGCTTCGCCCTGCCGCCGGGCAGCACCGCGGCCGCCGCCGTCTCCGGACAGCGCGGGCCCGTGGACACCGAACAGGAAATGGCCGCCCTGGCAAACGAGCAGATGTACTTCGAAACCGCGGCAACGCGACTGAAGGGCACCTACGACTCGATCCGCCGCGCCTTGGCAGAGAAGTAACGGATGCCGAAACTCCCCGGCCTCCTGCCATTCGTCGGTGGACCTGCCGTCCGCCCCATGTTCCGCGCTCTCGGCATCGCCGCCAGCGGCATGTCGGCGCAGCGCACGCGCATCGAAGTCGCGGCCAGCAACCTCGCCAACGCCGACGTGACCCACGGCGCCGACGGCAAGGCGTACAACCGTCGCATCGTGCAGCTCCGCACCGCCACCAAGGATGAACACGAAGCGAGCTTCCGCTTCCCGAATCAGCTGCCGTTCACGACCGCACCATTCGGCACGTCGCAGTTCGATGTCCCCGCCGGCGCCGCGAACAGCACGCCGGTGCAGGTCGATGACCCGAACTATGGCGTGACCGTCGAGAGCATCCAGGAAGACACGACGGCCGGCGCGAAGGTGATGATGCCCGGCCATCCCGATGCGGATGCCGAGGGCTACGTCACGCTGTCGAACGTGAACCGCACGAACGAACTCGTCGACCTGCTCGATGCACGTCGCGTGTTCGAGGCGAATGCCACGGTGTTCCAGTCGGCGAAGCAGATCCTGCGCAAGTCACTGGAGCTCTGAGTCATGGCCATCTCCCCGCTCACCGCGCAGCTGCCGAGCGTCGCCGGCGCGCTGCCCGATCTGTTCCGTCGCAAGGACGCTGTTGCCGTGCGCGGTGACGACGCATCGGCGCAGCAGACCGCCGCCGATGCCACGACGACCGAGGAACACCGCGCGATGACCGCACGCACGTCCGACGACACGACCCGCATGCTCGCGCGTCGCGCGGCACTCGGCCCGCTGACCTACGGCCGTCGCATGATGACGGCTGACGCACCCGTTGCCGCACCGATCGGCATGCGTGGCGCTCATCTCGACGTTCGAGGCTGATGCACATGAACATCGATCGCTTTGCCGCGTTCGCACAACGCGTCGCCGACTTCGGCCTGCCGGGTGAGGGTGGCAAGACCGTCCCGGTCATGCCGGAGTCGTCCAACGGCGCCACGTTCGGCGATGTGCTCACGCGCGCCGTGAACGAGGTCAGCGCCGCCCAGGATACGAGCGCCGAGACGACACGCCGATTCCTGAATGGCGAACAGGTCGAGCTGCATCAGGTGATGGCGTCGGCGACAGAAGCCGGCATCGCGCTCGACACGATGATCGAACTGCGCAACAAGGTCGTTGACGCCTACCGGACAGTCATGTCCATGCAGAGCTGATTCCGATGCCTCCCGCACTGGAACAGCTGCTCGAACGCATCGGGGGACCGCGTCGCCTCGCCATCATCGGTGTCGGCGTCGTGGCCCTGCTGTCGATACTGGCATTGTCGCGTTGGGCGACGAAGCCTGACATGGTGGCGGCGTTCAGCGGCGTGCCGCTGGAGAACGTCGGCAAGATGACCGATGCGCTCGACGCCGCCGGCGTCGCGTATCAGCTGGAACGCGGTGGCACGGACATTCTCGTCGCCACCACCGATCTGGCACGCGCGCGCGTCGTGCTCGCATCCGCCGGCCTGCCGGCGCAGGGCCGTCCGGGCATGGAGCTGTTCGATCAGCCCAGCTGGGGCATGACCGATTTCGCACAGAAGATCAACTATCGGCGCGCGCTCGAAGGGGAACTCGAGCGCACGATCAGCACGATGAAAGGCATCGAACGCGCCCAGGTGCATCTCGCGATCAAGGAGACGCAGGCGTTCCGTCGCGCCGGTGATACGCCGGCCGAAGCGAGCGTGGTCGTCAAGCTGCGTAACGGCCAGCGCCCGGAAGCCGATGTCGTGCGCGGTATCTCGCAGCTCGTCGCCAGCAGCATCGACAACCTCGAAGCGCAGCGCGTCGCCGTGCTCGATGACGGCGGTCGTCTGCTCTCGCGCATGGTGGACAAGAACGATCCGTCGTCACTCAGCAGTGCGCAGCTCGAACAGCAGCGCGCCGTCGAAGACCATCTCTCGGAGAAAGCCAGCACGATGGTCAACCAGATCGTCGGCAATGGCAACGCCACCGTCAGCGTCGCGGCCGATCTCAGTTTCGACCAGGTCGAGCGCGTGTCGCAGGTCGTCGATCCCGACAAGCAGGCGCTGAGCACTGAACAGAAGGCGGAGATCACGCCCGGGACCGAAGGCGGTGCCGGATCCACGAATGTCGCCAGCAGCTTCGACAACTCGCGCACCGTCGAAACCGTCAAGTCGGCCACCGGCATCGTCAAGCGGCTGACCGTGTCGGTGCTGGTGAAGGATCGCCTCGATGCCAAGGGTGTGAGCACGACGCGCCCGCAGCCGGAACTCGATCAGATCACCGCGCTGGTGAAGAATGCCGTCGGCTTCGATTCGACGCGCGGCGACATGGTGAAGGTCGTCAGCACAGCATTTGAAGGAGCCACCGCCGTCCCGCCGGAAACGACCGGCGAGAAGGTGATGCGCACCGTGCAGTTGGTGCAGCGTCCCGCGCTTGGTCTCGTCGGTCTCGCACTCGCGATGGTGATCGCGATGATGATGATGAAGACGATCAAGGCGCAGTCGGCCGATACGCGCGCCGCGGCGCTGACGGCCGCGCGACAGGGCCATTTCAATTCCGCCGGCAATCCGATGGGACAGCTGCCGGAAAGCACCGGCAATGAAGACGCACCACCGCAGGTGTACTCGGCGCTGACGATGCCCGTGAATCCACTCAAGGAACGTGTCGTCGCGACGGCTGAGGCCTATCCCGACGTCTCCGCCAAGATCCTCCGCAACTGGATGCGCAGTGCCTAGCGTTACCCGCCTCCCACGCACCGTCACCTTCGAGTCGCTCAACGGGCGACAGAAGGCCGCCTTGCTCTGCCTGGCACTCGGCACGGACGCCGCAGCCAAGGTCACACAGAAGCTGTCCACCGACGAGGTGGACATGCTCTCGTACGAAATCGCACGCATGGATGAAGTAGCCGGCGATGTCATCGACATGGTCCTCGAGGAATGGATCGAGTCGGCGATCGGTATCGGCTCGCTGTCCAACGGCGGCGTGGAATACGCGAAGGAAGTGCTCGAGAAGGCCTTCGGCCCGGCAAAGGCTTCAAGCATCCTGCGTCGTGTGCAGGGTCAGCTGGCCGACACCGCCGGCCTCACGCGCCTGCGTCGTGCCGATCCGCAGCAGCTCGGCAACACGTTGCGCAATGAACATCCGCAGACCATCGCACTGGTGCTCGCGCATCTCGATCCGCAGCACACGGCCGCGATCCTGAAGGAAATTCCGTCCTCGAAGGGCGGCGAAGTCGTGTATCGCATGGCGGGCATGGAGAAGGTGCAGCCCGAGATGCTGATGCTGATCGAGAAGCACATCGGTTCCGAGGCCTCGTCGATCATGGCGGAAGGCACCGTCTCCGGCGGCCCGAAGGCGGTGGCCGAGGTGATGAACTTCATCTCCGGCGCGCTCGAGAAGGAACTGCTGGAAGGCGTCGAGGAGCGCGATCCCGAGCTCTGCGAAGTCATCAAGAACCTCATGTTCGTGTTCGAGGATCTGTCCTCGCTCGACGACAAGGCGATCCAGCGCGTGCTGCGCGAAGTGGAAGCGAAGAGCCTCGCCCTTGCACTCAAGGCGGCGAGCCCGGAACTCAAGGCGAAGATCCTCGGCTGCATGTCGCAGCGCGCGGTGGCCGCACTGCAGGAAGAGATGGAGATGATGGGTCCGGCGCGCCTGAAGGACGTCGAAGCAGCGCAGACGGCGTTCGTCGCACAGGTCCGACGCCTCGAGGAAATGGGCGAGATCGTGATCGGTGGCAAGGGAGGCGACGATGTCCTCATTTGAGCCGCTCTTCGGCACGTCGGGCCGAACGCGGCTCACACCGCCGATCGTCAGCGCGGTCACGTCCACCGAGCTGTGGATGCCGATATCCGTTGGTACGGCGCCCGCGCCGCGTCACTCGTTCTTCGACGTGAAAACGGACGACACACGTGAAGTGGCCGACCGTACCGCGCGCGCCGCCGCCGAGGCCGCGACGGCTGCAGGGCGGCAGGCGGAGATCGACGACGCGTATCTGCGCGGCATGTCCGAAGGCCGGGAACAGGGTGAGATGGCCGAGCGTGCGCGCCTGCGCGGCGCGATGATGGCGGCCGAGAGTGCGCTCGACGACCTGCGTGCCGGTGAAGGGCGCTGGCTGTCGAACATCGAGGAGAACATTGCGGCGATCGCCGTCGCGGTCGCGCAGCAGTTGGTGACGCGTGAAGTCTCGACCACCAACGACATCGTACTCGAAATCGTGAATCGCGCGATTCAGGAGTTCGGATTGGACCAGGCGCTGTCGATCCGCGTCAATCCGGGCGATCTGGAATCGCTGCAGTCCGCCGAGCGTGCGGCGAGCGACGAAATGCTGGTGATCACGAAGGGTCGCGAAGTGCGCTGGGTGAGTGACGCGCGCATCGAGCCGGGCGGGTGTGTGGTCGAGGGGCGCGAGCGGATCGTGGACGGTCGTGTCGACACGGGCCTCGAGCGCCTCTATCGTCGCCTGACGTACACCAATGCCTGAGACACTCGTCGCGCGCGAAATGACGCGCCGGATTGCGGACCTGCCGCGCCTGCAGACCTTCGGACGCGTGGCGCGTGTGGTCGGCCTCGCCATCGAGGTCAGCGGCCTCGAAATGGGCCTCGGCGAACTGGCGCGCATCACCAACACCAACGACGCGCGCTCCGTGCTCGCCGAAGTCGTCGGCTTCCACCAGAACGGCTGCCTGCTGATGCCGCTCGGTGAACTCGACGGCATCGCGCCTGGCGCGAGTGTCATCGCACTCGGACGCTCGTTCGGCGTCGATGTCGGTCCCGGATTGCTCGGCCGCATCCTGAATGGGCTCGGCCATCCAATCGACGACAAGGGCAAACTGGATGTCGAAGAGCGCGCCCCGCTGCAGGCCGAGCCGCCCAATCCGCTGCATCGCGAAGTGATTCATAGCACCATGCCGACCGGTGTTCGTGCAATCGACGGGTTGTTGACCATCGGGCACGGTCAGCGCATCGGCATCTTTTCCGGCAGCGGTGTCGGCAAGAGTACGCTGCTCGGCATGATTGCGCGGCAGGCCGAGGCCGACGTGAACGTGATCGCGCTGCTGGGGGAGCGTGGTCGTGAAGTGCGTGAATTCATCGAGAACTCGCTCGGTGAAGAAGGGCTGAAGAAGAGCGTGATCATCGTCGCCACCGGCGACCAGGCCGCGCTCATCCGCGCGCGTGGCGCATTGGTGGCAACGGCAATCGCTGAATACTTCCGCGATCAGGGCAAGCAGGTGCTGTTGATGGTCGATTCGATCACGCGCGTCGCGATGGCGTGGCGCGAGATCGGCCTGGCCGTCGGCGAACCGCCGACGACGAAGGGGTATCCACCGTCAGTGTTTGCGGCGCTCCCGCGCCTGCTCGAACGCGCCGGTAACGCGCGTGTCGGCGGGATCACCGGCGTGTACACGGTGCTCGTCGACGGCGACGATTTCAATGAGCCGATCGCTGACGCGGCGCGCTCGATTCTCGACGGTCACATCGTACTCACGCGGAAGCTCGCGAGCGCGGGTCACTTCCCGGCGATCGACGTGCTCGAGTCGAAGAGTCGCGTGCGCGACCTGCTGATCGCCGATGTGCACAAGCAGGCTGCGAACCTGCTGCTGCAGCTCGAGGCGTCGTGGCGTGAGAAGGAAGACCTGATTCTCGTGGGCGCCTATGCGAAGGGCAGCGATCCGCTGGTGGACGCCGCGATCAGCCTGCGCGACATGCTGCTGGCGTTCCTGCGTCAGCCGCCCCACGAGAGCACGGGGATGGATGATGCCGTCAATCGTCTGCGTCAGTTGCAGGCGCGCTTCGATCACCTCATGCAGCAGCAGCGGGGTGTCGCGTGAGCCGCTTCAAGTTCCGTCTGCAGCGTGTGCTCGAGCTGCGCGAAGAGGCCGAGCGAGCGCGCTCGGTGGCGCTGGCCGAAGCGCAAGGCGAGGCGAACGCGGCGCGCGACGTGCGAAACGCAATCGCCGATGCGCGCTCCAGCGGACGTCAGACGCTGACCACCGCCAGTAACGCCGGCTCGTCAGTCGGTGCACTGCAGCAGATGCAGTTCGTGCTCGGCGCGCTCGATCAGCGCCTCGTGCTCGCCGATAGCAGCGTGGTGACGGCGGACAGTCTCGTGAAGCGTGCGCAGGATGAACTGCGTGCCGCGTTCCAGGCCAAGCATGCCTTGCACACGCTGAAGGAAAAGCAGGAAGAGGCGCACCGCGCCGCCGAACAGAGCGCTGATCGCGTGCTGATGGACGAGATCGCGCTCACCCGATTCCACAACGCAGATACCTCCCCCACCGATCCGGAGCGCTCCACCAATGGTTAAGCTCATCATGCCACTCCTCATCGGCTTGTTGATGGGAATGAGTGGTGGCGGCTTCTTCGGCGTCTACAAGGCGGCAGCCGCGCATACCGCGGCCGTCACGAATGCGCAGAAGCACGGATTGAAACCCGTCGGTGATTCGACGCACGCCGCCGACAGCAGCGCGCATGGCACGCCGGAGCACGGCGCGGAGGCCGCAGCACCGGCGGCGACGCACGACTCGACGCCCGCGCCGGTTGCCGCATCGACGAAGACGGCGGAGCCCACGGCCGCAGCGCCGACCGAGCATGCGTCGGCAGCAGCACACGCTGCGCCCGTTGTGACGAAGCCGAGCACCGCACCCGTTGTGGCAGCGACACCCGCGGGCGCCAAGCCGTCGAGCGCCAAGCCGGCTGAGCCCGCGAGCGCTGCAGATGCAGACACGGAGGCGCATCAGAAGCGCCTCGCCAAGATCTTCGCGACGATGAGCGCGAAGGATGCCTCACGCGTGCTCGCGCAGATGACCGATCACGACGTGGCTGTCATTCTGAACCTCCTGTCGAACAAGCAGGCTGCCGCCATTCTCACGAGCCTGCCTGCTCCACGCGCTGCGACGCTGGCACAGATGCAGCCGAAGCGTGGTGGAGACGACGAATGAGCCACATCCCTTTTCTCCCGCAGGCGCCGGTGCGTGTACGCAGCGATGTGCCTCCGTCGGCGTCGACGGATCGTCGCGCGTCGGATGCGGCAAAGGACACGTTCGCCGCGTCACTCGCGACGGCCCGCGCGGATCGTGCGCCATCGCATCGCGCGCCGACACACGCCGCACCGACCGCGCGTGAATGCATGCGGGATGTTGCCCGCGATGCTGCCCGCGATGTTGCCCGCAGTGATCGCGCGCCGGTCCGCCGAGAGGATGATGCCGCACCGCGTGCACCGAGCAGTGTGCAGCAGCGCGCGTCGGTCCAGGCATTGATGTTGAGTGGCGCGATGAAGTACGCTGCCACACGCAAGGACGCTCCGGAGACGGCGACGCTGCCCGATCCGGTGGCGTCGCAACCGGCGATGACCGATGCGCCCACCGATCCAGCGCCGTCGTCGCGCGTGACGGTGGATGCTGCGACGATCGCCACGGTCACCGACACGCCACTCGATGTCTTGGCCGCTGCGCCAGCGATCGTGAATTCGGCGGCACCGCCGCAGGATCAGACGATTGCGATGCCGGTGGACAATGCGCTGCAGTCGATGCCGGTGATGATCCCGATCCCCGAGAACACGACTGAACTCGCGCCAGATGCGACGGCCGACGTGATCGTTGATATGTCCACGACAAATGCCGCAATGGCAGCGGCGCTGCAGCTCGTCTCGCAGCTGCCGATTCCTGTGCCGTCGGCGACGCAGCCGCCGGTCCAGGAGACCCCATCTGACAGCACCTCAGCCGCGGCGTCACCGAACAACGTGGCAACGGGCGCGGCGCTCAGCGACCCCGTCGCATCGCAGCCGGCCCTGTCCGACAACGCGCTGGTTGAAGACCACTTCGACGCACCGGCATCTGCGCTGACCGACAGCACAATCGACAGCACAATCGACAGCACAATCGGCAGCACAACCGACGGCACGACCTCAGCACTGACATCGATGATGGCTGCGTCGCCGGCAACGGGTGCCGCGCCGGTCGCCTCCCCTGATCGCACGCCGGCGACGCCCGCTGTGACCGCGGCAGCATTCCCGGCTCCCGCGGCCGGCGCCAGCCGCACGGATGTCACGGCGATGCAGACAGACGTGGCCGCACTCGATCCCGCGTTCCGCGATCGCCTCGAGAAGGTGATCGCTCGCATGCGTGATGAATTCGGGCACTCGGTGAAGGTCGTCGAGACGGTGCGCTCACAGGCGCGTCAGGATGCGCTGTTCGCACAGGGCCGCACGACGCCCGGCGCGATCGTCACGTGGACGAAGAACTCGAAGCACGGCAAGGGACTCGCCGCCGATCTGGTGGTGGATGGCTCGTGGCAGAATCCCGCCGGCTATGCACGACTCGCCGCCGTCGCACGTCAGGAGGGATTGCGCACGCTTGGTGCGCGCGATCCCGGCCATCTCGAGCTGCCGTCGGATGCCGCAGTCTCCGGTGACACGCTTGGCAACCTGCTGAACGATCTGCAGGGCGATGCGGGAGACGCCGCGCGTCAGATGCGCGCCGACGTGAACAGCGGTGGCCGCAGCGAGGCACGGGCATCGAGGATGGCCCAGGTCGCGAATGTCGCGCAGGTCGCTCGGGTCGCGTCAGTGGCGCAGGTCGCCAAGGTGGCGAGTGTCGCGCGTCCCGGCACCACGTCCGTAGCGCCCGCTGCGGCGAGCGACAACCTGTCCCCGCTCGCTGTGACGGGAGCACCGAACATCGCCACATCATCGGACGCCGCAGCGGTCATGCGCGTCGCGACGCCGACGACGGCCGTGAACATGGCGGATCGTATTTCGCACCTGATGGATCTGCAGGCCACGCAGGATGCCAGGCCGCTCAACAGCGTGCTGCTCCGCATGGACAACGCGAACGGAGTCGAAGATCAGATCCGCATTGACACGCGCGGTACGAACGTCGACGCACGGCTGGGCCTTGGCAACGCACAGCAGGCCGCCGCGCTGACCGATCGTCTGGGTGAGCTGCGCGAGGCGCTCGAACGGCGCGGCTTGAGCGCCGATGGCGTGCGCGTGCAGGCCGGCGCACCACGCAACACCGACACCGTCACACTGTCGAAGCCGGTCGCACCGACGATCGAACTCGCCGCGATGCGGGCCGCGGCCGACAACCAGGCCCAGAGCAACACGCGCGATCAGTCGTCGCGCGACCAGCAGCTGCAGCGCGAGGCATTCGCCCGCGACACCGCACGTCACACCCCGCGATCGTCACCGGACGATCCGCGTCACCGCTCGCGCCGCGAGCAACCGGAGGATCGCCGATGAGCACTACCGCACCTGTCAGTACGGCCAGCGCGTGGCCGGCCAGCGCACTGACCACGGTCGCCAGCACCGCGAGCCCCGCCGCCACGGCGAGCCGGAGACCGACGCTCGGCAAGGATGACTTCCTCAAGTTGCTCATCGCACAGATGAAGAATCAGGACCCGCAGAGCCCGGCCGACAGCAGTCAGATGGCGGCGCAGCTCGCGCAGTTCTCGAGTGTCGAACAGCTCGCGAACATCAACCAGGCCCTCACCGCACAGGCCACCGCGCAAACGTCGCTGATGAACCAGATCACGGCGGGTACGGCGTCGAACAACATCGGACGCACGGTGACCGCGAACAGCGATCTGCTCGAGCTCACCGGGTCCGGCACCGAGTCACTGCTGCTCTCCGGCAACGGCGGTCCGTCCACGCTGAACGTGTTCGATGCCCGCAGTGGCGCCGCGATCACGAGCTATGACATGGGGTCGTTGCCGAGCGGCAACAGTGAAATCGTCGTCGGCCAGGCGCTCAGGAATCTGCCGACCGGCGTGTACAGAGTCTCCGTGACGTCGAGCGACGCGAGCAAGCCCGCCGCGTGGACGACCGCGATCCGCGGCGTCGTGAACAGTGTCAGCAACAGCAGCAGAGGTCCGGTCTACGGTATCGGTCAGTTGCAGATCCCGCTCTCCGAAGTGACGGAAGTCAGCAAGACCAAGTAGTCGCTGCCCGCGGCTGCATTCCGCCGCAACCGCTCCCGATGTCCGTCGCCACCACTGGCGACGCCCCGCAGTTCGCACTTCACCACCCCCATCCCCAACTCACATGCTTCGTTCCCTCTTTGCCGGCGTTTCTGGTCTGCGCAATCACCAGCTCCGCATGGACGTCATCGGCAACAACATCGCCAACGTGAACACGGTCGGATTCAAGAGCGGCCGCGTCACATTCAAGGAAGGCTTCGCGCAGCTGCTGCAGGGTGCGAGCCGTCCGCCCGGAGACCAGGGCGGTGTGAACCCGGTGCAGATCGGCCTCGGCTCGCTGATCGGTTCCGTGGACCAGCTGTTCACGCAGGGCAACGTCGAAACGACCGGCGTGAACACCGACCTTGCCATGCAGGGCAACGCATTCTTCGTCGTGCGAAAGGGTGCCGAGACGTACTACACACGATCCGGCAACTTCCAGCTCGACGCGCAGGGTCGCATGGTGTCGCCGACGAACGGCTTCATCGTGCAGGGCAAGATGGCGGTTGACGGTGTCCTGAATGACACCGTGCAGGACATCGTGCTGCCGTTCGGGCAGAAGGTTGCGGCGAATGCGACGACCCGGGTCACGCTGGCCGGCAACCTCAACTCCTCCGCCGCGATCTTCAACGCGGCCGACCCCGACGGCGCCGGCCCGCTGCTTGGCGGCTTCGGTCCGGATACACGCGCAGTGACGGCCAACGCGGGCTCGTTCACGAACGGGTCGATCGGCATGTTCGACGCACTTGGCAACAAAGTCGACACGAAGATCTGGATGTGGAAGACGGGTGCCAACACCTGGGATTGGCAGGTCGATGCCGCGACACTGCCGGCCGGCTACTCGCTCAGCGCCGGTACGCCGGGCGCCGCGGGCGTGACGGGATCCTTCACGTTCGATCCGGCCACGGCGCTCCTCACGCAGTCGACGATTACCGGCGGCCCGAGTGCCGGCTCCGGCGTCGCCAACCCGACCATCACGATCAACGGCCCGGGTGGCTCGGTGATGTCGGTCACGATGAACTTCGGCGCACAGGTGGCCGGCGCTGGTGTGGCGGGCACGCTGTCGGGGCTCACGCAGTTCGCCGGAAACGGCACCGCCGTGCTGCGCGACCAGGACGGCTACACCAGCGGCCAGCTTCAGAACTTCAGCATCGACCGCCTCGGCGTCATCAGCGGCTCGTTCACGAACGGTGTCAACCAGACGCTCGCGCAGATCGCGCTGGCCGACTTCAACAACCCGGCTGGCCTGCTCCGCACGGGCGACAACATGTACGCCACCAGCGGAAATTCGGGCGGCGCCGTGCTCGGCTACGCGCTCCAGGGCAGCCAGAGCTTCCTCACCAGCGGCGCGCTCGAAATGTCGAACGTGGACCTGGCGCAGGAATTCACGAACATGATCGTGGCCCAGCGCGGCTTCCAGGCGAACAGCAAGATGGTCACCACCAGCGACACGATGCTCGAAGAGCTCGTCAACCTGAAGCGGTAAAAGCCTCCGGTTCGGCGGAGGGCGGCAGCACGCCGCTCTCCGCCTACGGGCTGCTCCCGCTGACCCCGCCTGCGCCAACTGTTTCCCCGACCGGCAACTTTGGACGCCGTGGGCTCGGCAAAGCTTGCCGATTGGTCGTTTCCGCCGCGCTGAACGGCGTCAGGCGAAAGCACGTAAACATCGACACCACAACAACTTCGACGCCGGTGACCGCCTCAGGCCGGTCTGGCATGTCCGCTGCTTTGAACGAGGCCAGACGTACGCCGTCACCACGTTCATCCGGATCGCCCCATGGCCGAAGAAGAGACTGCTCCCGACGAAGGGACCGAGCCCAAGAAAAAGAGTCTGCCTGCGTTCGTCATGCCACTTGTCATGGCGCTGGCTGGCATCGGTGCCGGCGGTTTCGTCGGCATGAAGGTCATCGCCCCGAAAGTCGTGTCGGGCTTCACGAGCGATCTGCTCACGGCGACCGACGTCGCGGCGCACGCCACCAAGAAGGACAGCACCGAAGAGGAGATCGCCGCCGCGGCTGAAGCACACGCCAAGAAGGGTGGGGAGGGTGGCGAGAGCAAGCCGCCGCTCTACACGATCAGCGATCTGGTACTGAACCCCGCCGGCTCCGGCGGTACCCGATTCCTGATGCTTTCCGTCGCCTTCGACATGGCCGATTCCACCGGCGTCGAAGCGATGAAGCTGCGCGACGCCGAGATCAAGGATGCCGTGCTCGCGCTCGTCGGCGGGAAGACGGTCGACGAACTGGCCGAAGTGTCCGCGCGTGAACCGCTGAAGGTCGAAATACGCGAACTCGTGAGCAGGATCACGAAGAAGCCGAAGGCCATCAAGCGCGTCAGCTTTCCGCAGTTCGTCATCCAGTGATGCGCTGACGATGGCGAACGATACCCTCAATCAGAGCGAGATCGACCGTCTGCTCGGCGGCGCGGCCGGCAGCGCGCTCGATCTGGCGGCCAGTGGTCGCAAGCCACCGCCGCCGCAGATGGAAGTGCAGCGCTACGACTTCCGGCGCCCGCATCGCATCTCGAAGGAACGCCTCCGCACCATCGAGGCGATGTACGAGCGCATGGTGAAGAACCTCGAGAGCTACCTGATGTCCCGCGTGCGCGGCCAGGTCGAGGTGCGGCTGCAGAGTGTCGAACAGTTCAGCTTCGGCGAATTCACGCTGTCGCTGCCGACGCCCTGCTGCAGCTATGTGATGGACATCAATGGCAAGAACGGATTGCAGGGTGTCATCGACTTCGGCACTGACTTCGCGTTCTTCCTCGTCGACCGATTGTTCGGTGGTGGCAGTGCCCCCACTCTCCTGAATCGCCCGCTCACCGCGCTCGAACAGGACGCCGTACGCATCGTCGCTGATCGTGTCTCGTCGATCGTGCGTGACGTGTGGCATGAAGTGATGCCGATCGAGCTGCAGCTCAGCGGGTTCGAGGCCTCGCCGGAAATCCTGCAGGTGTGCGCGCGCGAAGATCCCGTGCTGGTGGCGAACGTCGAGATCACGGCCACCAACATCTCGTCGCTGATGATGATCTGCCTGCCGTTCGCGTCGCTCGAGGAATACTTCACGAGTGCCGACACGCGGCGCGTGTCGAGCACAGCGCGCAGCATCGAAGAGTTGAAGACGCAGCGCCGGCAGACGGAAACCTCATTGCGCCACACGAGCGTCCCGGTTGCCGCGCGACTGCCTGAGTTCCGACTGTCGATGAAGGATCTGACACAGCTCACACCCGGTTCGGTGATCAACACCGGTCTCAGTGCAAACTCGCTGCTCTCGATCACGGTCTCCGGTCAGCAGCGCCTCGTGGCAACAGCCGGTCGCATCGGCGGCAAGCTGGCCGCGCGCATCACCGACGGACGCATCGCACCAAATCGCATCATCGGCACGCTCACTCAGTCAGACTCGGACACGCCATGAACCAGGATGAGATTGCAGCGCTGATCGCTGCCAAGAACGCGGGCATTCCGCTGCAGGACGCGAGCCCGGCGAATGCCGCCGACGATTTCTCCAACGACTATTCCGAACTCGACGCAGCCATCGGCGCCAACGGCGAAGTACCAATGAGCATGCTGATGGACCTGACCTTGCCCGTATCGATCGAACTCGGTCGCACGACGATGTCGGTGCAGGAGATTCTGCAGCTCGGTCGTGGCTCGGTGGTGCAGCTCGAGCGGCTGGCCGGTGAGCCGATCGACATTTATGTCGGCGATCGGCGCTTTGCCGAAGGCGAAGTGGTGGTGCTCGGCGAGAACTTCGGTGTGCGCGTCACACGCATCATCAGCCGCGCGAGCAGCGCGGAGCTCGTCGGATGACGTTTGCTGGTTATGCCGGCATGCTCGCCACGCTGGCATTCGTACTCGGTCTGGTGCTGCTCGTCGCGAAACTCGCGAAGCGGTTTCTGCCCGGCACGATGCAGGCCGATGGCACCGACACGTTCGCCGTCGTGCAGCGCATTCCGCTCGGTCAGCGTCAGGGCATCGCCATCGTCCAGCGCGGTGACCTGTTGATCGGCGTGAGTGTCGGCGATGGCGGTGTGCGCACGCTGTTCACGATGCCCGCGACTGGGGGAACTGCTGCGCTGCCGGCGCCCGAGCCGGCCGACGTCGCACCAGCGATCAGTTTTCCCCGGCTGCTCGGCGATGCGATCAACGGTCGCGCCGCCCGGATGCTTCTGCTGATGATCGGCGCGCTCGTGTCGTCGGTTGCGTACGCCCAACAGGCAACGCCGACTCGCGCCGCAACGCCGTCCGCAGCACCCACCACGCAGCCCGCCAGTCAGCCGGGCCTTCGTACGCTGCCGCCAGGCCCCGCGCAGAAAGGTCCGCGCGATCTCCCGGTGCGGACCGATCCCCAGGTGCAGTCGCCGCGTCCGACCAAGCCAGCACAGACCGCATCGAACACCGGCGGTGTGCCGACGATCGCTCCGCTGATGCCGGCACCGCAGGCACGTGACATCGCAGCATTGCAGCAGCGCGCGCAAGGTACCGGCCCGTTGACGACCGCCGAGGCGCAGCGTGTGGCCAGCCGCGCCGACAGCATGATCTCGAAGCTTTCGCCGCAGATGGAATTGAAGCTTGGCGGCAACGCGCAAGGTGACGGGCTCCGCATGAGCGGCACCGTAGGTGTCGTGATCATGATGGGCTTGCTCTCGCTGTTGCCCATGCTGCTGCTGATGATGACTGGTTTCACGCGCATCCTGATCGTACTGCACTTTCTCAAAACGGCCCTCGGCACGCAGTCAGCCCCGCCTGGCCAGCTGCTCGCTGCGATGGCGTTGCTGCTGAGCGGCTTCGTCATGGGACCGACGCTCAAGGACGTGAACACGAACGCGCTCGAGCCGTGGATGGATGGCAAGATCGAGCAGGTCGAGATGATGTCGCGTGCCGTGGTGCCGTTCAAGGCATTCATGCTGCGACAGGTCCGGGACCAGGATCTGCAGACCTTTGTCGACCTGGCGGAGATCAAGCAACCCGAATCACGCGAAGCCGTGCCGCTCACGGTGCTCATGAGCGCGTTCGTCACCAGCGAACTGCGGACCGCGTTCCAGATCGGCTTTGCCCTGTTCCTGCCTTTCATCGTCATCGACGTCGTCGTCGGATCGGTGCTCATGAGCATGGGCATGGTGATGCTCCCACCGGCGATGATCTCGCTGCCGTTCAAGCTGCTCCTCTTCGTGCTCGTCGATGGATGGGGACTCGTCGTCACCGGCCTCGTACAGAGCTTCCGTTGATGCAAGCCGCGTCGGCGGCCGTGCCTGATCTGTTCACGTCCGGTGGCGCCGCGACGTTCATTCTGCTCGCATTCCGCATCGGTGGACTGCTGCTGATCGCGCCGGTGTTCTCGAACAAGGCGGTGCCGATGAAGCTGCGCACCGCGATCATCGTGATCTTCGCGGTGGTGCTGGTGCCGGTCGCACGCGCACACATGCACGGTACTCCGGCGATCACCCCGCTCGCATTCTGCAGTGAGACGCTGATCGGATTCGGCCTCGGGCTGGGCGCTGCGATGGTGATCGGTGCCGCGAGTGCCGCCGGCGACATGATGTCGGTGCAGATGGGACTCGCCGGTGCCAGCGTACTCGATCCGATGACGAACATTCAGGTGCCGGTGCTCGGCCAGTTCATGACGGCGTTCGTGACACTGCTGCTGCTCTCGAGTGGCGGTCATCTGGTGATGATCGATGGCCTCGGCGCGTCTCTCGACGTGATGCCGATCGGCACCGTGCCCGATCTGAGTGCCGGCATGCTCGCGATGGCGAAACTCGGCGGCACGCTGCTGTCACTTGGCGTGCTGTTTTCCGCGCCGGTCATGGCGGCGACGATGCTCACGAACGTGGCACTGGCGATTCTCACGCGCGCCGCCCCGCAGCTGCAGATCATCACGGTCGCCTTCCCGCTGCAGATCGTTGCCGGTCTCTTCACGCTCGCGGCCGGCCTCAGCCTGACCTCCGTCTGGTTCACCGGCTGGGCGTCGTACAACGACGGGCTGCTGAATCGCATACTCGGGCCGATGCTCGCCGGAATCAGGTAGTCGGCGCGCATGGCTGACGATGCGGACAAGACAGAAGAACCCACTGGCAAACGACTCGGCGACGAGCGTGCCAAGGGCAACATTCCACGCAGCGCCGAACTGACCACAGCCGCGATGCTCTTTGGCGCGGCGATGATTCTCGCGAACATCGCGCCGACGATGGGCAGGTATCTCGAGCAGACGATGAGCGTGGGCCTCTACAACGCCGGCGCCAATCTGCGTTCGCCGCAGGACCTGCTGGTGGATACCATCGCCCTCGGCTGGCGAACGCTCGGCCAGCTGTCGCTGCTGCTCGGCTCCTTCGCCGGCGTGGCATTCGCGATTGCCGCACTGCAGGCCCGCGGCACCCTGAGCCCCAAGGCGCTCGAGCCGTCGCTGAACAAGCTCAATCCACTCAACAACCTGAAGCGCCTGCTCGGCATGCAGGGGCTCGCCGATCTGATCAAGAGCGTGATCAAGCTCGTGATCATCGGCGCGGTGGTCTACAGCGCCGTGGACGACATGTGGAAAGACGTGCTGGCGCTGGCCCAGGGTGGCCCGATGGGTGTGGCGCTGCTCTTCCAGAAGCATGCGATCGGCCTGCTGAAACACGCCGGCATCACGTTCATCGCGCTCGGTGCCGCCGACTATGGCTTCAGCTGGTGGCGCTGGCACAAGGGCCTGATGATGAGCAAGCAGGAAGTGAAGGACGAGAGTCGTGCCAACGACGGCGACCCGATGATCAAGCAACGCATCCGCACCGCGCAGCGCGCACTGATGCGCAAGCGCATGATGCAGGATGTGAAGACGGCCGACGTGGTGATCGTGAACCCGATTCACATTGCCGTCGCGATCAGGTACGACCCGACGATCGCACCGGCGCCGATCATCGTCGCAATCGGCCAGCGCATGGTGGCCGAGAAGATCAAGAAACTCGCGTTCGAGCACGGCGTGCCGGTGATCGAGAACATTCCGGTGGCGCGCGCACTGCTCGCCAGCCGCGCGATGCCCGGAACGCAGATCCCGATCGAGTTGTACGTGGCGGTCGCGGAAGTGCTGGCGTTCGTGATGCGGCAGAAGGCCAAATTCGGCCGCGCCTGGGCGGGCACGCACACCATCGACGACTAGCGCCGCGCCGGCGCGCTGACTTCTACGCGCGCGCGGCATCGTCAACCGGGCTCGCGCGATCCCGAAATCAATCGCACTGCGATCTCGCGCAGAGACGCAGGGAGCGCGGGGAACACCAAGCGACGGCGCAGGCAGCCCTCCGCATGCGTGACAGGCATTTCAAAAAATGAATGGTCGTGCAGTGCATTGATGCATCTCGCCGCGGAATGAACTCGAGTGTGTGCGCCTCTCTGCGCTCCCTGCGTCTCTGCGTCTCTGCGCGAGACTGCGGTTCCAGCGAGCCGAGTAAAACATCCGCTCCGACGCGAGCGACCGCTTCGACTGGCAGCGGCAATGTGCGCCGCCCCAGCACTCGGCAAAGGCTGCCGGATGGGAGAAACATCCGAGTACAACAGCCCCATCAATAAGGCGGCTAACTCTATATGAAATAACGCCTTAACGCACGGCTGAGCACGCCCACTGAATTGGCACCGCGCGTGCTTCTGCATGAGACCGTCCCATACCCCACGGCTCATGTCACACGCACAGATCGTCGATCTCGCTCGCAACGCCATCCTGCTCTCGCTGCTGGTCTCGGCCCCGATGTTGGCCGTCTCCCTCGGCATCGGCCTCTGCGTCTCGATCTTCCAGAGCGTCACCCAGATCCAGGAACAGACCCTCGTCTTCCTGCCGAAGCTGGTCGGCGTCTCGGCCATCTTTCTGGTCGCGCTGCCGTGGATGGTACAGCTGCTCGTGAAGTTCACGACCGAGCTGTTCCGCGGGCTCCCCCAGTTCGCGGCCTGAGGTACACGCTCATGGCTGCCAGCAACGCAGTGCTCCGCTCCGGCTACGGCTCTCAGCCGGCCGACGGGCACACCCGCCGCTACGACGCGCCCGCCGCGCGCACCGTCAGCCGGTACGACGCGCCGTCGAACGGATCCACCCGCCGTCTCGATGTACCCGCCGCTCGCATCACCCGGTTCCGCGCACCGTCCCAACGGATCGGCACCACGTATGACGCTCCCGCCGCTCGCACACGCTCGGAGATTCGCGCGTGAGCGCAGTGGCAGCAGCGCTTCCGTCAGGTGCGGCAAAGCCCGCACGCGCCGCGGAAATCGCACTCGCTATCGGCGTCGTCGCGATCATCTCGCTGCTCGTCGTGCCGCTGCCCGCCGTCATTCTCGATCTGCTGCTCGCCGCCAGCATCGCCAGCGCACTCGTCGTCCTGCTCGTCGCGCTGTCCACGAAGGATCCGCTCGAATTCTCGTCGTTCCCCGCCGTTCTCTTCATCCTCACGCTTTTTCGCCTCGGCCTGAACGTCAGCTCGACGCGATTGATCCTCGGTGAAGGCCACGCCGGCAGCATCATCCAGGCGTTCGGCACGTTCATCCTGCGCGGTAACTACGTCGTCGGCATCGTCGTCTTCCTGATCCTGCTGGCGATCAACTTCGTCGTCATCACGAAGGGCGCTGGTCGCGTGGCCGAAGTCGCCGCTCGCTTCACACTCGACGCCATGCCCGGCAAGCAGATGGCCATCGACGCCGATCTCGCCGCGGGCCTGATCGACGAAGCCGCGGCCCGTCATCGCCGCGAACGCGTGTCGCAGGCCGCCGATTTCTTCGGCTCGATGGACGGCGCATCGAAGTTCGTGAAGGGTGACGCGGTCGCCGCGCTGCTCATCACCGGCATCAACATTCTCGGCGGCATCGTCATCGGCGTGATGCAGAAGGGGCTGACGATCGGTGCGGCCGCAAACAAGTACACGATGCTCACGGTTGGTGAAGGTCTCGTGAGTCAGATCCCGGCGCTGATCATCTCGGTCGCCGCCGGTCTGATGGTCACGAACTCCGCCAACAACGGCAACGGTATGGGAGACGTGATCAGCGGCCAGCTCGCACGGCAGCCACGGTCGCTGTGGATCGCCGCGGGCGTGTTGGCCAGCTTCGGCCTGATGCCTGGTCTGCCGGCGTTCCCGTTCCTTGCACTCGCCGGCACCATGGCGTTCGTCGCACGATCGGCCAGCGCGATGGAAGTGCGCACCGAAGCGGCGCAACTGATCGCGGACTTGCCGAAACCGGCGCTGCCTGCGACCACCGATCCGATGCAGGATCTGTTGCAGATCGATCCGATCGAACTGGAAGTCGGGTACGCCGTCATTCCACTGATCGACGAAAAGCAGGGCGGCGATCTGCTCGAGCGCATTTCGCTGCTGCGCAAGCAGGGCGCACAGGAACTCGGCATTCTGGTGCCGGCGATCCGCATTCGCGATGACATCCGGCTGCCCGCGAACGAATACATCGTGAAGATCCGCGGGTCCGAAGTCTCACGCGCCGAAGTGATGCCGCGCTTCCTGCTGGCATTGAACACCGGTGGCGTGATGCAGGACATCGACGGCATGGACACCGTTGATCCGAGTTTCGGCATGCCAGCGAAGTGGATCACTACGGCGTCACGTGTCGAAGCGGAAGCCGCCGGTTGGGTCGTCGTCGAGCCGAGCACGGTGATCGCCACGCATCTGATGGAAACACTGAAGGCGCACGCGGCGGATCTGCTGGGTCGTCAGGATGTGCAGGAGATGGTCGACGCGCTGAAGAAGAGTCATCCGGCGCTCGTCGACGAGATCATTCCGAATCGCATCAACCTTGGCACGCTGCATCGCGTGTTGCAGCGCCTCCTGCGCGAGCGTGTACCGATTCGTGACCTCGTGTCGATCCTCGAAGCACTTGGCGATGCCGCCGAGTTGACGAAGGATCCCGAGCAGCTCACCGAAGTCGTTCGTCGCTCGCTGTCGAACTCGATCAGCCGCCTGTTCCTCGACATGACCGGCAGTGTGCGCGGCGTGACGATCGGCGGAAAGCTCGAATCGGCACTCAACGGCCTGTTCAGCCCGCGCGGCACACAGCAGGGCATGTCGCTGCTGAATCCCGACACGCTCGCCACACTGCTGCGCGAACTGAACGACATCGCGACGCAGCACGCGGTCGAAGGCCGCCCGTTGCCGCTGATCGTACCGCCGACGCTCCGCGTCGGCGTGCGCCGCCTCATCGAGCCGGTGCTGCCGAATGTGCCGGTCATCAGCCTCGCCGAATTGCCGGCGTCGGTCAATCTCACGTCCGTAGCCACCTGGGAGTTGCCGTATGCGTCTTGAGACATTCCGAGCCCGTGACCTCACATCGGTCGCGCGCAGCGCGGAGGCGTTTTTCGGTGACGACGCGATCGTCCTGCACACGCGCACGGTGAAGGACGGCGGCGAGTCGATGGTGGAAGTCGTGGCGGCGGCGGCGGCGGATGTGGATGCGTTCCGCGCGACGCTGACGCCGACGCACCTGCCACTGCCGTCCACCCGGAGTGGGAAGCGGCCGTATGTGATCGCGCTGGTCGGCCCGACCGGTGCCGGCAAGACGACGACGATCGCCAAGCTCGCGTCGAACGTGCATGCCTTCGGCACCTGGAGTGTCGGCATGATCACGCTCGACACCTTCCGAGTCGCCGGTTTGGAGCAGATCGCGACATATGCCGAGATCGCCGGCTGTCCGCTCGAAGTGGCGTATGACGCCAACGATGCCGCGCACGCGATCGCGCAGCTCAACTCGCTCGATGTGATCCTCGTGGACACGCCCGGTCGCAGCCCGAAGTCGGGCGCGCGGGAGGAAGAGTGGTGGCCGATGCTGCGCGCAATGCGCCCCGACGAAATCCACCTCGTCGTGCCGGCCGGTCTGCGGCTCGACGTCGCCAATACCGCATGGAATACCCACGCCGCCATGAAGCCGACGCACCTGCTGCTCTCGAAACTCGATGATGTGCCGGGTGATACCGGTGTTGCCGATCTCGCTGCACTGCTGGCCCTTCCCGCGCGCTGGCTGACCGATGGTCTCGATGTTCCCGCCGATCTCAAGCCCGCGCTACAGCGCATCCTCGCATCACTCGGCCTCGTGGCCGCACAGGTGGCCGCATGACCAACTCCGCCAGGACCCGACGCCCGATGATCACCGCGTCACAGCCGGTGATCGAAGCTGCCGCCAACGCCATCATCCCGCTGGTGCCAGCGACCGACGCGCGGATTGTCGCGCGGTCGCCGCGCGCCACACTCACAACCACGACTCGCAGCAACGTTGCGCCTGCGACCAAGCGCAAGGAGCCGACGATGGACCCGCAGATCTCGCTGTGGCGCTCGATGGCCACCGGCGATCCGGATGCCCGCGAACAACTGCTCAAGGAGCATCTCGGTCTCGTGCATCACGTCGCACGGCAGATGTCGAAGACGCTGGCGGTGAAGGCGGATTTCGATGAACTGGTGAGCTCCGGCTCGATCGGACTGATGTCGGCGCTCGAAGCGTTCGATGTCGATCGCGGACTGGCCTTCAGCACTTTCGCCGCCCCGCGCATTCGCGGCGCGATCCTCGATGAGCTGCGTCGCCAGGATCATGTACCGCGCTCGATTCGCCGCAAGACGCGCGAGATCAGTCAGGCACGCGAAACGCTGGGCCGCGTGCTCGGTCGCAACCCGAGTGATCGCGAGGTCGCCGACCATCTCGGCGTCGATCTGCAGACGTTGTGGAAGTGGCGTTCCGATGTCGAAGGCGCGCATCACGTGCCGCTCGATCGCAGCCCGAGTGAAACCGAGACGCTGGCTCCGACGCCGATCGAAGTGCTGGCCGACGAGGGCAACGACTCGGTGGACGATGTGATCAATCGCGAGCAGGAAGTGCATCACCTGCGCGACGCGATCCTGCGCCTCAAGGAACAGGAGCGCACGGTGCTCAGCCTGTACTACTTCGAGGAACTCAAGCTCCACGAGATCGCCGACATCCTGCAGCTCACCGAGAGCCGCGTGTCGCAGATCCGCTCCAAGGCGCTGCAGAAGCTGCGCACGGAACTCAGCCCGCTGCGCGAGGAAGTCGCCTGATGCCACAGTTCACTGTCGACCAGCTGCGCACCGAGGCGATAGGGATCGTGGAGCGCATCGGTGTGGATGAACAGGTGGATGCCATGATCGTCGGCAGTGTGCTCGTGATCGTGCTGACGCTGGCGCTGGTCACGATCTGGAAGAATCGTCGCCGCACGGCCGAGGTCCCGGCAACGGCACCGTCCGCGGCGAGTGGCTTCACGCGCTGGCTGACGCCAATGGGCATGAAGTCGGTGTCGCCCGAGCAGGCGGTGGTGGCGCGTCCGCGTCGCAAGAGCGGGTCGAACAAGACGATCAAAGTGTCCACGCCGGTGTCGAAGGTGCCGACGCGTGCACTGAAGGGTGCGCGGGCCGATGCGCTCGACATTGCGCGCAAGACGGGTCTGGCTCGTGACGCGGTGGTGATGATGATGGCGAACGCGAATCCGCAGCCGGCGGCGAAGAAGTCGGCCGCGAAGCCGGCGGCGCAACCGGCGACGCGTACGGTGGCGACTGAGCGTGGCATGACGGCGCCTGGGGCATACGGTGCTGCACCGCGCACGCCGGCTGCGACGACGGGTCGGGCACTCGGCACGCAGTTCAATGCGCGGCTGAGCTGACTCACTGCCGTTCGGCAATCTGTGCCGCCCGCGGCATGGACTGCCGGGACGGGCGGCAATCGGACGAATCGTCAAATGCCGCTAAGTCGTTACAGAACAATGGTTTGACTACCAGACACAACTGGCCTGTGCCTTGCGCTTGACGGTCTCAGACACCTGCCCCCGCGCCCATGCCCCCGATCCTGAAAAACTCCGGTCTGACCAGTGCCGCCGCCGCGCTCCAGTTCTACGAGCGCCGGCAGCAGTCGATCGCCAACAACCTCGCCAACGTCAGCACGACCGGCTTCAAGAAGGAACGTGTCTTCGGCCGCATCGTCGATGACGCCGTCGCCGCTGCCGATGCGATCACCGATCGCTCGCAGGGTGACATCTCACCCACCGGCAATCCGCTCGACGTGGCCATGCAGAGCGATGCCTTCCTCGTCGTGCAGACACCCGATGGTGAGCGCCTCACACGCGGCGGCGCACTGCGCATGGACGAGCAGCGTCGCCTCGTCACGCAGCGCGGTGATCTGGTGCTCGGTGAGACCGGACCGATCAGGCTTCCCCTCGGCGACGTCGGCATCGGCCGCGATGGCATCGTGACGGTACAGCCGCCGGCTGATGGCGATGGTCGCGCCGGCAAGGGACAGATGCCTGCACGCCTCCGCGCCGCCGCACTGCGCATCGAGACGGTGCCGGCGAATGCCGTGCTGCAGCACATGGGCAGTGGCCTCTTCATGCCGGACGCAGCGCGCAAGCCTGCCGCCGATGCCGATCGCCAGATCGTGCAGGGCTCACTCGAGTCCAGCAACGTCAATGCGATCGAATCGATGACGGAAATGATCGACACCGTACGCGCCTACGCGGACGTGCAGAAATCCATCTCGGTGATGGACGAGATCCGCGGCATTGCCGCCAACCAGATCGGCAAGTCGGTCTGATCACGCACAGGAGATCAATCACATGGATCCAGCACTCCGCGCCGCAGCCTCCGGCATGCGCGCACAGCAGACCCGCCAGGACGTGATCGCGAACAACCTGGCGAACGTCAACACCACGGCCTACAAGCGCAGCCGCGCCAATTTCGAAGATCTGTTGTATCAGACGATCAGCGGACCGCAGGTCATCGGCGGGCCCGCCGCCAACACGTTGCCCGCCGTGCAGATCGGCCGCGGCGTGCGTCTCGCGAGCGTGCAGAAGGATCATGCACAGGGCTCGATTGAAACGACGCAGAATCCAACCGACGTCGCGATCGAAGGCGAAGGCTTCTTCCAGGTGCAGCTGCCGAGCGGCGCGATTGCGTACACGCGCGATGGCAAGCTGCAGTTGTCGGATCAGGGCGTGCTGGTGACGGCCGAGGGCAATCCGGTGCTGCCGAACATCAAGATTCCGCCGCAGTCCACGGCCCTCAGCATCGGACCGACGGGCATCGTCAGCGCGATGCGCTCCGGCAGCTCCGTGCCCGAGGAACTCGGCCGCATCGAGCTGGCACGATTCACCAATCCCGCCGGCCTGATGGCCCTCGGCCAGAACATGTACAGCGCCACGCAGGCCAGTGGTGATGCGATGGTGACTTTCCCGCAGGACGATGGCACCGGTCGCCTGATGCAGGGCTCACTGGAAGCCTCGAACGTGGAAGTAGTCACCGAGATGGTGGACATGATCACGGCGATGCGCGCGTACGAACTGACGTCGAAGTCGATCAAGACGAGCGACGACATGCTGCAGATCGCGAACGGTCTGGTTCGGTGATACGCACGCTGTCGCTCGTTGCGCTGCTCGTCGCCGTCGCGCCTGTGTACGCACAGACCGTGGCGCGTTCGACGGTGGATTCTCTCGTGACGCGGATCACGCGCTCGTGGGGTCCGGCGCCGCGCGGTGGCTGGTGCGCCGAGTGGAGTGTGGTACGCGGCGACAGCACGGCGCTGCGCGCAGCGACGGCGGAGATCATGGGCAGCGATCGCTCGGGCGTCTACACGATCACGATGCGTCGCGAGAAGTTCGCGGCGCCGATTCTGGTGGGACGATTGCATGTGGGCCGCGAGCGCGACGAGCCGGTGGCGGCGCGCCAGATCGCACGCGGTGCACTGCTCGGTGAGAACGACGTGCTGGTGCGGCACACGCTGGTGTGGGGCGCGCCCGATTCGTCGGTCGGCATCGCACTCGAAAGCATCGTCGGCACCGCCACGCGTCGCGTCTTGCGCGACGGTGAGCCGATCCGCGCCATCGACATCGTATCGGCGCCGGTCGTCTTCGCGGGCGATTCCGTGACCGCAGAAATCATCCGTGGTGGCGTGCGCCTGGCGCTCGTCGGCACGGCATTGCAGAACGCGTCGCTCGGCGGGCGCGTCGCCATTCGCTTCGATCGTGGTCGGCGCTTCGCCGGCATTGCCACGGGGCGCAACACTGTGAGACTGGACTGATGATGATCACGCAGCGGGATCTGACGCGTCTGACGGCGCTGGTCGGATTGACGGTGTTCGTTGCGCAGCATGCGCACGCACAGGCACGACGCGACAGTGTCGTGGTGTCACCGACCGCACCGGCGTCGGCGCTCAACGCCCGACCGGGCCGCCTGAACTGGACCTCCGATCGTCGCGCCTTCGCCGTCGGTGATCTGATCGTCGTGCACATCGACGAAAACACCGTCGCATCGGCGAACATGACCGACAACGCGACCCAGGGCCGTCAGAAGAGCACCGACTTCAAGCTGATCACACCGGGTGGCGCGGCGGCGGCGCCGATGGGCGCGGCGTTCTCGTCCACCAACAACGGCAGCAGCCGGCAGCGCGGCGATCAGTCGCGCGTGTTGCGCCTCAACGGTGAAATCACGACGCGCATCATGAGCATCGATCCCGTCAGCGGTGTGCTCACGATCAAAGGCACGAAGAGCATCGGCGTGGACAAGGAACAGCAGACGATCAACTTCTCCGGCGCCGTGCGACCGCAGGATCTGAGCGGCAACAACATGGTCGTCAGCTCACTGGTCGCGGACGCGAAGGTCGCGATCGCGAACAAGGGCAGTCTCGGCAAGGCGAAGCAGGGTATGCTCGGCAAGATCCTCAGCGCGTTCTGGCCATGATCGAGCTGCAGAAGGGCGCGCGGAACGCCGAGCGTCGTGCGCGTCGCGTCGCGATCGCCTGCGTCGCGATGTCGATCGTGTGGATGATGGCCGCGTCGTTGCTGCACGCGCAGTCGAAGATCCGCGATCTGGTGCTGGCGGACGGCGCCGGACCGGTGCGGATGGTCGGCTACGGACTGGTGGCCGGCCTGGATGGAACGGGGGATCGTGGCATGGGCGGATCGCAGGGTGGACAGACGGTGCAGAGCATCGTCAACCTGCTGCGCCGCTTCGACATCACGGTGCCGCCGAATGTGCTCCGCTCACGCAATGTCGCCGCCGTACTCGTCACCGCTGAAGTCTCTGCATACCTGCGTCCCGGTGGTCGCTTCGACATTCAGGTATCGAGTATCGGGGATGCTCCATCACTGCGCGGTGGAGTGCTCTACATGACGCCACTGATCGCGGAAGTGGGCGGTTCGCCGCTGGCTACGGCACAGGGTGGGGTGGTCTTGTCGGAAGGGAGCGATCGCGGCTCTTCACGGTCGTATGGCACACGTGTCGAAACGAGTGCGCGCGTGCCGTCCGGTGGCGTCGTCGAAGTCGAATTGCCGCGGGCGAGCTACGCTGCAGCCAGCGGTGCATTGCTGCTGCGCGAACCGGACATCGCCGTCGCGAGCCGTATCGCGGCGGTCATCGACAGTGCGCTCGGCGCCGGGACCGCACGCGTGGATGATCCGGGGTCGGTATCGCTGACGCTCAAGGACTCGGCTGGATCGGCGCGCAGCGCGGCGGTCGCGAAGCTGCGTGAATTGCCGATCCGCGTCGCCCGTGGCGCGAAGGTGGTGATCGACGGCCGCGATGGCACGGTGGTGGCGGGTGGAGACGTGAGCGTCGGCGAAGCGGTCGTCACGCACGGCCAGATCACGCTCTCCATCGGTGGCGGTGCTGACTCTTCGGCCGTCGTACCTGGCGAAGTGCGCCTGCAACCGGGGATCTCGGTGCAGCGGATCGCCAGTGCGTTGCATGGTGTGCGCTCATCACCGGCGGAGATCGCGGCCATCTTCAGCGCCCTGCGTGAAGTCGGTGCCATCTCGGCCGAAGTGGTAATCCGATGAATGCACCATCTGTTTCCGGCGCGGGTGCCGCGCCCGTGGACGTGCGAGAGAAGTCGCTGCGGAAGTCGGCCAGGGACCTCGAGGCGATGTTCACGCAACAGCTCTTCAAGTCGATGCGCGACAGCGTCTCCACCGACGGCGCCGTGGTCGAGAAGAGTCAGGGGGAGGAGATCTTCTCCGGGCTCATGGATGAGCGCGTCGCCGCCGATACTGGTACGCGGTGGCATCGCGGGCTGGGCGACGCGATTTACCGCGCATTGCGACAGAAAGCGGGCATGGGTCCAGAGCCAACGCCCGTCACGGCGATACCTGCAGCACCAATCGCGTCACCTGTCCGAATTCCCTAGAGCCACGCCATGTTGCCGACATACGCCCCGAAGTACGCGCCAGACACTCCTCGTCGTGAAACAGCGGTCGAGGTGCTGGCGGACGTCCTGGGCACGGAGCGCAGGCTCCTCGAGGAACTGATGCACGTGATGCAGAAGCAGCGCACCGCGGTGGCATCGGACGATCTGCAGTCGCTGGACGACAGTGTCTTTGCGACGTATCGCGTGCTGGCGACGCTCGGTGAAGCACGCCGACGCCGCAAGAGCGTCAACCGCCTGCTTGGCAGCGCGGAAGACATGAACGTGAACGATCTCGAAGAGATTCTGGGCAGTCGTGCCACGCCGGATGTGATCGCCGCGCGCAATGCACTGCAGGATGCCGCCGTCGCGCTGAGCCGCGAGGTGGACATCAACAAGCAGGTGCTGCGGACCGCAATGGACAACGGCAACGACTACGTGCAGAAGTTGTTCGGTGCCACGGCCGCGCCGTCGGCCACCTACGTCGCACCGCTCACCGCGCCTGCGTCGCCGGCCGCGCGCCCGAGCACCGCACGTCTGACGCCCGCGATGGTGCCCACCGCACCACGCTTTCTCGACCGATCAGTCTGAGGGATCTGCGATGAACTTCGGCGGATTGTTGAGCATCGGGCGCAGCGGTCTGAACGCAGCGCAGGCACAGATCAGTACCGCGTCGCAGAACGTCACCAATGCGCAGACGCCGGGCTACTCACGCCAGAAGGTCACACTCACGCCGAACTACCCCGAGCAGCTGCCGTACGGCACGTTCGGCACTGGCGTGCTGGTGAACAACGTGATGCGCGACCGTGATGAACTGCTCGACTCGGCCTATCGCGCCGACACGGCGAGTGCCTCGCTCAGCGAGGAGAGGCGCGATGCGCTGACGGCGGTGGAATCGGTGATGGGCGAACCGTCGAACACCGGCCTCGCGTCGAGCCTCGACCAGTTCTGGTCGTCGTGGAGTGATCTCTCGACGAATCCGAACTCGTCGGCGGCGAAGGCTGTCGTGCGCCAGCGCGGGACGCAGGTCGCCGCGCAACTCAACACGTTCGGCAACCAGATCATCGATGCGCAGACCACCGCGCGCTCACGACTGCTGCAGACCGCCGATCGCGTCAACCTGCTCTCGCAGCAGGTGGCAGACATCAACGCACGCATCGTCGCCGCGGAAGCCGCGGGCAATCAGTCGCCCGACATGCGCGACCAGCGCGACCTGAAGATCGACGAACTCGCGTCACTGATCGGCGCCACCGCGTATCCGCAGCCGAACGGCTCGGTGAACGTGAATGTCGGCGGCGATTCGCTCGTCGATGGCGCCAACTACAAGTCCGTGCGTGTGCAGGCCCTGACCACCGATCCGCTCAAGCTCGGCCTCGCACTCGGGCCGGCCCCGAGTGGCGGTGGTCTGACGGAAACGATGTACCAGCTGGGCGGCCAGGTCGCCGGTACGATCGACGCGTACAACAACACCTACCCGAGCGCGCTCGCGAGTCTCGATGGGGTGGCGTCGGCACTGGTCACGGCGACCAACACGGTGCACTCGACTGGTTTCGTCGGGGCCAATCCGGCGGGCAATTTCTTCGACGCCGCGAGGCTCACCGCACGCACGATCCGACTCGACAGCACGATTGCTGCGGACGCCAACAACATCGCGTCGTCGGGAGTGGTGAACGCGAACGGAGACAACACCGTCGCGCTGGCGATGACACAGCTGCGCGATACCGCCGTGTCGGTGAACGGACAGACGGTCTCGATCAGCGAAGGCTATCGCAATGTCGTCACCAGCAATGCCACGCAGGTCAACGGTGCGACCAACACCGCGACGGCCGCCCGCACGTTGACGACGCTGACAGACACCCGTCGCGAAAGCGTGAAGGGCGTGTCGGTGGACGAAGAGATGGTGAACCTGATGAAGTTCCAGCAGGCATATTCGGCGGCCGCCAGATTGATCACGGTCGTCGATCAGATGACGCAGACGTTGTTGTCGATGGCCAGGTAGTGCCCGTAGGATGGGCGACCGCGGAGCCGGCGCCCTGCAGTACTCACAATTCGCGTATGGGGAAGCAAGGATGCTGATCCTGAGCAGGAAGGCCGGTGACGCAATCGTCATCGACGGCGGAATCCGGATCGTGGTCGTGCAGTGTGATCGTGGCAGTGTGCGCATCGGCATCGAAGCGCCGGCCGAGACCACGATTCTGCGCGCTGAATTGGTGGATCAGGCGGCGGCGCAGAACCAGCTCGCCAGTGTGCGGAACGGCGTGACGCCGGCGATGGTGGCCGAAGGCGGGGCGCTCGCGCTGAAGCG
>JBBRLZ010000006.1:0-143873 GCA_038231095.1 Gemmatimonadales bacterium
GAACTGCAAGAACTGCAAGAACTGCAAGAACTCTAACTAAGCTAGACCGCCACCAAAGCCCGAGTTCGAACCTCTCGCGACGTCGCGTCACCACGCACCAACACAAATCGCTGTTCTCGGTGTTCTCCCCGTTTCTCCCGCACGTCTCGCGGCGCCGCCGCCCTGCCGTTCATCACCGACCAACGCGTCGTGCACGAACACGGCGAAGAAGCACGAGTCAGAGCAGCGTGTTGACCGCTCCACCATCCACGAGGATCGCCTGCCCCGTGATGAACGCCGCCTGCTCCGACGCCAGGAACGCAATCGTCGCCCCCGTCTCCTTCGGATCGCCCAACCGGCCCGCCGGGGTCTGCGCAATCCACCCCGCATACACCGCATCACGCGTCGCACCGGTACGCAGTGTGTTCGCCTCCGCCAGCTTCTCGAGTCGCTCGGTGGCCGTGAAACCCGGCAGCACGCTGTTCACCGTCACGCCGTCACCAGCCACTTCGTTCGACAACGTGCGCAGATAGCCCGTTACCGCCGCGCGCAGACTGTTGCTCAGCACCAGCGACGGCACCGGCTCCTTCACCGCCTTCGACGTGATGCTGATCACGCGCCCCCATTTGCGTTCGCGCATGCCTGGCACAAACGCCCGGGTCAACTCGACTGCGCTGCGCAACAACAGTTCGCTCGCGCGCGTCCACGCCGCCCAGTCATGCTCCATTGCAGGACCTGTCGGCGGACCACCCGTGTTCGCGATCAGAATGTCCACATGCCCGTACGTCGAGTGCGTTTCGCGCACGACGGCCTCGATCCCCTCGACCGTCGCCAGATCCGCCACGATCGACAACACCGGCACGCCGATCGCCTTCAATCGCACGGCTGCGGCACCGATCGCCTCCGCATCGCGTGAACAGATCGCCAGCGAACACCCTTCCTGCGCCAGCGCCTCGGCCGCCGCAAACGCGATCCCTTTGCTCGCGCCGCAGACCAGCGCGACCTTGCCCTTCAGCCCGAAATCCATGGCTACTTCGACCCGCTGCGCAGGTACGCGTCGCTGCCGTCCAGCCAGTCCTGCCGCGGCGGATTGAACACGTCCACATCCAGCGTGTCCACCAGCGCCTCCGCCCGGTGGCGTACCATGCCCGGAATCACCAGCACCTCGCCTGCCTTCACGTCGATGTACGTGTCGCCCGGCGCATCGGCGTGCTCGCCGATCCAGAAGCGCAACGCCCCCGACAGGATGTAGGTGAACTGCTCGTTGTGATGATCATGCGCCGGCACGATCGCACCCTGCTTCAGGTACACGTGCGCGAGCATCATCTTCTCGGACGTGATCAGCCGGCGACTGATCAGCGGGGTCAGCTCCTCGAGACGGACATCGTCCCAGGATTGATGGCGGACGTCAGGCATGAGACGGCGGGGTCGGTTGTGTGTCGTGAAAGTCCAGCACGGACGGTGTCGGCGGCAACGCGCCGAGCGAAAATATACGCGGCCATCGGTATCTTGAGTTCGACCCAGTCGCGCACGCGTCGTCGCCGAACTCCTCCGCAGAGCCCCGCATGCTGAAATCGATGCTCGCCCTCACGCTGCTCGTCGTGCCGATGCGCACCGTGCCACATCCGCCGCTGCGACGCCTGCGTGCTCCAACGCCGTCACCTGCGCTGCTCGTCCTCGAGAAAGCGCAGAACACCCTCGTGATCGTGGATCCCGCCACGCTCACCATCGTCGCGCGCATTCCCGCCGGCGATGATCCGCATGAAGTCGCAGTCTCCGATGACGGTCGCACCGCGTGGGTCACCAACTACCGCGGTCGCAACGGCGGTCCCGGCGGCAACACGATCACACCGATCGATCTCGTGGCGCAGCAGGCGCTCGCGCCCATCCAACTCGGCGCGCTGCGCGCACCACACGGCGTCGTCACCGCCGGCGGAAAACTCTACTTCACCGCCGAACAGTCCAAGGTCGTGGGGCGCGTCGATCCGGCCTCGAACACCGTCGACTGGGTGATCGGCACCGGCGAAGATCGCACGCACATGGTCACCGCATCGCGCGACGGCTCGGTGATCCTCACCACGAACGTCAACTCACCAAGTGTCAGCGTCATCGAGGAACGCGCCGTGCCGATACCGGGCGTCGGCCCTGGTGGTGCCGCACCTGCCGGCGCACCCCCCGGCGGTCCGCCGCGCAACGGTGCGGCACCGAAGGATTGGCACGTCACGAACATCACGGTCGGTCGCGGTGCGGAAGGCATGGATCTCTCGCCTGACGGCCGCGAACTGTGGGTCGCGAACGCCGGTGATGCCACGATCTCCATCATCGACGTCGCCGCGCGTGCAGTCGTCGCGACAATCCCTTCGACGCGCGCCGCCAATCGCCTCAAGCTCACGCTCGACGGCAAGTATGCCTTCGTCTCCGATCTCGGCGGCAACGAGATGCTCGTCGTCGATACGAAGACCCGCGCGCCGCACACGCGCATCGCGATGGGCGCCAACTCCGAAGGCATCCTGATGTCGGCCGACGGCATGCACGTCTACACCACGCTGAACTCGAAGGACGCAGTCGCCGTCATCGACCTGCGGACAATGAAAGTCACCGGCGAAGTGAAGACCGGACGCGGCCCGGATGGGCTCGCGTGGGCCGTGCGACACTAGTCGCACGAAATGCATGCGCGAGCGCGGCGCTGACACTGCTACTTCAGCAGCGGTCGCCCATGCGCATCAACAGGCACCTTCCTGCCACCGGGCATGATCATCAGCTGCGGCGGCAGCATGTCACCCGACAGTGATCGCAACTCCGGTGACGCGGGCGCGATACGAGCGCCGACGGTCCCGGACCCGATACGGAGCGACAACACCGACGACGGCAGCTGATACTCCTCGTACGCTTCGAGCTCGACGTTCCAGCCCATGTCCTTCAACGCCGCCACCGTCACCGACGACATCGGCTGCGGAGCCACGGTCAGCGAGGGCGACATCACCTCCGCTGCAAAGGTCGGGGTCCGCCAATGACTCTGGACGCGGAGTTCGAGCGGCACCGGCCGACCGGTGAATCGCGCGCTCCCACCCAGCTTGGTGAACGCGGTGATTGCGTTCGGACCGACAAAGATCGGATCGAGGGATGCCGAGTCGATGACCAATCCCGGCCGCCCGCCGCGCTCCCAGATGCTGCCGAAGCCGAGCACATGTCCGACTTCGTGCAGAATCAGATCATCCAGCTTCCGATCGCTGTATGTGCTGAAGTAGTACGAATTGAGCTGAATGGTCCCGAGCAGCGGCAATCCATTCGAGCGGATCGCGCATGGACCGCCGAAGGCGGCGATCGCGGAACGAATCGAGTCCGCGCGGATCAACACGCGCACACCGGTGACGAACTGACTGACCGCTGTGAGATTCCGGCATTCGCCGATCGCGAGCTGCACGCTTTCGCCCGGCGGGGCACTGCGAATCACCGTGCGCCACCTCGCTGCCACACGTTCCATGCTTCGCTGCACGCGGTACGGCAGTGGATTCTGTCCGTCACCGTCCACGAGTTCGAGGGGAAACTCCGACGGCGCCTGGCCGGTGACGGTGTCCTGCGCCACGCGCGCGCCGTTGATCGCCTTGACGACGACGCGTCCGACGCCTCGCGCGATGAGATAGCCACTGCGCGCGATCATCGTGCCGACTGGTTCCACACCGACTTCGGTTCCGCGCGTTCCAATCTGGCGACCCAGCGTATCGGTTGCGGCCAGCGTGAAGGGCACGCTGTCGCCCACGGCAAGCACCCGCGCGGCAACGCTCACGACCAGCGAGCCGAGTGGCGTACGCTGGATCACGATACGCCGCCGAGTCGTGTCTTTCCCGATCACGGCGAGCAGGTCGGTGCTGCCGGGCACGATTGGCGTGAGAATCGCCTTGCCGACAGCGATCAGGCTCAGCGTCGCGACAGACGGATCCGACAACCCAAACCGTGGCGCCACTTCGGCCAACAGCACGCCGGCCGTCGTCCGCACGTCAACCGAGATCGGCACGTCGTCAACGAGCTGAGCGGTGTCCGGAGCCACGACCCGGACGACCAGTGGGCGCGGTACGACCCGCACGATTTTCGAACCGACGATGCCGTCGCCAATGACCTCGATCTTGACGGACCCGACATTGCGCGCGCGCAGAACGCCGCCTGCCGAGATTGATTCGACCGTCGTATCAGCGGACGACCAGACGACCGTCGTGAGTGCGACCACACCGCCGTCGCGATTCACGCCGCGTGCGGTAGCCGTCACCGTATCACCGACGAGTGCGCTATCGCCGTCGATCTGAACCTCCACGCGTACCGCTGCCGTCAGCGGCGGCTGAGGGGCATCGGTACTGCTCTTCCCGCATGCCGCCGCGAGCCATGCGAATACCAGCGGCGCGGCCAGTCTGGGCAGCACGCGACTCACGCTTTCTGGGGAAGACGGCACGCGGGTAAGTTATGGGGAGACACGTACGTACGATCCAGCGAACTGAACTGACCCGATGCCATCTGGCATCCCGACCCTGCCGATGTCCGAGATCCCAGTACCGCCCGAGACCCCAGCCTACGATCCCGCTGCCGTCGAGTCCACTTGGCAGCACCGATGGGCCGAACAGGGCACGAACTCCCCCGAACTGTGGCACGGGACGGACCCGTACTACCAGCTGATGATGTTCCCCTACCCGTCGGGGGAGGGGCTTCACATCGGCAACCTGTTTGCGTTCACCGGCGCTGACATCCACGGTCGGTTCCAGCGCATGCAGGGACGAACTGTTTTCGAGCCAATCGGTTTCGACAGCTTCGGCATCCAGACCGAGAACTACGCCATCAAGCTCGGGAAGCACCCCGCTGAGCTGACGCCGCGAAACGTCGATCGATTCCGGTCGCAGCTGACCCGGTCAGGCCTGATGCTTGACTGGAGCAAGGAAGTCCTGACCAGCGACCCGTCGTACTACAAGTGGACCCAGTGGCTCTTCCTGCAGCTCTACAAGCAGGGCATGGCCTACAAAAAGGCCGCCGCCGTGAACTGGTGCCCGAACGACAAGACCGTGCTCGCCAACGAGCAGGTCATCGACGGGCACTGTGAGCGCTGTGACGCGCTGGTCGAGCAGCGGCTGCTGGAGCAGTGGTTCTTCCGCACGTCGCACTACGCACCGCGACTGCTGGAAAACATCGCCGGCCTCGACTGGAGCGAGATTACCAGGCAGGCTCAGCGCAACTGGATCGGGCGCAGCGAGGGGGCGCACGTCACCTTCCGCGTCGCCAACGCGCACGACGTCACCGTTTTCACCACCCGCCCCGACACGATCTTCGGCGCGACGTGGGTGGTCCTCGCCCCGGAGCACCCGCTCGTCAGCGAGATCGTCACGCCCGTGCAGCGCGCCGTGGTGGACGAGTACCTCGAGCGCACCAAGACGCAGGACGTGGTCTCGCGCAAGGTGAACCGGGAGAAGACCGGTGTCTTCACCGGCGCCGTCGCCATCAATCCGGCCACCGGCCATCCGATCCCGGTCTGGATCGCCGACTACGTGCTGATGGAGTACGGCACCGGCGCCGTGATGGGCGTGCCCGGCCACGACGAGCGCGATTTCGAGTTCGCCGAAAAGTTCGCACTACCGATCATCCGCGTGGTGTCTCCGGTGGATGGCGACCCGAGCGCCACGCTGGCCGCGGCGTACATCGCCAAGTCGGACGCCGACGTGCTGGTGAACTCCGCCCACTTCTCCGGCATGCCCGTCCCGCAGGCGAAGAAGGCGGTCGTCGCATGGCTCGAGGAGCGCGGCAGTGCCAAGCCGGTCGTGAACTATCGCCTGAACGACTGGTGCATCTCGCGGCAGCGCTATTGGGGTCCGCCGATCCCGATCATCTACTGCGATACCTGCGGACCGGTGCCGGTACCGGAGGATCAGCTGCCGGTGGTCCTGCCGCTGATCGAGGATTTCCGCCCCGATGACAGCGGCATCTCACCGCTCGCACGCCACGATGAGTGGTATCGCGTACCGTGCCCGCAATGCGGCATCATGTCTCGCCGTGAGACGGACGTCTCCGACAACTTCCTCGACAGCGCCTGGTACTTCCTGCGCTACCCGAGCGCGGATCGCAGCGATGTGGCATTCGATCGCGCGCTCACGGCCCGCTGGCTGCCAGTCACGACGTACATCGGCGGCAACGAGCACGCCGTGCTGCACCTGCTCTATTCGCGCTTCATCACGATGGTCCTGCACGACGCCGGCCTGATCGACTTCGAGGAGCCGTTCACGCGATTCCGCGCGCACGGCATGATCATTCGCGAAGGCGCGAAGATGTCGAAGTCGAAGGGCAACGTCGTCAACCCCGATGAGCTGATCGATCGCTGGGGCGCTGACTCGCTGCGCACGTATCTCATGTTCCTCGGCAAGTACGAGGAAGGTGGCGACTATCGTGACAGCGGCATTACCGGCGTTCGGCGCTTCCTCGATCGTATCTGGGCCTCGGTGCACGAGTGTGTCACGACCGGCACTCCCGATATCGCGGTGCTGCGCAAGCTGCACGCAACGATCAGGAAGGTCGGCGAGGACATTCCGCAGCTCGGCTACAACACCGCCATCGCCGCGATGATGGAGTATGTGAACGTGCTGCGCACCAACGAACGCGCGATCCATCGGGACGAAGTGCGTCCGCTGGTGCAGCTCGTCGCTCCGTTCGCGCCACACATCGCCGAAGCCTGCTGGGAAATTCTCGGTGGCAGCGACTCGGTATTCGACGGCGGGTGGCCCGCCTACGATCCGGCGCTGCTGATTGCCGACACCGTCACGATTGCCGTGCAGGTCAACGGCAAGACCCGTGGGACGGTCGTCGTCGGCAAGGACGCAACACAGGCTGATGTCTTCGCCGAAGCCATGAAGGATGTGAACATCGCGAAGTTCGTCACGACCGAACCGAAGAAGATCATCTTCGTCGCCGGTCGACTGCTCAACATCGTGGTGTGACGACGCGATGAATGCGACCTGCCGCCGACACCGGCGGCAGTGCTGAGGCAACCCTGCGCGTGCAGGCCGGTGTCAGACCCGCGATCCGCTGACCGGCGCAAATCGCGTCGGCAGACTGAACGCCGGAGCCCTCGATGACCACGTTCTCGCACGCGATCCGAACCGCCGCTCTCGTCGGCGTCCTCGCACCACTCGGCAGCGCCACCGCACAGGTCATGGCGCCCCTGCCGCCCTCAGCACCCGCAGCGCCCGACGCGCCCGCCCGTCGCCTGACGGCGCCGATGATCTACTTCGGCACCGCCCCCGACCGAGGCTATCTCGGCATTACGCCACGCAATTCGGACGGCCCCGCCGATACGCTCGGCCTCCTGATCGATGACGTCGAGACCGGCTTCCCTGCCGCCAAGGCCGGCATCGTGCGCGGCGCACGCCTCGTCTCCATCGACGATGTGGACCTCCGCCTCGACCCGCGCGACCTCGGCGACTCGGCGGCCGAATTGCTGCCCGAAAGCCGGCTCCGCCGCGCACTGGGCCGCAAGAAGGCGGGCGACACCGTCGCGCTCGTGGTCCTCACCAACGGACGAAAGGAAACGAAGCAGGTCATCCTCGCCGAGTCACCGATGGCGGCGACGATGCGTGGCTTCACACAGGGTCGCCGAGCACTCGGCCTCAGTTTCTCGGAACGCGGCTCCACGCGGGACACCGTCGGCCTGATGATCGTCGGAGTCACCAGTGGTGGCGCGGCCGACAAGGCGGGACTTGCTGAAGGCGACCGGCTCGTTGCCATCGACGGTGTGGACCTTCGCGTTGCGAGTGCCGACGCCGGCAGCAGCGACGGCGTGCAGGCGCGCGTGTCACGCCTCCGCCGTGCCCTCGATGCGGCCCGCGATTCGCAGCCGGTGAAGCTCGACGTCGTCACGGATGGCCGCCGTCGCACGGTCTCGGTCATGCCGACGCGCGAGCGCAGCTGGTCGATCAGCACCGACGACTTCCGCGGTATGGCCGACGACATCCGTCGCAGCGTGCGCACGCACGTCGACTTCGACGACGATGGCAACGAAGCGGCACGAGATCGCGCAGAAACACAGCGCGAGATGGTCCGCGAACGCGCCGAGGCGATCCGCGAAGGTGCACAGGAACGCGCACAGGAACGCGCCGAAGCGCAGCGCGAGGGTCAGCGCGCGCGCGCCGAAATGCAGCGCGAGATGCAGCGCGCGCGTCGCGAGACGATGCGCGAGCGTGACGATGACATGGACTATGGCGACGGCGACGGCCGTCGTGTGTCCGGCACCATGCGCGGTCGTACCGACGGCGCGACGCTCGTCCTTGGTGGTCTCACGCTCGCCGCCGTCGATCGCGACTTCGCACAGCAGTTCGGCCGTGGCAGCGAAGCCGGTGCGCTCATCGTGCGTATCCGCGGCGAGTGGGAGCCGCTCAAGGCCGGCGACGTGATCCTGTCGGTCGACGGCAAGTCGGTCCGTGACGGCACACGCCTCGACGTCACCTTCGACCGCCGCCGCGACGGGAAAGTCGAAATTCTGCGCAACGGCAGGAAGGAAACGATCACGCTCCCGTCGACGCACTGAGTCTACGCGCCAAGGTTCTCCAAACGCGGAAACCGCAACGGCCGTGACAGTGGCCGTTGCGGTTCAGTGCTGCGATGAAGGCGGTGCGTGCGTTCGCGATAGACCTAGTGCCGCACCCGATTCCGACCGTCCGCCTTCGCCCGATACAGCGCCGTGTCAGCCGCCGCCAGCAGATCGTCCACCGACGTGATCCGCGGACCCGGGAACAGCGACACTCCGATTGAGACCGACAACGTCAGCTGCACGCCGACACCGCCCTGGAACGTCGTTGCCGCGATGCGCTCACGCAGGCGCTCGGCAAACGTCACCGCACCATCCAGCGACGTCTCCGGCAACACGATCACGAACTCCTCGCCACCATACCGCGCCACGAAGTCCGCACTGCGCACCGCGCTGCGCAGGATCTCTGCGATGTCCTTGAGCACGCCGTCGCCCACCAGATGCCCGCGCGTATCGTTGATTGCCTTGAAATGATCGAGGTCGAGCATCAGGACGGCGACGGAATGACCATAGCGACGCGCGCGATCGAGCTCTGACATCAGGCGATCCGTGAGCGCCCGACGATTCAGTACCTGCGTCAGCGGATCGGTCTGCGCCAACGCCGCCAGTCGCACGTTGTCCGCCCTCGCCGTCTCCAGCAGATGCGCACGCTGAATCGAGGCCACCGCGGCCTTCACCACCGCATCCGCAAACGACACATCGTCGTCATCCAGCGGCGGCTCACCGACACCGCGGCGCAGCAGGAACACGCCCGCCTGCTGCCGATCGACGAAGAACGGCAGTGCTATCACGCTGCGCGTCGGTACCACCGTCCCTTCACGCACCCAGCGCTGCCGCAACTCGGCGAACAACGGATGCACCGTCACATCGGGAATCAACACCGGTCGCCCCGCTTCGAGCGCTACCCGGATCTCCGGATACTTGCCCAGATCGAGCGGCAGATTGCGCAACGTCGGATCATCGAACGCCGCCGGTACCACCGCCGACAGTTCGCCCGGGCGCGCGAGGACGACCGAGCAGCGGAACAGCCCGATCGCGCGCGCGACGCGGCGCACCAGCACATGGTAGATCTCTTCGCTCGACAGATCCGCGCTCACTTCGCGCATGATCGCGATCAGCGTGCGACCGGTCTGCGCTTCTTCGCGCGCCTGTGTCAGCGCCTCCTGCACGGTCTGCAACTGCCGACGCGTCATGTCGAGCGCGGACCGCGTGCGCAGGTTCGCTCCAATGCGCGCCAGCAATTCACCCGATCGCAGCGGTTTGCGGACCACATCGGTCGCCCCGCTCGCCAGCGCGGCCTCCACGATCTCTTCCGGTGCACGCACGCTCGTCACGAGCACCGGCAGATCATGAAACCGCGACTCCTCCTTCATCGCTGCCAGCGCCGCAGCCCCACCATTCTCGAGCAGCTGCGCATCCAGCAGCAGCAGATCAGGCGCAAAATCGCGTGCTGCCTCCACTGCGCCGGCACACGTCACCACCCCGCGCACCTCATAGCCATGCTCGCGCAGCACCCACGCAATGGTCTGCTGCACGGCCGGATCGCTGTCAGCGACGATGATTTTAGGCGCAGTCATCGCCGGACGCGCCTCGGCAGCCAGGGTGAAATGAGCATGAGGGACCACAGTGAGGACGGCCGGAGGTGCCAGGTGGTCACGACTCCGGGCCGTCGCTGCACGATGGACTACTCCGGAGCACCGCCGTCGCCAGCGTCACCCTCTTCCTCAGCCCCTGCCTCGCCATCGTCGGCGCCGTCATCGCCATCCTTCTCCTCCGGAACCACACGAGCCACCGTGATCACCGAATCACCACCATCCAGCGCAACCAGCTTCACGCCCTGCGCATTTCGGCCCGTCTTCCGCACTTCGGCTGCCGACGACCGGATCAGGATGCCCTGCTTCGTGATCAGGATCATCTCGTCTTCCGGCAAAACCTCCATCAGCGCGACCACGTTCCCGGTCCGCTCGGTCCGGTTGAGCGTCAGGATCCCCTTGCCGCCGCGCTTCTGCACGCGGTACTCGGACACGTCACTCACCTTGCCCAGACCCTTCTCAGTCACCACCAGCAGCGTCGCATCACGCTTGATCACGACCATGCCGACGACGATGTCTTCCGGACGCAGCTCGATCCCCTTCACGCCCGTCGTGTCACGACCCATCTCGCGCACGTCACTCTCGTGGAACCGGCAGCTCAGACCAAAACGCGTCGCCAGCACGATGTCATTCGTGCCCGACGTCTCCGCGACGTCGATCAGCTCGTCACCGGCCTCGATCTTGATCGCCTTGATGCCGTTGTTGCGCACATTCGTGTAGTCCGACATGCGCGACTTCTTCACCGTGCCGGCACGCGTTGAGAAGAACAGGAAGCGTTCGTCCGCCTCGGTGATCTTCCCCAGATCCTTCACCGGCACCACGGCCCGCACGCGCGTCTCAGGCGACACGTTGATCAGGTTCACCATCGGCTTGCCCCGCGCACTCGTGCTCGACTGCGGAATCTCGTACACCTTGAGCCAGTACATGCGCCCATCGTCGGTGAAGATCAGCAGATAGTCGTGTGTGCTCCCGATATACAGTCGACTGACGAAATCCTCGTCCTTCAACCCGGTCCCGGTCTTGCCACGCCCGCCACGACGCTGCCGCTTGTACAGCGACACCGATGTCCGCTTCACATAGCCGGTGTGTGAAATCGTCACCACGACATCTTCTTCCGCGATCAGATCCTCGACGCTGAACTCGCCCTCGTCGCTCACGATCTCGGTCTTGCGCACGTCGCCGAACGTCTCCGCCACGTCCATCAGCTCGGACTTCAGGATCGTCATCCGACGCTCACGGCTGCCGAGGATGTCGCGCAACTCCGCAATCAACGCCTGAACTTCGGCGAGTTCCGCTTCGAGTTTGTCGATCTCGAGGCCGGTCAGCTTCGCCAGTCGCATGTTCAGGATCGCCTCAGCCTGACGCTCCGACAACCCGAATCGCGTCTGCAGACTGAGGCTCGCCGTCGGCGTGTCGTCCGCCGCGCGGATGATCTTGATCACTTCGTCGATGTTGTCGACGGCGATCTTCAACCCTTCCAGGATGTGCTCGCGCTCGAGCGCCTTGTCGAGATCGAACTGCGTCCGGCGGGTGATGACTTCGTGACGATGATCGATGTAGTGCTGCAGCACGTCGCGCACCGGCATCACCTTCGGCACCAGCTGGCGCGTCTTGATGTCCGGCACCAGCGCCAGCATGATCACGCCGAACGTGGTCTGCAGCTGCGAATGCTTGTACAGCTGGTTGAGCACCACGCGCGGAATGGCATCGCGCTTCAGCTCCATCACCAGCCGGATGCCTTCCTTGTTCGATTCGTCACGCAGCGCACTGATCCCCGCCACCTTCCCTTCGCGCACCAGGTCCACGATCTGCTGACGCAGCCGCTCCTTGTTCACCTGGTACGGAATCTCGGTCACGACGATCTGGCTCTTGCTGCCCCGCTCATTCTCCTCGATCTGCGCACGCGCACGCACCTGCAGACGCCCGCGCCCGGTCTCGATGTAATCCTTGATGCCCGCGCGACCGTAGATGAAACCGGCGGTCGGAAAATCAGGGCCGGTGATGATCTTCCGGATCTCGTCCGTCGAAAGTTCCGGATTGTCCACCATCGCCACGATCGCCGCCGACACCTCGCGCAGATTGTGCGGCGGAATGTTCGTCGCCATGCCCACCGCGATGCCCGTGCTGCCGTTCACCAGCAGGTTCGGCAACCGCGACGGCAATACCTTCGGCTCTTCGCGCGTGTCATCGAAGTTGGCACCGAAATCGACCGTCCCACGGTCGATGTCTGCCAGCATCTCCATCGCGATCCGCGTCAGGCGCACTTCGGTGTATCGGTACGCCGCCGCGTTGTCGCCGTCGATGCTGCCGAAGTTGCCCTGGCCATCCACCAGCGGATAGCGCAATGAGAACTCCTGGACCATGCGCACCACGGCGTCGTACACACTGCTGTCGCCGTGCGGGTGATAGCGACCGAGCACGTCGCCCACCACCGTCGCCGACTTGCGATACGGACGCCCGGCCGTCAGCCCCGCCTCGTTCATCGCGTACAACACGCGCCGATGCACCGGCTTCAACCCATCCCGCACATCCGGCAGCGCGCGCGATACGATGACGCTCATCGAATAATTGATGAACGATTCCTTGATCTCCTCGTCGATCATGCGAGGCAGGATGCGTTCGCGGGGCCCAGGACCAGTCATGCGCAGATAGGGATAACGTGACCGACGTCACGTCGCGCGTGCGACGCGACGTCGGGAATGCTGACCACGGAACGAAAGAAAGGCGCGCCGAGACGCGATAAATCAGATCACGCGCGCAGGTCGGATACCGTCAACCCCAGGAGCGCGCGATGACGAGCAGGAGCCAGGTGGTACCCACACGGTGGAAGATGTACGTGCCACCACCATTGCTGGTCGAAAGCGCCAGCCCGTCGCGATGCTCCATCGGACGATGCACGGTCACCACCGCATACTCCTTCCACAACATCGCAGCCGACACACGTGTGTAAGCCAGAATCGCACTGCTGTCACGGACATCCGACTGCGCCCAGTACTTGCCACGCAACGACGTCAACCCGCGATCGCCGAACACCAGCCGAGTCGCGACGCCACGCACCGGCGGCAACGTGAGGCCAGTGACGAGCGGCAACACGTACGCGGCTGTGTCACCACGCGCATGCACCAGACACCGTCCGGTCGCCGCATCGGTGACCTGCTCAGTCAACCCCGCTGCAATCGCCTCGCGACCAGGCTTCCCGCTCCACACATCCCATCGTGGACGCTCGATGCCCGTCTCCCACAGCACCACCGTCCGCAACAACTCATGCCCTTCCGGCGTGTCCAGCGGTGCATCCACCGCGTACGCCTGAATCAGCTTCTCGAACTTGTCCACCAAGTCCGCAGTCGCTTCGCGCATCGTATCGGTGCTGTCGCGCGGAAACGCGCGCAGCCACCCATCGTTGCAACGATCCTGCCCGATGTCGGTGAAGTCCGACGCGCGCAGCAGATGCGCGCGGTAGTCGTGCGCCAGCTCCAGTGCCGCCTCGAGCTCATTCTGCGGACCGCGCCCCAGCAGCGTCACCGCGGAATTGGTCAGAATGCGCGGCCGCAGCCCGTTGTCCGGCAATGCCGCCGAGCGGAAACACCCCGACAGTGCGACCGTCGCGAATGCCGCTCCCGCGAAGGAAAAGGTCCCGGAAGACCGCCACCGGCGCACGCGAACGCTCATACTCGCAAAGATACCGCTCTCACTCCCGTCAGGACAGCCGCGATGCTCCGCCAACTGCCGCAACCGGTGCGCGCTCGTCGTCCTCATCAGCCAGCTCCTGATCGATCTCTGCCTCCCCCGCGGCGACCTCGGCATCGATCGCCGCCTTCTCCCGCTGGTACCGCGCCCACCACGTGCGTGTCACCTCACCCGCCAGATCCCGATTGCCCAGACCAAACGCCAGCGCCAGGGCCAACGCCACCGCACCAAAGAGAATCGCAAACGCCGTGGTCACGATGTCCGTCGCAACACCCAACTCCTGCAGAGCCATGAAGATAGCCAGTACCACGATCCCGGCCCGCCCGACCCGCGCCAGCGTCGGACCGCCATGCAACGCCCCCGCAGCCGCCAGCAACAACCCCTCCACGAATCCGCCCAGCACGATGCCGACGATCACGATCACGATCGCCGCAATGATGCTCGGGATGTAGCTCACCAGCTCCGCAAACACGTCGTTCAGCGACTGCAAACCCGCCGCCGTGCTCGCCACCAGCAACACCGCGAACATCACCGCCCAGAAGACGATGTTGCCGAACACCCGCGACGGATTCACCTGGTGACCGGCATGCTCCACCGCCTGCATCACCCCGCCGCGCCGGAGCAGATCGTTCACGCTCAGCTTCTTCAGCAACCGCTCGACCCCGCGCTGAATCAGCTTCGCCAGCAGATAGCCGGCAAAAAGAATCACGATCGCGCCAAGCAACGCCGGCACGATCTCGCCGAGCGTCGCAAAGCTGTCCTGCAGTCGCGTCAGAAAATCCATGGAGAATCAACGGGAAATTGAGTGGCCGCACCGCGGCGCCAGCCAGCCGCGAAAGCTAGTCGAGCGATTTTTCCAGTGCGATGCCGCAGCCGACCGCCATCCCTCAATTTCTGGTGCCACGCTTGAGATCGAAAATGGCTGACCGCCGACAACTCGGACACACGAACCAGTCACGCTTCCGCTGATAGCCAAGCCCGAACGAGCCGCCACCAATCCCCTTCCGGATCATCGCCGGATGTGCCACGCACCGCGGACAATGCGGCGTCAAATCCGCCAGCACCGCCTCCCTGATCGCGGCCTGTTCCGCCAACGAGTACTGCGCCGGCCCATCGCCAGCCGCCGCGACGTCATCGCTCATTCCGCGACCTGAATCACGACCTTCCCGAACTGCCCACCCGACGCCAGCCTCGCGTATGCGTCGCGCGCCGACGACAACGGATACACCGAGTCCACCGGCGGACGCAGACCACCGCCGCGGAACTCCGCGACCACCGCACCCCACTCCGCCTCGCTGCCCATCGTTGAACCGGAAATGGTCCACTGATTCATGAATAGCCGGCGCACATCCGTCTCCACCATCGGCCCGCTCGTCCCCCCACACGTCACCAACCGCCCGCCACGACCAAGCGATTGCAACGACCGCGCCCACGTCGCCGCGCCAACACTGTCGATCACCACGTCCACCCCGCGCTTTCCCGTCGCGGCCCGGATCACCCCAGGCACATTCTCGGTCGCGTGATTCAACGCGTGGTCCGCACCCAGCGCCGTCGCCCGCGCCAGCTTCGCCCGATCGCTCGACGTCACCCACACCGTCGCGCCGCGCGCCTTCGCCAGCTGCAGCGACGCCAACGCCACACCACCGCCAATCCCCCAGATCAGCACCTGCTCGCCCGCCACCACTCGCGCCTTCCCGACCACCATCCGGTACGCCGTCAGCGACGCCAACCCGAATCCCGCCCGCTCCGCCACCGGAATCGCTGCCGCCACGACGTCCAGTCCCCACTCCGGCACGACGAAATATTCCGCCGCCGTCCCCATCCGGTGCTCACCCATGATCTGGTATTGGACACACAACGGCTGTTGATCGGCCAGGCAGAACGCACAGCGGCGACAGCTCACACCAGGATTCAGCACCACGGTGTCGCCGACCTGCACACGCGTCACCGCGTCCCCGATCGACTCCACCACCCCCGTCGCATCTGCGACCGGCACCCAATCCGGTGCCAGCGTCAGTCCCGGCCACCCGGCCATCACGAACAGATCCAGCCGGTTCAGCGCCACGGCCGAAGTCCGGACCCGCACGGCGTGCGGCCCATCCAGCGATGGCACCGGCAGATCATCACGGACCGACAGTTGTTCGAGGCCGCCATGGCCCCCAAGTACCAATGCACGCATGACGAATTCAGGGTGTGGCCTACGTTATGATTCTCGCGCGCGGCACTTGGCGCCGCGCCGGGCATACCAAGCGCGTTCCCCCGCGCCCCCATCGCAACCGGATCCGGCCGAATGATATCGATCAAGGTGCCACCGCTCGGCGAATCGATCGTCGAAGCGACAGTGTCACGCTGGCTCAAGCAGGAGGGTGACGCCGTCAGCGCCGGCGAAACCCTTGTCGAACTCGAAACCGACAAGATCACCGTCGAGGTCCCGGCGCTGAAGGCCGGTATCCTCGCCGCACGCTCGCGTGCCGAAGGTGATGTGGTCGCCGTCGATGACGTGCTCGGCCAACTCGACGAATCCGGCACGGCGTCCGTCAGCGGTGTCGCGAGGGCAGCGCTCAGCGACCCGGTCACCGGCGGCGGTCCGAACGATCCCGTCGTCGGCCCCACGCCCACGCCGACCGCGATGATGATGACCAGCGACCCGGTCACCGGCGGTGGCCCGAACGATCCCGTCATCGGCCCCACGCCCACGCCAACCGCGATGGCCGCAAAGATCGCCCCCGCTGCGCAACGCAACGCCGATGCCGCCGGCATCGACGCCGCCAGCGTCACCGGCACCGGACGTGGTGGCGTGATCAGCAAGCCGGATGTCGTCAACGCCATCGCCGCCGGATCGGGCACCCCGAACCCGGCGCCGACTCCGGTGCCCGCCGCACCGGCCCGCACCGGTGAGCGCGAAACGCGCGAGAAGATGACGACGCGCCGCAAGCGCATCGCTGAAAACCTCCTCGTCGCGCAACACAATACGGCACACCTCACGACCTTCAACGAAATCGACATGAGCGCGACCACCGCGCTCCGTGCCCGCATCAAGGACAAGGTCGAAAAGGAGCACGGCGTGAAGCTCAGCTTCATGCCCTTCTTCGTGAAAGCCGCAACGCACGCGCTGAAAGCCTTCCCGCTCGTCAACGCCCAGATCGACGGCGAGAGCATCGTCTACAAGCACTACGTCAACATGGGCATCGCCGTCGCCAGCGAAGCCGGCCTCGTCGTGCCGAATGTCAAGGACGCCGACACCAAAGGCATGCTCGCCATCAGCCGCGATATCGCCAACCTCGCCGGCAAGGCCCGCAGCGGCAAGCTCGCGATGGATGACCTCACCGGCGGCACGTTCACCATCACCAACGGTGGCGTGTTCGGCTCGCTGATCTCGACGCCGATCATCAACTACCCGCAAGTCGCCATCCTCGGACTGCACAAGACACAAGACCGCCCCGTCGCCATCGACGGGAAAGTCGAAATCCGCCCGATGATGTACGTCGCACTCAGCTACGATCACCGCATCATCGATGGACAGCAGGCCGTGCTCTTCCTCGTCCGGATCAAGGAATTGATGGAAGATCCGGCAGCCATGCTGGTGGACTGACCCGTGGCCACGATCCCGACTCCCGCCGATGTCGTCATCATCGGCGGCGGACCCGGCGGCTATGTCGCCGCCATCCGCGCCGCACAACTCGGCCTGACCACGGTCTGCGTCGAGATGGACAAGACACTCGGCGGCACCTGCGTCAACGTCGGCTGCATCCCTTCCAAGGCACTGCTCACCAGCAGCGAGCACTTCGAGTTCGCAAAACACTCCGCCGCCGAACACGGCGTCATCATCGACAAGGTCTCCATCGACCTCGCCCAGATGATGAAGCGCAAGACGGACGTCGTCAGCGCCAATACCAAGGGTGTCGAGTTCCTCTTCAAGAAAAACAAAGTCACCTGGGCCAGAGGCGCTGGCACTCTGAAGTCAGGCAACATCGTGGACGTCACCGCCGCCGATGGCACGGTAACGAGCTACGCCGCCAAGAACGTCATCATTGCAACCGGCTCTGCATCGATTGAACTCCCGTTCCTCAAGTTCGATGAGAAACGCGTCGTGTCGAACATCGGCGCACTGCAACTCCCCACCGTTCCAAAGAAGCTGATCGTCGTTGGCGGTGGCGTCATCGGACTCGAGCTCGGCTCCGTCTGGCGTCGCCTCGGTGCAGCAGTCACCGTCGTCGAATTCCTGCCGACGATTCTCGCCGGCAACGACGACGACGTCATCAAGGAAGCGACCCGCACCTTCGCCAAGCAGGGCCTCGAATTCCGCACCGGGACCCGCGTCATCGGCGCCGACCTGTCATCGAAAAAGGTCGTGAAACTCACCGTCGAAAAGGACGGCACGAGCGAAACCCTCGAAGCCGATGTCGTCCTCGTCAGCGTCGGACGCAGACCCCTGCTGCACGGCATCGATGCTCATGCGCTCGGCCTCGCACTCGGCCCGAAAGGCGAGATCAAGGTCGACGATCAACTCCGCACCAACCTGCCCGGCGTCTACGCCATCGGTGATGTCGTCGGCGGCAAGCTCCTCGCCCACAAGGCTGAAGACGAAGGCGTCGTCGCCGCCGAAGTCATCGCCGGCCACAAGGTGCACATGCACTACGCCGCAATCCCCGGTGTCGTCTACACCTGGCCCGAGATCGCATCCGTCGGCCTCACCGAAACCGAAGTCAAAGCCTCCGGGCGCACCTACAAGACCGGCAAGTTTCCGTTTTCCGCCAACGGCCGCGCACGTGCACTCGGCGAAACCGGCGGCTTCGTCAAGTTCATCGCCGACGCCACCACCGACGAAATCCTCGGCTGTCACATCATCGGTGCCAATGCCGGTGACCTCATTCAGGAAATCGTGCTCGCCGTCGAATACAAAGGCTCCAGCGAAGACATCGCGATCACGACCCACGCACACCCGACACTCGGCGAGACCGTGAAGGAAGCTGCGCTCGCAGTCCTCGGTCGCGCGATTCATATGTGAGTGGTTGCGACGCAGCCATTCGCCAGTCGGCACACGGGGTGGCGATCACGCATCGCGCCCCGTTTTGTCGTACCACCACCAGCCCGTTCACTGGCGGATCAGGAACCGCTCGCGCCAGCGCGCGATAGGTGTCAGCCTCACTGATCCATGCGCCGCGAATTGCGCTCAGCCGTTCGCCAACGCCACGTCAAACACACGTCACATGCGAACACGAATCGCCCTGCTGCTCGGTATGCTTCTCGCCACCACCAGCGCCGCCCACGGACAGGGGTATCCCTTCAGCCAGCGCGGCAGCGTATCACAACGCGTCGCGTTCACGGACATCGGCATCGAGTACGGTCGTCCCACCGCGCGTGGCCGGTCACTCTTCGGTGCACTGGTGCCATGGGACAGCGTCTGGCACCCCGGTGCCGACCTCGCGACCCAGATCAGCATCAGTCGCGACATCACACTCGAAGGCCAGGCGCTCGCCAAAGGCACGTACACCGCGTGGCTGATCCCGCGCGCGACCGGCGCATGGACGTTCATCCTCAATCGCAAGACGAAGATTCAGCACACGCCCTACCCCGGCGCCGACACGGACGCACTGCGCCTCGACGTCACACCCGACCAGGCGTCGCACCTCGAAACGCTCAGCTGGCTGTTTCCAAAAGTTCTGCGCGATGAAGCAACCCTGCGGTTCCAGTGGGGCACCACCGGGATCGACCTGCACATCACGGCGGCGTTCCGACCCGCGCCGTAACGACGGAAGCGGGGCGGCGATCCGAAGATCGCCGCCCCGCTCTACACCTGCAATTCGTCGCACCTCGCGATGAATCGTCTTACAGGAACCGTGCGATCACCGCGCCAAGGGCCGTGAACCCTGCGGCCAGCAACGCCAGAACGATCGGCTGCAGCGTGACGCCAGACGTGGTTGCCTGCGCCGGAACGGCACGGGCAACCGTGTTGGTTGCGCTTTGCACGGCCGGAGCCGCGACCAACCGCGTCGCCGTCGCCGGCGGAAGCGCGTTCATGATCTGCGCTGCCACGTGCGCCGGTGTACGGACTTCCTTGCGCGCCGAGGCTTCACGGCTGATCCGCGACCAGAGTTCGGCCTCGGGGGTCAGCTGATTGTTCGCCAGACGCGGCGCCGGTGCTTCACCGTCAAGCCAGGCATTCAGAGCGGCCATTGCGCCATCTGCGCGCAACGGGACTTCACGATCAGCAAGCGGACGCTCGCCCAGCGGCTTCGCCGCTGAGGGCTGGCTGATCTCACGATCGCCGCGAACGCCGTCGGGATTCGGTGTCATGTCCATCATCATGCGTACTTCTCCTCGAGAAGAGCCTGCAGCGCTTCGCGTGCACGATGCACACGCATCTTGAGCGCGCCGACGGTAGAGTCGAGCATTTCGGCCATCTCCTCGTACGACCGGCCTTCGACATGCTTCATGACGAATGCCTCCCGCAACGATGGCGACAGCTGGCCAAGGGCCCAGTCGAGGTCGACTCGGAGCTCAGTACGATCGAGCTCTTCGTCCGGCGTCGTCAGGTGAGACGGCTGATCATCCTCTTCGTAACTCACGTGGGTGCGCCGAATGTTCTTCAGCCAATCCTTGCACCCGTTCGCCACGATTCGGAAAATCCACGCATCGAACCGACCCCGCACCTCACCGAGGTGAGAAAAGGCCTTGATGAACGACGCCTGCATGATGTCCTCGGCGACATCAGGGCTGCCCGTCATGTTCAACGCGTGTCGGTACAGCGGATCGCTGTACTTCGTCACCAGGACGGCGAAGGCCTCTCTGTCACCCGCCAGCACGCGGGCAATGGAGCGAGCATCGACGTCCGCCTGCTCGGCGATGTCAGCCGGAAGTGTTTGAGGTGGAGTTTGCACAGCGGCACGATAACCACCCTGCGACTCCCCCCACAACGTCCCTGCTGACACGACGAGTGTTCCCATGGCACTCAGCAGACGACGCATCTGGAGGCGCGTCACATCGAATCGGCACCAACACGGTCAGGAATCCTCAGAGTGGTCCACCGTGCGCCAACCCCACCGGGCAATCTCCTCGGAGTGCTCGCCAAGCCGGGGCGGACGACGGCGCACCACCCCGCCAACACTTGAGGGCATACCTGTCACGGGCGACGCGTCGGTCTCCGCCAACGCCTCGCGCACCGTGCGGACAAGCCCAACCGGCACGCCAGCCGCCTCACAGCGTGCCTTCCATGCAACCGCGGTCTGCCCCCGCAACGCCCGTTGCACGGCCTCCACGCACCGCGCACGATGCACCACCCGGCCCGCGTTCGTCCGCAGCGCATCATCAGCCGCCAGCGCTGCGTCACCGAGCAGCGCAACGAGGGCGCGCCACTGTCCGTCGCTCCCGACGGCAATCACCATCGGCCGGTCTGCCGTTTCGAACAGCTGATAGGGAACCAGATTCGCATGCGCATTGCCCCAGCGCTGTGCATCCCGCCCCGAGACCAGAACGTTCTGCGCCACGTTCGCCAGCGCCGCCACAGCACTCCCGGCCAACGTCACCGTCAGGTGCCGCTCCGCTGCCGACCGCTCGCGCCCGCCGACCAGTGCCGCCAGAATCGCCAGAGCGGCGTCCTTGCCAGTCAACACGTCGATCAGCGCGACCGCCGTCCGCAAAGGCGTCCCGTCCGGCTCGCCAGTGACGCTCATCCACCCCGACTCCGCCTGCACCGCAAAGTCGTATCCGGGACGCATCGGCTGGTTACCGTACCCACGAATCGAGCACCAAATCAATCGCGCATTCAGCGACAGCAACTCATGAGCATCAAGCCCTTTTCGCGACAATACCCCAGGAATGAAGTTCTCAACGACAACATCAGCCTGTAGTGCGAGGTGACGCACGACGGCGAGGTCGGAGGGATTTCCGAAGTCGGCTGCGAGCGAACGCTTGTTCCGGTTGATGCTCAGGAAATACGCCGACTCCCCGTCGGTGTCGAATGGTGGTCCCCATCCGCGCGTCTCGTCTCCACCATCGGGTCGCTCCACCTTGATGACATCTGCGCCGAGGTCGCCGAGAGTCATTGTGCAGAGCGGTCCTGCCAGAACTCTGCTCAGATCGAGAACCTTCAGTCGATTTAGTGGCAATACTGTCACGTTGATGCCTTATTGCTGATCAGTAAAATGGAATTTGCGTAATTCCGCGCGAACAGAATTCGCCGTGCTTTCAGCACTTGCTATTCACCTCACACCCTTTATTCTTCCGCAGTTGTTACGCAGCCGCCTTGAGCCACGAGAGCTCATGCGGCGCTTGGCCGTATCTGACGCGCCGATCCAGGGTGTCGAACCCGACGCGATAGCGCCTATCAATCTGTATGGAACCCATGATTCCCGACGTGCCCGTTGCTCCTGCGGAGGTTGCGCCGACTCCGGCACCCCCCGTCAAGCGCAGCCCTGGTCACCGTGGCACCGACATCCGCGATACCGTCGCGGAGATGACCGCTCGTGCGAACGAGATCCAGTTCGAAGCGGGCAGCAAGATGGCGAATGCGCTGCGGAACATCGTGCGCGCTGCGATTGCCGACACTGAGCTGAGCCTCGAGAGTACACGGGATGTGGTGGATTACTTCCGCCGTCGCGCCCTGATGTCGACCGAGGACGCACAGGGGTTGCTCGACGAAGTGGCGGAGTTTGCGTCGAAGCGGAAGCCGGTTGAGCCACCTGCCGGCAAGGCTGTGCCGGGCAAGCCCACGGCGGCGAAGGTGCAGCCGCTGGCGAGCCTCGCCGAGGCGCTTTCGCTGCCTGCCACGCCGATCTCGAATGCCGGCCGTCCGACCGCGGGGCCGCCGACGATTTCGTCACCGGCACCAGCGCCGGTGAAGGTCGCGCCGCCGACTCCGATTCCGGAGGCGACGGTGATCCCGCTCGCCAAGACGTCTGTCGCGAAGGCTGCGCCCAAGGTTGAAGCACCCAAGGTTGAGAAGGCTGTCGTGGCTGCACCGGCCAAAGCGGCGCCAGCAGCCAAGGCACCGCCAGCGACCAAGGCTGCGGTGAAGGCTCCGGCCGTCGCCGCCAAGGCAGCACCAGCGGCCAAGCCCGCGGCGAAAGCGCCAGCCAAGGCGGCGGCGAAGGCCCCCGCCAAGCCGGCCGCGAAGAAGAAATAGAGTTCCGCACATCGACTCGGCTCGCTGCCGCGTCTGCACCGCCTGCGATGCTTTCGAGCGTCGCAGGCGGTTTTGCGAAGTACGGTGGGCACCGGGCGTGCGGCCGCACCCGCGCAGTGCTAGTTTCGCGGCCCATGTCACCGCGCACCAACTCCCCCACGGAGATCATCGCCAGCGCGCCAGCGCGGATCGACCTCGCCGGTGGGTGGACCGACGTTCCACCGTACACGACTGAGGTTGGCGGCGCAGTCTGCAATGTCGCCATCGAACTGCGCGCCGTCGCGACGCTGACTCGGGACGATGGCCCCCCGGTCCCGCCGAACGATGCCCTGTCCGCAGCCGCCTGGCAGCGCGCGAAGCGGCCACCCGTCGCCATCCGGCTGCATTCCGCGATTCCGCTCGGATCGGGGCTCGGCGGATCGTCGGCGGCCGGCGTGGCGCTGGCCGCCGCACTGGCAGCATGGCGCGAAGAGCCGATGTCCTCGAACGACCTCGCGGAGCTCAGCCGAAGCACCGAGGTCGAGACGCTCCGATTGCCGGGTGGGTGTCAGGATCACTACGCCGCGGCACATGGCGGCGCACTCCTGCTGCACTGCGGTGCCACCACGATTGCCGAGCCGGTCGCCCTGAAGGAGGCCACGATCAGGGAATTCGAGATGCGCGTGCTGGTGGCGTTTACCGGTGAATCACGAATGTCGTCGCGCACCATCACGGCAGTAATGGATGCGTATCGCAACAATGAGCCGGTAACCTGTGATGCCCTCGCACGTATGAAGGCCCTCGCTCCGCGGATGGCCGGCGCGCTGTCTGGCGGGGATATCGACGAACTTGGGCGTCTCGTTGCGCACCAATGGGAGGCACAACGGGCGCTCCACTCGACGATCACCACGCCGCTCATCGACCGCATCGTGCGCGACGTGTCGCAGGCTGGCGCACTCGGCGCGAAGGCACTGGGCGCCTCAGGTGGCGGCTGCGTGTTCGTGGTCGCGCGTGCCGATCGCGTGCATGAGGTCCGTGCAGCGCTGTCCGCACTCGCGGAAGTGTTGCCCGTGCGCGTGGCGCGCGCGGGCGTCCAGGTTCACGTCTCAGGCGGGATGAACTGACGAATGCCCATCCGACCGGGTGACGCCCGTGCCCTGACTGAGACGCTGGTGCGCGTCGATTCCCGCAATCCGACGCTCGTGCCTGGCGCGCCGGGTGAGTCAGGCTGTGCGCACGTGCTCGCCGAAGTGCTCGGCGGGTGGGGATTCCGACTCGAGTGGCAAGATGTGCGTGACGGACGCGCCAATCTGCTGGCGAGAATCGGAACCCCGGGGGTCGGCACGCCGACGCTGATGTTCAACGGCCATCTCGACGTCGTCGGGGTGGACGGCATGGATCATCCACCGTTCGCACCGACCATTCGCGACGATCGGCTATACGGACGTGGCAGCTGCGACATGAAGGCGGGGATCGCCGCAATGAGCGTCGCGGCTTGGCAGGCTGCCCAGCGGGGCATTCGCGGCGAAATCATTGTGGCGGCGGTGATCGACGAAGAGTTCGAGTCGCTCGGCACGCGCGCCATGCTCGAACGCGGCACACGGGCCGACGTCGCGGTGGTGACCGAGCCAACGCGGCTTGCGATCTGTCCGGCGCATCGCGGCTTCGTCTGGCTGGAGTTCACGTTCGTCGGTCGCGCGGCGCACGGCAGTCGCTACGACATCGGCATCGACGCGATTCAGCATGCGGCGATGGTGCTGTCAGCGCTCGATCGATTTCAGCTGACGGTGCTGCCGACGCGCACGCACCCCTTGCTCGGTCGCGCCTCGTTGCACGCGTCCACGATCACAGGCGGTGTTGGTTGGAGCACCTATCCCGAAGCCTGCACGCTGCGCGTCGAGCGTCGGACGATCCCAGGCGAGACGACAGCGTCTGTGGTGCGCGAGGTCGAGCTGATGCTGGTCGAACTCCGCTCGTCTGATCCACAACTCAACGTCACCGTCCGGGTTGACACCGCGCAGGGGCCGAGCGACGTGGCGGCGGATGCGCCGCTCGTGCAACGGTTGGCAGCGGCGCATCAGGCGGTACGCGGCGCTGTACCACCGATTGAAGGACTGAGCGCCTGGACTGACGCCGCCTTGCTGAATGACGCGGGAATTCCGGCGGTCTGTTTCGGGCCCGGCGATATTGCGTTGGCGCATGCGGCTACGGAGTACGTGCCGCTGCCGGAGATCGACGTTGCGACGGCCGTATTGACGGCCTTCGCGCTCGACTGGTGTTCCTGAACCCGTTGCCACGGACGTGCCGTTGACTGCAGCACAGTACGATGCCCTCGAGCGTGCGATCGTCGACCGCTCGCGCGTTGCCATTCGCTTGAATGGCGCCGAGATGGTGGTGATTCCCGAGGCGATCAAGATGCAGGGCGGCCGCGAGGTAGTGGTGACGCAGAATCCGTCGAGCGGGTTGCCGTTGATGCTGCAGATCGACGACATCGAGCGGCTCGAGGTGGTGCGTTGAGCGCTCGCTACCCGCTGGTGGCGGTGTACGCGGATGAGAGTTGTCTGGGCAACGGCAAGCAGGGCGCGACACCGGGCGGTGCCGGCGGTCTGGTCGAGTATCAGCTCAGGAGCGGCGAGCTCGTCTGTCGCGACTTCTGGATCAGCGAACCGGACACGACGAACAACCGCATGGCGCTGCAGAGCGTGATTCAGGCCTTCACGCACCTGTCGGCCAAGAGGGAGAAGCTGAGCGTCGTGTTCACCACCGATTCGCGGTATCTGGTGGACGGGATGACGCAGTGGGTGCACGGCTGGGCTCGCAAGCAATGGCGCAAGGCCGACGGTAAACCGGTCGAGAATCTCTCCATGTGGCATCAGGCGCTCTCGGTCGTCTCGACAGGTGGTCATGATGTCGAGTGGCGCTGGGTGCGCGGTCACAACGGTCATCCGCAGAACGAGTGGGCGAACCATCTCGCGACGACGGCGGCCGCTGAACAGACACAGTCCGACGGTCTGCTCGAATCGGGCTTTACGGCGTGGATGGAATCGCGTCCTGCCGCAGTCAGAAAGAGTGGTCCACCGGTACCATTTCCAACGGTCGCAACATTCGTCCCAGCCCGAGGCCTTCCCGCGACGTGACGCAGCCATATTCTGCAGCGATGACCGCTGATCCCACCGTGCTCGATCGCATCTTCGAGCGGCTGCTGCGCACGCTGTCGGCGGGCGGTCCCGATCAGTTGCGATCCCCGTTCACGGTCGCTGAAATCGTGCAGTCGCTCGTTCCATACCGGACGTATCGCAACGAACTCGGCGTTGACACGCTGCAGGACTACGAGCATGCGGTGCTGGAGATGCTGGCCGGTGAACGCGGGTGGCTGGTGTGCGACCCCGATACGGTGATGGTGATCAAGAAGGAACTGGCGTCGCCGGATCCGGACACCGGCTTACTGCGTCGATTGCAGACGGTCGAAGTCCGCGTCGGTGCGATCCGCATGCCGGTGCTCGACGAAGTGCGGTCGCCGATTGCTCGCGAGGACGAGGATGCGCCGGCCGAGGCGGAGAAGCGGAAGGCGGCACAGCGGAAGACGCCGACTCAGATCGTCTCTGACGCGATCGCGATCGGTGCGGTGATGGATGCCGAGGACGCCGAGCGGGCGACATCGTCGTCGATGGAGCAGTCGTCGGAGATGAGCGCGGTGGTGGAGCTGCCGGGCGTCACGATTGCCGACGCGAATACCTCATCGCGCATCACACCGTCGTCAGTGCCGTCGGTGTACGGCGACCCAATCGACTTCCGCGGAGTGCGGCACGCACCGGTGGATGTCGGTGGCGTGATCTTCCTGTTCGGGATGGTCGCGCGAGAACTCGGATTCAATGTCGAAGCGATGTCGAGCGGGTTTCCGCGCTGCGAAGCGAAGCGGCAGATCGCGCCGGGCAAGTGGGCGCGGGTGCGCATCGAGTTCGAGCTCGAGAGCCGCAACTTCCGTGATGCCGGACGGAATCCCGGAGCCTGCGACCTGATCGTGTGCTGGCGCGACACCTGGACCGATCGACCGGCGTCGCTGGACGTGCTCTCGATCGAGCGCGTGTTGCCGACGCTCGCGCGCGAGTAAGCGCGATGACGACCAACGCATCGACCGACAAGGGTGGGCCCTGTCCGTACTGCACGCATGCGTTACCGGTGGGGCGCGCGGTGTCGTACTGCCCGCATTGCGGCATGAACGTGACGGTTGCGCAGTGTCCCGCGTGCAGCGGCGAAGTCGAACCAGGATGGCATTTCTGTGTCACCTGCGGCCGCGACGTGAGTGAGCTGCCGCCGGTTCCCGGCGTGGTCAGGCGCGAGACCAGGTACTGACGCGCGAACGGCCGAACGGTCCCGCTGCGTGCTGCGCAGCGGGCCCGTCGAACGTCAGGAGCGTCGAACGTCAGGAGCGTCGAAGGTCAGCGGGTCAGGGCAGGCAGACGGTCACGACGACGCCACCCACGCTGCGATTGCCGGTGCGGGCGCACACGATCGGACGAGACGGGTAATACCCGTCACGCTGGTCGTAGCGATCACGTTCGTACCGCTCACGCGCATACCGCTCACGCGCCCGCTCGCGCTCATATCGCTCGCGAGCGTACCGCTCATGCTCGTACCGCTCCTGCTCGTACCGCTCCTGCTCGTACCGCGCACGTTCGTACCGCTCGCGCTCGTACCGCTCGCGGTCGTAGCGCTCGTGCCCCCATCGGTCGTCGCGGCGATCAGAGTCGTATCGCTCGTCGTTTTTGCGACGACAGCCCCACGCGTTCCCGCGGCCGCACCTCCTGTCGCCACGATCGTCGTAGTCACCATGTTCCCGGTCGTGGCGATCATCGTCCTGATCGAACGTCTGGCTCGAAGTGGTAAACGCCGTCTTCACGTTGATCAGCACCTTCGCCGCGGACGGCGCCGGTGCCGCGCTCAGCGATCCGGCGTAGAGCGCAACAGGTGCCAGCATGGCAACCATGGCGACGACAAACATTCGAGTACGCATCAGAACCCCCAGAAATGATCGTGCGAGCTGAACACGACCGCTCACAAAGCACACGCCATGCCATACAGGCAAGCCGTTATTTTTCAATAACTTGGCGAAACTCACTGGTCGGATTCGTCCTCCAAACCCACAACCCGCCGTCCACTCTCGGGGACAGTTCAATACGTGATCGTTGCGCCGCCAAGGCTCAGGCCAGCCGCGAGCCCGAACAGCACCACCCGGTCTCCGCGTTGAATGCGCCCCGCCACGACCGCCTCGGCGAGTGCCAGCGGAATCGAGGCTGCGATGCAGTTGCCGCGCATGGCGAGGTTGGTCACGATCTGCTCCTCACGGAAACCGAGGAGCTTCCATCCGAGCTCGATGCCGTGGCGACTCGCCTGATGCGGGACGAGGGCGGCGATGTCTTCTCGCGACCAGCCGGCGCTGTCACAGACGGCGTCCATGAACGGTTTGAGCAGCGGCGCGGCCTTCCTGAACAGCTGCGGGCCACGCATCGCGAACAGATTATGCGCTGACGTTGTCTGCGGATCGTTCGGATGATGCAGTGTGCCGCCGCCGCTGATCTGGCTCAACTCGGCGCCGGTATGCCACGTCTGAAGTCGCATTGAGTGCAGCGCGCTGCCGCTGTCACCGGCGTGCGACAGAACGATCGCCGCAGCCGCATCGCCGAAGAGCACCGCGCTCTCCGGCTCACTCGGATTGAGACTCTGCCCTGCGCTCTCACTGCTGAAGACGAGCACGTGTCGGTGCGCGCCACTGGCGACGAGTCGGGCGGCAACGTCGAAGGCGGCGAGAAAGGAGAGACAGGTCGCGTTGACATCGAAGCACGCCGCGACGCCTTCAGGCGCCTGCAGTTCCCGCTGCACGAAGACCGCCGTGCACGGAATGGCCTGTTGCGGCGTACTCGAGGCGCCAATGATCGCGGTGAGATCAGCCGCGCTGATGCCCGCCATGCCAAGGGCCTCACGCGCTGCGGCCGCGGCCATGAACGATGAACTTTCGCCGGCACAGCGACGTCGCTCCCGCACGCCGGTACGATCGAAAATCCATCCGTCAGTGAGGCCGAGTTGATGCTCGAGCTGCGCGTTCGTGACGATGGTCGGCGGCAGATACGCACCAATACCGGTGATGCGCACCGGCAATGAGACTCCGCGCAGTGATTCACGAGCACTGGACGCGTCGGCGAGCGGCAGAGTGGTCATTGCGTCACCAGCACTGCGCGCGTCGCCGTCGCCGAGCGCCAGCTGCAGATCACTCGTCGGCGCTTGGCGCCTGACGGTGTCGGCGGCACACCGTGGTCCACACGCAGTGCAAGCGCGTGGCAGCCGTAGGACGCGAGCGACTCGTGCACGCAGCGCTCCAGTCGCGTTGCGATCACCGCGAAATCTGCGGCGGTGTCGACGTCGATCGCGATCCGCAGTTCGCCCGCGGCCTCCTGCGCTGCGGAATACTCGGTGATCCGCGCGTCGGCGAGCAGGATCATGCGCCGGATCGCGTCGGGGAATATCACGCGCAGTGCGTCATCGGACTGCGGAAACCAGCAGAGATCGTCCTGACGCCCTTCGATTGCGGCGATGCGCTGCCACGTGGACCCACAGGCGCACGGCGTGTGATCGAGACGAAGGACATCGCCGAGCCGATAGCGGATGATGGGTTGCGTGCGCCGCCAGAGATCAGTGAGGATCGGCGTCACGCGCGACGGATCACCCCGATTGACCGGTTCGGTTTGCACGACCATCACATCCTCCTGCACATGCAGTGCGCCCTTCTCGCAGGCGACGGCAACGAGTCCCTCGGTGCACTGATACACCTCACCGACCGCAGCCTGAAAGACACGCTCGATGCGCGCGCGATCCTGCGGCTCGATCACTTCGGCCACGGAGACCAGTCGAGTGGGGGCAATGCGCAGCGCGCCGCGTGCCTGCGCATCGGCGAGGAGTCCGAGCAGCGACGGCGGGCCGACGACCAGACGCGGCTGGAAGGCGTTGAGGGTCGCAATCACGTCGGCAAGCGGCTGCATCAGATCAAAGAATCGGAACTGGACAATGGACGACGTGCGCTCGTACAGCCGACTGTTGGCGCGGAGAAAGAACGCGACGCGATGGCCCGGGCGCAGGTCGGGAATCGCGCGCGCGAGGATCGTACCGGCCCAGCGCGTGGTCTCGTGGGGGCTGACGAGAAAGAGGCCGCGATGCCCCGATGTCCCGCTCGACAAGCCGACGGTACAGCCGCTGATCGTCGCGCTGAAATCGCGCCTCGTTTCTGCATCGAGTGCGACGCGCATGGCATCGTCACGGCGCACACCGATCGTGGTGAACTGATCGAAGGTGTCCATCATCGCGTGCTTGTCGACGGTGCGAAGCTCGCGCCACGCGGATGACGGTGTGCCGTGCCAGAGTTCACGATAGAATGGGCTGCGCGCACGGACATAGTCCACGAGCGATTCGGCGCGGCGGTCCTGCCACCGGCGCAACGCCGGGCCTCGCAGCGTGGCGGCACGCCACCGTGCCGCGACATATGCCGCGGCGATGTCGAGTCGGCTCACGTTGCCGCACCCCACGCCAGCGTCTCCGGGCAGTGCGTCGGCAGGATCGCGACGTCGGGGCGCACGCGCGCGAAGTCGTGCAGCGACTGCAGCGTGTGGCGAAGCGCGGGCAGGTCATCCTGCATGGCACTCGTCACCCAGTGCGGAGGGCGCAGTTCGCGAAATGCCTGCGATGTCCACGCGCCGTCGGCACAGAGCAGCACCTCGCCGCGCTCGGTACGCACCAATGCACCCAGTTGTCCGCGCGCATGGCCCGGCATCGCAACGAGCCGTACGCTGCCGTCGTCGAGCAGGTCACAGGTGCCACCGAGGTGCGGCAGTGGTGCGGCATCGAGCCGGTCGATCATGCGTGCACGATCAGGAAAATCGGCAGGGAAGAGGCGCTGCAGCACACCGCGCCGCACGGCACCAAAGCCTGAGACGGACCGCTGCAACTCGAGTGCCGCGCGCGAGACGACGAACCGCGCCTTGGGGAAGTCCTTCATACCGGCAACGTGATCCGCATGCAGATGCGAGACGATGATCGTGCCGACATCGGCGGCGGTGAGGCCGAACCGGTCAAGCTGCAGCAGCGCCGGCGTTCCAAGCGTGGTTGGCGTTGCATACTTGTAGAGCCGGTCGGGCCAATACGCGAAGGCATCGACGATGCGCGGTGCGTATCCAGTGTCGAACAGGAGCGCACCACGCGACGGATGCTGCAGCAAAAATGCCGGCGCGTGGCATTGCACTTCAGTCCACCCGGTCCCGCCTGCGATCATGTTCGAGCGCGCCGTGCAATATCCGGTGTCGAGGACCGAGAGTCTGATGTACGCTGTCATGCCGTCGTCATCTCGCGCCGCAGTGCATCGATCGTCCGTGCGAGGCCGTCGGCATGCGACACGCGCGGCGCGTAGCCGAGCATCGTTCTGGCCTTTGAAATGTCGTACGTCTGCGTGAGACCGAGGATCAGCGCCGAGTAGCGCGTGAGCGTGGGTTCGCGTCGTGTGATCGCAGCGATCGCTTCCATCGCGCCCGCCGCCAGCACTGCGGCGCGCAACGGAATCGTGCGGCGTGGGGCCGGCAGGCCGACGCCGTCGAGCAACGCGCGAATCATCGGCCAGAGCAGGACATGCTCAGCTCCGGTGATCATGAACGTTTCGCCGACCGCCCGTTCGCTGGTCAACGCGCAGAGTACGGCCTGCACGACATCATCGACATGCGTGATGTCGACCGCATTCTTTCCGTCGCCGATCTGCGGCAGCGATCCCTGGCGCGCGGCGCGCAGCAGTCGCGGCACGAGCGCGCGATCCCCGTCGCCGTAGATCGCTTTCGGGCGCAGGATGACGATCTCGAGATCGTTGCCGGCGGCGCGCACGAGCTGTTCCGCGATCGCCTTCGTGCGACCGTACTCGCTGGTGTGCCGCAGCGCCTCCGGCGCGGCATCGGTGAGGTTGTACTGCGCTCGGCCGTCGAAGATCACGGCGGGCGACGAGATGTGCACGAGGCGCCGCACACCGGCGCGGCGTGCGGCGGCAATCACGTGTGCGGTGCCCGTGACGTTGGCGTCGATGAAATCCTGCGGGCGTCCCCACGGCGACGAGAGGGCCGCCGCGTGCACGATGGCGTCGCAGTCGCGCGCCGCGGCAGTCAGCGCAGGTTCGTCCGCCAGCGTGCATCGACAGACGTCGATGCACGTGTCGAATGCAAGTCGCGTGGCATCGCGGCCCTGCGCGCGCACGGCAATCTGCCGTGCAGCGAGTGCGCGCGCGACGTGACCGCCGAGAAAACCGGAGGCGCCGGTGACGAGAACGCGAGTGAGCGACGTAGGCACGATCGCATCTTACACCGATGCGACGTGCGGGTCACACGATGGTGCGCGTGAGTCGTTCGAGTGTGTGCGCCGCAACGGACGTCGTCCGCCCGCCGGCGAGCGCATCGAGCAGATGCCTGGCGGCGAATTCCATTTCGAAGATTGCCAGCAGCGCATGCAGTGCGCCGCCACCGGTGCCGTAGCCTTCGAGGTATGCTTTGCGCGCTTCGCGTTCCCAGAGCCACGCGATCTCGAACGCCTTGTCATCGCCGCCGGCCAGGCCTGCGGCCTCCGCGGCCGCGTCAGCAAGCGAGACCAGCACGTGCGCGACATCGCGCCACGGCGATTGTGGTGCGATCCGTTCGGAATCGGGCAGTAGCGCATCACCATCGAACTCCACGATGCTCAGCCTCCGCGGCGGCGACATGAGCACGGTGTCGAGGCCGAGATTGCCGTGGATGCGGTGAATCAGACCCGGCGCGGCTTCCGCGGTGGCCGCGAACTGCTGCAGCTTGGCCGGCAGCACGTCGAGGGCGGCGGTGAGCGTGGGGCTGGGCTTCGGGCTCGCGCGGAGTGCGGTCGCGGCAGTGCCAAGCGCGGCCCAGGTCCGCGCCACCCACGCGTCCACATCGCCCGCGGAGGCGGGCACGGCACCGGCCAGCACGCCCTGCTCGAACGGTCGGCCGAGCGCGGCGTGCAATTCGCAGGTGATGACGCCGACGGCACGGACGTCATCGAGCGCGACCGCCTGCAGCGATGGATCCCCATCGAGCGCGCGATGCAGTCGCCTGACGATGACGGTCCGGGCGGTGGCGGCGTTCGGGACGATGTCTTCCATCACGGCGCTGGCGCTCCGGACGCCATCCGGGCTGCGGACGATGGCGCTGCCGAGGATGGTGGGCGCGACTCGCACGGTCGGCACGCGTTCGAGGTGGCGCAGCAGGTCCAGCTCGGGTTGTCCGCCGCGAGTCATGCGCCGGTACATGACGGCAACGGCACCGGGCTCGAAGAGGACGACGTCGTGGCGGCGGCCTTCGACCGGCCGACTTGCGCCGCCCGAGTTGCGTGCAGCGGACGGCCGTTCCGGCGCGGCGAGCCACTCCCAGCCATCCGACCGCAGCGTCATGCCGGCGGTGAGGGCCTCGCGGAGCCAGTCCCTGAGCTCAGCGTCGGCCCAGGCGGTGGCGAGAGTCCAGCGCGGCGTGCCGTCGGCCGCCCGCTCCTGATGCAGCACCCTGACCCCCTCCGGAGCCGAGCCCGACCATTGCCGGAGCGCGACCTGGTGGAGCTCCGGGGCCGCATTCCCGAGCGCGGTTTCGAACAGGCAGATGGCGGCGGATCCGCTGCCTGCGGGGAGTGCGAATGTGGTCACGAGGGTCGGCGGGACAGCGACGGGCGGCGACGCGACCGGAGCGACATCGTGAAACCACCTCATCCACGCCGACGTCGGGACGGAGGCGATCGCTTCGAGAAAGCCGGGGTCGAGCGTCGCGGTCATGTCACTCACTGCCACGGCGAACTCCCTCGCACTGCCGAGGCACTGGTGATGTCGCCGAGGGTATCATCAATGTTGGGCATTCCACGCGCTGCGGTGTAGCGCAGTGCGCTGGGGTGCGTCTTGTTCGCTCGCTGCCGCCGAGGCGTCGCCTCGTGCGTGAATTCGGTCCGACTCGTCACTCGACTGTCCACATGGGTACGCAAGGCACTGCCACCGACATTGTGATCCTCTCCGCCGTTCGTACCCCATTCGGGACGTTCGGTGGCACACTGCGCGATATCTCGGCAGCGGATCTGACCGTCGTCGCCGCCAAGGCGGCGATGGAACGCGCCGGCGTCGAGCCGGGGGAGATCGGGCATTCCATTTTCGGCAACGTGATTCAGAGCACCACGGATACCGTGTACTTCGCGCGACACGTCGGCCTCAAGGCCGGCTGTCCTGTCGAAGTACCGGGGCTGACCGTGAATCGCCTGTGTGGATCGGGTTTTCAGGCGATCGTGAACGGAGCGCACGAGATCATGACGGGCGATGCGGATGTCTGCCTCGTGGGTGGTGGTGAGAGCATGTCCACCGTGCCGCATGCGGCGCGCGGACTGCGGTGGGGACTGTCGTACGGGACCTCGCCGAAGCTCGAGGATCTGCTGTTCGAAGGGCTCACCGATTCGTACTGTCAGACGCCGATGGGTGTCACGGCCGAAAATCTCGAGATCGCGTATCATCTCGGACGACCAGCTGCGGACGAGTTTGCATTGCGTTCGCAGCAGAACACACGCGATGCATGGGCCAACGGATTGATCCGCGACGAGATCGTGCCGGTGCCCGTGTTCGACAAGAAGACGAAGCAAACCATCGATTTTGCTCGCGACGAACATGCGCGCCCCGACAGCACGATCGAGTCGCTGGCGAAGTTGCGCCCGGTGTTCAAGCCGGATGGTGTCGTGACCGCCGGCAACGCGTCGGGATTGAACGACGGCGCGGGCGCACTGGTGATTGCGCGTGCCGAGTGGGCGAAGGCGCGCGGCATCGCACCACTGGCGCGCCTGGTGAGTTGGGGCGTGAGCGGAGTGGAGCCACGCATCATGGGCATCGGTCCGGTGACGGCCGCGCGCACCGCACTGGCGCGCGCCAGAATGACCCTCGACCAGATGGATCTGATCGAAGTGAATGAGGCGTTTGCAACGCAGGCCCTGGCAGTGCAGCAGGAGCTTGGCATTCCGATGAGCAAGTTCAACCTGCACGGTGGTGCCATCGCGATCGGTCACCCGCTCGGCGCGAGCGGTGCGCGCATTGCGGCGCACCTCACGCACGCGCTCCGCACAATGGGCAAGAAGTACGCCCTTGGCTCGGCCTGCATCGGTGGCGGCCAGGGCATTGCCGTGATCATTGAAACGGCTTCATGATCGTGCAGGTGACCATGGTGCATCGGGAGCGTACTGGTGGCTGACGAGATCACACGACCCGAGCCGACGTCAGCAATGCTCGATCGCGGTGCGATGGAGCGTGTCCTGGCGCGTGCGGCGGAGCTCGGATCGCAATCCGCTGACGCGCCGGACGGCATGACCGAAGCGCAGCTGATCGAGATCGGAAAGGAAGTCGGCTTGTCGCCCGCCACGATTCAGCAGGCGCTGGCCGAGGAACGGACGCGCGTCGTGCTCGTCGAAGAGACGGGGATGGAAGCGCGCGTGATGGGCCCGGCGATGGTCAGCGCGTCACGTGCGATTTCGCATACGCCGGACGAAGTGCTCGGTGCGCTGGAAGAGTGGATGAAGCATGACTATCGCATGCTGTCGAAGCGCCGGTTCGGGAATCGTCGAACGTGGGAGCAGCGCAGTGGCGTATTCGCGGAGCTCGAGCGTGGTTTGCGCGGCAATCAGGCTGCAACGACGTTGATGAAAGCGACGGAAGTGGCCGTGACCGTGAGTCCGATCGGCGACGGTCGCACCGCGGTGCGTCTGGATGCGGATCTGACACAGATGCGCCGCGTGCGGAAGAACGGCGCGGTTGGCATGAGCATCGCTGGCGTCGTGCTGGGCGCGGTGCCGGTGGTTCTTGGCACCGTGCTGGCGCCGATCGCGATGTTGCCGTTGTTCCTGCTCTTCGGCACCACGCCGTTGATCGGCATGAACGTCGGTGCCTGGGCGTTGGCCAAGGCGCATCGTAAGCAAGCCGAGCGTGCGCAACTCGCACTGGAGCAGTTGCTGGATCGTCTCGAACACGGTGCGTTGCCGCGTGTTGTGCTGTCTGGTGGCACAGCGCCGCTCTTGACCGAGACCATCTCCGCGGTGGCGCAGGGCGTTCGAGACGTTGCCCGCGCGGTGCAGGATGCTGCTGCATCAAAGCGGTCGCGCTGAGTTCTGTGACGCTCGACGTTCTGACTGCTGTGACGCAAAACCGAAGGGCAGACGAACTCAGGTTCCGGCGAGCACGAACGCCCGGAGTTTGACGCGCTCGACGAGCCAGCGCACGGCGGCGTTGCTGCCGACAAGCAGGGGCGCGAGGAACAGGAGTGACTTCACTTCGCGACGCGTGATCTTGACCACGCCGCCGTGCTGGAGCATCGCGCGGGTCTGCGTCAGATCACGCAGCGTGGCGAAGGCGAAGAGAAGCGGCCAGACGCAGAATGTGCGGATGCTCCAGGCTCGGCGCGGCACCATCAGCAGATACCGCACCGCATCCTCGAGGTCGGACCAGGCGAGCTTGACGAGATCCGTCAACGCGGCATGGTTCGCGACGGAGTGCGCCGGCGAGAGAATCGTGGCGTGGCCGCTGCCGTGGGCGCGCAGCGCATGCTCGGGGATGTAGATCGAGTTTTCGTGTTCCGCGTCGGCGGCGACATCCTTGAGGATGTTCACCGTCTGCAGCGCCTCGCCGAACTGCCGGCTCTTCTCGCGGAGTTTCCTGTAGACGGTCTCGCTGACGGCGTGCGAGTGCTCATGCCAGAGATCGGTGAGCATGTAGCCCACGGTACCGGCGACGTAGTAGCAGTACTCCTTGTACTCCTCGATCGTCTGGATGCGGATGCCGTGCGGATAGAGCAGCACGAACTTGCGCATGCCGCGTGCCATCTCGGCGACCCAGCGATGGACGTGCGCCTGCGTCGCGACGGGCAGTGAGCTGAAGAGCGCGAACACCTTGTCGGTGCCGCCACTCAGTTCGACGTGAGCCAGATCACCCGGCCACGCGGCGAGATCGGTGGCGAGTGGCGCCGCGAGCGCTGGATCGTCAAAACAGCGCAGGAAACGGTCGATCGTTTCGGCCTTCAGCTGGGCGTCGAGTTGTGGCGCATCCTCGATCGTATCGGCGATGCGGCAGAGCAGATACGCGGCCAGAACCGCGCGGCCCAGTTCGCCCGGCAGCACACGCACGCTGAGCGCAAAGGTCCGCGACACACGGGGTAGAATGTCGCGGCACCAGCGCTCGACGTCGCGCGACGGCGGGCGTTGCATGAACGCAGGCAGCTCGGCAGTGGGATGATCGGCACCCGCCGGTTCCCGATTCTCGTGTGAAGGCACAGTCAATATATGGTCGCAATCGTCACGGGACGCCACGCGAAGGCGGGCAGCCCCTCTACACAAGCCGTCTCGGTTGGTGCATCTATCGCCGTGATGACACCTCCCGGATTCCGCGGCGCCTTCCGCACTGACGACGACGCCCGCGGCGTGTACTCGGAGGCGGCGGGTATCGCACGCATCCTTCCGCGCGCGATTGCCGTGCCCACCGACATCGACGACGTGGTCGCGCTCGCGACCTGGGCGCAGACGTCGCAGACACCGCTGATTCCACGCGGCGCCGGATCGTCGATGGCCGGCGCAGCGATCGGCGACGGCGTGATCGTGGATCTGAGCCGACTCGCGACCATCGGACCCGTTGATCCGAAGACGAAGCGCGTGTGGGTTGGCCCGGGCGCGATTCGCGATGCGGTGGACGCTGCCGCAGAGAAGCTGGGCCTGTGGTTCCCTGTGGATCCATCGAGCGGTGCGTGGGCGACGATCGCGGGCATGGTGGCCACCAACGCCGCCGGGCCGCACACCATGAAGCATGGCGCGATGCGCCGCTGGGTCACGGCACTCGAGTGTGTCTTCGACGATGGGTCGCGTGCCACGATCCGCCGCGGCGGCGAACTCCCGGCGCAAGCCAAGAGCGTGGCGGCGATCCGCCGGTTCTCGACGCAGGCCATGAGCACGATCTTCACCACTGCGATGGCCGAACCGATCGCAAAGATCCGCCATGCCGGCGTGCGCAAGGAATCGTCGGGATACGCGCTGGTGGAGTTTGCAAAGTCGGGCGATCTGGTCGATCTGCTGGTCGGGAGCGAAGGGACGCTGGCACTGATCGTCGGTGTCGAACTGCAGCTGATGGATCGACCGTTGGGACGTACGTCGCTCTGCGCCGGCTTCACGACACTCGAAGCCGCCGTGGATGCTGCCGGGCGCGCTGCGGGACTCGGTGCGGCGACCTGTGAGCTGCTCGATCGCACGTTTCTCGATATCGTGCGGCAGGGTGCACCCTCAACGGACATGCCCGCTGACGTCGAAGCGCTGCTGCTGCTCGACGCTGAAGCCGCGACACAGGCCGAAGCCGATGCACTCGCGAACGCGATCAGCGACGCCTTCTCGGCGATCGGTGCGATCGGACTCACGCGCGCAAGTGAGCCGGATGCGATCGCGACACTCTGGCACATCCGGCACGCCGCCAGCCCGCTGCTGGCCACGATGACGCACATCGGCGCTTCGATGCAGTTCATCGAAGACGGTGCCGTGCCGCCCCAGGCGCTGCCGGAGTACGTGCGTGGGATCCGCAGCATCATGGAGCACCATGGGTTCACGGGCGTCATTTTCGGGCACGCCGGTGATGCAAACGTGCATGTGAATCCGCTGGTGGATGTGCGACGGCCCGACTGGCGCGCGCACGTCGAGGCCGCGCTGGATGAGGTGGTGACGCTGACTGCGGTCCTCGGTGGCACGCTGTGCGGCGAGCATGGCGATGGTCGGCTCCGCACCCCATTCATGCGCCGCATGTGGGCGAACGATGCGACGGTGCTGTTCAATCTCGTGAAGCGCTGCTTCGATCCGCGTGGAATTTTCAATCCCGGGGTGAAGGTCGCGACACCGGGTCAGGTGGCGTTGACGGACATCAAGTACGATCCGGCACTGGCCCCACTGACGCCCGCGGCACGTGCGGCACTCGACATCGTGGCGGACGACAGGGCGTACGCGTCGTTCCGGCTCGACCTGCTTTCTGCCGCCACCTGACTTTCCGTGCTTTTCGGAGGTTCAGTGGCGTAGTGGGGGGCGGGAGAACACCGAGAACACTGAGTCGCGTCAGACTCGCTGTTTCTGGGTGTGTGGCGGTCGGCGGCCTCGTGGGGGGCGGGAGGACACGGAGAACACGGAGTGGCGTCGCGTTCGGTGGTTCTGGATTCGCGGGTCGATTTTTTGTTGGTTCTCCGCCGGTGGCATCGTTCCTCGTTGCGATGACGGCTGAGGTATGGAGCCAACGGGCGCGCGCGTCTGACTGCGGAACACGCCAATCAATATTCGGCGGCGAAACGCGACCTGTCGCGATCCGCGCCACTCGGTGTTCTCGGTGCTCTCCCGCTCCCCCACGAAACCACCGGACCGCCCGAAAAACACGGAGGCCGGGGTCGCGCAAAAAGAGGACACCGGCGCGCGCTCGGGTTGGGTAGCTTTGGCGGGCCACTCGGCCGCCCGCGACCCAAAAACATCAGCCTGAACCGACCGTGCCTGAGTTCTATACCGAGCCTCGCCTGACCCTGCTGTCGCGCCCGCAGTTCCTCGAGCCGGAGCACCTTGGCGTGGCGTGGCTGGGTGAGGCCACGGACGGCGAGAAGCTGGCCGAGTTCGCCGGGCGACTGTGCTACATGAGCCAGCGGAATCCCGCCGGCCGTTCGACGCGCGACTACCTCGAGAACATCAAGAAGCAGGGTCACGGCAGCGTGCTCGAACACGCGAACTATGCGATCCTGCTCGAAGGTGTCAGCCGCTCGCTCACGCACGAACTCGTGCGCCATCGCGCCGGCTTCGCGTATTCCCAACTCAGCCAGCGCTACGTGGACGAGAGCCAGGCGGCCTTCGTCGTGCCACCGGCGATGGTCGGCGACGCGCCACTCGAGACGGCCTGGAAGGCGCAGATCGAGTCGGCACAGTCTGCATATGTGCATCTCGTCGATGAGCTGATGCAGCGCTACGGCTGGGTGGCCGACAAGGTGCACCGGCGCAAGATGGCTCGCGAAGCGGCGCGCGGTGTACTGCCGAATTCGACCGAGACGAAGATCGTCGTGACCGCCAACGCGCGTGCGTGGCGCACCATGCTCGAACTGCGGTCGAGCGAAGCCGCCGAGCTCGAAATTCGTCGCATGGCCGTTGCCGCGCTGCGCCTGCTGGCCGCGGAAGCGCCGGCGTTCTTCAGCGACTTCGAGATCTACACCGCCGAGGATCGCCGCGAGGCGGCCCGTATCGGCTTTCATAAAGTCTGAGAGGCAGCATGTACGGTGGTCGTCATCGCGCCGGTCCGGCGTTCATTTCGTGTGCGCTCGTGTTCGCGGCCTGCGCGCCGCAGAAGGTTGCCACCGCACCGGCGCCGGCAGCCGCGCCCGCCCCTGTGTCGGCACCGGTGGCCGATGCGACGCCGAAACCGACGCCTGTCGCCGCGCCACGCGTCGCGTATCAGACTGCACCACCGTTCTGGCATCTGCTCGATCCGGCGGCGGATGGCATCGCTGGTGTCGGCGCGCGGCGCGCGATCAGCGAATTGCTGAAAAACGAAGCGCCGAAGCGGCAGATCACGGTGGCGGTGATCGATGGTGGTGTGGACACGTCACACACGGCGCTGCGCGCTGCGCTGGTGTTGAACGCGCGTGAGACGCCAGCCAACGGCAAGGACGACGATGGCAACGGCTACGCGGACGATGCACGCGGCTGGAACTTCATCGGCGGCGCCAACGGCAACATCGACGACGAGCGCCTCGAGCTGACGCGCCTCGTCGCGCAGTGCCGAGCGGGCGGTGCCAAAAGCGCCGTCGCAACGCCGTGCGCGCAACTCGAGGTTGAATATTCGACGGCGCGCGAGGAGGCGGTTGGGCAATGGGCAGGCCTCAAGCCGGTGCTGACGCAATACGACTCGCTGCTGGCCGTGATCGCGAAGGACAACGGCGTCACGCCTGCGGCGATCACCGACGCGACGATCGGCACGATGCAGCCGAAGACGCCTGCGTCGCAAACGGCGTTGCAGCGTGTGCGCAGCTTCGCCGCGAACGGCCTGACGCCGAACGTCTCGCGCGCGGCGCGCAAGCAGGTGGAGGGAAAACTGAACTTCGGACTCAACCTGGCGTTCGACGGCCGCAAAGTGGTCGGCGATACGCCGTCGATGGGCCGCATTTACGGCAACGCGAACGTGACCGGCCCCGACGCCTCGCACGGCACCGCCGTCGCGAGCGTGATCGGCGCCGTCAGCGGTGACAGCGGGTTCGTTGGCATCGCGCAGGGCATCCGGATTCTGCCGGTGCGCGTGGTGCCGAACGGCGACGAGAACGACAAGGACGTGGCGAACGGCATCCGCTACGCCGTGAATGCCGGCGCACAGATCATCAACATGTCGTTCGGAAAGCCGTACTCGCCGGGCAAGCCGGCGGTGGACAGTGCCGTGCAGTTTGCGGTATCCCGCGGCGTTCTGCTGGTGCACGCCTCGGGCAACGAGAGCGCCGACGTGGACGCGACGCCGACCTATCCGAGCTCGACGTACGCGGGCAACAGCGGCCGTGCCGCAACCTGGATCGATGTCGGCGCGTCCAGCTGGCGTGCCGGTGAATCACTGGCGGCCGATTTCAGCAACTACGGTCACGCGAACGTCGACCTGTTCGCCCCGGGTGTCTCGATCTTCTCGGCCGCACTCGGCAACGAGTTCGCACGCGAGGACGGCACCAGTCTCGCCGCACCCGTCGTGAGCGGTGTGGCGGCGCTTCTGATGTCACACTTCCCTACGCTCACCGCAGCGGACGTGAAGCGGATCTTGATGGCGACGACGACGCAGTTTGCCGATCTGCAGGTGCAGAAGCCCGGCAGCAGGATGCTGCGCGTGCCGTTCGCCTCGCTATCCGTGTCCGGCGGCATCGTGAACGCGTACGAAGCGGTGAGGATGGCCCAGCGCGAAACCGCCAAGGCACAGTAGCGTTTCGCACCTGCCAGAAACGGACTGGCAGGTGCAGCGCTGGCCCTGCAGGTGTGCGACTGCGGCCACAGTCAGGCGTAAGGACCGACCTGAACGATGAAAGGGCCGGCGCTGCGATTGCAGCGCCGGCCCTTTGTCATCTTCGACGATCACGGTCGAGCTTCGACCTTCTGACATCTCAAGCGGCCAGTTCGTCCTCCGTCTGATCGCAGTCCGTGTCGCCTTCTGCTTCTCGCAGCAGCGCCAGCATGGCATCGCTGTCGAGATCGTCCACGAATGCGTCATTGATCGGGACGCGAATCGCGGCGCTGTGTTCTTCCTGCCCACGCACACTCAACAGGTGTGCGATCGCCGTGCGAAGCTGGGGCCCGTTGCTGCTCATCAGCGCTGCTGCATCGTCACGCAGAATCGATGTGGCGATCGAGAGTTCAGCGGCGACCGCGCTGCCGTCCTCTGCAATCCGCCAGACCGCGTCGGGCTGACCGCGATTCGCGGCCGCCAGCGCCCACGCGAGATGTGTGACCGTTGGGTCACCGAACAGTGTGACGACCTGATGCCGAGGCGCAGCCGGATCAGCTCCGGCAGCCCACCGCACCGATTCGGCTACCACGCCAGCCAGCACCGGCGTCGCGGCCATCCGAACAAACACATCAATCATCAACACTCCCTCCCCGTGGTGCGCACGGTCCCGGTGCGGCCAATTCCGCCCCGCAGGAACGCCCAGTGGTCTGGATTGACACCTGTCAGCGAAAGCAGCGAGCCGTCGCGTCCGTTCCTGCAGGTCGACGCCAGCAAGCGTCGTACCATCTCAGATACTGCGGCCAAAGTTGTTTCGTCACCAGCTGGCTGGCGACATCGCACGCGAACCGTGACAATATTGAAGAAGACGATCGATGGTTCGCCGAGTTTCACCGTGTCTGCGGCGTCTTGCCGCCTGCAGAACGAGCCCTACCTTGACACCTATGACTACGACGACCGAGGGGGCCCGCGCGACGATTCTCGTGGTCGAGGATCGTGCGGAGGTATTGGAAGTGGTGTCGCGCACACTCACGGAGAGCGGCTACAACGTGCTCACCGCGCAGGATGGCGAATCCGGTCTTGCCCTCGCGATCGATCAGGCGCCCGATCTGCTCATTCTCGACATCGGACTGCCGAAGGCGAATGGTCTCGACGTCGCGCGTGAATTGCGCGAACGCGGGTTCCGCGCACCGGTGCTGATGCTGACGGCGCGCGTCACCATCGGCGATCGCGTGGCAGGCCTCGACGCGGGCGCCGACGACTATCTCGTCAAGCCATTCGACGTGGATGAACTGGTGGCACGCGTGCGGGCGCTGCTTCGACGCTCCACGTTGCGTGACGAGGAACTCCTTCTGCACGTCGGCACGCTGCAGCTCGACACGGTGTCACGCGAAGTCGCGCGCGACGGCGCCGCGATCTCGCTGACGCAGAAGGAATACGCGCTGCTGGAGTATCTGATGCGCCACGCCGGACACGCCGTCACCCGCGAGCAGATCGCCGAACATGTGTGGAAGACGGAATTCGATCCGTCAACGAACATCGTGGACGTGTACATCAACTACCTGCGCAAGAAGATCGACGGTGCCGACGGGCCGGCACTCTTGCACACAGTACGCGGCACCGGCTACATGTTGCGCGCCTGACGCTGGTGGGCTGACAGCGCGACGACACGACACGTCCTGCAGCACCCTGCGCGCCGCTATTCGATCGCCGTCATGGCATCGATCGCGGCGCGTGGCGTGTCTTCACCACCGCCGGTGTCTTCACTGCGCAGGCGCGCCAGCACAGCCGGCGCGAGACGGTTCAGCGTCGGCGTGAGTTCGGCGAGCAACCAGTTCGCCGCCCACGCATCCGCCGCCCGCGCGCGATGCCACGCTTCGGTGAGGCGCGCCGCGACCGCGCTGCCGTCGCCCATGGCCGCCAGCAGTTCCACCGCCAGCGCGTCCTGGAGCTCGCGACCGGGAAACCATCCATCGCGGCCGGCGACGAGCGACTCCGCCTTCGCGAGACACTGCTGCGCGCGACTCCGCTCGCCGAGGCGCATGCGACACAAGCCTGCCCCCGACACTGCCCCAACCTCGACGTCATGCTGGCCGACGCGTTCCGCCAGCGACGCCGCCACGTCGTAGAGATCCGCCGCCGCCGCCAGTTCGCCGCGCTCACGATCGAGATGTGCGAGATGGTACAGCGCGAGCAGCTGTCGCTCGCTGTTCTGCACCGCCGCAAACAACGCCAGCGCATCGCCGAACAGTTCGCGTGCCTGCTCCAGATCACCGGTGCGCCGCGCCACGACGCCGAGGTCGAGGGCGGCGAGCCCCCATTCATCGGGGGTGCCGGCGGTCCGTCCAAGATCGATCGCGCGACGCAATGCCGTCCGTGCATCCGACCACTGCCCGCGTTGCGCGGCGACGACGCCGATACGATCCCAGCACCGCGCCTGCCCGCGCGCATCCTGCAGATGCTCATACAGGGCCAGCGCACGCCGATAGCTCGTCTCGGCTTCACCCGCGTCATCGGCATCGAGTGCAATGCCCAGTCGAACGAGCGCTTCGGCGAGCAGCCCGTCGTCACCAAGGTTGTTGGCGAGTGCGACCGCATCACGCGCCGTGTACACCGCTGCGACACGATCACCGAGCCGGAGATGCGTCGCGGCGAGCATGCCGAGCAACGCGACGCGTTCGTCATCAGCCCCGAGCTCGGCGGCGTCACGCGCGAGTGCTTCGCACGTCTGCAGCGTCTGCCTGGCCGGCTCACCGAGCAGTGCCCGGAGGCGTTCGCGCATGCGGCGCAGGCGCAACGTCTGGCGACGGTCATCGCGTGCAGCGTACCAGTCGAGCGCGAGCGAACAGGTTTCCTCGGCTTCGGCGTAGCGGCCACGCAACTCCGCCACTTCGGCCATCGCGACGCGCACCGCTGCCACGGACGCCGAATCAGGCGCGTGCCGCTCCGCGATGCGCAGGAATTCCTCCGACTCCTCGTGCGCGTAGACGCGACGTGCGCGCTCGCTGGCGGCAAGCGCGAAGGCGTGCGCCTGCACGGGATCATCGGCCCGATCGAAGTGCATCGCGATTTCCGCCACCGCGTCGGGCATGCGCTTGCGCAGCGCCTGTGCGACGCGCTCGTGCGTGCGCTGCAGACGTCGTGCATCGAGCGGCTTGCAGAGTGCGTCGATGAGCAGTGCGTGCACGAAGACATACCGATCGCTGCCGCGGCCGTGCGCGGGCTGGATCACGCTCGCACGCACGCCGCTTTCGATCGCGACGTGCAGCGCGTCAGTGGTCACGCGGGCCGCGTCCTGCAGCACACCGAGATCGAATTCGCGACCGATCACCGCGGCGACGGTCAGCACATCACGATCGGCGGCGCTCAACTTGGCGAGGCGACGCCCCATCAGATCGAGCACGCCATTCGGCAGGCGCAACTCGGAGACGGGATGCCAGTGCCAGCGATCCTTGTCCCACCAGATGTCGCCTTCGTCGACGAGTGTGCGGAGCGTCTGCACGACGAGCAGTGGATTGCCTTCCGTCTGACGATAGAGATAGGCGAGGAACTCGCGCTCGATCTCCTGCCCGTAAAAGGCCGTGTCCACCCAGCGACGCAGCTCCTCGCGCGTCAGGCGTGCGAGCGCCTGTTCGTGAATGCGCCGGTTGTGCACCAGCTTGCGCATGCGCTCGTGCACTTCGGGCGTCACGTCCTCCATGCGCAGCGTGAGGCAGAGCAGCACCGGCTCCTTGTCGAGCTGCGTGACGACATGCTCGAGCGCATCCCAGCTTGCGGCGTCGGCGCACTGCAGATCGTCGAGCACGATCACGAGTGGACGACGCGTCGCGGCTTCGGTGATGTAGTTCGCGAGTTCGACGAGCAGTGCGAACTTGCTGCCGGTTGGTGCCGGCGCTGCGGACGCCGTCGCGAGACCCGGCACGATACGCGACAACTCAGGCCATCGCGCACCGTCGATCGGCACGGCGCGGTTCTGCGTCGGCGTCGTCGGGATGCGCATGCCGAGCGGCGACGCACCGCCGTCGGCGAAGAGCGTGGCGAGTGACGCGGCACTCGGCGTACTGCCGGGTGTGGGCGAGCCCGTCTGCTGCGAATCATCGGCAGGTAGTGCGTTGAAGCGCGTGTCGGACGGTACCTGCTTCTGTCGTTCGAGCGCTTCGACGATCTCGATCCATGGCGCGTACGGTGGTTGCACCATGACGGCGTCGAGCGCGCGACCGACGACCATCGATCCGCCGCGCAGCCGGATTTCGGGTTCCAGCTGCCGGAGCAGTGTGGTCTTGCCGACGCCGGCCTCGCCAAGGACCGCAACCGTATGCGCGTGACCATTGGCGGCTTCATCGAGCAGGCGCACAAGGCCGCGGAGTTCGTCGCTGCGTCCGACGAAACGATCGAGCGCCGGCATCATCGCTGCGCCATGTGCGCCGCCGGCGACCGCCACGCCATCGCGCCCGCGACGCTTGACCTGATACATGGCGCGATCGGCCGCGGCGAAGAGCGCCTCGGGATCGTTGCCATGTGCCGGGAACGATGCGACACCGATGCTGACCGTGATGCCGATCGGCAGGCCGGCGGCGTGCGTCAGCCCGCCATGGCCTCGAATTGCGCCGGCGAGACGTTCGGCCACGTCACGCGCGCGCGAAATCGGCGCGCCCGGCAGCAGGGCGACGAACTCGTCGCCGCCCCAGCGGGCCGCGAGGTCGCCGCTGCGCAATGTGCGACGCAGCAGTTCACCAACGAGCACGAGCACGGCATCGCCCTTCAGGTGGCCGTAGGTGTCGTTGACGAGCTTGAATTGGTCAACATCGATGACGAGCAGCGCACACTCGCCCTGTGTCGCGCGGGCGTTCCCGATTGCGGCGGCCGCGGCAGCCACGAACGCCCCGCGCAGGGGCAGGCCCGTCAGGTCATCGACTGGCTGATCGTTCAGCAATGGATCGTGTGTCGCGGGACGGATGTCCGGCCGGCGCGGCGCGGGAACATGGGAACTGCAGGGGATACTAAGGCGAGTGGCGGTGCGCAGACAGCGCTGCGGCGCTGCTGAATCGTCCGGCTGGTGACGCGGTCGTCCTCGGAATTGTCACGGAAGACTGATTCGCACGGAAGATCGCGTGTCACGGAGGATTAACGCGGCTACCCATGCGAACGTCTCCAGCGTGGGGACTTTTTCTTCTGGAGTGGACCGTGGGATCGACTCGCTGTGTGATGCACGTCCTTTTGCTCGGCAGCGCCGCCTGCGCCAGCGCCGGAACGCCAGTCGGTCGCACCGACGTGGATATGCGCAGGCTGTCTGTACCGGACGCGTCCACCGTCGCCGCGCGTGAGCAGACGGCAGATCAGCAGGTGGCACACACGCTGAACCGACTGGCGTTCGGGCCGCGACCCGGCGATGTGGAGGCTGTGCGCGAGTTGGGCGTGGACCGCTGGATCGCAGTGCAGCTCGAGCCGCAGCGGATCGCCGATCCGGTGGCCGACTCGGTCGTCGCGCGCTACGGCACGCTGACCAAGTCGCTGCCATCGCTGCTGGAAGACTATCCGCCGAATCCTGCGCTGAAGAAGCTGGCACGTCAGGCACTGGCTGGCGTGCCGCGCGATTCGATCCGGCTGTCGCAGGAGGATTCAGTGTCGTTGCAGGCCGCGCGCAGGAAGACACAGCTGGTGGGTCAGGAGCTGGTGTCCGCGCGGGTCGCGCGCGCGCTGATGAGTGAGCGCCAGCTCGATGAGGTGATGACGGACTTCTGGCTGAATCACTTCAACGTCTTCGCCGGAAAAAGTGCCGCAATGCGTCACTACCTGGTGTCGTACGAGCGCGATGCGATCCGACCCAATGTGCTTGGGCATTTCCGCACGCTGCTGGGTGCGGTGGCACACAGTCCTGCGATGCTGTACTACCTCGACAACTGGCAAAGTGCGGCCGACGCGGATCGTCCGCATCTGGTACCGCAGCGTGTGGCGCAGGCAGCACAGCGGCGCTATGTGCAACGCGCGCCGATGTTCGCGACGTTGCCGCCCGCGCGACGCGATACGGTGATGGCGCGCATGCAGCAGGTGCAGCAGCGACGCCGTGGTCTGAACGAGAATTACGCGCGTGAGCTGATGGAACTGCACACGCTTGGGGTGGACGGCGGCTACACACAGCACGATGTGACGGAAGCGGCACGGGTGCTGACCGGCTGGACACTCGAGAAGCCGAATGACGTCGCGGCGTTTCGTTTCAACCCGGTGATTCACGACGCCGGATCGAAGGTCGTACTGGGCATGACGTTTCCGGACGGCCAGGGTGAAGTCGAGGGCGAGCGACTGCTCGACCTGCTGGCGAAACATCCGAGCACCGCGACGCATATCGCGACCAGGCTGGTGCAGCGTTTCGTGAGCGACACGCCGCCGGCCGCACTCGTTGCACGCGCGGCGGAAACATTCCGTCGCACCGATGGCGACATTCGCGAAGTGATGCGTACGATCGTGACGAGCGACGAATTCTTCTCGGCGGCTGCATGGCGCGCGAAGGTGAAATCGCCCTTCGAGGTGGTGGTGAGTGCGCTGCGCGCGATGAACGCCACCGCCGACACGACTGGGCGCGCCGCCGCACTGGTCGCCCGACTCGGTCAGGGTATCTATCAACATCAGGCGCCGAACGGCTGGCCGGAGACGGGTGATGGTTGGATCAACACCGGCGCGATTCTCAATCGCATCAACTTCGGGATGGCGCTCGCCAGCGGCGGCGTACCTGGTGTGACTCTGAGGAAGTGGCCCTTGTATGCGACGCTCGACACGATGCCGCGCGACAAGCAGGTGGACGGCGTCGTGCGTGCGCTGCTGGGCGGTGATGTGAGCGCCGACATGCGGGCGATTCTGCTGAGCGGCGATCACCCGATGCTGGAACAGGCGCAGGCCGTGGCGCCGGATACGAGCGATACGCGTGCGGCGGTCGCGCCATCCGGTACGCAACTCAGTGCGGCAGCGGGGAGCACGATGGTGACGCGTGACCCGGGCACACGACGCGCGCGCGGCATGGGTCCGGCGGTGCGCTTCAGCGGATTCGGGGCACCGCAAGGCCTGCCGCAGATCATCGGGCTGGCGATCGGATCGCCTGAATTTCAGCGGCGCTGATCCTGTCTGCGCTGCGACGATCGCTTCGTGCATTTGAGGTCAGTGGCACAGTGGGGGGCGGGAGAACACGGAGAACACCGAGTCGCGTCGGTTGCAACCACTCGCGTTCCGCCGTGGTCCACCTTCTTGTTTTTTGCTCTTTCCAAAGGCAGTCGCTGGTGCGCGATCGTACACAGCATCGCGATCCACGCGACTCGGTGTTCTCCGTGTTCTCCCGCCCCCCACGAACCCACTGACGCCTCGCGCCTGACGCCGACGAAAGGCGTACACTCGAAACCGCAGTTGCCGTTCGCTGGTGTAGAACACTGAGCAGCACGCAGACCTTCTTTCGCTGGAGCAGGAATGGATCGACGCGTATTCATGCGGTCAGGCGCGATGGCGCTGGTCACGATGGGATTGAACCCGTCGTTTCTCCGGCGCACCACATTCGGGATGCCGCTGCCGCACGCCGAGAAGGGGAAGGTGCTGATCTGCATCTTTCAGCGCGGCGCGGCGGATGCGTTGAACGTGGTCGTGCCGCATGGCGATCCGTCGTATTACAGGCTGCGGCCGAGCATCGCGATTCCACGCCCATCGCTGATGGCGGGCGATGCTGGAGCACTCGATCTCGATGGACGGTTCGGTTTGCATCCTGCGCTCAAGTCGCTCAAGCCATTGTACGATCGCGGCTTGCTGTCGCCGATCGTCGCCGTCGGCAGTCCGAGCAACACGCGCTCGCACTTCGATGCACAGGACTACATGGAGAGCGGGACGCCCGACAACAAGGGCACGACGGATGGGTGGCTGAACCGGTATCTCGCCGTCTCAGGCACGTGCGAGGCGGGTGCAACGTGTGCACCGAAGCCGTTCAAGGCCGTGTCGCTGACCCCGCAGATGCCGCGTATCCTGGAAGGGCCAAGTCCGGTGGTGGCGATGAACTCGCTTGAGGAGTTCACCGTCCGCGCGACCGGATCGCAGTCGGATCGACTGGAGGCGCTGTATCGCACGGGCCGAGCGGATGTGATTCACGCGACGGGCAGCGACACGTTCGAAGCGGTGAAGATGCTCAAGGCCGCCAATCCACAGCAGTACGCGCCAGGCAACGGCGCGCAGTATCCCACCACCGATTTCGGACGACGGCTGAAGCAGATTGCCCAGCTGATCAAGTCCGACGTGGGGCTCGAGATCGCGTTTGCCGATATCGGTGGCTGGGACACGCACGTGAATCAGGGCGGGTCGACGGGTCAGCTCGCCAACCGGCTGCGCGAGTTTGGCGACGGTGTCGGCGCACTGGTGGCGGATCTTGGCGACAGGATGGGCGACGTCGTGATTCTGACGATGACGGAGTTCGGTCGCACGGCGCGCGAGAATGGAAACGGCGGTACCGATCACGGACACGCCGGATCGATGTTCCTGATCGGTGGTGATGTGCGCGGCCGGGACGTTCACGGACGCTGGCCAGGGCTCGCGCCGGAGTTGCTGAACGAAGGTCGCGATCTGGCGCTGACGACCGATTTCCGCGCGGTGTTCAGCGAAGTCGTCAGCTCGCACCTTGGTGGAAACTCACTGTCGCGTGTGTTCCCGGGATACACTGGCAGCCCGAACGATTGGTTGCGTGTGCTGAACACGTCGCCTGCCACAGGCATCGGCGCGCGACACGGCTGACACTCTCGCGGCTGACACTCTCGCGGCTGACACTCGCTCGGCTGACACTCGCTCGGCTGACACTCGCTCGGCTGAACTGACGCGGCACGACGTCTGATCTGCCAGTGACCGATGGTGCCGTGGTAGTTTCCGGTTGTGGCGGCGCGCCGATGCGCCGTTGCAACCGGCTTTCAACATCATCGACTGTGTCCGTCTCGCGCGTTTTCACTCTGCTCGCCGCCACTGCCGTGATTGCGGCCTGTTCCAAGTCTGGATCGGCATCCGACACCGCTGTCGCCGCGACCACGGCCAATGGCGATGCCGCACTGTCGGCACCGCTCGTCGCCGATACGACATGGGGACCGGTGACGCCAGCGTCCGCCGCATCGATGGGCAAGGTGCCGGTGCTGATGGTGCATGTGGTGTCCGATCACGACGCCGCGTGGACGGTGACCGAGGCGCGATTCCAGGCGACGCTCGAGCTGCTCTACGCGCACGACTATCGCCCGATCACCGTGGCGCAGATGATCGATCATCGCATCGACGTGCCAGCCGGAAAGCGTCCGGTGGTGTTCACGTTCGACGACGCGTCACCATCGCAGTTCCGCTACATCGAGAAGAACGGCAAGCTGGAAGTGGATCCGCGCAGCGCCGTCGGCCGGTGGCTGGACTTCTCGCGCAAGCACCCCGACTGGAAGCCGCGCGCCACGTTCTGCACCCTCAGCGGCGCGGCCGCGGGCCGGAGCCTGTTCGGCGACAAGGGGATCGAAGGGCAGCAGAGCGCGTGGCGCTTCCAGAAGATGCGCTTCCTGCGAGACAACGGTTTCGAACTCTGCAACCACACGCTCTGGCACGCCAACCTGAGCAAGTATCCGGATGCGTTCGTGCAGGAGCAGATCGCGCGCGGCCAACTCGCGATCGACTCCGCCGTGCCCGGCTATAAGGTGCGCACGTTCGCGTTGCCACTCGGCGTGTGGCCAAAAAACCGCGCGCTGGCGCAAAAAGGCGAATGGCGCGATCCGAAGAGCGGGGTGGTGACGAAGTACAACTACGACGCGATTCTCGAAGTCTCCGGTGGACCGAGCGTGAGCCCGTTCGACCCGGCGTTCAGCAAGCTGTCGATCAAGCGCTACGCGATGGCCTTCAACTACGTCGACACGCTGGTCGCGCGTCTGGAGCGCAACAGGAATGGCTACGTGGTGCCGACGTCGCGCTGAGCGGCTGATCGCTGCGTTGCGGATCGCTGCGCCGCGTCTTCTCGCGCGGCGCGGCGTGCCTCGAGCCACCAGACCCAGCCCATCGCAGCAGTCGAGCCGATCATGCCGACGAATGCGGTGGCGAAGCTCGCATCATCGCCGAACGCTGTTGCGAGCGCGACGTAACCGAGGGTGCCCCCGATGACGGTGAACGCACCACGCAGGCGCGGATACCAATAGGCCCGCGTGCTGTCGGGCGTGGGCGGCGTGGAATCAGGTCGTGACACGGTTGCTACGGCTGCGGGGAACGGCGAGGGCGGCAGACGGCGAACGGAGACGCTGCGCCCGGATGAAACAGTGCGCCACACCCAGTGTACCGAGGGGTGGAGCGTTGCACAGTCGTTCGTTCAGAATTTCCAGCCGCGCAGCGAGCGCAGCGCCGTGTCGAGCGCGTCGCGCTGATCCGGCTCCGTTGCCCGTGCGAGCAGCTGTTCATACGTGTACACGGCGAGGTCGAGCGCGTCGTAGTCCTTCTCGGCGCCCGCCAGTGCGGCGGCGTTGTCGGCGAGATTCGCCTTGGCGAGATCGTCCTCAGGGAAACGATCGACGATCTGCTTCCAGCGTGTCGTGCGATCGCGCGGATCGCTTTCGGTGAGGGCCCACATGTGCCAGCCGCCACGATTGTCCGGATCGGCGGCGATCGCACGTTGTGCCAGTTCACCGGTCGCTTCAGGTCCGCGTCCGCTGAGCCAGTAGGCGTTGGCGAGAATCACCAGCGCTCGCGCGTTGTTCGGCTGCGCGGCGACCACTTTTTCGTAGAGCGGGCCAGCGACTTCGGGGATCGTGCGGAACGGTTCGGCGGCTTCGATCAACGCATCCGGCATGGCCGTTGCACTGATCTGGTCGAGGGCGGCGAAGAGCGCACCGGTGTCGGCGGTGGCCTGGTAGTCTGCAACGGCGTGGGCCACTGCCGTGCGCGGATCGCTGTGCGTCGTCATGCACGAAATGTAGACATTTCATCTGCGACCGGGCGGGTGTGACGGAGTGTCGTTGGCGCAGTCGGAGGCACCGATTTGCGCCGTTGCGGGCGGGATGGCTTGCGCTCTCGGCACCCTGTGACGATACTCTGGCCTAAGCGTTTGAGAGCTGGAAGCCCTGCGAGTCCACGCGGGTGCCCTCCCCCGAGCGCGAGCATCCGAGGTCGGTGTGGCCGATTGCCCGCCCGCCTGAATGCCCGAAACCAATCGCAGTGTGTGGGTTCCGTCGCGGTTGGTGCCGTATCTCCACGATCGTCCGTCTGACGTATCGTCGCAGCGTTCGAATGTCGTTCCGCAGTTTTTCGGGATTTTACCCGACCTGATTTTTCCATCGTGACTGCACCGTGTCCGCGCCTCGTTCCAGATGGCGCATGATGACGTCGTCATGATTGTTCCGAAGGGGTGTCGCGCGATGCGCGCACCTTTGCGCGCCGGTGATTTCGCATCGTGCCGTGCCCAGTAACCAGTAGCACATGGATGACATGACCGAACCCCGCCGCCCCTCTCCGGGGCGCGGTCCGCGTTCCCCGCGTAAAACTGCGCAGGGTGACGAGCCGAACCCGTACAAGGACAGTGGTGATGCACCGGCCGCGGTTGTGACCGCACCCACGCCCACTGCATCGGATGACGCCGCACCGGTGAAGAAGCCGCGTGGACGGCCGAAGAAAACGGTGGTCGACGCGGCACCAGCCGCCGCGCCAGACGTCGCCGTCCCCCTCCCTGCTCCGGTCGTTGCGAGCGCGCCTGCATCTCCGCCGCCCGCACCACGCATTGAGAGCGCGCCACCTGACGGCTCGCACGAGTCCGGCCCCGACCGCAGCGCAGCAAGCGCCGATCGCAGTGCCGACCGCAACACCTCGGACCGCAACAGTGCCGATCGCAACAATACCGATCGCAACAACGGTGATCGCCCAACCGGCGATCGCAACGAAAAGCGCGGTCGTTTCCAGCGTCGCCGCGGTCGCGGTCGCAACAAGTTCCGCGAGGGTGCCGCCGAGGGTGGTGACGCGCCGGTACAGCAGAATGCGCCGCGCAATGATCGCGGTCCGCGACCGGAGCGCCAGGATCGTCCGCCACGCAATGAGCAGCGGCACGAGCGGGGGCCGCGCCCCGAGCGCAACGACCGTCCGGAGCGCCAGAATCGCGCGGAAGTACCTGAAGTGCAGGGCTCGAACATCGTCGCGGCTGAAGCGACGATCACCGGATGGTACGATCCAGCGCGCGGCGACGGCGGCTTCATCCGTCGCGGCAGTGCGAGCTATCTGCCGCAGCCCGGCGATCCGTTCATTCCAGGGTGGATGGCGCGTCAGTTCCAGTTGCGCCGTGCCGATCTGATCGCCGGCGCCTGGGGACACGATCAGCGCCGCCGTCCGACCGTCTGCGAAATCACCACGATCAACGACGTGGCGCCCGATCCGAATGTGCGTCGCAAGGACTTCAAGAGCCTCACCGCGTCGTATCCCGACAAGCGACTGACGCTCGAGACGGGGCGACCGGCGAAGGTCGGGCATGAAATCACGCGTCGTGCGATCGATCTCATCGCACCAATCGGCTATGGCCAGCGCGCACTGATCGTGGCACCCGCACGCGCCGGCAAGACGACGTTGCTGCAGGCGATCACGGAAGGGGTGCATCTCAATCATCCCGACGCCGTGTTGATGCTGTTATTGGTGGACGAACGCCCCGAGGAAGTCAGCGAGGCGATCTCGTGGGACGTGGGGGAAGTGATCGCCTCGAGCTTCGACCAGCCGGCGCAACGCCATGTGGATGTGACCGAGATCGTCACCGAGCGTGCGCATCGCCTGGTGGAGATGGGCAAGGATGTCGTGATCGTGCTCGACTCGATCACACGGATGGGTCGCGCATTCAATACCGCCAATCGCGGCACGGGTCGCACCATGTCGGGCGGTCTCGACGCGAACGCAATGGCAAAGCCGAAGGCGTTCTTCGGCTCGGCACGCAACGTGGCGCCGGAAGATGGCGGCGGCAGCCTGACGATCATCGCCACCGCACTCGTCGAAACCGGCTCGCGCATGGATGACGTGATCTTTGAAGAGTTCAAGGGCACCGGCAACTGCGAGATCAAGCTCGATCGTGGGCTCGCGGAGCGTCGGATCTTCCCGGCGATCGACATTCCCGCCAGCGGAACGCGTCGTGAGGAGAAGCTCTACAAGCCGGAGCAGGTGCAATCGATCTACATGCTGCGCCGTGGCCTGCAGCAGATGCCACCGATGGGCGCAATGGAGTGGTTGATCAAGCGCATCTCGGCGACAGCCAACAACGACGCCCTGCTGGCTGGCCTTTGAACTTGCCTGTTGGACTCAGGTACAACGCCCGTCGCGCGATTCGTGCGGCGGGCGTTGTGCTGCTCGGCATGTTCACTGGAACATCAGCGCACGCGCAACTCGCGCAGCTGAAGCGCATTGTCCCGCAGTCGGAATTCGCGACGCTGAAGTTCGCTGGCAATGCGAAGCTCTCATCGACCGAGCTCGAAGCGGCGATGGCGTCGCAGTCGAGCCGGTGTCGCCTCTGGCCTGTGTGCCGGTTCTGGCACAGCAAATTCGTATACAAGAAGAACTTCCTCGACCGCGCCGAGCTCGATCGCGACCTGTTGCGCCTGCGCGTGCTGTACTGGAAGCGCGGCTGGCGTGCGTCGCAGATCACGCCGGAGATCACCAAGCTCGACGAAGGCATTGTGGCCGTCACGCTGCGGATCGTCGAAGGGCCGCCGACGTTGATCGGCACGCTCGACCTTGGCCATCTGGACAGCCTGCTCAGCGTACATGGCATCCGCAAACTCGTCGATGTGAAGCCGGGGCAGCCGGTCGACCTGATCCATCTCGACTCGATTGCCTCGCGGATCGCGGGGCATCTCGACGAGGAAGGCTTCGGAGACATGATCGTGAATCCGGTCGCCGTCGCGGATACGAGCAGCCCGAGAGCCGCGGTGTCGTTCGACGTGAAGGGGCTGTACGAAACCAGGGTCGAGTCGGTGCGCGTGGAAGGCACCGAGAAGTTCGATCCACGCATCGTAGCGAACACGATGGGCATCAAGGCCGGTGACCGGTATTCACGCATCGCCCTGATCGAGAGTCAGCGCGCGCTGTATGCGGCCGGCTTCTTCAAGCGTGCGTTCGTGCGCGTGGCGCCTGGATCGACGGATTCGCTGAAGAAGCTGATCGCACAGGTCGAAGAGCTTCCGGCGCAGTCATTCCGTCAGACCGTTGGCGTAAGCACCGTCGACTTCTTCCAGATCGATGGTCGCTACACCAATGCGAATTTCCGCAACAACGCGTCGCGCCTCTCGCTGCAGGCGACGATCGGCAACCTGCTCGGCTCGCAGTTGAACGGTATTTTCCCGTTCAACAACGTGCTGCCGAAGACGCTCGATCTCGATGCGCCGAAGTTTCTGCAACCGACGTTTCAGGTGAACGCCGATCTGCGGCGTCGCTGGTTGAGCGACTTCCGCAATACGAGCGGCGTCAGTGTGTTCGGCTACCGCCGCTCGTCGCCCGGCGTGTTCGTCGACCAGGGTGGCGGTGCCGCCGCGAGCTTCACGCGCAACGTCACGCGGACGGTACCGGTCAGCCTGCAGTACCGGCTCGAGTTCACGAATGTGAGCGCGGCCGATCCGTACTACTGCGTGAACTTCGGCGTATGCGACGAAGCGTCGCTGGCCGTGATCCGGAAGACGCAGCGTCTGGCGCCGCTGAACCTCACCATCTCGACGGACCGCCGCGATGATCCGATCGGTCCGACACGCGGTTACACCTGGCGCGCCGATCTGGAGTTCGCGACGAAGGTCATCGGGTCGCAGTTCGGGTATGCGCGCGCGGAAGTGGAAGGCTCGAAATACTTCCACCTGAATGAGAAGTGGACCGTGGCCGTGCACGGCCGAGCGGGCTACGTTCGCGGCGAGTTGTCGCCAGGTGACACCGTGCCGATCATTCTCCCGCGCAAGCGCTTCTACGCGGGCGGCGCACGCTCCGTGCGCGGCTACGGCGAGAATCAGCTCGGCCCGCGCGTGCTGGTCATTCCGCGCTCGGTGTTTCAGCCGACGCAGGCAGGGTTCGATTCGATCCTCGTGAATCCGAAGAACCATCTGCCGTGCGCGCCAGGCATCGACCTGCCGCTGTGTGCGACGGACAGTCTGAGCGCGCCGAGGGTCGCCGGACGCTACACGTCAGCTTTTCTGGACGGCAACTTCACCCCGAAGCCGCTCGGCGCATCCGCGCTCGTCGAAGGCTCGATCGAAGCGCGTTATCACGTCAGTGGGCCAATCACGCTTGCCGCCTTCGTCGATGCCGGCTCCGTCGGTGCCAAGTTCGGCGGCACGGCGACCGTGTTCACGCCGGGCATCGGCGTGCGCTATCTGAGCCCGGTCGGCCCGATCCGTATGGACATCGGGTACAACCCGCGGCCGAACGAGTTGCTCAGTGTCGTCACGGAGCTGAGTCAGCCGCGCGATGCGTCGTGGCTCCGACGCATCGGCGCGGCGCAAGGACTGACCGGCGACGATCTCGACACGTTCTCGCAGCGCACCGGACTCTATCAGATCGGCACGCAGCGCAGCTTCAATCCCGCGAACGGCACTGGCCTGGGCGGCATCTTCAATCGCGTCACGGTCCACCTGTCGATCGGGGAGGCGTTCTGACGCGCAAGCAGAAGATCGCCGCCGCGGTGACGGCCTGTGTCGGGAGCGCACTGCTGCTTGCCGTGGCCGCGGTCGCGTATCTGCCTGACAGTGAGTGGGGACGCGAGAAGATCCGCTCCGCGGTCGAAGGCGCGTTGAACCGGCAGTTTGCCGGCAAGGTGACGGTCGGTCGCATCGAACTGTCGGCGTTCAGAAGCGCGACCGTGCACGACGTCGTGATCACAGATTCTGCCGGTGCGCCTTTCATCTCGGCGCCGCTGGTTCGTGGCACCTGGTCGCTCGGTGATCTGTGGATGAAGCGTGTGATTCTCGACAATCTGCGCGCAGAACGTCCGGTGATCGTGCTCGACAAGAAGCCGGGCAAGCGCTGGAACTGGGACGCGATTCTCTTCCCCGACACGACGAAGCGTGCACACCCGCCGGCCGCGCAATTCGGCGACTGGGTCGTGCTCAAGAACATGCAGCTCATCGATGCGACACTGACGGCACGTAATCCGTACGCAGTGGAAGCGTGGCGATCGGCGAAGGCGAAGGACTCGGTGCTGACGCTCGCGCTGGCCGGCAAGCTGCGGCCGGTCGTGATCGCGGTGCCAGGCGGCTATCAGCGCGTGACTGTACTCGAGCATGTGACGCTGTCGGCGCCCTATGCGCGGATCAAGCTGCCGGGTACGAGATCGCAGTTATACATGATTGCAAGCGGCTCGGGAATCATCAAACCGTTCCACCCGCCGTACATCGATCTGCGTGATGTCTCGGGCATGGTGCACGTCGATCCGGATTCCGTCTGGTTCAGCAGCGTGAAGGCACGTCTGCCGAACTCGCGTGCCTCGCTCGATGGTCAGTACAACATGGTCACCGGCGACGCGCGCATCGTCGCGAGCGCTCCGAGTGTGCTGACGGACGATTGGACCTGGCTCGTGCCGTGGCTGCCGACGGGTGGGCGCGGTGCGATCCGTGACGTGAAGTACGTGCTGCGCGGCACATCGAGTGACGTGCAACTGCGGTCGCTCGCGCTGGCACTCGAGACCGCGCGACTCAACGGCACTGTGGATTTCGGATTCGACAAGGATGACACACGCTTTGACGCGCTGCGCATCCAGCTCTCGAATCTCGACACGCGCCTCGTGCATCGGCTGTTGCCGGATGTGGCGATTCCGCGTGAAGGAGTACTGAGCGGCACACTGGCGGCGAAGGGACAGCTCACGGCCGCAACGATCGACGCAGATCTCGCCTTCCTCGACCGCACGGCCGGACCGCTGGCGGTACGCATGCGCGGCATCGCCGGCAGCGTGGGCACGGCGGTGCTGACGAAGGATCTGCAGATGGACATCGCGCCGCTGCCGGTGACGCTGGCCAGTCCGACACTGGCGGATCTTGGCGGCAGGATCGGTGGCCTGGTGACGGTGAATGGTCGCACCGATGGCTGGCTCGATACGCGTCTCGCGCTGGTGCATCGCGTGAACGGTCTCGATTCGCGAATCAACGGCTCCGCGCGCGTGAACATCACGGGTGTCGAAACGAACGTCGAGGCGAAGCTACGCTTCGAGCCACTGTCACTCGCCGCGATGGGACGCTTTGCGCCAGCGCTCGATCTGCGCGGCGTCGCGACCGGTACGTTGACGCTGCAGGGCGTACTGTCCAACATGGCGGTGAATTCCGCGGTGCGGGTCGATAGCGCCGGTGGCCTGTCGATGACAGGACGCATCGGCGTCCCGAAGGTCGGGCCATCGTTTGCGGATGTCGTGCTGATCGCTGATTCGCTCGATTTGCAGCGGCTTGTACCGACCGCGATTGCGACGCGGCTCGTCGGCATCGCGACGGTGAAGGCGCGCGGCTCGTCGGCCGAGACGCTCGAAGGGCATGTCGCACTCGACTTGCGCGCGTCGCAGGTGGACCGCATCCGCGTTGACACCATCGCGCTGATTGCGGATGCGCACGATGGCCTGCTGACGGTCGACACGCTGATGCTGCGCATCGGTGGCGCGATCGGCTCGGGCTCGGGCACATTCGGCCTGCGCAAGGATCGCCCGGGCGAGCTCACGCTGACGGCCTCGATCGACTCACTGCAGCGCTTCCGTCCGTACCTGCCCGGCGACACGGCACTCGTGACACCGACGCAGGCGACGATCATGCGTTCGATCCGCCGGCAGCGCGCCGATTCGCTCGCATTGGCGAAGCGCACGGAAGTCGATCGCGCGGCACGCGGTCTCGCGCCGATTGCGCTCAAGATCGTGCCACCGACGGCCATTCGTGGCGACTCGCTGGCCGGCGAAGCGACGCTGTCCCTGACGCTGCAGGGCTGGCTGAAGGACATCAGCGGCCGCGGTGCACTCGACGCGCGCAACCTGTTCGTGAATGGGAATAACGCGCGTCGCGTCACCATGCTTCCGACGTGGAGTCATCTGCGCACCGACAGCTCGCTGGCGAGCGTGGATGGCAAGGTCAGCGGCGCAAGCCTGAAGGGTTTCCGCGTGGACTCTGTCTCCCTCGATGCCGACTATGGCTGGCAGCACAACACGCTCGCGAACGGTGCCGGCACGCTCGCGATTGCCGTCAACCTCATCGACTCGACGGGTCTCGCGCTGAAGGGTGCACTCGTCCTCGACTCGGCGACGTATGTCGCGCGCGTCGACAGCACGAGTCTGACGTTGCCGTCGTCGCGCTGGAGCAACCCCTATGCGTGGCGTGCATCGTGGACGCGCGGCAAGTTCACGATCGATTCGCTGGCGCTGGAGACACAGGGTGACGCGCGCCTGCAGGTGGATGCCGCGGTCGATACGGCAGGCACGACGAACGTGACGCTCGCGATCCGCAACACGCAGCTGTGGGATCTGGCCGATCTGGCGCAGACCGTCTCACCAGTGGACGGACGCGTTTCCGCCGACTTGTACGTGGATGGTACGGCGGCCGATCCGAAGATTTCGTTTCTTGGCGCGATTCGTGACGTCGTGTACGACAGTCTGCCGCTGCCGGAATTCCGCGCGCGCCTGAACTACAAGGCAAAGGAAGCGGTCGCGTACGCGGAAGTGCGTCGCCCCGATCAGCAGCCGAATGCGCGCGCCGACGCGACGATCCCCGTCGACCTCGCGCTGAGCGGCAACCCGAAGCGGCTCCTCGACAAGCCGTTCCACGCTGACATCCGACTCGACTCGCTCCCGCTGGACATCCTCCCGGCGCTGAGCGCGGCGGTGACTGGTGTGAAGGGCGAGACACGCGGCCATGTGACGGTCACCGGCACGCTGCCCGACCGCGTGCAGCTGAATGGCGACGTGAGTCTGCGCAACGGTGAAGCGTTCATCGTCGCGACCGAACTGCCGGTCACGCAGATGGCCGGCGACATGCACTTTCGCAACGACTCGCTGGTCGTCGACTCGGTGCTCGCGCACGCCGGCGATGGCACGATTCGCATCGACGGCTCGGTTGGATTGAAGCCGCTGACGAATCCGGTGTTCGACCTGAAGCTCGTGGCGCGCAACGCACGCGTGATCGACGGGTCGATGGGCCGCATCCGCGGCCTCGCGGATCTCACACTGAAGGGACCGTACAACGCGGCGACGATCGACGGCAGCCTGCGTGTACGCGAGGGTGTGTACTACCTCGCCGAGACGCAGCGAGTGACACAAGTGCTCAACGCCAACGATCCCGCGGTGCTCGGCGCGGTGGACAGCACCGAAGCCGTCGAACGCGGGCTGGTCGTGCCGCCGTCGGATTTCATTCGCGGCCTGAAGACGCAGATCACGGCAACAGTCGACCGGAATGTGTGGGTGCGCAACAAGCAGGCGAATGTCGAGGTGTTCACGGACGGCGAGTTGCAAGTGGCGGTGAATCCGCTCACCGGCAGCGTCACCCTCGATGGCATCGTCGCGACGGAGCGGGGACAGTACGAATTCTTCACCAAGCGATTCAATATCGTACGAGGCTCGGCCACGTTCCTCGGCACGTCCGACCTGAACCCTCTGCTGCAGGCCGTCGCCGAGTTGCAGATCCGTCAGGCCGGTCAGCAGAATCTCGCGATCAAGCTGAACATCGGCGGCACGCTCGTGCGTCCGCGTCTTTCACTCGACAGCGATGCACAGCCGCCGATTCCGCAGACGGATCTGATCAGCTACCTCGCCTTCGGCACCAGCAGCGGCGCGTTGTTGTCGAACGCCGGTGGCAGCGCTGGCGGTGGGATCAATGCGGCGTTCTTCAGTCGTCAGGCCGCCAGCCTCGCGATCGGCCAGGTGCTGAACAGCTTCGAGGGAAACCTCGGCCGGCTGCTTGGTGCGGATGTGCTGAACATCACATCGACGGATGCGGCGCCGGAACTGCAGAACGTGCGGCTCGGTGCATTGCTCGCGACGTCGATCGAGTACGGTCGGTATTTCGGCACGCAGAGCTATACGGTCGTGACCGTGAACCCGGCGAACTTCAGCGCGCAGAATGCCTCGACGGCGATCGGCCTTCGCTGGGAATACCGCTTGCCGAAGAATTATCGCCTCGAAATGACGTACGGTCCGCGCTTCCTGCTGCAGAGCCAGTCGCTGCAGGTGCTGCAGGCGAATACGTTCGCGAACTTCGGCCTCTTCCTCTCGCGCGAGTGGAAATGGTAGCGGTCAGCTTTCAGACAGCATGACCCGGCCCGTCGTACGCCACTCACCTTGTGCGTCGCGCTGCAGCAGGCGCAGTTCCGTCTCGCCGCACACTGGACCGCAGGCAATGCGCACCTGCACGATCGCCACGCCGTCGCTGGTCGAGATGCTCGCCGGCGACAGGATCACATAGCCGCCCGAACCGGGGTACGCGCGATACCACTGCCGCCAGAACACGTCAGTGCGACCGGTGCGCTGCAGCGTGGCAGAATCACTGCGCGCCATCGCCCGCAATGAATCCAGCTGCGACATCGACACCCGCGTCCAGCGCACATCCGGCAACATGCCCATCGCAAACCGATCTGCAGGCCGACGCTGCACTGCCAGAAACGCGTCGAGCATTCCGCGCTTGATCGGCAGCGCTGCAATCACCTTGTCGTGCTGCTCCGCATCCACATCGCGCGTCGGCAGCAGCGTGTCGACCACGACCCAGATGGCGGCGGTATCACGACGCACTTCCCTGAGGACCGCCGCGTAGACCTTCGCGCGTGCAAGCGCGCGGGACGCATTGCTCGCCGAAGAATGACATCCAGCGGTGAGCAACGCAGCAAGAGCGAGCAGCACCATCGCTGCCCTGCGCACCAGAGTCACGATGCGGCCAGTTCGTCCCAGAGCGCGGCCATCGCGCGCATACCGATCTCGAAATTCTCGACACTGATCCACTCGTCGGGCGCATGCGCATTCTCGCCGGGCAAGCCAAAGCCGACCAGCAGCACCGGCACGTTCAGCAATCGCTGGAAATCGCCCACGACTGGAATCGATCCACCTTCGCCGGTGATCACCGGCTCCTTGCCGAACGCTGCCTTCAGTGCGCGACGCGCCGCATCGAAGATCGGACCACTCAATTCCGCGCGCCACGGCTTTCCGCCGTGCAGGTGCTCGACTTCGACCGTCACGCCGGCGCTCACCACCGACTGCACGTGCTCGTCCATCAAGCGCTCGATCTCGGCGGGATCCTGATCGGGCACGAGTCGGCAGCTGACCTTCGCCATCGCGTGCGCGGGCAGCACGGTCTTGGCGCCCTCGCCGGTGTAGCCGCTGAGCAATCCATTCACTTCACACGTCGGTCGCGTCCACAAGCGCTCGAGCACCGTGTAGCCGTACTCGCCGCCGAGAGCAGGTGATCCCACTTCAGCACGGAAGTGCTCCTCGTCGAACGGCAGGCCACGCATCTGCTCGCGCACCGCGTCCGGGAACGGCTTCACCGTGTCGTAGAATCCCGGAATCGCGATGCGACCATCCATGTGGTGGAAGGTCGAGAGAATTCGTGCGAGTTCCATCGCCGGATTGACCACCGCGCCACCGTACATGCCGCTATGCAGGTCGCTCTGCGGTCCCCTGACGCGGATCTCGAAGTAGGCGAGGCCACGCAGCGAGCTGAGAATCGACGGCTGACCGGGCGCGAACATCGTCGAATCGGAGATCACGACCGCATCGCACTGCAGCCGTTCCACATGCGCCGCGATGAACGGCGAGAGGTTCTCGCTGCCGACCTCCTCCTCGCCCTCGGCCAGCACGATCACATTCACCGGCAACGATCCGCGCGCCGAGAGATGCGCTTCGAGCGCCTTGAGATGCAGGAAGAGCTGGCCCTTGTCATCGACGCTGCCGCGCGCGAACAGCTTGCCGTCACGCACGGTCGGCTCGAACGCGGGCGAGGTCCACAACTCGAGCGGCTCGGCGGGCTGCACATCGTAGTGACCGTAGATCAGCACCGTGGGCTTGCCCGGAGCGCCGCGCCACTCCGCGAGGACCACCGGATGGCCTGGTGTGTCGATGACTTCGGCGGTCGTCATGCCAATCGCCTTGCACTGCGCCGCCACCCAGTCCGCGGCGCGGCGCACGTCGGGTGTGTGCTCGCTGCGCGCGCTGACACTCGGAATGCGCAGGAAGTCGTTCAACTCGTCGTGGATGCGGGCTTGTGCGCTGACGAGGAACTGTTCGAGGTCGGTGGCGACGGCAGACATGGTGTTGGTGTCAGTGGGAAACGCCGCGACAAGTCGTTGTCGCGATGCGCAGAATATGACGCGACGCCGTCAGCTCTGCAGGCCTGCCGAGCGGGCGATCGGCACGATCCGCATCCGCTGCCGGCGTCGCTGGCGGGCGACACGTGCACGCGCGATGCTCGCGGTGGCCAACTGCCTGACCCCCACCCGCAGCAACAGCAGCGCCCACGCCCACACAATCCAGCTGATGCGCTCCGCCAGCGTGAGGCTGCGCGCAACCGTGAGGAACATCACCGGCACGGTGAGTGCCACGTCGGGCACCGAGAGCAGCAGCGGCGTGCGACGTTCGACGACCTGGGTGCTGCGGCGACCGCCGAGCATTGCGGTTTCGAGCTGTACGGCCAGCGCAGCGGGAGTGAGCGCACGCCAGCCCGGCACACGCACCAATGTCCAGCCGCTGACGGTGTTGCCCCAGCCATGGTTATCCGAGCCGGCGACGAGCGCCAGGTTCATCGAGTCGGCGTAGTGCAGAATCTGCGCATGCCGCCTCAGGCCGACCGTCAGACCCTTCGGCGCGCCATCGTTCAACTCGATCGCGCGCGTCATCGGCAGCGTGTCCTGACCTGGGCCGGCGAACATCGGGAAGTCGAATGGAATCGTCTGCAGAATCAGCGGCACGCGGCCATCCGCCAGGCGGATCGCTTTCGTGAGATGGTCACCTTCGACGATGTAGGTCGACTCAGCCTGCGTCATCGAGAGCACGTTCACATGCTGACCACCGCTGCGCAGCTCGAGGCCCGACAGCAGCACGACGCCATCGCCGGCACGGGCCGGGTTCACTGCCGTGCCATCGATCGCACCACCAAAGCGCTTGTGATCCGTGATGTACGCGACGTTGAATCCGCTCTTCGCATGCCAGTTCCGCACGCGCGCCGGTGACCAGTCGGGGCGACCGTCGTGCGAGGATGACGTGTGCGCATGCACGTCCACCGCAACCAGCTCCGGATCGTCCACCACCAGTTTCGCCATCGGCCGCGGCGGCAGCACGTTGACGAGCAGCACCAGAAAGGGAATCACCAACACCGTCAGCAACAGGAGACGCGCCTCGCGGCTCCAGACGGGATAACTGGTGCTTCGTGCGAACGCCGTGCTGCGCCAGACGAGGAAGCCAAACAGCAGCGTGACCATGAACGCGATGTGCTGCGGCACCGTCAGCAGTGCCTGCATGTCGAGCATCGCACAGAATGGCGAGAAAATCGTAAAGGCCGTACCGATCTCGAGACGCATGCCCTGCACGTCACCGTGAGTCACCGCGTCGCGGAGCGCGGACTGCGGTATCAGCATCGTGACGAGCACGAGGACCGTCACGAGCAGCGGCACGACCAGATCGCGCCACCCCACCGCTCGCAGCCGATGCCGACACGTCAAAGCGCGTCGCGTGACGCGGCACGTGGGCCGGTGGCTTCGCCTGTGAGGATCAGAGCGCAGAGCGCCGGTATTCGGTGTTCCTTCGGTCACTCGACTGCGAAATGAGGTGAATGTGAGACCGTGGCGCTTGCGAGAGATGGCGAGCAGGACGGCTACGTTCATTCAGGAGAGCTCAGTTGAGCTCACCACGGGTCAACCCAAGCCGACCCGAACTACTTCCGCAAGTACCGCTTGCATGCCGAACAGACTCCAGACGGAAACGTCGCCGTACCTCCGGCAGCACGCCTCGAATCCAGTGGACTGGTACCCGTGGGGCGACGCGGCGTTCAGCGCGGCGCGCACCACCGATCGACCGATCCTGCTCAGCATTGGCTACGCGGCGTGTCATTGGTGCCATGTGATGGCGCACGAATCCTTCGAGGATCCCGCCACCGCCGAGGTCATGAATCGCTTGTTCGTGAACGTCAAGGTCGATCGCGAGGAGCGGCCCGACGTCGATGCGATCTACATGCAGGCAGTGCAGGCGATGACCGGACGCGGCGGCTGGCCGATGACGGTGTTCCTCACGCCTGACGGCGATCCGTTCTACGGTGGCACGTATTTTCCGCCACGCGACGTGCAGGGCATTCCGAGCTTCACGCGCCTCATGCAGAGCGTGTCGAATGCGTGGACCACCAAGCGCGACGCCGTCCACGCGACCACGGCGACACTCCGTGAACTGTACGCGAACGCCGCCGCACCACTCACACCATCCGGCAGCACGACCGGAATGACACTGCTCGAAGCCGCCGCAGTGCTGCAGAAGGCATACGACACCGAGTATCACGGCTTCGGCATGGCGCCCAAATTCCCGCAGACCATGGCGCTCGATTTCCTGCTGCGGCATGGTACGCGGCACGCCGACTCGCGATCACTCGACATCGTCATCGAGAGCTGGCTGGCGATGGCGCGCGGCGGCATCTGCGACCAGCTCGGTGGTGGTTTCTCGCGGTACGCCACCGACCGCGCCTGGGTCGTGCCGCATTTCGAGAAGATGCTGTACGACAACGCGTTGCTGATCCGGCTTGGCGTGCATCTGGTGCAATCCACTGGCAGTGCCGAGATCGAAGACGTGACGCGCGCCTCGCTGGCTTGGATCGCACGCGAAATGACGGGGCCTGAGGGCGGCATATTCGCGAGCATCGATGCTGATAGCGAAGGCGAGGAAGGAACATTCTACATCTGGTCGATCGAGGAGCTGCGTACACTGCTTGGCGACACGCTCGCCGTCGCGGAGATCGCATTCGGCGTCAGCACGCGAGGCAACTTCGAGGGGAAGTCGATTCTCACCGTACCGATGCCGATCTCGATCGTCGCCGCGCGGCTCGGCGTGACGGTGCGTGAGGTGGAAGTGCAGATCCGCGCTGTGCGCGACACGCTGTTCGCGGCGCGGCAGCAGCGCGTGCGGCCTGCCACCGACGACAAGCGGGTCGCGTCGTGGAATGGGCTGATGCTCGCGGCACTGGCAGACGCAGCGCGTGTGTTCGGCGAGGCGTCGTATCGTGCGTCGGCCGAGCGACTCGCCGCGTTCCTGATGACGGAGATGATCGACGGTGATCGCGTGGCGCGCACGTGGCTGGATGGTGTGCGCAAGCAACCTGGCTTTCTCGAGGATCAGGCCGCCGTCGCGCTGGGATTGCTCGCGCTCTATCAGACGACCGGCTCACTCGCGCTGCTGGAGACCGCACGCACGTTGGCAGCCGCCATGGTGCGCGACTTCTGGCAGGCAGACGCGCGCAGCTTCTACGACACTGCGCGCGATCAGGACACGCTGATCACACGCCCGCGCGAGTTGACGGACAACGCCACGCCATCAGGGTCTGCACTCGCGTGCGACGTGCTCCTGCATCTCGCGGCGCTCGATGGCATCGCCGAGTACCGCGACATCGTGACGCAGCTGCTCGATGCAGTCGCCGCCTCGATGGCCGAGCATCCCCTTGGATTCGGGCACTGGCTTGGCGTCGCCGATCGCGCGGTACACGGCTCGGTGGAAGTCGCACTCATCGCCGGCGATGACGGGTACGACGAACTGTCGCGCGTGCTGCGCCGCACCTATGTGCCGACTCTCGTGCTCGCGCACGGCCCGGAGGGCGTCGGAGCGCCAGCGCTGGTCCGCGATCGCAGCGCAATGGATGGCGTCACGACCGCATACGTCTGCCGCAACTTCACCTGCGAACTCCCCACCACCGACACCGGCGAACTCGCACACCAGCTGCGCACCGCGGTGCGACAGCGCGTGTAGACAAGTCTCACGCAGATTGACTCGCTCGGATACCTTTCGACTCGTCGCACGCCGTTCTCACCAGCCGCATCCGATCCCATGAGCAGCGCCACACGGTCGTTCACCCGCAGCCTGTTTGCCGGTGAAATTCACGACGACCTGATCTTCCCGTACCCTGATTCACTCGAGCAGCGCGATCCGGAAGAGGCAGCCGTCGTGGCGCGCCTCATTCGCGACCTGAACGCGCTCGTCGGTGATCTGATCCGACCCGAGCAATTCGACGAGGACGAAACGCTCCCGGAGCCAGTGATCGAGGCATTCGCGAGACTGGGCCTGCTCGGCATCAGCATCCCGAAGGAATACGGTGGACTTGGGCTCTCGACTGCAGGCTACGCACGTGTCTTCGCCGCGGTCGCAACCGTCGATCCTTCATTGGCGGTGCTGGTCGGCGTGCATTGCGGACTCGGTGGCAAGGCGATCGCGCTGTACGGCAATGCGGAGCAGAAGGCTCGCTATCTGCCGATGCTGGCGCGCGGCGAAACGCTCGCGGCGTATGCACTGACGGAGCCGGAGACGGGCTCGGATGCCCAGCACATCGTCACGTCTGCACGACTCAACGACGCCGGCACGCACTGGCTGATCAGTGGTCGCAAGTACTGGATCGGCAATGGCCACCGCGCCGGCGTGCTGGCGACGTTCGCGCAGACGCCCGTCGAGCGCGACGGCAAGATCGTGATGCGTCCGACGGCGTTCATCATCCGCCCCGACATGCCGGGCTTTCACGTCGAGCGCACGTTCCGGAAGCTGGGCATCAGGGGTTCGACGCAGGCCGAGTTGCGCTTCGACAACCTGGAAGTGCCGATCGATCACGTGCTCGGCGAAGTCGGCAAGGGATTCACGGTCGCCGTCCACGCACTCAACGCCGGTCGGCTCAGCCTTGCTGCCGGGTGCACGCTCGGCACACGCGCGATCATCGGACAGTTTGTACAGTACGCCGAGGAGCGTGTGCAATTCGGCAAGCCGCTGGCAGACTTCGAGATCACGCAGCGCAAGATGGCCGATCTGGCGGCCGATCAGTACGCATCGGACAGCATGATCGGTATGCTGACATCGCTGATGTCGCGACCGGATGTGGATGCGTCGCTCGAAGCGGCGTGCGCGAAGGTGTTCGCATCCGAGATGGTCTGGCGGGCGGCCGACGAGATGGTGCAGCTGGCCGGTGGCCGTGGATTCTCGAAGCCCTGGCCGTACGAGCGGCAGCTGCGCGACTCGCGCATCAACCGCATCTTCGAAGGGGCAAACGAGATCCTGCGCCTGTTCATCGCACTCAACGGCGTGCAGGGTCCGGCGGAGACACTCAAGGAGATCGGCGACGCAATGAAGGCGCCAATGCAGAACATGGGCCTCCTCAGCGAGTTCGTCGTCGGCAAAGTGAAGAGTGCCTTGCGCGTCGGCGACGAAGCGACGCTCGACACACCGATGCACGGACGGCTCCAGCCGCATCGCAAGTATTTCGAGAAGCATGTGGCCGAGCTGCGTACCGCGACTGATGCCGCGATCGTCGCACACAAGAAGCAGCTCATCGATCGGCAGATGCTGGTCGAGCGGCTCTCGAACATGGCGATCGAACTGTACGCGCGCGCCTGCGTGCTGAGCCGCACACAGCGTCTGCTGCGAGAACGCGGCCTCGAGGCGCTGGAGCGTGAGCTGCATCTCTGCGACCTGTTCTGCGTGCAGAGCGGGCGCCGTTTCAAGGAGAATCGCGAGAATCTGCAGAGCCCACAGGACGCCACACGACGCACGATCGCGAACGATCTGCGACACGCCGGTGGTGCGTTCGTGCCCGACTCAGTGCTCGAGGTGCCGCTCAGCGTCCGGCGTGAGCCGGTGGTACCGATGCCGCCAGCGGTTGAGCCATCAGCGGTGGCGATCCCGAGCGTCTGATGGCCGTCAGAGCGTCGAGGCGCAGCGTGCGCCCGGCGCAAGCCATCTCTGCGTCAGCCGCGACGGCGGCGACTCACGCGCATCGCCAGGAGGCAGAACAGTCCTGTCGCGACGAGCACTGGCGGCGCGGGTTCCGGTACGAGTGCGACGATGACGTCGTCCAGCGCCATCCCCGTCGGTCCGCCATTCGCTGAGGCAAACTGCAGCGTCGTTGACGAACCGCTGGCAACCAGCCCACTGAGCGTGATGGTCTGCCATCCCATTGCCGAGCGCGTCTGGCCGGTCTGCGCGAACGTGAAGAGACCGAGATCCTGCGCGCCCCACCAGACGCGCATCGCCTTGGTGAGTGTGTAGTCAGGATTGCCGGCCATGCGGAAGCGCAGCTGATACGTCGCGCCGGTCGTCGTCGCGAACGTCTGCGCGATCGTGCCGGGATTGTTGCCATTCAGGTCGATGGATTGGAATCCATCAGCCGGCGCCCAATATGTGCGCAGCAGGTCGATCGACCCCGCGGTGACCGTCCAGGACCCGAATGCCGAGCCGTTCATGATCGTGATGAACGTCGTGGATGCGCTCAGCTGCGGCGACTCGAAGCTGCCATTGGTCAGCAGATTCTGCGCCGGCGCCGCTGGCGCAACGACGGCCATGAGGAGTGCGGTGAGGGCGAGGCGACGGCGCATGTGACACCAGGGCGAAGACAGCGGGGCCAGCCCGCGCGGTCGCGCGAGGAAGGGGCGCGTCTGCGCCCGAGCACCGTTTACTCATGACGATGCACCCTCGATCGCGTCACGTGTTGGTCATCAGTGCAGCGCGGTCTACATCCCGTTGAACGACGTCGCAATCTGCGTGGCCATCTCTGCCAGCATCGCCGTGGGATCGGCCTGCTGCAGCTGAGCGGTCACGGTGATGATGTAGCGGAATCGCGTGACCGCGGTGAGCTTCGCCGTGCGCGACTGCGGGTAGTACTCCTCGCTCAGCCACGTGTACGGAATCGAGATCTTGCGCGTGCGCACACGCTGCTCGGCAGTTTCCACCGGTGCGCCCATCAACATCCGCTCGGCAATCATGCTGACGCCGATCTGGCTGCTGCCAAGGTCTGCAATCGTGACCTCGATCCGCGGGCGCACGACGTTCGGCACCGGAATGCCGACGTACTTCTGACGCACTTCGGTGACGGCGAATCCGCCCGCCTTCGACGTGGTTCCGGTGGGAGCGCCATCCGGTTCGTACCCGTCTGGCGTAGCAGGGAGCATGCTCTCCAGCGATGACACGTCCATCGCGATGGTGTCACCACTCATCTGGCGGTTGGCTTCGAGGCGCCTCGCTGATGCCGCCACGGAATCCATGTTCGTGACGGCCACCGCAGGCGTCGACATATCGTTGCTCGCACCTGGGCGATCGTCGCCACACGCCGCGAGCGACACGCATCCGAGGATCGCAATTCCCCGGCACAGCGGACAGACGACTCTGAATCGCTTCTGGACGGTCACGAAACGCCTCCTGGCACAGTATCGATGAGCGACACTATAGCGCGCAGTCGAGATCTATGACAGAAAGTCCAGACCGAGGTCCAGCGCCGGCGCCGAATGCGTCAACGCGCCGACGCTGATCCAGTCCACGCCCGTCTCGGCAATGGCGCGCACGCGGTCGAGTGTGACGCCGCCACTCGCCTCGACGATGGCCTTGCCCCCGACCAACACAACGCACTCGCGCATGACGTCGAGCGACATGTTGTCGAGCATGATGACGTCAGCGCCGGACGCGAGCGCACGCTCGACCTGGTTGCGGCGATCCGCCTCGACTTCCACCCACGTGCCAGCGGGCAGCGTGGCCCGCACAGCCGCCACTGCCGCAGCGATGTCACCACCAACCGCGGCGAGATGATTGTCCTTCAGCATCGCCATCGACGCCAGATCCATGCGATGATTGCGGCCACCACCACATCGCACCGCGTACTTCTCGAGCAGGCGCAGGCCTGGCGTCGTCTTGCGCGTGTCGAGTATACGCGCCCTGGTGCCCGTGATCGCCTGCACGTACGCATGCGTGAGCGTCGCAACGCCGGAGAGATGCATCATGTAATTCAGCGCGACTCGTTCGGCCTGGAGCAACGCGCGCGATGGCCCGGTGATGCGCAGTACCTCGTCGCTAGGCGCGACCACCGTACCATCGGTGCGCACTGTCTCGACGCGCACATGCGGACTCAGTTGCTGAAATGCCTCGACCGCCAGCGGACCGCCGCAGACCACGCCCGGCTTCCGCGCCGCGAGAACTGCCGACGACATCGCCGTCGCCGGAATCGTCGCCAGCGTCGTCACATCCTCGAATGCACGATCCTCAAACAGCGCGTCACGCACCACCGTGCGCAACGGAATTTCGCGCAGCGGAAACCCGTGCACGTTGACCACTGCCGTCGCGCTGCTCATTCGCCCGGATCGACGCCGGGGCCCGGCGGCGTTGACGGCACAGTGCCACCGATCGCGACCATGCGATCGATCGCCAGCTTCGCCTTCGCCGCGATCGCCGCCGGCACGGTGATGTGATTCGTCATCGTTTCGAGCGCGCGCAGCACTTTCGGCAGCGTCGTGACCTTCATGTAGGCACAGCTCGCACGATCATTCGCGGCGAAGAACGTCTTCGTCGGATTCTCGTTGCGCAGCCGATGCAGAATTCCGATCTCCGTCGCGACGATGAACTCCGACGCGTCGCTCTGCGCCGGACGCTTGATCATCCCCTCTGTGCTCAGGATCTGCAGCTGCCGGCTGCTGACTGCGCCGCTGCTCACAGCGTCGAGCACACTCGTCGAACAGCCGCACTCCGGATGCACGAGGAACTCCGCCGCTGGATGCGCAGCGCGCATGAGGTTGATGTGCTCCGGATCGATGCCGGCGTGCACGTGGCACTCGCCCATCCAGACGATGATGTTCTCGCGCCCGGTGACGCGCTTGACGTGTGCGCCGAGGAACATGTCAGGGCAGAACAGAATCGTCCTGTCGCGCGGAATCGCCTGAATCACTTCCACCGCGTTGCCCGACGTGCAGCAGTAGTCCGTCTCGGCCTTCACCTCGGCGGTCGTGTTCACGTAGCTGACGACGACGGCGTCGGGATATTCCTTCTTCCACGCGCGCAGTTGTTCGGCGTCGATGGTCGACGCGAGTGAGCAGCCGGCGGCGAGATCGGGCAGCAGCACTTTCTTCTGCGGCGAGAGGATCGCGGCGGTTTCCGCCATGAAGTGCACGCCGCAGAACACGATCACGTCTGCGTCGGTGCGCGCCGCTTCACGCGACAGGCCGAGCGAGTCGCCGACGTAGTCGGCGACGTCCTGAATCTCGGGGCGCTCGTAGTTGTGTGCGAGGATCACCGCGTTGCGGGCCTTCGCCAGCGCGCGGATCTCTGCGGCCAGCGCCGGATCATTGTGCGTTTCGAGCACCGTCATGCCGTCGTCACCATTCGATGTGCGTTTCGCGCCACTTGTTGCGGGCGCGTGGGAAATCGCTGCGGTAATGACCGCCGCGACTCTCCTTCCGTAGCAGTGCGGCCTGCACGATCATGCGGCCCGTCTGCACCATGTTCAGTTCTTCGGTCGCGCCAACCGGCAGGCGCGCCTCGATTGCGTCGAGTTCCTGCACCGCGATGCGCAAACCGCGCGCCGTACGATCGATGCCGGCATACTGCCACATCGTCTGGCGGACCGCGTCGGCGGCGACCTGCGCGGCGCCGCGGTCCAGCAGCTCCGGTACGTCCCACGCACTCACGTCCGGTGGCACGATGCCGTGCGGCTGCAGATGCGCCGCGTCGCGCGAGACCCGTTCGGCGAAGACCAGCCCTTCGAGCAGCGAGTTCGACGCCAGCCGATTGGCGCCATGCACACCCGTGCACGCCACTTCACCGCAGGCGTACATGCCGGGAATCGTGGTGCGGCCATCAAGGTTCGTGACGACACCACCCATCATGTAGTGCGCGGCCGGCGTGACCGGAATCAGGTCCGTCCGCGGATCGACACCGCGCGCCGTGCAGAGATGAAAGATGCCAGGAAAGCGCGTGTCGAAGTCCGTGATCGCGCGGGCGTCGAGGTGCACGACGCCAGTGCGCTCCTGCGCGCGGAATATCTCCCGGGCGACGATGTCGCGCGGCGCGAGTTCGGCAAGCTTGTGTTTCTCAGGCATGAAGCGCTTGCCGGTGCCGTCGAGCAGCGTCGCGCCTTCGCCGCGCACCGCTTCGCTCACCAGCGCGAGCGGATTTTCACTCGTGGCCAGTGCGGTCGGATGGAATTGCACGAACTCCATGTCGGCCATCCGTGCGCCGGCGCGGTGCGCGATTGCAAAACCATCGCCAGTCGCGACGGTCGGATTGGTCGTGTGCTTGAAGACCTGCCCCAGGCCACCCGTCGCCATCACCACCGCTTCCGCATAGACCTCGGCGGCGCGACCATCGATCGCCGCGCGCACACCGATGCAGCGCCCGTTGGCCATGATCAGGTCGAGCACGCGCGCCGTCTCGAGCACCTCCACGTTCGGCGACGCCTGCACGCGCTCGATCAGTGTGCGCGAGACTTCAGCGCCGGTCTGATCGCCTTGCGCGTGCACGATGCGCCGGCGCGAGTGTGCGGCTTCCTTGCCGAGCTTGAAATCGCCGCGCGCGTTCAGATCGAATCGCGCGCCGGCCTGCACCAGTTCGCGTACCCGATCGGGACCTTCATTCACCAGCACGTCGACTGCGTTCACATCGCAGAGTGCGGCTCCGGCGGCGAGCGTGTCGCGACGATGCAGTTCCGGACTGTCACCGGCGCCAAGTGCCGCGGCAATGCCGCCCTGCGCCCAGCTCGTGTTGGAGTCGCGCAACGTACGCTTCGTCATCAACAGCACCGGGCCCTGATCGGCGCAGCGCCACGCGGTGAACAGACCGGCGACTCCGCTACCGATCACCAGCACACGCGTCGTAATCCGTTGCACCATCAGCGTGCCCCTTCAGCGGGCGTGGCGGCAATCACGCGACCGCGGCGGCGGAGGACCGGGCTGAGCCGCGCGATCTGCACTGGCGATTGCGCGGCGATGATGGGTTCCGGTGCACCGATCGCTTCTGGTGCTTCCGTCGCCACGAAGCGGTACAACTGGGCGGGTCGTCCGGTGATGCTCGCACGCTGTTCGCGCGTGGGCTTCACGATGCCGAGCATCTCGAGCTTGCGGCGGAAGTTGCGCTTGTCGAGTTCCCGGCCAAGGATCACTTCGTACACGCGTTGCAGCTCGGAGAGGGTGAAGCGTTGCGGCAGCAGCTGAAAACCGACCGTGGTATAACTCAGCTTATTGCGGAGTCGCATGAGGGCGTAGTCGATGATGCGGCGGTGATCGAGCACCAGCAGCGGCAGCGTGGCAACGGGCCACCAGCGAGCCTGGAGCGCGGCGTCTTCGCGGACCACGTCGGCCGACACGAGTGCGTAGTGCGCGATGCTGATCACGCGGACGTTCGGGTCGCGCGCGACATCGCCGAAGGTGAAGAGCTGTTCGAGCCAGACATCGCTGGCGCCGGCCACGTCGGAGAGCGCGCGACGGGCGGCGAGATCGAGTGGTTCGTCGGGACGGACGCGATCGGACGGCAGCTGCCACGACGGTCCGGCCGGGGCCAGAAGGACGTGCAGCGCGTCGTCGCGGATGGTGAACACGACGACGTCGACGCCAACCTGGATCGGGGCGGCCGCTGGCAGTGGATCAGATCGGTTCGTGTCAACCATACACGAGCATAGTGTATGTGGCACACGAAGGCAAACAGCCCGAAGCCACTACGCGGCCCCGATCCGCTGCCGGTCCGGGCGGCTCGCGGTGGCACCGTCGCCATGCGCTGGCCATGCAATGGGATCGGGAGTCCCGTCCAGCTGCATCGTCCGCCAGCACGACGGCCAGATGAGCACACGATGAGGACGCTTGCTGATGCTCGCTGCGCGCGACGTACTTTCGCGAGGATCAAATCGACAGCAGCGCGGCAGCCATTCCGCGCGGGCATCGGATCCTGAGGGAGCTTGCCGCATGTATGACGACGTTGCCGTCCAAGCACGCACGAGCCGGTCGATTCACCCCATGCGGTGCGTCTCCTGAGCCATCGTGCCGCACGAATGCGTTTCGAGGCGGTCGTCGTGCTGGTCAGCCTGATGCTAGCGCTGTACTGGCTCGTCGCACGGCCCTATCAGTTGCGACTGGGTGCCACGGATGCCGAGGTGCGCCGGGCCATGCCCGGTGATGACTTGAGTCCAAACGCTGGATTCCTCGCGACACGCGCAATCACGATCCGCGGAACGCCCGAGGCGGTGTGGCCGTGGCTGGTGCAGATGGGCTTTGGTCGGGCCGGCTACTACGGCTATGACATCCTGGAGAACATCGGGAGCCCGCGCGGAATCCGCAGTGCTGATCGGATCGTGCCGGAGTTGCAGCATTACAGTGTTGGTGATTCGGTACCGATCAGCAGCGTCGCAACGATGCAGTTCTCGGCCATTGAGCCCAACAGGTACCTGATCTGGGCTGGGCGCACCGGCGGGACGAATGGCGCGTTCACGTGGGCGCTGTACCCGGTGGACGCGAGCCACACGCGCCTCGTCAGCCGGATTCGCTGGAGCCACCATTGGTCGCAGCCCGGTATCCTCGCGCTCGACCTGTTCAGCGAGTTCACCGATCACATCGCGGTACGCAAGATCCTTGCAGGTGTGCGCGACCGCGTCGAAGGACACGTCGAGCCGATGTTCGTCCAGAACACCGAGTTTGCAGTGTACGTCATCGCAGCCCTCCTGCTGTGCATCACGTGCGTCCTGCTGCTCGTGCGCGCACCGACGTGGAGGTTGTGCATGGTAGGGCTATCGGCAGGCACGACGTGGCTGATCACGTGGTACGCGCCGGTCCCGTTGTGGATCGGCATCGTGCTGGAGCTGCTGGTGCTTGTTCAGATCCTGACGGCTGTCGCGACGGCGCGCCAGGAACGCACGGTGATGCGCAGCGCGCTGACGATCTCGTCGTGAGCGTGTCGACGACACCCGGCGGCGCAGTCAATGATGTCGGCTTCTGGTCGGCAGTCGTCACCACGATTTTCAGCATCCTGTTCACAATCGCCGCCGTCCTCACAGAAGCCGGTGCGCTCGCGGCGCCGTGGGACCTCATCCTCCCCATCGCCCCGTCGCTCATCCTGGCTCCGGCATTTCTTGTGATGATGGTGTGCGTCAACGCCAGCACCCCGCGTGACCGGCAGATCTGGAGCCAGATCGGCGTGGCCTTTGCGGCGGTCTACGTCCCGCTGTGCGCGACCGCGTACATCGTCGAGCTGTTCGTCGTCGAACCGCGGGTGCTGCGCGGAGCAGCCGCAGACGCATCGCTGCTGACACTGACACGAGGTGACACCGTCCTCAATGCGATCGATGGCATCGGGTACGTCTTTCAGTGCATGGCCACGCTGTTCGCCGCGCCGGCCTTTGCGGGAGACCGTGTGCAGACGTGGATTCGACGGCTCTTCATCGGCAACGGCGTCCTCGCGGTGCCGATCTTCCTCACCTACTTCGTGAGTCGGTCGTTCATGCTCGCCGCATCACTCTGGGCAGTCACGATCTCGGGTTCGGCCGTGCTGCTCGTGATCCACTTCCGGCGTCTGCGGCTGGACAAGGCGGCGGTCGGCGACGGGGTGGTAACCGATTGATGCGTCGCACGCGCGTCGATCAGCGCGCGCCGCGGAGACGTTCACGCGCCAGCAAAAATCCGCGCTGCGTGGTCGAACCACGGCGCCGCCGCCATCAAAGGGAACACCAACACGATCGCCAGCAGTGACACCAGCACAATCGGATACACAAGCTCCCGCTCCTGCGCACGGCGGTCCCGCACGATCAGTGTGAGTGTGAGCGCGCTGGCGGTCAGCAGCGCGAGGTGACTGCCCCCGATCGGACCGACGCCTGCCCAGCCCATGTACGCCCGCCCAAGTCCGGCCGGCAATGCGAGCAGACCAGTACTGGCCAGCGCGCGGCTGTGCACTGCGGGCTTCCGCACACATGCGATCGCGGCCGCGAACAGCGCGACGAACAGCACGAGCAGCAGCACATCCATTGCCAGCAACTGATAGCCCATGGGACGGAATCCGGCGTTTGCCACAGCAGCGCCAGCCATCGTGTGCAGCATCGGCACCGACGAGGCGAGCAGACCGACGGCAAAGACGACACCGGCTGCTGCGATGAGGCGATGCGCGGCACGCCGACGCGCATCCGCGAGCGACGCCTGCACGATGAGTAGCAGCGACCAACCAAGGGCCATCGCGCCATGCACCGCATGCGAGAGATCAAAGCCAGCAGTGCCTTTGGCGAGTGTACCACGAAAGCCGAGGAGCGTTGTAATGAGGATCGCACTCAGCCACCACGCTGTCCCCGTCGCGGCGCGGGCCGTCGATGGCCCTTGTCTGCGAGCCTGCGGCGCATGCCTGGCGACCGGTTCGAGCGCGACCGCCGTCACGCGGCCGCCTGCGACATCATCGGCGGCCCGAGCGTCGTGATGCCGTATTTCGCATCGAGCACGGCTGCCTTCTCACGGTCCGGCAAACCGCCGGCTGGTGTGATCGCCGACAGTTCCTCGAAGAAGTTCGAGAAGTCACCGGGCGTAGTGACGATCAGCAGCCGCGCATCACGATCCGTGAAGTTCTGATAGCGATGCGGTGTGCCGCGAAGCAGGCCAACCGAACCGCCATCACGCACGATATGACACACGCCGTCGACCTCGAAGACCAACTCGCCATCGATCACGTAGAAGAATTCATCCTCGCGCGCATGCACGTGCAGCGGCGGCCCACTCATCGGCGGCGCCACCAGATGAAAGACGGCGTAACGGCCTTCAGAGTCGGCGGGGGCAATCTTCACGAGCGTGGTCTCGCCAACCATGTTCAGCGGCGCGGCGGTGCGGCCTTCGGCAGCAGTCAGTACGACGGGGAGCGTGGCGGTCAGCATCTTCGATGTGTCTGAGGGTGGCTGTGCAGTGCTGCTACGGGACGTCGGGGGACGCGGTATCGGCCGGCAGGTCGGAGTGTGCGCCGAGTACCGCGCGCATCGCCGTGCACGCCGCATCGGCCGCCTCACTTGCTGAGAGTTGCCCACGATCGCGCAGCATCTGCCAGAACGGAGCGCTGTAGATCGCGACACATGTGGCGATGAGTTGCTCACCATCCGTCGTGCTCATCGCACCGAGTCGTCGCGCGAGCGCCGTTCGAAATGCCGCGCGACCCTCGACTGACCCATGCTCGCTGATGTTCGCGCGCGGGCTGGCCGTTATGGTCGCGCGCGTCAGCGCCTCGTTGCGCTCGAACTGTGCGAACAGCTCGCGAATCATCGGCAGCACCTCCGACTCGACCGTTGGCCAGCGCGTGCCGGTCGTGTCGCGCAGGTGCCGCCACACGGCCGCGACCAGATCCTTCTGCGCGGGGAAGTAGCGGTACACGGTGCGCGCCGAGATCCCGGCGGCGGCCGCCACGGCCTCGTGGGAGAACGGAGCGTCCGGCGTATCGCGCATCAGCGCAAAGGCATGCTCAGTGAGGAACCGCTCCATGCTTTCGCGGCGGCGCTCGATGGAGGACGGCGGTGGCGTAGCGATCATGTCAGTATTATGACATGCATGTCAGTGTACTGTCAAGATGGATTTGTATTTCCCGAGACTCAGGGGCGTATTTCGCTTGCCGCACCCATCCGCGCTGACGACCTTTCCCCCCTCATGCGACCCCTCCTCACCGCCTTGGCCGTCCTCACCCTCGTCCATGGCGGCCTGCTCTTCGTGCACCCGGCGAATGCGCCCGTGCTCGAGGCCGCCGGAGTGGGGACCAAGGTCGGCGTCGTCTTCGATCTCGGCGGCCGCGGCGACAAGTCGTTCAACGACGGCGCCTACCTCGGCGCGGACAGCGCGACGCGCATGCTCACGGCGAGCGTCCAGTTCATCGAACCGGGCGATGGCTCCGATCGCGAAGCCGGCCTGCGATTGCTCGCATCGGAACACCGTGCACTCGTCATCGGCGTCGGCTTCATCTTCAGCGACGACCTCGCAGCGCTGGCGCAGGAATATCCTGATGTGAATTTCGCCGGCGTCGACTTCTCGGTCGCGAGTGACGCGAAGGGCAACGTCATCATGCCGCCGGCGAACCTCGCGGCACTCAAGTTCCGCGAAGAGGAAGGCGCATTCCTCGTCGGCGCGATGGCGGCACTCGTCGGCGGATCGAAGAAGGTCGGATTTCTCGGCGGTATGGATATCCCGCTCATTCACAAGTTCGAAGCGGGCTACAAGGCGGGCGTGATGCATGTCTGCAAGGACTGTACGGTCATCGCGCAGTACGCCGGCGTGACACCGGAAGCGTTCCGCAATCCGAGCAAGGGCAAGGAGCTCGCACTCAGTCAGTACCAGCAAGGCGTGAACGTCATCTTCCACGCCAGCGGTTCGACCGGGCTTGGTATGTTTGAAGCCGCACGCGCGATGGGGAAGGGCCACTACGGCATCGGCGTGGACGCCGATCAGTACGGCGAAGCGCCGGGCTACGTGCTGACATCGATGGTGAAGGGCGTGAACACCGTCGTGTACGACACGATCCGGCGCGCGCAGGATGGCACCTTCAAGGGTGGCATCTATTCATATGGGCTGAAGGAAAAAGGCGTCGGATACATCTACGATGAACACAACCGGGCGCTCATTCCCGACAGCGTCCGCGCGCGACTGCTGCAGCTGGAGCAGCAGATCGTGAGCGGCACGATCAAAGTGCCGAGTACGCGCTCGTGAGCGCGAGTGATACGGTGAAGGCAGCGGTGCGTATGTCGCACGTGCAGAAGTTCTTCGGACCGGTGGTGGCCAATCGCGACGCGTCGCTGAGCGTGAACGTCGGTGAGATTCACGCGGTCGTCGGAGAGAACGGTGCCGGCAAGAGCACGCTGCTGCGCGTGTTGAGCGGCATGTACGCGCCGGACGGCGGCACGGTCGAGGTCTTTGGCAACGATGTCACCGGCTGGAGCACGGCCGATGCAATTGCTGCGGGCGTTGGCATGGTGCATCAGCACTTCATGCTGGTGCCGACGCTGACGGTGGCGGAGAATGTGGTCCTCGGTCGCGAACCGATGACCGGACTCACGTACGATCGCGGGTTTGCCGAGGACGCACTCGCGACACTCAGTCGGCAGACCGGGCTGGCGTGTGTGCCGTCGCGACTGGTGTCGGAGCTGAGCGTTGGTGAGGCACAGCGCGTCGAAATCCTGAAGACGCTCTATCGCGGTGCCAGACTGTTGATTCTCGATGAACCGACGGCGGTGTTATCGCCGCCGGAAGTGCAGGAGTTGTGGAAAGTGTTGCGCACGGTGCGTGACAGCGGCGCGACGATCGTGCTGGTGACGCACAAGCTGGATGAGTTGATGGATGTGACGGATCGGATCACGGTGATGCGTCAGGGGACGACGGTGACCGGGATGCGGACGGCCGAGACGACGCCGGCGGCGATTGCGACGGCGATGGTGGGGCGCAGGGTGCGGTTGGATGCGAACGGGATGCCGGTGGGGGCGGATGCGGAGGCGGTGGGTCTCGAGTCGTCGACCGCCACGCCAGACGCGGGGGCCCCCCCCGATCAAATGATCGTCTCCAGCGCCCGCGACCGCGTCACCCAATCCCTCCCCGCCGCCATCATTTCCACCCCCGCCCCCGCCCACGCCTACACCGACACCCCCCGGCTCCGCCTCACCGCCGTCACCGTCGCCGGCCCCCGCTCCCGCACCGCCGTCGACGCCCTCTCCCTCTCCATCGCCCCCGGGGAAATCCTCGGCATTGCCGGCGTCGAGGGAAACGGCCAGACGGAACTCATCGAAGCCATCGCCGGACTCCGCCCCGTCACCAGCGGCACCATCACCGTCGACGGCACCGATGTCACGACCTACTCCATCGGCAAGCGACTCGCGCACGGCGTCACACACATCCCCGAAGACCGCCACGCCCGCGGCCTCGTGCTCGACTACTCGATCGCCGACAACCTGATCCTCGGCCGGCAGAAACAGTTCTCGAGCAGCGGCGCCATCAACCGCGCCCGCACCCTCGCCTTCGCCGAAGACCGCATCAAGGCGTTCGACATCCGCCCCGCGGACCCCACGCTCCCCGCCCGCGCGCTCAGCGGCGGCAATCAGCAGAAGATCGTCGTTGCGCGCGAAATGCCCGCCGACTTCCGCGTGCTGCTCGCCGCACAACCCACGCGCGGTGTGGACGTCGGTGCGATCGAATTCATTCACGATCAACTGCGCGCCGCACGACGCGCCGGCAAAGCCATTCTGCTCGTGAGCGCTGAATTGCACGAGATCCTCGCCCTCAGCGATCGCATCGCCGTCATGTATCGCGGGAAGATCGTCACCGAGATGCCGCGCGCCGACGCGAGTGAAGAAGTGCTCGGCCCGTGGATGACCGGAGCCGCATCGTGAGCACGTCCGGCACGCAGGCGTTCGAGGAAGGCGTGTTGCCGACGCTGACGGCGCTTCTGATAGCGCTGGTCGCCGGTGATCTGCTCATTCTGTCATACGGTCAGGCACCAGCCGAAGTCTGGCGCCTCATGCTCAGCGGCACGTGGGGCAACGCCTATGGCATCGGTCAGGTGCTCTACAAGGCCACGACACTCGTCTTCACCGGATTGAGTGTCGCGATCGGACTGCGCGCCGGCCTGTTCAACATCGGCGCCGAAAGTCAGCTCGCGGCGGGTGGATTTGCCGCGGCAGTGCTCGGGTTGATGCTGCCATCCAGCCTGACGCCCTGGCTCGCAATCCCCGTCTGCCTGCTCGCCGCGACTTGTGGTGGCGCAATCGTCGGCGCGATTCCCGGCGTGCTGCGCGCAAAGTTCGGTGCGCATGAAGTGATCGCGACGATCATGCTGAACTTCGTCGTGCTCGCGCTCCTCAACTGGGCCATCTCGGCGACGGGCCTCGCCGTCAAGGAAACGCTGCACACGCCGGTCGTGCTCAACACCGCGGTGCCGCGCCTGTCGCAGTACTTTCCCATGTTCCACGGCTCGGCGGCGAACGGCATCATCCTCGTGGCACTCGTCGCGTCAGCCATCGTCGCGTGGCTGCTGTTCCGCGCACGCTACGGCTACGACTTGCGCGCCGTCGGGTTGCAACCGCTCGCGGCGGAATCTGCGGGCATTCGCGTCAAGCGCATCTGGATTTCCTCGATGATGCTCGCCGGCGCACTCGCGGGACTAGGCGGCACCAACTTTGTCCTCGGCTACAAGAACTACTTCGAGGATGGCTTCAACGGTGGCGCCGGATTCCTTGGCATTGCCGTCGCGCTCGTCGGACGCAACAATCCGTTCGGTGTGCTGCTCGCCGCGTTGTTCTTCGCCACGCTGAGCCAGGGCGGCCTGGCGATTCATGCGCTGGTGCCGAAACAGATGGTCGAGGTGCTCGAGGGCATCGTGATCCTTGCCGTCGCGGTGAGCGTTCCGGAAGTGCGACGCCTGTTGCGCATGCGGCCCGCGAAGATCGCCGCCACGGCAAAGGGCTGACGTCATGAAGCCCGCCTTACTGCTGCTGCTGCAGACGCTGCGCATCGCGATTCCGTATCTGTTCGCGGCATCCGGCGGCGTACTCGCTGAACGCGCCGGCATCGTCAGCCTCACGCTTGAAGGCTTCATGCTTGCCGGTGCGTTCTGTGCGACACTCGGCAGCTTCTACTTCGGCAATCCGTGGATTGGCCTGCTCGTCGGCGTGATCGGCGGTGCGGTATTTGGCGCGTTGCATGCGCTGGCCACGATCCGATTCAAGGCCGACCAGATCGTGAGTGCGGTCGCGATCAACCTGATGGTCGTCGGACTGACGCGTTTCTTCCTGCGCCTTGCGTTCGACAGTTCGTCGAACTCACCGCGGGTCGCCGGCTTCGGCAGCGAAGGGAACGCCGGCGTGCTGGCAACGTTCGAAAATCCGTTGGTCTGGGTGGGCATCGTGGTCATGCCGATCCTGGCGTGGGTCATCGACCGCACGCGATTCGGATTGCGTGTCCGCGCCGTCGGTGAGAAACCGGAGGCGGCAACGACACTTGGCATCTCGGTCGACCGTATTCGGTACGGGGCGGTGATCACGTCAGGTGCGCTGGCGGCACTCGGCGGCTGCTACCTCGCCCTCGACCAGCATCAGTTCACCGATCAGATGACCGCCGGCCGTGGCTTCATCGCGCTGGCAGCCGTGATCTTCGGTCGCTGGACGCCGGTGCGTGCCGGAATTGCGTGTCTGCTGTTTGCTTTCGCCGAGGCACTGCAGATTCAGGTGCAGGGCGCGGGGGTGTTGCCGTCGCAGTTCGTGTCGATGATTCCGTACGTTCTCACTCTCGTGGCACTGGCCGGCGTCGTCGGCCGATCCGTGCCGCCGGCCGCGCTCGGGCGCGCCGAAGGATGATGTCTTGGCGTTGATCGAAACCGCAGCACCATCATTCGCCGACGCGGGTGTGCCGATTGGAGTCGTGTGGGCCATTGGCCTCACGCTCACCGGTGCGACCGTCTGGCAGTTGCGCAAAGTGCCGCGCGAGCTCGTGATCCTGATGATCACGGCGATGATCGACATGATCGGCGTCCTGATGATCCTGCCGCTGCTGCCGTTCTTTGCGCAGCGACTGGGCGCCGGCGGACTCGAGGTTGGTTTGCTCGTCAGCAGCTTCTCGCTTGCGCAGCTGCTCAGCGCCCCGATGTGGGGTCGACTGAGCGACAAGTGGGGTCGCCGCCCCGTGATCATGTTCGCACTCGCATCGAGCGCGGTGTCCTACGCCGTGTTCGGTTTTGCGCACACGCTGTTGGTGCTGTTCGTCTCGCGCATCGTGCAGGGAGCAGGCGGCGGGACGGTCGGTGTGATTCAGGCCTACGTCGCCGACGCCACCAAGCCCGAGGAGCGCACCAAGGCGCTCGGCTGGTTGAGCGCGGCCACCAATTTCGGTGTTGCGATCGGTCCGGTGCTCGGTGGCTATTTCGCCACGCTCGGAAAGCAGCAGGTCGCGGCGACACACTGGCCGCAGTGGGCGGGCGACGCCGCACCCGGACTCGCCGCAGCGTCGCTCTGCCTGCTCAACATCGCCTTCGCGTGGAAGTACCTCCCGGAGTCACGCGTCAAGGCGGATGACCCGCTGGTGGCATCCGATGCGCCGCGTCCCCCGCGCAAGAGCGGCACCAGCTTCGCGGCCGTCTCGCGCGTCGTCTCGCATCCCGGCGATGCGCCGTCGCGCCTGATCCTGATCTACGCCATCGCGATCGGTGCCTTTCAGGGTCTGACGAGTATTCTCGCGCTGTTCCTGCACAAGAAGTTCAACGCGAACGAAGCGACCATGGGTCTGCTCTTCGCGTACGTCGGCGTGATGAGCGTGATCACGCGTGTGTTCGTGCTCGGCAAGATGGTGGACTGGCTTGGCGAAGCGCGGCTGTCGCGACTCGGTACGGTGCTGCTGGCATTCGGTACCGCCACGCTGCCATTCGCACCGAGCGTTGGCTGGGCGGCATTGAGCATCGCCTTCTGGCCACTCGGCACCGCGTTCACGTTTCCGGCAGTGACCGCGATGCTCAGCAAGGTGATCAGCAATCAGGATCGTGGTTTGTACATGGGCGTGCAGCAGACGTTCGGCGGAGTGTCGCGCGTGATCTTCCCCATCGCACTCGGCTGGGCCTTCGATCACCTGGCGCCTGGTTGGCCATTCTGGATCTCTGCCACCCTCGTGATCACGACGCTCGCGTTCAGCTTTGCGTTGCCGGCCAGCGTGACGGCGCGACGGGAAAAATTGGTGCGGTGACCACGGTGCCCGCGCCACGCCGGCAACCTTCGCCGGCCGGATGCTGACACAGGTAGCAACGACACCAACCGCACCGGAGACCCGTCATGAAGCGCCACGCCTTGCTCGCCCCGACCATTCTGGCCATCGCAGGAACCGCCACATCCCTTTCCGCACAGTCCGCCAACCCGCTCGTCGGGCGCTGGACCGTGGAATTCGAAGTCGGCCGCCGCATCGAGAACGGTGAGGTGGAGGCGATCCGCGGCAAAGGGACGCTGTCAGTCGCGCAGTCGGGCGACTCGCTGCTGATGATGATTCAGGGCCCGGCGCGGCCTGATGGCACGGTCCCGCCGCCCAGCACGGTTGGCGCACGCATCCGGGACGGCGGCGCTTCGTTCGTACAGAAGCAGAAAGTGCGCATGAACATCGACGGTGCCGAGTCCATTCGTGACGTCACGTTGATGTGGACGCTGATGGCTTCGGGCGACACGCTGACGGGTACACTGGCGCGTTCGATGCCGGACGGGCTGGAGATGGGCGAGGCGTCGCCGGTCACGGGAACCCGCGTGAAGTCGTAGCGGCACGACGCGCGGGGATCGTCGCACCGGCGCCGCATCCACAACGACGTCACCGCGACGCCATCACCGCAACTCCTTCCGGATCACCAGCTTCAACCCCGACCAGACATCGTTCACCGCACACACTTTCACGTCCACGAACCCCAGCGGCAGTGCCACGGCGCGGATCGTGTCTTCCGTGATGTCGGTCGGCACCTTGGACGCCTTCTTCGGCCATGACACCCACACCATCGCGTCCGGCTTGATGGCGGTGCGTGCCTTCTTCAGCTCCGCCGTCAGCACTCTGCGCTCTGTGGTGAAGAGGTGCACGATGTCCGCAGTTTTCCCTGGCGTGGCGACGAAGCGGACATCAGCCGGCAATGGTGCGAGCAGCGCCTCGTAGTCGTCAGGCGCGAATCGCGTGCACACCGTCGCGCCGGCGACGATGCCAAGCTTCTTCGCGAGTGGGGTGCCGGAGTAGCCTGCCGATGCTGGTGGCATCGCTGATCTCTGGAATTGGTGAACGCGCTCGCCCCTCACATCGGTGGCGTCACGCATCAGGTGCATTCGGCACGGCCAACGTGAAACACCACGCTCAAATCACGCACGCTGGAGTCGCTGCCTCAATCAGGACAGATTGCGCCGACTCCTTTCCCACACCATGCGACAGCTTGCCGTCCGTACACTGCTCCTGACCGGCCTCACCGCGGCCCTCGTCCACGCCCAGCCAGGTGCCGCCAATCGCGGCGCCGCCGTGAAGCCCGACGAGCCGTGCCCGGCCGGCATGACGGAAGTCCGACCCGGCAACTGTCAGACACCGACGGCTGCGCTGCCCAGCATTCTCGACTACCGCCCGCGCTCCACGCTAATCGCGCCCGCGCACAAGGTGCCGACCGCGAGGTTTCCCGCGATCGACTTTCACGGTCACCCGTACGCACAACTGAATTCCGCCGCCGGACTCGCGGAACTCGGCGCCGCGCTCGATGCGCTCAACGTGCGCATGATCGTCGTCGCCAACAACGACTCCGGCGAGTCACTCGCGAGGAAGGTCGCGCTCATCCGCGCAACGCCCGCGATGCGTGACAGGGTGCGGATTCTCGCCGGCATCGACTTCGAGAATGTCGGACCAGGCTGGGCGCAGAAAGCGGTCGCACGACTGGAAGCCGACGTCGCCGCGGGCGCCGTGGGGATCGGCGAGATCGACAAGCGACTCGGCCTCTCTATCAGGAAGGCCGATGGCACGCGCCTGCATATCGACGATCCGGCGCTCAGCCCGGTCTGGGACGCCGCGGCACGACTCAAGCTGCCGGTGTTCATTCACACCGCGGATCCGCAGGAATTCTGGCAACCGATCGACTACACCAACGAACGCTGGCTCGAGCTCGCGCTCTTCCCCAGCCGCCGCTACCCGAGCGACCAGTTCCCGCCGTTTGAAACGCTGATGACGGAGCGCGACAACATGCTCCGCCAGAATCCGCGCACCACGTTCGTGCTCGCCCATCTCGGCTGGCACGCGAATGATCTCGGGCGCCTCTCGAAGATGCTCGACGCGATGCCGAACGTGCACGCAGAAGTCGGTGCGGTGCTGTATGACATAGGCCGGCAGCCACGCGCGGCGCACGACTTCTTCGTGAAGCACCAGGATCGCATCCTGTTCGGCAAGGATTCCTTCCAGCCGCAGGAGTATCCGTACTACTGGCGCGTGTTCGAAACGCGCGACGACTACTTCGACTACTACCGCGACTACCACGCGAAGTGGAAGCTCTATGGCATCGACCTGCCGGACAGCGTGCTGAAGAAGGTCTACTTCGCCAACGCGCTGCGGATCACCGGTGGTCTGCCGCAGGCCGGGTGGCCGCGGTAGCGGCGAGCAGCGTTACTCCGCCGTCGTCGGGTCGATGATCGCCATGACCTGCGACACGCGATTCGCCGGGAAACCGCCAAGCGCTGCATGCTCGCGGACCATCGCTTCGTTCGGCGCGTTGTAGACGCAGTAGATCTTGTCGCCGGTGACATAGCTCTGCACCCATTGAATCTGCGGGCCGAGCGTGTTCAACACGCCGCACGACGTCTGGCTGATGCCCTGCAACTGCGCTGCAGTGAACCCACCCGCTCCCGGAATCTCGCGCTCGATCACGTACTTCGGCATGGCACATCTCTCTGTGTGAAAGACGACAACGGTGCGTTCACGGAGAGGACATTGCAGCGCGCACATGGCGCGGTCAAGTAACGCCGCGATTGCACGCCGTGTCCCACGCGGGTTTGAAAATCAAGTGAAGAGCTGGGCACCGAGGACAGTGCGAATGTGCACCAGCAGGACGTCACGCGCCTCGGTGACCGCCGTCGTCGCCTCAAGCAACCCGTCGACCTGTGCCAGCACATCCTCCGGCACGGCGCCGGTGAGGCTCATGGTACGCTGCGCCTCGTCGCGGGATTCGCTCGCCTCAGCCGCCAGCAGCGATCCGTGCAGTCGGGTGAGCGCGTCTACGTACGCCGTCACCCGGAGCGTCTCGTCGCGATCGATGACGAGCGCCGCCTGCATCATCTGCACATTGGTGCCGCGCACAAGCTCCCTGACATCTTCGGCACTGCTGCTGCCCGACCGCACGACGAGGTGCAGTTCTTCGAGCTTCTTCCAGAGCTCCCGGTATGCAGCTTGCCGCTCTGTGAGGAACGAGCCAAATCGCGTGACATCCTGCTGCTTGCGCCATTGTCGGTAGCCGAGGAGCGCGACACAAAGCGTCCCGAACAGCGCGAGTGTCGGGCCGGCGAGCGTTTTCAGTGTGTCCGACATCATTCACCGCTCGAAGCCAAGGATGAATGCCGAAGGGCGCACCACCCCGGTGCGCCCTTCGGCCGTTCAACGAATCACACAGCAGCGGTCAAGCCACCGGCTCCGGCTTCTTCGCACCCGGCTCGCTATCGATCACGGCCTGTGCAATCTGGGACATCGGGACCGAGTTGTCCTGTGAACTGCGCTGCATGATGCGATACGCTTCCTGTTCGGTGCTCCCAGTGCGGCGCATCAGAATACCCTTGGCGCGCTCGATCAGCTTCCGCTCCTCGAGCTTCTGCTTCCAGAAGGCCGCATCCTGTCGGCTTTCCGACAGTTCGCGGGCGCGGGCCACCGCCAGACGCAACGTGCTGTCGAGAATTCCCGGCGGCGCCGGCTTGGGAAGGAAGGCAATCGCCGCCGTTGCACGCGCATCATCCGCGCTCAACGTCACCGACTGATCACCGCTGAAGAGCACCACCGCCGTCGGTGCACCAGTCGCCGTGATGGCCTTGGCAGCATCGATCCCGCTGCCGTCCGGCATGTGCACGTCGAGCAAGACCACGTCGGGCAGGACATCGGCGGCAACGGCAATCGCCTCGCGACCCGTCCCGGCCTCACCGACGACAGCATAGCCCATGGATGCGAGGAGCTCGCTCAGCAGCGGGCGCGCGAGCAGATCATCATCCGCAAGTACGACCCGGATCGGGGAGTCAGCCATGTACCAGCCTATGCGAAGTGCGTTGGGAAGGGAGCCCAGCAGGAAGACAATCTCGGGGAATGTAGCGTCTGATCAAGTGTGTGCACGCCCCGTCGCGTCACACCCTGTGCACCACGTCACCGACAACCTGCTACCGCGCCGACACCTGCGCCAACAGTTCTTCCGCAATCAATGGTTTGCGCAACGAAAAATGCGCGTCGGCCATCGCTTCAGGCCGCAACTCCCAACCTGTGATCACTCCAACGCGAATGCTCGGAAAACGTTGGCGGATGCGCGTCGCCAGTTCGGTACCAACACCGTCAGGCAGACCGATATCCGTGACAACAACATCAAACGGTGGAGCGTCACCGACAAGCTCCGCCTCCGCCGCAGCCACGGTTGCCACCGCGACCACTTCGTGCCCGGCCATCTGCAGCACCTGCGTCACCAGCTCGCGCCCATCGACGTGATCCTCGACCACCAGGATCCGTCGCGGTGCGAGCCGGTGCGGATCGATCGCCTCCACCACCGGCGGCGTCTGCGTCGTGGGATCGGCCGCCGGAAACACCAGACGCACCGTCGTCCCGCGACCGACCTCCGATTCGATCTCCACCCGACCGTTGTGTCTCTTGACCACACCATACACCTCGGCCAGCCCAAGGCCGCTGCCATTCGGCCCCTTTGTGCTGAAGAACGGCTCGAACGCACGCTCACGCACCTCCGGGCTCATGCCATGCCCGGAGTCGTGCACTTCGACGATCGCGCTCGCGCGGTCACGCCGCACCGTCACTCCGAGCGTGCCGCCGCCCTTCATCGCGTCGAGCGCATTCTGGATCAGGTTCAGCAACGCCTCGCGCACTTCACCCGCCACCGCGCGCGCCATCACGCCGGCGCTCAACGTGCGATTCAGCAGCACCGAGCCGCCGCCGACGCGCTCGGCCCAGATCGGACGCGTCATCGCGATCACTTCGTCCGTGATCACCGCCAGGTCGATCGCGGCGTCGGGCGCCAGCTGAATCGGATCCTGCCGGAGGAATCGGCCGACGCGTGATGCCGTCGCTGCGCCCGTCTCGGCAGCGCGCGCGATCCGGATCGCGTAGTCGCGCACTTTCTCCGGGTTGTTCGCATGCAGCTGCAGCAGATGCGCGGCCGCGACGATCGGATTGAGCGCGTTATTCACGTCATGCATCACACCAGCGGCGAGCTGCCCCACGGCCGCCAGGCGACGCTCGCGGTTGCGCGTCTCTTCCAGCCGCGCAATCTCCGCCGTGCGCTCCTTCACCTGCTGCTCGAGGCGCTCGGCTTCGGTCGAGACGACCGCATACAACTCATTTGCGCGACGGACCTGCTCCGCCAGTTCGCGGGCCAGGCGCGTGCGCTCCGTCACATCGCGTTCGACCGTCACGGCACCGACGACGGAGTTCGCGGCATCACGCAGCGGATTCGAGTTCACTTCGATGATCTGCTCGCCCTCGACACCACGGCGCACCAGCATCGTCTCGCTGCGAACCGTCTCGCCGCGCAGCGCGCGTGCCGTCGGATGCTCGTGCACGAACAGCGACGTCCCGTCCACGCGGCGTGGCAGGTCGGCGCGCCACAACTCGCGCAGCGAGGCCAGGTCCTGCGCCGCATGATCGGAGTGCGCGGCGGAATTCTCACGCGTGACCACCCCGTGCTGGTCGAACACGCGCACCGACTCCGGCAACACGTCGAAGATCGCCTCGAGCTGTGCGACGCTGCGCGAGAGCGCCTGACGCAGCCCCTCGATCTCGGTGACTTCCGTACCGACGATCAGCAGGCCGCCCGTCGACAGCGGCACGAACGTCAGCTCGACCATCTGCAGCGCGCTCGCCGTATTCCGGAACGCCACGCGACGCGTGCGCGACTCCATCCGGATCGTCGCGGCGTCGATTTCGTCGCTCAGATCAGCGAGCGCATTCGGGAATGCGTCGTACGCCGTCGGACGCCAGCCGGCGGGCACGAGTGCCCCGATCAACGTCCTGTACCGGAGGTTCGCCCGCATCAGCAGCAGATCCGCGTCGAACTCGGCGACGGCCAGCGGGAGCGCATCAAAGATGTGCTCGAGACGCGCGACCGTGTCCAGCGGCGACGGTGAATCTGTCAGGAAGGGCGTGGTACGAGGCATCGCCATGGGCTGAGGCTACCCGGGCACTGCGATCACGTCAACGCATCGGGGCGCCTGCCAGGCGCTGCGTCGGCGGATCGAGGCTCGAAAGGCGTGGCGATCCGGCATCGGCGCGCTCACGGTCTGCTGGTTGCCGCACTGATCTCAGGCCGCGTCGCGCCCCGGGATCTGAGCCGCGGCGCGCTCACGAGCACGTTCACGACTCGTCTTCAACAGACGATGCGCCGTCGTGCCGGTGATCAGGCGCACGCCACGCTGATAGGTAAAGTACTGATACGCCCACTGAACGAACACCGTGATCCTGTTGCGGAAACCAGCCAGATACAGAATGTGCACGAACAACCATGCGATCCACGCCACGAAACCCGTCATCGTGAACGGTCCGATCTTCGCCACCGCGCGATTGCGCCCGATGGTCGCGAGTTCGCCCTTGTTGACGTACACGAACGGCGTGCGCGACGTGCCATCGAGGTCGTGCAGGATGCCACGCGCGGCGTGCTCACCCATCTGATTGGCGGCCGGCGCCACCGCTGGCACCGGCGTGCCATCGTGCATCGTGATCGACGCGACGTCACCGATCGCGAAGACGTGGTCGTGGCCCGGCACCGACAGATCGGACTCCACGATCACGCGTCCCGCACGGTCCAGTGGCGCGCCGAGCTGCTTGCCGAGTGGTGAGGCCTGATTGCCGGCGCCCCAGAAGACCGTGTGTGCGAGGATGCGCTCACCATTCGAGAGTGTGACACCGTCGTCGTCAACGGCCGTCACCTGAATCCCGGTACGCACCTCGACACCGAGGTTCGTCAGATCGCGCCGCGCGCGCTCGCGCAGCTCCGGTGGAAACTGCGTCAGCAGATCCGGGCTTCCCTCGATCAGAATCACGCGCGAAGTGGCCGGGTCGAATCGACGGAAGTCGCCCTTCATCGCCTTCTTCGTGATTTCAGGGATCATGCCCGCCAGTTCGACGCCGGTCGGACCGCCACCAATGACCACGAAGGTCAGCAATGCGTCGCGTTCGCCGTCAGCGCTCGCCCGCTCGGCCGCTTCGAAGCTGAGCAGGAAGCGGCGGCGCATCTCGAGTGCATCCTCGATGTTCTTGAGACCGGGCGCATTCTCCTCCCACTCGGGATGCCCGAAGTAGGCGTGGCGCGCGCCGCTCGCGACGAGGAGGTAGTCCCAGTCCACCGTGCTCGTCCCGCCGTCGAGCGTCAGCGTTTTGGTATCAACACTGATCGAATCGACCTCGGCCATGATGACGGTGGTATTCGCCTGACTCCGGAGCATCCAGCGGATCGGTACCGTGATGTCAGCGGGGTTGAGCACAGCCATCGCCACCTGATAGAGCAGCGGCTGGAAGAGGTGGTGGTTGGTGCGATCGATGACGGTGATTCGAACGTCGGCCTTGGCGAGGTGTTGCGCGGCGGTGACGCCGGCGAATCCACCGCCGATGATGACGACGTGTGGGCGCGGATCCCTGGCGTGGGTGCTGGTGGTGCGGGTGCTGGTATTCGGCTCGGCCTGCATGTGCGGGCGCTCCATGGCGCCGAGGTCGCGGACAGCCGTGCCGAGGCGCGTGCGAGGGTGGTCACCGGTCTGGCCGGTACGCTTGTGAATAATTTCACAAGCGGTCGATCTTCGCAAGCAGGCTGAGCCAGCGCGGTGACCTGCTGCCACACAGCCCGAGGTCGTTCCAGCCAGGAGTCCGCGCATGGTATGGTCCGGCTCGCCTTGGCACTGGCATCGATGATGCAACGTATTTCATCGCAGGGCGTAACGAGTAAGTGTCTGAACGTCCCCATTCGATGAGCGCCGGCCAATCTGCCGGTTGCAGCTTGAACTCGAGGCCACGGCGCTGACGCAGTGGCAACAGGAGAGGGCCATGATTCCACGTACTTCTCGCATGGACGCATCGATCATCGCCGCGTCCGCTGTTCTGGCAATTGGTGGCATGCTGATCGTTCGACGCGGCGAACCGCTCGGCTGGCTGCTGCTCGGATTGTGCAGTGTCGCAGTTGCCTTCGTGGTGCTGCGTCCGCTGTTCCCGACCGCTGACCCTGGTACCGATGGCGATGCGCTCGATGTCACGCCGTGGGGCATCAGTCGACACAACGACACTGGAACGCACGAAGCCGTGTCGTGGAACGACCTCACCGAGGTCTCCGTCGTCACGACCGTCGATGCACTCGAGGACGACGAAGACATTCATCTGGTCCTGCGTGGCAAGGAAGGCAGTGGCGTGGTGATCCCGCATACGCTCGCCGTCGAGTCGGGTGTGATCACCGAATTGCAACTGCGCCTCAGTGAGTTCGACAATCAGGCGTTCCTCGACGCCATGATGAGCGCCGTCAACAACGTCTTCGTGCTCTGGCGCGCTCCCGTCGCCGCACTGGCACCGTTGCGCACCGCCGCCGCGAAGCATTCACCGTTGACGTTCAACCCAGCTGGCTGAATTCCGATCGCTGCTCCACATCGTGAGCCACTGATTGCGACGCACCACCCTGCTGTGCGCACGGCCATCCCACCCGATGGTCGTGCGCTTTTTTTGCGGCCTGTCCGAGCATGGTCCCCCTGACCCGCAGGGCCGCTGCGCGGCCGCGTGAGTCACGTGCAGGAACCCTGGACGCTGGCGGAACCGGGACTGCATCGTTTGAATACCGCAGACTGGAACAGCACTCAGCGGAGCTCGGACATGCGTACGGCGATCATCATTCTCTGCGGCATCATGCTCTGGGCCGTGAGCCTCACGCTCGCGAAACGATTCGGCAGGCCAGACGGGACAGCGATCGCCGATACGACCCTGGCCTTCATCACCGTCTGGCTCCTCGCCGCGCTCACGAATCTGTGGGTCGGTGTTGCACATGGCGGCTATGCTCCGCGTGAAGCGATTCCGATGTTCATCGTCATCTTCGCCGTTCCCGCGGCGATCGCGGTGATCGGGCAGAAGGCATCCCTCTGAGGCTCGGAGCGCACGGCATGGGAAAGAGTCGGCTGGAGGCGTTCAGTGATGGCGTGCTCGCGATCATCATCACGATCATGGTGCTGGAGCTGAAGGTGCCGCACGGCGATAGCATCGAGGCGTTGCGGCCGCTGCTCCCGGTGTTTCTCAGCTATCTGCTGAGCTTCATCAACATCGGCATCTACTGGAACAACCATCATCACATGCTGCACACCGTGCACACGGTCACGGGAGGCATCCTGTGGGCGAATCTGGCGCTGCTGTTCTGGCTCTCGCTGCTGCCATTCACGACGGCGTGGCTCGGTGAAGGTCATCTCGCACCATTGCCGATGGCGCTCTACGGTGTCGTGCTCCTCGGCTCCGGTGCCGCATACAAGATTCTGCAGGAAGTCATCATCAGAGCGCAGGGAAGGGATTCACTGCTCAAGCGCGCCGTCGGCAATGACTTCAAGGGACTGATTCCCTTCGGCCTGTATTCCGCCGGTGTGATTGTCTCATGGTGGCTTCCGGCGCTTGCCCTGGCGTTGTATATCCTCGTCGCCCTGATCTGGCTTGTGCCGGACACGCGCATCGAGCGCGCGATCGCGGAGACGGATGCTGGGGCCCCGTCTCCACCACAGCGACGACGCTGACGAACACTGGAGCGTGCCCGCCGTGCAACGGATTGCCATCGACATGGATGAAGTGCTGGCCGATACGGCGTCGCACCAGCTGATGTGGTATGAACGTGATTTCGGCACCGGACCGACGCGCGAACAGTTGCACGGGTCGCACCTCTCTGCCGCTGTGCCCGACGCGCATCGGGCGCGCATTCACGACCATCTCAGCCACCCGGCGTTCTTCCGGGACATTCCGCTGATGCCCGGCGCGGTGGAAGCGGTTGTGGCGTTGTCAGAGCGCTATGAAGTCTTTGTCGCGAGTGCCGCGATGGAGCACCCGGTGTCGTTCGTACCGAAGTTCGACTGGCTGCGTGAGCACTTCCCGATGATCCCGCCATCGCGCTGCATCTTCTGCGGCGACAAGAGCGTGATCGGGGCAGACTATCTGATCGATGACAGTCCGTATCAGCTGATCCGCTTTCGCGGCACGCCGATCATCTTCAGCGCTGCGCACAACGTGAACGAGTCACGTTTCCAACGGGTCACGGACTGGCCAGATGCGGTCGCGCAGCTGCTCGCGGCGCCGTGAGGGTCGCGGTCGTGAGCGGCCTGCCGGCGTCGTTGGGCCGTCGGGAGACGTGGTATTCCCGGTCATCCCGGACCGGCCGCGGCTGGCGATCGCCTGGCGCAGTAGCATGCGCGCTGCGGATATCGACTCCACGTCTCAGCGACGGAAACATGCCGGCGCAGGATGCGTACGACAGCAGGTGAAGGAACCCTCTGCGTGAGTCGCGTCATCTGCCGGCGGCTCACGGTTTTTTGTGGCAGTAAATGGAGAATGGCATGTCGAGCGCGCGCGGTACTTTCGAAGTGAAGATCACGCCGATGCCGGTGGATGATTACACCGACGCAACGACTCTCGGTCGGATGACGATCGATAAACAGTTCAGCGGCGATCTCGTGGCGACCAGCCGAGGCCAGATGATCACCGGCATGGGTGCGGTGAAGGGATCGGCGGCCTACTCGGCCATCGAACGGGTGAGCGGCGAACTGGCGGGCCACAAGGGCACGTTCGTGTTGCAGCACACCGGAATCATGTCACGCGGCACGCAATCGCTCGTGATCACCGTCGTACCCGACAGTGGCACCGATGCCCTCACCGGGCTCACGGGCACGATGCAGATCATCATCGAGGGCAAGCAGCATTCGTACGTGTTCGAGTACACGCTGCTGACCAGTCACTGACCGGTCGCCGCCCATGAAATCCGCCGTCGTTCGCACCTCGCGCAAGGTCACGCGCTCCGTCAGGACGCAGGCCGTGACGCTGAGCGCGTCGGCCGGCGCGATGTGGGTCGTGTTCGCCGTGAACACGCTGCTCGCCGGCACGCTGTTGCAATTCGGCATCGTGCCGCGCACGACACATGGCTTGATCGGCATTCTGGTCGCGCCGTTGTTGCACGCGAACCTGAATCATCTGCTCGCCAACACCGTGCCGTTCCTGATCTTCGGCTGGTTGGTGATGTTGAGGGACAGCCGTCATTTCGTGCCGGTCACGTTGTACGCGATGATCGGCGCCGGGCTGCTGTCGTGGACCATCGGCGCGCCGAATTCAGTCCATGTGGGGGCGAGCGGCGTGATTTTCGGCTATCTCGGATTTCTGCTGCTGAGTGGGTGGTATACGAGGAGCTTCGTGAGTGTCGTGATCAGCGTTGGTGTTGCGGTGTTATGGGGTGGGACGGTGATGCAGGTGTTACCGGGAACGCCGGGCATCAGTTGGGAGGGGCATCTGGGTGGGTTTGTCGGGGGGATTCTGGCGGCGCGGCGGTTTCGGGGGAAGCGGTAGTGAACCGACGGTGGTGACAGATCCGACACTTTCCGATGATGCAATTCCTCCGCGAACGGCGCGTGCCGCCTGCCCGCGCTCAACCGTTAACATGTCGCCTCGTGCATCGGAAATGCGGTGCGCGAGGCGACACGGGTCACGAGTCATTCCAGCGCGCAGCAACCGAGATTCCCGCACCTTCCCCACGCCGCGAGGGTCAGGGAAAAGAAGCGGCTTTCCTCGACCTTGCGAGCGAACGACTTGTAGCGTGTGGCGTTGATTGGTGAACGAGCGAAGCGCTGCGAGACGATGCGTGTCGCCGTCGTGTCTCGGGCTTTGAGGAGCGCAATCGCTGAGTCGAGTGTCACATTGGCGCCGAACGCGTTGCTTTTCGCTGCCGAGTACAGCGCCCTTTGTGCGTCACATCCAAGGAATGCAACTGTCATGCTATCAGTCGAATCGTGCGTGGTACCGCAGAGGAGGTAGTCGCCATTCGACAACTTTTCCAACTTGAAAACGGCCACGCCGTTCTGGTCTTTCTTCACGATTGCCCAAGACGTCCACTTCCCGATCTTTACGTCCCTTTTCGGGTCGTGAACCACGCCCTCGACCACATCGGTCGAGACAAACTGAGCCTCTCGGTTCCAGCCACTGGCTTTCTTTCTCAACCTATACTTCCATTCGTGGCAACCTTTGTCTGACACCACCTCGAAAACAGCTGTGACGACCTTGCGCTGTTTCGAGCCAGCACTTGGCAGCGACAGCAGAGCTTTGGGGGCGCGATACCGCACGATGGGATTGTTGGCACCGCCGATTCCGGCACAAGTCCAGTTCGCCTGCCGCTCTTCAGTCACCTCACCATCGGGCAGGGTTTGCAGTTCGATCCGTTGAACAGTTGACAGAAGCGATTCGATGACGGGGCTGTTATTCGGATACTTTTCGAAGTCGTTCGGAAGCAGATTGTCGCATCGTGACTTGTCAGTCAGATCGTCCGTGATTGTACATTCGCTCTGTACCGCCGGCACAACGCGGGAGTTCTGGGAACCAATGGATGCGTAAGCCAGAGTAATAACGCCGATCATCAGCAATCGCATATTTCCTCGCGCTAAGTAGAGAGACCTTCCCGGATTACATCTCGTCAACCAATCACCCGCGTCCTGCCGAAAGCGCACGCAGCGCCGCGCCGCACCATCGTTCCTCCGGTAACGCGACCGCCTCGTTGGCCTGCAAGCCTTCGCACAATTGGAGGCTGCGTCGGAATCCAGTCGCACGCACGACGTCCACGAGTACGTAGTCCATCATCGACGCGAGATTGCGACGCGCCCCTCGCAGTTGCTCGCGGGCGCCTGCTGAGTCACCGGCGCTGACCAGTAGCCACAGCTCGGCGTATCGGGTGTCCCACGACACTGCGCTGGCAGTAGCCCCTTCACGTCCCTGCTGCATCTGTCGCACCGCATTCGTGGTACGCGCGAGATCGTGACCGCTCAGCGCCACAAAGGCGCCGATCAACGGTTCGTCAGTTGACGCACCAATGGGAACTGGTGCGCCGGCGCACGTCAGCCCCATCCAATCACCCGGACTGATCCACCGTTCGCGCATTGCCGGAAGCTCCGCGGGCGAGTAGTGCTCGGCGAGGAACTGCTGCAGCACGGAACGCCGATGGTGCAGAGTCGCACAATCCCCCACTGCGGACGCCACGGTGTAGCCGGCGGCGGAACGCGCGATTGCTTCAGGTAAGCCGTCGGCGTGATCAGGCGACAGTGAGTTGGCGGTCACCAGCAGACTCTCTGCCAGTGTTGCCCTGCCCACGAGTACGGCGATCGAGGCGAGTTGCTCGGCGTCTTCGCGCGACGGGTTCGGAACGTGCACCGCGAGCAAGGCCGCGGCTGCGCGACCTGCCCCGGAGAAGTCGGCGAGGCGCAAGCGTACACGGATTTCAGCGGCACCGATTTCAATCGAATCACGTGGTTGCCGGGCGAGGAGCGCCGCCTGCCGAAGAACGGCGAGAGCCGACTCGGTCGGCGCTTCCGAACCTAGATAGCCGGCGTACTCCAGGGCGCGTGCAAATGTGATCTGTGCGTAGACGCTCGCCGGTGCGCGTTGCGCCATTAGCCTGGCTAGTGCGACGAGCCGCTCGCGACCTTTCGCGACCGCCCGCGCGTAGGTGCTCGGAACATTCTGCGTGCTTCCAGAGACCAGCAGCCTCGTCGCGCGGGGAAACACCGTGACTGAATCGCCGATGAGCGTCGGGAGGCCCGCGAACGTCTCAAACGTCCGTCCATCGAGAGCTGCCCAGCCGAGACGCCCGTTCAGCGCCAGCGTCGTCGACGGGGCATCGTTGAACAGGCGAACCAGATTCGGTGAGGGTAGTCTTGCAAGTGCCTCCTCGAACGCGTGATTCGCCTCCCAATACGAGCTCCGGAAACGGACGCCGGTCGGGCTGTTCCGGTCGCGGATGACGATCGAGTCGCGCTGTATGCAGCTCGCGAGGCCATACCATGCCGCGAACGATCCGCCCTGCACCGCCGTCGCCGCGACGAATGCGTTGCACGCATCCTGGATATGCCCCGAGCTTCGCAGCCACAGCCCGGCAGCGAGCAGTGAATCAGCCGGGAGAAGCTCGTGCGAGCGCTCGGCGGCGTCTCTCGCGGCTGCACGCCAAGTCGCCTCCGCTTTCGGAGACTGCCACGACTGCATGACTGCTCGCCACAGTACCGCCTGCGGAATACCGCCGCGCCTGCTCGCCTCCGTGAACCTTGCCGCCGACGAGTCAATGCGGCCGTCGAGAAGAGCGCGCCAGCCGAGCGCATACGACTGAACCGCCTGCGTCGATCGAGTCGAGACAGCGTACACGTTCTCGACAGAATCGGGGGGCACCACCGATGCGAGCAGAATCCTTGCCGCCAATACTTTCAGCGAATCGGCGGCGATAGGTGTTTCCGCGGGGATCTGTACGCTCAGCATCCGACTGTGCGCAGAATCACGTGCACCCATTCGAAGGGCGAGGTTAACGCGATACCCTCCCGGCACAGAGACCAGGTGCGTCAGGACGTGCGTCGGGGTGGAGGCCCCCCACCGACGCGACGTCTCGGCCGACACCTCGGGCCACGCACGTAGCTCAGCTGCAAGTGTCTGCGCAAATTCTTCGTCACGCACTGAATTGCCGTCGGCCATGACGATGTACGACGCAGAAAATTCGCCGAGTTCAGGCACCCGGCGCTCGCGGGCATTCAGCCAGCTAGATGCACCAAACCCGCTGCTCATCAGGATGCCGAGGATCGCCAAGCCAGCGATCATGCGCCGCACTGGCGGCCTGACGCGAACGAATCGCGCTCCTGTGCCGCCCGTAGACGTCCGCGATGACGGAAGGATCGATGCGACGACATCCAGGCATTGAACAAACGCTGCCATCGACTCGAACCGATCTGCGGGTGTCGCTGATAATGCCCGGTTCAACGCCGCGTCCACGTTCTTCGCCACGTTCGTTCGCAGAAGACGCACCGGCGTGTGCTGCCCGACGATACGCAACGCCCGCAACCCCTCCGCATTCGCCGCCACGTGCGCCGACACCCCAGCCAGCATCTCATACAACACCAACGCCAACGCGTACTGATCACTCCGCGCATCGATCCCCTTCTCGGCGCACAACTGCTCAGGACTCATGTACAACAACGTGCCAACCGCCACACCCGTCGATGTCGCGAGTGTACCGGGTTTGTACTCGAGCACGCGCGCGACACCGAAATCAGTCAGCAGCGCGCCATCCGGCGTGAGCAGAATGTTCGCCGGCTTCACATCGCGATGAATGATCCCGGCACGATGTGCGTGGCCGAGGGCACTCGCCACCTGCTTCGTGATCGACAGCGCTTCTTCCACCGGGAGCTGCCGCTCTCGTGACAGTCGCTCCGCCAGCGAGGCACCGCGCGCGAGAGCCGTCACGAAGTACGGCGTGCCCATGAACTCGCCGGTACCATACACATGCGCGATGTGCGGATGCTCGAGCTGCGACGTCAGCCGGATCTCGCGACGGAAACGTTCGCTCACCTCCGAATCCACGAGTTCCGGTCGCAGCACCTTGATCGCCACCTCACGATCGAGGCTGCGATCAATGGCGCGATAGACGATCGCGTGCGAGCCATGCCCAAGCTCGGCTACGATCGTATACCGATCTTCGATGTCGCACGGCAGAGCGAAGAGCACGGTGGGCTGGGGGCGGGTTAGATGTCTATGCTATGCCCGCAAACCGTCCTCCGCCACACACGATCGCCCGTTTTCTCAAACGAGGCATTCCGTCTCAAAATATGAGGCGAGCAGAACCAGAACAAATGTGCCGGCCGCACCCTCTCGCGACTCGCCCAGCGACGCGGCGTGTGCATTCGCACGATTCAGATGACAACTACCAAACGCGGCCCTCGGATTACCCGAGCGCCGCGTTCCTGACTCCGATTGTGGCAGTCGCGCGACCAGCACTACCGACGCCGCCCACCCCGCCCGCCGCGCCCACCAATGATGATCGGCGCTCCGTAAAATCCCGAGTAGAACGGACGATACCCCCAGCCATACGCGCCAAACGGGCTGTACCACGGATCGTAGAACGGATAGCCGATCCCGACACCGACGCGCATGCCACCGCGACGATAGTCATCGTTCGACTGATTCTTCGACGCGACTTCCAGCGGCGCCACCGCGACCGCGGCGTTCCCCTGAATGTCCCTGCACTTGCGGTCTTCCTTCTCCGCCTTCGCCACCAGCTTGCCATCGACCCACAGCTCGAGCGGTTCCTTCGACGTGGAGCTCAGCTCGACCTGCTCGCGGCCGCCCAGCGTCAGCGGCACATGCTCGGTGCCGTTCGTGACCGCGTATTCGACGTTCACCGGAGTCGGCCCATCGTTGCGGAGCACGAAGCGGTCTTCGCACAGTGATCCGAACGTGAGATGCGCGATATCGGCGATCGGTCGTCGAGCCACTTCGGTGACCTGCGCATCGAGTCGCATGCCGGTGGCTGCGGTGGCAACGAGCATTGCCAGCAGCACCGGGGCCTTCGTCTGCATGACCTTCATCGAGCCTTCCTCCATGGTTGTATCGGCGCGCGACTGGCCCGCGACGCGAACGCCGGCGGGCCAGTGAAGCAGACACGGAGTGAGGCGCAAACCCCTACTACTGCCGGACGGCCTGTTTGGCGGCGTCAACGATCGCTTTCACTTCTCTCAGCAGCTGCGGGCCGTTGTATGGAATCCCGTCCTTGATGATCCATTCGCTGCCGAGCGTGCGTACTTCCTTACCCTCGCGCACGGCGGAGGTGCCACCGGCGTAGAGCACCTTGATGTCCTCGAGTGGGTTGCCGTCGACGACGATCAGATCGGCCATCCAGCCGACGCGCACGCGTCCGAGCCGCGACTCCTCGCCGAGGATTTTCGCATTGTTGCCGGTGCAGTGCTGAATGACCTTGAGCGGGTTGAAACCCGCTTCGGCGTGCAGCTCCATCTCGCGGATGAGCGCGTAGCCATACAGCTCGTAGATGAAGCCGGCGTCGTCGCCGCAGCCGATCGTGCCGCCCTTCCTCTCGAACTGGCGCAGCGCGTCCATCCACAACCGGTAATTCTCCTTCCAGTACACTTCGTCGGTGCTGCTCCAGCCGATGAAGTACGAGCCGTGGTTGGCCGGATCGGGCTTGAAGTAGTTGGCGAGCGATGGATGCAGGTAATCACGGAACCAGGGCTGCGTCTGCGCGCGCTGCAGGTCACGGCTGGCCTCGTAGATGTCCATCGTCGGCACCCATGCCACGTTCGCCTTGACCATCGCCGTCAGCAGCGAATCGAGGATCTTCGGATCCGCTTCTCGCCAGAGTCGGCCGGCCCAGCGGAAGCGATCGGTCTCATCCGAGTAGTTGTAGTTGCTCGGGAAGTGCTGGCGCAGATCGGGGATCGCAGCGTCGGGAATGCCGTACCAGTGCTCGATGCTGGTGGTGCCGAACTTCACGTCGTCCCAGGCATTCGTCTCTTCCACGCCGACGTGGTGCGCGATGCGCAGGCCGAGCTTCTTCGACTCGTCCTCCATCGCCTCCATCAGGTCACGCTGGATGCCGCCGATCTTGATGCCGTCCACGCCCAGCTTCTTCATGGCCTGCACCCGCGCCCGCGCCTCGGCAGTAGTGTGGATCTTTCCGGAGTTGTCGAAGAAGGGATAGATGAACATGCGCGGCGCGATGATCTCCGCGCGCTGCGAGCGGCCGCGCAATGCCACACTGAGCGACTCGCTCTCAGCGCCGACTTCGCGCACCGTGGTGATGCCGTTGGCGAGCCAGATCTTGTGATTGTATTCGAAGCCACCCATCGACTGCCCGCTGCGCTGTGACTGCATGTGCGCATGGGCATTGATGAGGCCCGGAAGCACATACTTCCCTGTCGCGTCGATTTCGGCGTCTGCGGCGGGGCGCTTGCTGCGCCCGGCGCGGAGTGCGACCGGATCGAGGGCCACCATCTCGGTGATGATGTTGCCCTCGATGATGATGTCCATCGGCCCGCGTGTCGGCGTGCCATTGCCATCGATCACGAGTGCGTTGCGGATGGCGAGACGCCTGGCGCGCTGCCCGTGTGTGACACCGGTGGTCGGGCTGGGCTGGGCAGCGAGCGTGCCGGCAGCGAGCGCCAACAGCAGCAAGGGACGTACACGGAACATCAGGGCTCCAGGGTGGGAGGATTCACTTCAACCTGCGAACTGCGAACAACACAGCGGGGCCACTGCGCGGCCCTGCTGTTGCTCTTGCAGCGGTGGCGGCTGTAGATGTCTGAGCCTGCGAGTGCAACGCGCCGACGCGCTCAGCCGCTGTGAATGCAATATTCAACCGTATCGCGATACCGACAGGAGGAGACCGCGTGGCTGCCGATCCGCTCGACCGAGTGCGCACCTTCTGCCTCGGCTTTCCTGAGGCGACCGAGAAGCTGGCGTGGGGCGAACCAACCTTTCGGGTGAAGGACAAGCTGTTCGCGATGTACGCCAGCGCCTCCAACCACCACGGCGCCGGTCGGCCTGCCGTCTGGATCAAGGCAACGCCGGCCAACCAGGATCTGGTTCTGCAGGACAATCCCGACCGTTTCTTCAAACCGCCCTACGTCGGGCCGTCGGGCTGGATCGGCGTCTTGCTCGATCGTCGGCCGACATGGTCTGCGGTGCAGGGCTTGCTGGATGACGGCTATCGCCTCGTGGCACCCAAACGACTGATCGCCACGCTGGACGGGGCGAAAGGCCGCTGACGCACGCGATGGGAAGTCGTCGGTGTAGTGCACCACGCGGTGATCCACCGCGCCTGCTTCTTTCTCCGGATCGAGCACTTCATGTCAGACCGACGTGTGCGCCTGCTGTCGATTCTGGCGCTATACTGCGCCATTGTCGCGCCATCATCGGCTGTGTCACAGGCCATACAGCCACAAAAATCGACCGCGGCGCGACGTAGCGTCCGGCTGCTGCTCAACTCCGGATTCTCCGGCGCGAACGCCTGGCTGCTCCTCGCCGACGCCCGCGGCTACTTCCGCTACGAAGGCATCGAAGTCCAGTTCACGCCCGGACGCGGCGCCTACACGGCCGCAGTCCGTATGGTGACCGACAGCTTCGACTTCGGGTTCGGCGACGTGAACGCCCTGATCGAGGAGGCGTCGATCCGACGGGAAACGGCGCCGACCGCCGTCTTCATGCTCTTCAACCGCTCGCCCTCAGCCATCATCGTCCGCCGGGACAGCCCGATCACCGCACCCAGGCAGCTGCCCGGCCATACCATCATCGGCCACCCGACCGACGTCGCGTTGAACACGTTCGACGCGTTCGCGGCCCGCGCGCTGATCGACCCGGCCCTGGTGAAGGTCCAGCCCGACTCGAGCGCGTGGCCTGCACTCCTCGACGCGCTCGAGACGAAAAAGGTCGACGGCGTCTTCGGTTACCTGAGCACCAGCATGGCGGCGATTGAATCCAGCGGCCGCGACCCGGCGGAGGTCGTCCGCTTCATTGCGTACCGCGATGTGGCGCCGGACCTGTATGGCAGCGCATTGATGGCGTCGCACACGATGATCCAGGACGAGCCCGACATCGTGCGCGCATTCGTGCGTGCCGCCAACCGCGGACTGGCCGCGACGGTGAACGATCCCGATGCCGCGATCGCGGAGCTCATCAAGCGCGATCCGAAGCAGCGGTCCGATGTGGAGCGCAACCGCCTGCTGCGCACACTGAACGGCGACATGGGCGCCGCCGAGGGGCGGAAGATCGGCATCGGCGACGTCGATCCGAAGCGACTGACGCTGTCGATCAAGTTGATGCACGACACATCACGGCTGCCGCGATTCCCGGCGTGGGACGAGATCTTCACGCGCGATTTCCTGCCGCCGCTGTCGGATCGCGTCAAGACACTCGGCGAGCCGGCGAAGTAATCAGCGCGACTACCGCACCACGGCGCGCTCGGACCGCCCCTGCAGCCAGCGTGCGGCGAGCGTCAGGATGAACGTCATCAGAATCAGCAGCACGCTGTACGCCGACGCGGTGCCGAACGCCTGACTGCGCAGCTGCTGCAGCACTTCGACGGAGATCGTACGATTGCTGAGCGTGAACAACAGCACCGTCGCGACGAATTCACCGATCGCCGTGATGGCGGCCAGCACGGCACCGGCGATCAGGCCTGACTTCGCTGCGGGAATGACGACACGCCGCATCGTCAGCCACCAGCTCGCGCCGAGTCCGCGCGCGGCGTCCTCCACGCTCGGCTCCATCTGTCGCAGCGAACTCTGTACCGCACTCGTGACGAGCGGCAAACCGCGGATGAAATAGGCGAGCGGCAGAATCCAGAATGTGCCGACGAGCAGCACCTTGCCATGCCACGGATCGAACGAGTCGAAGGTCGATGCGAGTCCGATCGCGATCGCCGTCGGGGGAATGGTCCACGGCAGCACCGCGAGAATCTCGAGCAGCTTACGGCCGTTGAACTTGCGCAGCACCGTCAGGTAGCCGATCACGAAGCAGATGACGACATTCGCAGCCGTCGCGACGAACGCCATCACGATCGTGTTCCGGATCGGTGGCAACAGCTGCGGATCGGTGATCAGCCGCTTGAAGTTGTCGAGGGTGTATTCCGGCGGCAGCACGGTGGTGGTCCAGGCGCCGTCCACTGCGAACGCTGTCAGCAGCACCATGCCATGCGGCAGTACGAGCACCGTGACGACGATGGTGCTGAGCACGATCGCGACGATTTTCGCGCCACGTGACCTGATCGGCACGCGCACCGCGCGACCCTTGCTGGTGATGGTGTACTGCCTGCGCCCTTCGAGCCACCGCAGCAGCAGCAAACCGGCAACGGCGCTCAGCGCGAGCACGGCGGTCTCGACGAACGCGACACCCATCGCGTCGTTGAGCTTCGAGTTGATGATCTGCGTGGACAGGACGCGCAGACCGCCACCGAACACGTACGGCGCGCTGAAGCTGCCAAGGCTGCTCATGAAGACGAGCAGCGAGCCGCCGGCGAGCGCCGGCGTGAGGAGCGGCAGCGTGATGCGCACGAAACGTCGGATCGGCCCGTGACCAAGTCCGCGCGCCGCTTCATCCAATGAAGCATCGAAATTCTCGAGCGCCGCGCTCACGAACAGATACACGTACACATACATCGTATACGCATGTACAAAGACGATTGCCCACGGGCCGGCCAGCGCCCACGGCGCCTTCTCCAGATGCAGCAGCGTCTGCACACTGCGCGTGACGGCGCCGCTCTCGCCATAGAGAAAGAGGAATGCAATCACCCCGACGAGTGGCGGCAATGCGGCCGGAAGCGTCGCCACCGCGCTCAGCACTTTGCGTCCCGGAAAATCCGCACGTTGCAGCAGGAACGCGAGCGGCACGCCGATCAGCAGACTCGCGAAGACACTCGCGACGCTGATCCAGAGCGACGTCCAGAGCGCCTCGCGATCGGATGGGCTGCGCACGAACTCGAGCCAGTGCACGCCACCGCCATCGAGGCTGCCGGCGACCACCGCGACGTTCGGGAACGCGACGATCCAGAGGAGCAGCGCGATGATCGGCAGCGCGATCAGCAGCGAGCGACGGCTCACGCACTCACCAGCGCGACGGGTTCCCGCTGCACGATCACGCGCACGTTGTCGCCCACCACGCCGGCGCGCGAGGCGGTGAGCACTTCGAGCGACACGCCACCGAAGTCCACCGTGTAGGCCATCACCGCGCCGGTGAATCGGCGTGCCGACACGCGACCGGGCCACCCGGTGTCGCCGCTGCTGATGTCGAGCATCTCGGGGCGGATAACGGCCAGCGCAGTCGGCAGCATCGTGTCGCCGACGGCACGCGTCACCGCCACATCCTGCGAGACGCCGTTCAGTGTGATGCGCGCATGTGTACCGCGATCATCGGCTGGCACGAGCGTCGCGCGACCGATGAACTCCGCCACGGCGCGCGAGGCCGGACGATCGTAGAGCTGTTCCGGCGTCCCATGCTGCAGCAGCACACCATGTTCAAGCAGCGCGACACGATCTGCAATCGCGAAGGCATCTTCCTGATCGTGCGTCACGAACAACGCGGTCACGGCGGCGCGTTGCAACGTCGCGCGCAGTTCCGTGCGCATCTCTTCGCGCAGCGTCGGATCCAGATTCGAGAGCGGCTCGTCGAGCAGCAGCACACGCGGCTGGATCACCATCGCGCGCGCCATCGCGACGCGTTGCTGTTCGCCGCCGGACAACGCCTGCACCTGTCGCGCGGCCTTCGGCCCGAGTCCGACGTTCTCGAGCGCCTCGAGCGCACGCTTGCGCCGATCGGCGGCGTTCACGCCACGCGCCTCGAGTCCGAACCCGACGTTGTCCTGCACCGTCAGATGCGGGAACAGTGCGTAATGCTGAAACACCATGCCGAAGCCACGACGTTCTGGCGGCAACGATGTGATGTCGCGACCATCGAGGCGAATCACGCCACTGTCCGGTGCCTCGTAGCCCGCGACCATACGCAGCGTCGTCGTCTTGCCTGAGCCCGATGCTCCGACCAGTGCGAGCAGTTCGCCGGCACGGATCTCGAGCGACAGATCGGATACCGCCAACTGACCGGCGAAGCGCCGCGTGACGTGATCAAGCGTGAGCGAGGCGGGGTTAGTGTCGTTCGCCGGCGTCACGAGTGCTTGCTGCTGTTGCGAATCTCCGAATCCCACCGGCGCATCCACAGGTTCAGACTGTCGGCAAGCAGCTTGCGATTCATCGGCATGGGCTTGATCGCGGTCTTGGCTTCACGGATCCACTGCGGCAGCGAGTCGAGCGGCATGTCGGAGCGTACCGGAATGCGGTAAAGGGAATCGGCGGCGTACTGCATCGCACTGCGCGAGGTGACGAACTCGTAGTACTGTTGCGCCAGTTCCCGGTGGCGCGTGCCTTTCATGATCGCGATCGCATCGACGAGGATCGGCGTCCCGCTCGTCGGGACCTTCCACGCGATCGGAATCTTCGTGCGGGCCTCGAGTGTCGCGATGTCCGGCATGTTGTAGAGCGTGATGATCCCTTCGCGGCGCCCGAGCTTCTGGTACATGATGGTCGGGTTGAGCGCGTACTCACGCGTTTGTGCATCGAGCGCCTTGAGCCACGCGAATCCCTCGTCGCTCTTTCCGGTCTTCGCGATCGAACGCAGAATGATGCCGCCGAAGATCGCGCGCATCGTGCCGCTCGCGACGGGATCACGGATCACGATCTTGCCCTTCCATTTCGGATCGAGCAGTGCATCCCAATCCGCCGGCGCCGAGTCGGCGCTGATGGCGTCGCGGTTGTAGCCGATGACTTCAGGCGTGAGGTAGGTGCCGTACCAACGATCGTTCGCGTCGTGCGTGGAGGTATCGGCGACCGCAGCCCACGTCGGCTTGTATGCGAGGAAAAGATCGTCCTTCGTCGCCCGCTCGAACATCTCGGCCGGCGCACCAAACCAGACATCCGCCTGCGGATTGACCTTCTCGGCGCGCACGCGATCGAGAATCTCCTGCGAGCCGATGTCCAGCCACTGCACGTCCACCGTCGGGTGCCGCGCCTCGAATTCCTTCTCGTAGTGCGCGAGCAGTTCCTTGCCGTGCGGCGAGTAGATCACGAGGACCGTGCGGCCATCATCGCACGCCGATAGCGCGGCCGCGGCCGCGATCGAGACCAACGCGCCGACGCGCGTGAGACGCTTCACGGCACCGGCCGACGACGAGCAGGCGACGCGGTCTCGCCCGCGTTCAGCATGTTCACGAACAGCCGCGCCGCGCCCGGCACGCCGGCGGGGAGCTGACGGAACAGTGCCAGCGTCGTGAAGACATACGTGCCCTTCCCGATCTTTGCCGTCAGCAGCGCATTCGGGTTCTCGGCTTCATCGGGATCGTGCATGCCGAGCACCGTCGTATACGAGGAATCGGCGGTCGTCGGCATGTACGTCGCGCGCTCCTGCACCCAGCTGTTCCAGTCGGTGCTGTCAATGCGGTTCGGCGTCGTGAGCAATCGACTGTCGGGACGCAACACGCGCACCGCCGCATCCTCTTCCGTGACGCGTGCCGCGGGACGCGTGAACGTCATCGGGAACGGTGCCATGCCGGGCTTTGCGATGTCCGCCTGCTGGTACTGCACGATCATGGTGCCGCCACTCCTGACCCACGCCTGCAACAGCGGCATCTTGACGGTCAGCAGCGGCTGGCCTTCGAACGCACGCGGTCCGACGACGATCACCTTGAAGCGCATCAGCGATGCGTCAGTGATGCTGCTCGCCGGCAGATGCTCGATCTGCGCGCCAAGCTGCGACAGCATCGGTGCGACGTTGTCAGCCAGGCCATCGATGTAGGCAACGGGTCCTGCGGGTGCAGCGCCGGTTTCCACTGCTTCGATCGCGAGCGACGCCGGCTGATACAGATGCTGCGGCCGGAGATGCGAGTACTCGATGCGCTGATAGCCGGTCGCGACGGTGGTCGCGGCGCCGGCAGCGCCGACATTCACGTCGACGGTGGCGTTGATGCCGAACCGACCACGCGGCACGGTGCCCTTGATCGTGAATGGCACGACAGTCTCGACGCCACGCACCAGAGTGACCGTCTTCGACGCCGCATCGACAGCAATGCCAGTCGGTCGCGCAAGCTTCACGGTGACCGGGCCCATTACATCCCCATGCGCAGTGATGCGCACATTGACGACGCGCGTGAACGGTGTGTTTGCGCGCACGTAGCCCACTGGTCCGCCGTCGATCGTCACCGTGAGCGGCGGCACGAACATCACAGGCAGATCGATCTGGCCGCTGGTCTGGTCGATGTGGCGATACGAAATCGGTGCGCTGAGCTGCACCGGCACACCGTCCACCAGCGCCGGCACCGATGCATCCGGTCGCGCGGCGCGCTGCTCTTCGTCGATCGTCGATGCGGGCTCGAGGAACATGTCGCCGCGCCGTGTGACCGATTCGATCACCGACGAGCCACGATTGAGCAATGCGTCATCGCTCTCGCGATGCAGCCACCACGGCGCACTGCGCTTGTACGACGGCAGCGGCAGCGTCGTCACGTACGCCTCGCCCGGCGCAATGGTATCGCGCGGCGCCGGTGCAGTCGCGCTGCTCGGCGTGAAGACCGATACACGGGCGGTGAACGGACTGCGATTCGTGACGCGCATGCTGAGCGTTGCCGTGTCGCCTTCGGCGATCAACTCACGCGCCACCGTCGCTTCGAGCAAGAGGCCGCTCGACGCCGCGCCGAGTGCCTGGAGCTGACCGAACGTGCGCGCCGCGCTCATCATCAGATCAGCATCGGCACCGGCCACGTTCGATTCGATGGGATCGTCACCACGACACATGGCGCTGCGCGACGGCATGCCCGCGGTGCACCATCTGTCGAGTAGATGGCGCGCCGTGTCGATGCGGCGCAGTGAATTCCACGGCTGCATCGGGTCGAGCTGCGTGCGCAGACTGGCGATCGTGCGCGTGAGGCTGTCGAACGGCAGGCGCTGCGCAGCGCTGGCCGACGTCGTGAATCGCGCCAGTGTCGGGTCGAAGCCGTCGAACAGCGACACTTCCTTTTCGGCCGGCGTGCTCTCGTTCACGCGCGAGGCTTCGCGACGCACATAGTCGATCAGCGCGCCGCGCGGCTGAGCAACACCGAAGCCCTGGCTGCGATGCTGGCTGCGGCTGAGGCCCGCGATCTCGCCGAGCGACTGACCGCGAATCGGGTCATACACACCGACGTCGATCTTGAGTGTGGCCACAGCGGCATTGAAGCGCGCCGCACGATATAACTTCGACACCGTCCACGGTGCACCGTACGTCGCCACGGGAAAGCGCACTGTGTCCATGCTTGCATCGTACGCTTCCTTCGCCAGCATGCCCGACACCTGATGATGGCCGTGCCCATCGCGAGTCGTGCCGCTGAAGACGGCGATGATCAGCTGCGGACGGAACGCGCGGACGATGCGCACGACGTCGCCGAACACCGAGTCCTTCGGCCAGTGACGGAACGTCTCGACGGCGGTCTTCGAAAAGCCGAAATCGTAGGCGCGCGTGAAGAACTGTCGCGCGCCATCAGTGCGGCGCGCGGCAAGCAACTCCTCCGTGCGGATCGCGCCGAGCGCTTCGCCAAGTTCGTTGCCTATGGCGTTCTGTCCGCCATCGCCGCGCGTCAACGAGAGATACGCCGCATCGACCTTCGCCCCGCGCACGAGCCAGCCGAGGAGCTGCGTGTCCTCGTCATCGGGGTGCGCGCCGATCATGAGCACGCGCGCGGTGGTGCCGAGCGCGCCGGTCAGGTCGTACACCGCGATCGCACCCTGCTGCGCACGAAGCGTGAGCGGCATGGACAACGCGAGCAGTGCAACGGTCGCGGAACGAAGGAAAGAGCGCACGTGGGTCAGCGGGACTGTGAGGAATGGCATCGTCCCGCGTCGGCGGGATCTGTCGCACGTCGGCGCGCCCGTCAGTCCTGCATTGACGAGCGCGCCGTGCAAAACCGTCCTGCGGACTGCCAACGTCAGCGTGTGGCTGACGCCTTCCGAGCCTTCAGCGCTGGCGGCGATTTCGGTGCCGACTTCGCTGCGACCGGCGCACCGGTGGTCGTCAACGCGTCAGCGATGATGCGCGCCTGCTCCGCCTTGTGCGATGCCTCGTACCCCTCCGCCGGACTGGCGCGCTCCGGACGACCGGCGTACTTGAGTGTAAGCGCGTGACCCGTCGCCATCCGCAAGCGCGGCTCAGCGAACGACCAGGCCCCCATGTTCTTCGGCTCTTCCTGCGTCCATACCACGTCGGTGAGGTTCGGGTAGCGATCGATGACGGCGCTGATGCCAGCGGTCGGCCACGGATAGAGCTCCTCGATGCGAACGACCGCCACGTCCTCGCCCGGATTCGTGGCGCGGATCTCGTGATAGATTTTGCCGGTGCAGAGCACGACGCGCGTGACCTTCTTCTCACGGCCCTTCGTGGTGACATCGTCGATCACGGGCTGGAACGCGCCGGTTGACAGATCAGCGAGACCGCTCATCGCATCGGGCAGACGCAGCATCGACTTCGGCTGCATCAGCACCATCGGGCGACGCGAGGATCGCAATGCCTGACGACGCAACAGATGGAAATACTGCGCCGGCGTGGAGGGATAGGCGACCGTCAGGTTGTCTTCGGCGCACTGCTGCAGGAAGCGCTCGAGGCGCGCCGACGAGTGCTCCGGTCCCTGCCCTTCGTAGCCATGCGGCAGCAGCAGCACGAGGCCGGAATCCTGATGCCACTTGGCCCGATCGGCGACCATGAACTGATCGATGATCGGCGCGGCGACATTCGCGAAATCACCGAACTGCGCTTCCCAGCAGACGAGCGTGTCCGGTGCGGCGGTACTGAAGCCATACTCGAAGCCCATGACCGCCGTTTCGCTGAGCGGACTGTTGGCGATTTCCATCGACGCCTTCGCACCCGGCACGTGCTGCAACGCCGTGTACGTGGCGCCGGTGTTCGCATCGTGCAGCACGGCCTGACGATGACTGAACGTGCCGCGCTCGACATCCTGGCCGGTGAGGCGCACATGCACGCCGTCCTGAATCAGCGAGCCGAAGGCGAGCGACTCCGCATGTCCCCAATCGATCGCCTTCTCGAGGCCCTCGCGACGCCGTTCCAGCGTCTTGGCCAGTCGCGGATTGACGGCCAGTTCCTTCGGCCACGTCAGCAGCGCGTCGTTCAGCGCGCTGAGGCGCGCCGACGGTACGGCGGTAGCAACCGCCGCCGGGGCCGGCGGGTTCGGCAGTGGCTCTTCATGCGCGGCGGGCGTCTTCTGCACCGCATCGAAGATCGTTTCGAGCTGCTTCGCGAACTCGGCATCGATCGTATCCACGTCGCCCTTCGTCAGCACGCCGTCGCGCACGAGGCGGGAGCCCCAGACCTGACGCGGCGTCGGGTGCGCCTTGACTCGCGCGTAGAGCTCCGGCTGCGTGAAGAGCGGCTCGTCGGTTTCGTTGTGCCCGTGGCGACGATAGCCCACCAGATCGATCAGGAAATCCTTCGCAAACCGCGTGCGATACGCGATCGCGATTCGTACGGCCATCACGCACGCTTCAGCATCGTCCGCGTTCACGTGCACGATCGGCACGTCGAAGCCCTTCGCCAGATCACTGGCGTAATGCGTGCTGCGGGCGTCGATCGGATCGGTGGTGAAGCCGACCTGATTGTTCGAGATGATGTGCAGCGTGCCACCAACCTCAAAGGCACGCAACCGGCTCATGTTGAACGTCTCGGCCACCACACCTTCGCCGATGAAGGCCGCGTCGCCATGCACGCACACCGTCAGCACGGACGTCGGGTTGCGCTTCAATTCGGTGCCGGCGATGCGCTGACGTGCACGTGCGACGCCGTTGATGACCGGATTCGCGAACTCGAGATGACTCGGATTCGGCACCAGCGTCATGGCGACGCGTGCGCCGCTCGGCAACGTATGCGATCCCTCGAAACCCATGTGGTACTTCACGTCGCCGGTTTCGCTGTCGGCAGCGGCGCCATGACGCCCTTCGAATTCCGAGAAGAGCTGCTCGTAGGTCTTGCCCATCACATTCGTGAGCACGTTGAGGCGACCGCGATGCGCCATGCCGATCACGATCTGCGTCGTGCCCTGTTCCGAAGCCTGGGCGATCGCGGTGTCGAGCATCGGCACCAGCGCGTCGGTGCCCTCGATACTGAAGCGCTTCTTGCCCTGATACGCGCGGCCGAGGAAACGCTCGAGCCCATCGACCTGCGTGAGGCGCTTGAGCATGTCCACCTTCTCGACGGCCGACAGCGGACGCGTGAGCTTTTCTTCGCGGAGAATCGTGCGGAACCAGGCGCGCTCCGTTTCGTCCGGCAGGTGCATCACTTCGAGCGCGAGGCGCGACGAGTAGCGGCGGCGCAGCATCGCGATCACATCCGCCGCCGTCCGGAAGCGCGGATCGTCGTAGTAGCCGAGCGCCTTGGCCGGCACGCGTGTAAGATCGGCGGCGGTGATCTTGTGGTATTCGGGCGTCAGTTCAGCCGCGCCAAGGGGCGAGGTGCCGAGCGGATCGAGCGGCACGGCGAGATGGCCGAAGATGCGGATGTTCTGCGCCAGCGAGGCGGCCGAGGCGGCGAGGCGCGGCAGCTCCGGATCGCCGTCGGCGAGTTGGCCGGTGCTGGCCGGCGTCGGGCTGCTGGCGCGTGGAGGGCTGGCCGGTGCGGTGACGGGTCCGCCGCCGCTGAACTGCGCGGCGAGACGGAAGAACTGGCGCCACGACTCGTCGACGCTCGACGGGTCAGCGCGGTAGGCCTCGAACTGCTCGGCGATGTAGCCGTCGTTAAAGGCGCTGCTGGTGATGGAGGTGTCGGCCATGCGGCAAATCTACATGGGTTATCTGGCAGTCTGCCGGTTGCGCATGTGGCCGTGGCGGAACCGGCAGGCCAGTTCGTGCGCTGTGCGAGTCATGCCTCCCAATCGTCCCAACCGTGCGCGCCCGCCATCGGAGCGTGAGTCGAAGATCTGTGTGCGGTGCGGTCGGCCGTTCAGTTGGCGGAAGAAGTGGGAGCGGGACTGGGATCAGGTACGGTATTGCTCAGACCGGTGCCGGATGGGGAAGTCGGCGCGCTGACGGAATGCCGCGCTATTAAAGCGCGTATTCGTTGTTTCGGCGCGACCGGTCGCGGTGCGTTCGCCGACCGCATCACCGTATCATCGCTACACAGGCGTCTGCACTTGAGACGTGTCACGTCGGCGAGCTCCGACTGATTCACAGAGGCGTTCTGTCGGACGGCCAATGAATATCCGGTGATCCCCGAACCTGAAGTGTTGCGGGATTTGCCGATGAAGTGATGGCGGCGCGCCACGTCGTCGCGAAACGCACGGGCGCCAAGCGATTCCTGCGCAGCGTGCGCCGTTGACTCCTCCGGATTGTCCTGCCAATCAATAGGCGATGCCCGGTCGCTGTCGGATGAGGCTTGCGTCGACACCAGGCACGACGAAGCCGCGCGATATGCCCTCGCACGGGTATGCTGTGAGCGGCCATTCGAGTCGCCCGGTGTCGAGCGTTCCGGTCCGGAAGCTTTGCAGGTTGCAGTCCGTCAGGAAAAGGCCGTCGCCGAAAGCATTCGGGTCATACGGTCGGACCAACTCGCCGACAACGCGAAGTCTGACGCGGCCACCCTCATCGGTCGGGGTGATGGACTCGACGTACGAGAAAAAGCCGAATGGCAGAACGATTTTCTGCGCCTGAATCGCGAGCGACGCGCCGGCGCTCACGCGCACGAGCGACATTTCGGGACCAACGTAGTACTCGTTGTATGGCGGGGCGTTGTACGGTCCAGGAGGATTCTTGACGACTGAGGCGATGATCGATCTGCTGTCAACCGTCCACGCGGTTCGACCCGCGTCGTGGACTGCGCCCGCCGCCAATGCGAGGCGCTGAACCACGCTTTGGCGATTCACGACAACGAGTTCCACCTGACCGCTGCGAAGCACCTGATACGTGAAGCGCGAACCGTCCGGCGCGAAAGACACCCGGCCGGCCCGGTATTGCAGATCGGAATCAGGCCACTGCACGAACGTCGGAAGGCCGAGTGCAGGTCTGAACGTCGCACCAGCAGCAGTCATCACGAGCGTGTCGCGTTCGCCGAAGAGTATACCGAGCGTATCGATAGCAGTCCTCGTGGCGGACCACCCGACCGCTGACAAGCCGAAGGTCGTCGTCTGAAAGATCGTTGTACCCTTCGTTGCCACGGAGCTGACGGTGATGCCGCGTCCACCAGGCGCCACACCGAGCGCGTCGTAGCTGTCCTAGTTCCCCGGCCACAGCAGCGGGTGGGCCGATGTGTCGTTCGCCAGCGTCTCAACCGCAGTGGACTGATATCGGCGCACAAGGACGGCGAAGGATGGATTGCGATCGAAGCGCGGATAGGCGTTTCGCTTGGTGGTCACGGTAGCGCCGCAGAGCGGACGGCCGGCTTGCGAGGAGAGTGTGCGCAGGGATCCGTAGGAATCGGCCTCGTACACGATGTCAGATGTGTTGCCAACGGGGCTTGGCGCCATGTTGTCGCCGTTCGGGCCTTCAACGCTGTCGCGGGCGCCTGCGAGGAGGAGCTCCTTCACTTTCGCGGCCGTCAGAGTTGAGTCCATCGTCAAGAGCTGGCCCGCTATGCTCGCCACGAGTGGCGTCGCGAATGACGTGCCGGAAATTGGGCCCGAAGATGTCCCTGCTGGATCTACGCTTTCAACATCCACGCCTGGCGCGTAAAGTTCCACTACGCTACGAAGAGCGTTCGAAGCCACCCAACGCTTTCCGAGCCGATCCGTCGTACCTACAATCAGGATTCGTTTGCGAAAGTCCATCGTGGAATCGCGCAATTCGATCAACGCCGACAAAATTGCCGTACGCTTGGAGACCGGGGCACTGAAGCAGGAGCCAGAAATCGTGTCGTTCCCAGCCGATTTTACGACCAGAAGCTGAGGCACAGAAGTCATCAGCTCAGCTATCAGTTGCTTCATGTCGCTAGTCTGTTTCTTCAACTTCGTCAATGATCGGTAAGGGCCGAAATCTGAGGAGAGTGACAAAACTCTAGGCTGGGATGCAACTACAGGCGATTGAATTTCCCGGGCAAACTCCGCCACGCCCGGCGAGAGTTTTGAATTCGTGCTTTCCATCGAAAATACACGGAGGTCACTACTCCAGAGTGGCGCAGCTACTGCGGAGCCACTGTCACCCTCGGCTGCTATCATTCCGGCGACCTGGTGCCCATGAAGCTCAAAGTCGTACTTATCCGCGTTCGACAGCCCGGGAGGAACGGACGCGCGCCAGTTCGTCGCACGTACCACCGGAGAGGTCAGAAAGCGCCGCAGATCAAACGCGCTGCTGATGGGAAAGTTTTGTTCAAGGAACGCTATTCTCGCGTTCGCACCTCCATAGAGGCCGGTTTCGCATGCCCAGGCTTGCGGCAATCGCAGCGCGAGTGCCATCCACGCGCTTGGCGTGCCACTGAGATCGTCGGCTCGTAAGAAACCAGGGCCGTCGTCGGGATACCGCGCACCGCCGTCGGTCTGAGCGCGCGAGAGCGCATCAAGCTCTTCAACACTCTGAACTGACGGATGCGCACGCATCTGACTCACCAACCGTAAAAACAGTGCCGAAGAATTGCCAGGATCCGCTATCCGAAAGTGATACTGCGTTCCTAGGTCGATACTATCTGGCAGATAGATGCGGATTTCGGCTGATGTCGATCACCCATTTCGGGCGAAGCCGATCACCTGTTGCGCTCGAAGCCGATCACGCGTTTCGGTCCAAGCCGATCACCCGTTTCGGCTGAAGCCGATCACCTGTTTCGGTTGAAGCCGATCAGGGACTGACGTCGGGCGCGGGCGCTCACCGCCGGCACTACTCCTCCGGGACTTCCATCCGGAGCGAGGCAGTGCCAGCAGAGCGACTTCCCATGCGACAGGTGTTCGAGGCCTTCCGCCTCGCGTTCGCCCAGAGCCGGAGCCAGCGCGAGATTGCCCGCGCGCTCGGGCTCTCCCACAGCACCGTGAACGACTACCTCCGCCGGTTCCGCGGGACGGGGCTCCCGTGGCCCGTCCCCCCAGAGATCGACGAGGCGGCGGTCGAGACGCGCCTGTTCGCGACCGATGTGCCGGCGGCCCGGGGCCGGGCGGTGCCCGACTGGGCGACGATCCACGCCGAGCTGAGACGCAAAGGCGTCACCCTGCAACTGCTCTGGATCGAGTACAAACAGCAGACGCCGGACGGCTACCAGTACACGCAATTCTGTCAGCATTACCGCACCTGGGCCGACACGCTGGAGCCCGCGCTCCGGCAGGTGCACGTCGCCGGCGAGAAGACCTTCGTCGACTACGCCGGCCTGACGATGCCGGTGCACGACGCGGCGACTGATACGGTGCGCGAGGCGCAGATCTTTGTCGGCGCGCTCGGCGCGAGTCATCTCCTGTTCGCGGAGCCGACGTGGACCCAGTCGCTGCCCGATTGGATCGGCTCGCATGTCCGCATGGTCGACTACTTCGGCGGCGTGACGGCGCTGATCGTGCCCGACAATCTCAAGTCAGGCGTGACGTCGCCGTGCTACTACGAGCCCATCGTGCACGCGACGTATCAGGACTTCGCGACGCATTGCGGCACCGCGATTCTGCCCGCGCGCGTCCGCCATCCGCGTGACAAGGCGAAGGTCGAGACGGCGGTGCAGATCGTCGAGCGCGAGATCCTCGCGCCGCTACGGCATGACGTGTTTCACTCGCTCGCCGAACTCGCGCACGCGATTGCCTACGCACTCGAGCGCGTGAACACGCGACCCTGTCAGAAACTCGCCGGCAGTCGTCGCAGTGTGTTCGAGGCGACTGAACGCGCGACACTACGCCCCCTGCCGATCACGCGCTACGAGCTCTGCGAGTGGCGCACCGCCAAGGTCAACATCGACTATCACATCTCGGTCGAGGGCCATTGCTACAGTGTGCCGTATCGTCTCACCGGCGCGACCGTGACGGTGCGACTCACCGCGTCGATGGTGGAGATCCTGCATCGCGATACGCGCGTCGCCGTGCACGCGCGCAGTGCGCTCAAAGGGCGATTCACCACCGAGCCCAGTCATCGGTCCAAGGCGCATGATCGGCACGTCGAGTGGACGCCGTCGCGGCTGATCGCGTGGGGCGTGACCATCGGCCCCGCGACGGGACAGCTCGTGGAAGGCCTCCTGGCGCGCTACGCGCATCCCGAGCAGAGCTATCGCACCTGTCTCGGCCTCTTCGCGCTCAAGAAGCGCTACGACGCCGTGCGCCTCGAAGCCGCCTGCCGTCGCGCGTGCGACGCCGGCACGATCAGCTATCGCTCCGTGAAATCCATCCTCGCGACCGGCCTCGACTCGCAGCCGCTCGACGGCGTCGCGCCGACGACGCATCTCCCCGCCACGCACGACTTCCTCCGTGGCGCGGCCTACTACGACACGCCCGACGTGTCGCTCACCCTCTGTCCAGAAAACGTATGCTGATCGAACAAACGCTCACCACCCTGCACGCACTCAAGCTCCTCGGCATGGCCACCGCCCTCGACGAGCAACGCGGCCAGCCCGATCTTGCCGCGCTGTCGTTTGACGAACGCCTCGCGCTGCTGCTCGAGCGTGAACAGTCCGTGCGCCACGACCGACGCCTCACGCGATTGCTGCAACTCGCCCGGCTGCGCTACACCAGCGCGTGCATCGAGGATGTGAACTACCGGACGAAGCGTGGCCTCGAGAAATCGCGGCTGCTGCAGCTCGCCGGCGGCGACTGGATCCGCCAGCATCAGACGCTGCTCCTCGTCGGCCCCACCGGCACCGGCAAGTCGTGGCTCGCGTGCGCGCTTGGGCACATGGCGTGTCGGCAGGGGCACTCCGTGCGCTATGTGCGACTGCCGCGACTCCTCAGCGAAGACCTCGTGCACGCCCGCGCCGATGGCTCCTACGGGAAGCTGATGCTGACGCTCGCCAAGACCGACCTCCTCATCCTGGACGACTGGGGCCTCGCGCCCCTCGGCGACCGCGAACGCCGCGATCTGCTGGAACTGATCGAGGATCGCGTCGGGCGACGGGCCACGCTGATCACCAGTCAGCTGCCCGTGGAACACTGGCACACGAGCATCGGGGACCCCACGTTTGGCGATGCCATCCTCGACCGGCTGGTCCACCACGCCCACCGGATCACCCTCACTGGCGGCTCCCTCCGCCGCCTCACGACACCCGACTCCGCCGCCGTCTCCGCCGACTAATCCCGCGTCCGTGCCCCCACGTCACCCCTGATCGACATCGACCGAACCCGGTGATCGACATGGAGCGAAACGACTGATCGACTTGGGCCGAAACGAGTGATCGGAATCACCGAAATACGCAATAGACTCCGATCAGCTGCGCGCCGAACGTCGTCTGAAAATTCCTTCTATCCGCAGCTGTCGCTTCTGGTCGAAATTCGACCGAGAGCACCGTGCGCAGCACGACAGTTGTGTCATTGAGTTGAAGGAGAGGCGCTCCAGCCAACATCTTTACCGAGGGACTTCAGATCGCCGTGAAACTTGAGGTGTCGACGGGCGCCGCACACGCCGCCGTGTTCCCATTCGCCTTCGTCGCCACCAACGTCGCCCCAACGAACAACCGCATCGTCCCCTGTGTCCGCGCCGTCACGAAGAAAGCAGCATACGACGCCCCGACATCACGTCCCCGCGCTCGCAGCGATCCCGTATCCGCCGGCGACGCGTTGTAGATATCCCAGTGCACGCTGCGCGGTTCGAACGACGAGTTCCGCACGCGGAACATGTTGCCACAGATGTACGTGAGCGCAACGGAATCAGTCCCGCTCACCGCCGCCGCGACCGAGGAGGCGGGAACCTGCAGCGGCGTGTCCGTGCAGCTCAGCACACCGGAGAGTCCCAGAATTGCCAGACAGAGTGTCATCGTCCGTCCCATGCCGTCGCCCCGTGAATAAGTCCCGAATCGTCCCTTTCAATGCGAGAGAGTAGCGGGGGGGGGGCACGCTCCCGCAAGCTGAGAGACGACTCGTGGTGTATTTCGGCACCAGACTGCGCGACTGAGTTGGAAACATCCGCAACAGGTCACTCATCGATACCAAGCCGGTAGCGATCAAGCACCGCTCTAAGTCGCCGCAAATTGTCGAGCAACGGTTCGAGCGTCACACCCGACGCCAGCGCGTCTGACGCACGATCAAACAGTGCAATCACTGCTTCATCGGGATCGTGCCGCGCGCGAAAGTGAATGCCATCCAGCGTCGCATCAGAGGCATGAATGCGATCACTGATCAACCGCGATTCCACATGGCTGTCTCCCATCGTCACCGCACCGGTCACACCGAGCGCTGAGAGTCCAGCCCCACCGCGCAGATCGGCGAGCCGCAGCGCGCGGGTCAAGGTCGTGACAGCCCAGGCTCGCGCAGCAATATCACGCATCGCGACGAGCCGGATTCCACTGACGGGATCGGGCAGTGTCGCGCGCCGCAGCAACGATTCAGCGCACGCGCCCTGCTCTGATTCCGCGAGATAGCAGACTCGGAACGCACCCGCCGCGGAGTCGAATCGTCCCGCCGGCGCTTCGCCGGCGCGCGGCCCGAAGAACAGCGCGCCGGAATCGCCACGTGCGGTCTGCACGATGCGGAAGAGCGGTGTATTGGGCGCAATATGTGACGTTGGCAACGCCAGCGTCACGCGCCGCCGTCCTGCATCGCGATGGTCGCGGCCCGCACCGCCTGCGGCACGCGAGCGGCGATGAGCAGCTCGCGCAGGGTCGGACTGTCGCTCGCGTCCGTGTCGCGCAGCGCGTCGAGCTGACCGGCAAATACCCACGGCGAGGGATTGCCAAGGCTGCGCCGGACCAACGCAAGCCCGTCAACCACCCGCCCGTCGATGAATTGCCACGTGGGATATGCAAATTTCCCCGTGGCGAGTGGGAGGGCGAGGATCGTGCCCGCGCGATCGCGCTTGCGCAGCGCCTCGCTACTGGCCAGGCCGAGGATGGTCGTGACCTCACCAGCGTCGAGCAGCGGGGTTGTGGCGGTGTAGCCCGTGCGCCAGATCGCGGCCCGAGCTTGCGCCGCGGCGAGCGGATCGACGACCGCCGTGGCCGGACTGACCTCCGTCAGATTCGCGACCAGCCGTGCCAGCGACCCGCTTCCGGTAGGTGCCGAGATGGCGTCCATCACCAAATCGTCGCTGGCTTGCTCGAGGAGCGATTCGACCGCCGCGTGGAGACGGCTTCCAAGGGCGAGGCGGGGGGCAGAATCACGAATGGCCATTCGGAGCTCCAAGAAGTTGCGATCGGAAATATACAATTCAAACAGCCGATAGCAACCTTCCCTGCGAGTCGGGATCTCTCAGACCTCGATCCCATAAAAGCCCACCTGAATGCCCCCGACGCGCGTATGCAGAATCTCCGTCGTCGGTGATTGCAACGCCTTCACGTGACTCTGCTCCGCCATCAACAACGCCACGCGCCATTCCGCGAATGATCCGCGGGCGAGCTTGCCGATCTGCACGAACAATCCGGTCAACGCATCCGAATTGCCGACGCGGCGCCCGTACGGTGCATTGCTGCACCACACGCCCGACTCGGCGGGCGGTTCGATCGCATCGAGCGTCTTCTGTTCGAACGTGAGCATGCCCTGCACGCCAGCCCGCTCCGCGTTGTCGTGTGACATGCGGATCGCACCAGGATCGCGATCACTGCCGATGATCGGCAGCTCCGGCACATCGACGCCTGCAGCCTTGGTAGCGCGGCGCAGGTGCGGCAGTACGTCGCGATCGGCGCCGGGCCAATGTTCAAACGCGAACGGACGCGCCCGACCGGGTGCCTGATTGCGCGCGATCATCGCCGCTTCGATCGGGAACGTGCCGGAGCCGCACATCGGATCGATGAACGGTTGCGTGCCGTCGTAGTCCACCGCCAGCAGGCACGCGGCAGCGACGGTCTCGCGCAGCGGCGCTTTCGCGACGGCCTGCCGGTACCCGCGGCGATGCAGCAGCTCGCCTGACGTGTCGGCACTCACCGTCACGATGTCGTGCACGATGCGCACGAGAATACGCTGCGCTTCGTCGGTCGGGGCGTCCTCGTCGTCACTGTCGGTCAGTCGCACGACGGGCGTGTCGACACCGAAGTGCTTCGCGATCTGTCGTACCACGCGTTCGGCGACCGCGTCGGAGTGATACAGGCGCGACTTACGACAGGTGACGCGCATCGCGACCGGTTGTCCGGGGAGCAGCACCTGCTTCCACGGCAGCTTTGCGGCACCTTTCTCGAGTTCCGCGAAACCCTGCGCCTTGAACTCGCCGAGTCGGACGATCACGCGGGACGCGGTCCGCAGCCAGAGATTCGCGAGCGCGATGGTGCGGTAGTCTGCGCTGAACGCGACGCCATCGGCGGTTGGCGGTTCGTGCGGAATACCGAGCGCGGTGAGCTCAGCGGCGGTGACGGGAGCGATGCCGGGTGCGGTGATCGCGAAGGCGGACCAGATCGTAGACACGCTGGCAAGCTAGTCACGAGCCGCTGGAGCGTTCTTGCGACCTCGGTCTCGCGCTGCGACGCTGTGCGGGTACGTGGGGATGGGGAGGACACGGAGAGCACGGAGTGCGACAGACACGAAGGGCGCGTCTTCGCGAGCAGTGTTTTGCTGGGAGCAACAACGCGCATCACGGTGTGAGCGAAACGGCAGGGAGACGGTGACGCGTCACGGTCTCCCTGTCGTCGTTTCGTTCGTCCAGCGCGAACTACTTCTTTGGGGCCGGCTTCGCCGAATCACTCGACGGCTTTGCGGAATCAGGCTTCGGCTGCGCGGCAGTCGCCGCGGTTGCCGAGTCGATCGGTGCCACGATGGTGGGCGTGGCGTTGGCGGCAGCGGTGGTATCGGTCACCGGCTTGTCGGCGGGCTTGGCACAGGCGACGAGGGCGGTGGCGGCGAGCAGGGCGGCGCCGAGGCGAGCGGTACGGATGGTCATGCGAATTCTCCCGATTGGTTGGAGGTACGCGGGGGAGAGGCGCGACCAGGGAGAGCTTGCACACCACGTGGCAGGGTCCGCAGCGGACAACACGTCCACTGCGGCCCATCGCCACGCGACACTACGGCAACGGTGTCGCCGTTTCGAACAACGCGCTGCGGAATGTGGTTCCGCTCGTCACCGTGCGGTCAAGCAGGAAGATCGCCCCGCCGTTCACGCTCACGCTCCAATCGATCGCCGTGCCGTTGAGCAACCCCCAGGTGTTCTGCCACCCCGCAGCTGCACTGACATCGGGTAATGACACGTCCCATGCCCCGCCACCTGTGTAGCCCGTGGTGACGAACATCGACGCCGTCCTGTTTGCCGAAGCCTGTGCGAAATCGGCGTTGAATGCGCGACCGTACTCGGTTTGCAACGACAGCTGCACGCGCACGCGGGAATTGCTGGTCCCGGTGATGCGCGTGACAGTCGGTGTACTGATGACCGGTCCCATGGTAAGCGTCACATCGGCTGGCGTGGCGAAGTACACCCCACTCGTCCGCGACGTCTGCACGGCATTCGCACCCAGTGCAACAGCCTGCATCTGCTGCAACTCGTCGGTGATCAACTGCGCGGCAGGCACGGCGTCGAAGGGCTTCGGCCCAGAGGCTGCGAGGTAGTTGTACAGGGTGCCAATGGTGCCGTACGACGAGCCACGCACGCCGTTGTACAACGTGACGATCGACGCAGTGTCGCTACCGATACCACTGAGCGTGACGTTCGCACTCACCGGCGCGAAGGCTTCCGTGGCATTGAAGTCGAGCAGAGGGAGCGTTCCGCCGTCCGGGAGGTTCACGCCACGCCGCAGAATCAGTCTGTCCGCTCGCTGCGTCGTGCCATTGACGCGCGCCGCGAAAAGATTCTGTGCGCCACCGGGCACGCCGTTGAGCGCGAACGCAGTGCTCACGTTCGGGATCACGGCAGCCGTGCTGTAACCAAGTGCAATGTTCGCGACCTGCGGCGTGGTCACGCCCGCGACAGAGCCGTTGATGGTCTTGGCGCCGCACTGCAGCGTCTGATCGAAGCTCTGGAACTCAGCCACAGTCGCGTATATGACACTCAGCTCATATCCAGGCCCGACCGTATCGACGACGGCGACTCCGCCTTTTGTCGATGCCATACTGAACGTGTAGCTGTTCGTACCGGCCGCAGGGAGCACGCGTGTCCATGCGCCACTGGCCCCATCCTGATACGCGAACCACAGTGGCGCATCCGCGGCGCAGTAGGCGACGTTGATGCTGGCGCCGACCACGGGCGCTGTGACGGTCACCGCGATGCTCGCCGTGGTGGTGAGACCAGTGCCAGCGGCAGTCACCACCACCGTGTACGGTCCGGCCGCCACACCACTGCCGACGGTCACGGTGAGCGTGCTCGTCGCTGCTGTGTCAGGAATTGTGGCACGGGAATACGCGATCGTCATGCCGGCTGGCAATCCGGCGGCGCTGAGGGTCACCGGTCCGGTGAACCCGCCGCCTCGTACGATCGCCGCCGCTGCCGTGCCGCTCGTCCCGGCCACGATCGATGTCGCCGCCGGCGTCAGCGTGAGACCGAGCGTCGGCGTTGGGCCCGGGGGTGCCGCTGTCACCGTCAGCGTCAGCGTCGCACTTGCGACGGTGACGCCGGTGCCACTGGCTTTGATCACCACCGGATACGAGCCCGCGGCAAGGCTGTTGATCGTGGCAACGGTCACGACGGTCGACGTGACGCCGACGCCCAGCGTCGCGCTGGCGAATGTGATGGTGACGCCGGTCGGGGCGCCTTCAGCCGTCAGCGCCACGGCGCCAGTGAAGCTGCCGCCCCGGGTGATCGTCGCCGTGGACGTGCCGGATGTGCCGGCGACGAGGGGGAGTGATGCGGGAGCCATGGCCACAGTCAGCGTGCCGGGAACGGCTGGCGGCGTCGGCGTGGAGTCGCCGCCACCACAGGCCGTCAGCAGGAGCACGGCAGCGGCGGCGAGCAGGTCGCGCACGCGGCGCGCAGGCGCTGCACTTGGTGACAACATGGAGCAGACCTCGAGGAGGGAGGGCGGACGTCAGAAACAGCCGTCACCGCATCACGCGGAACGCATGGCTACTCCTTTGACGAACGGGAGTGTCATGGCGTCTCAACGCTACCAGCGTGTGAGCGAGCGGTGTCGCGTCTGGATGGAAGCGTCGAGATGCCGAGGCCGGTCGGGAGTTTGCGAAAGCCATGCCGCGCGCTCCTTCGAGGGTGACGGAGGAATCGGTGAATCTCGTCCCACAGCACCCCCCATGTGAGGCCGGCGGCGTTTTGGGCACGTGTTGAGACGGTCTGCGGAGGTCTCAGCGGCGTCGGTCGCCTGAGGACGATGTCATGGCTCACGCGTGCGAGCGTCGCGCGAGGTGACCACGGGCGCGCCTGACCCTGAGGCCAATGGCCGCTGCACGCGACCAGTCTACGCGACGCAAGCATCGGCGCAGCAACACGTTACGAGATGTGATCGGCATGTGATCGGCGTGTGGGCGATCCGGCGTATTCTCGCCGTAGTCGCACGCTCCACGCTCATCACATCATCGACTGAAGGTATTCCCATGCTCGGATTCCCTCGCCGCTGCACTCCGCACACCGGATGTTGGACCTTCGCTGACTGTGCCCGCGCGGCGCAACGGCGTGCGCGAGCCGCGGTCGAGTTCGCAGTTTTGATGCTGCTCGTCGCAGGGTGCTCGGACACGGTCGACCCGTCACCGGCTCCCACACCAACACCAACCCCGACCCCGACCCCAACGCCCACGCCGACACCGCGGCCAGCAACACTTGGCTATACGGTGGACTCCGGGCGAGTCGCAACCGGCACGTTCGAACCAGACAGCGGCCTGCTGCTGAAGACGATCGGCGCCGACGGCACGCAGTTCGAGTTGAGCGTCCCGGTCGAAGCGCTGGCCAGTGCGGCGACGATCAGCATGCGACCGATCGCGAACGTGTCGAGCAATCCGATCGGCACCGCGACAATTGTGGGTGTGGATCTGGAACCTGCCGGGCTCGGGCTGATGGCGAGTGCCGAATTGAGGATCACACCGCCCTCCCGCGTGCCACCGACGGTGGGATTCGGATTCAGCGCCGGTGGAGCGCAATTCCATCTCCGCACGATGAATACGCAATCGGGAGTAACCACCGTGCGGGTGACTCGGATGATGGGCGCGGGCATCGGCACGTGGAGCACGACGGTAGCGCGCGCAGCGGCACCTGGATTCCAGCCAACGGGATCGGATGGCATGTCGCAGCGACTTGCCTTGTACGCGCTCGGCGAGACCTCGGACCTGGCGTCGCGCGAAGCCGCGTTCAGCGCCTACTGGAACGAAACCGTCAAACCGTTGCTGCAGGCGCCGGCGACGCCGAGGATTGGGCGCGGGAACAGCATTGCAGCGGCGGTCGGAGTCTCGACGCCATGCCAGGCCGCCGTCGTCGCACTCCGCGAGTATGCGATAGCGATCGAGATCTACCGTGCGCTCAATCCGACCGCCGCCCCGGGCAGTCTTGGCGGCACGCGCGAGCGTGACGCGCTGCGAACGTTGGTGGTGCTCTACAAGGCGTGCGCGGACGACTACGGGCAGCAGTGTGTGAGCAATCACAAGCTGCCGTACCTGTACGAACTCCAGGCACTTGCGGATCAGGTGCGTCGAATTTCGGCGAGAATCCAGGACATCGTCGTAATGCTGGCAGAGGACGATCTGCTCGCGGCCCGGAATCGGTGCCGTAATGCGAAGATCTCGTGGGTCTTCCAGTACAAAGAGAGTGGGCTGCTCGATGAGAGCGCGCCGGAAGGCGCGACCAACCCGAAGGTCGAGCTGATCTCCGGTCTGTCCGGGGAAACAACAACGAGCCTGCTTGCACTCTACCGTCGCGGTCAGACGAATCGGCGCCTGAATCCGGACGGAGCGACGTACACCGCCGCAAATCGGTTTGAGCTCGGGTTCGGTGCCGCACGCTCACCCGCCGCCGTGAACACTGGAGGATCGGCGTGGCCATTTGCCGTGCCGCTCACGTATACGGCCCTGTCACTCTCGGACGGGAAGTGCGTTATCACGATCACGCCCGGCGCCATCGCGCAGTCGCAGTTCAACTACGCAGAGACAGAGTGGGAGCTCGTGCGCGACGTGCAATCGAACACGATGCTCGATGCGACGCGGATCGCCGTGACGATCAGCGCGTCACCCGGTAATGACCCGGGAACGGTGGCGACGAAAGCTGGCTGCACGCAGGCCGGGCCGTTCCCGTTCGCGAATACTTTCGCGCCGATCTACTTCACATCGGCCTTGCTGAATGACGTCACGGAGAGAACTGCGCAAGGCAGGCTCCTCCCATTCAAGAAGCGCTTCACCGCCCCAGCGGCCGGGAGTGTCATTGCCGCCTTCTACGGTCAGTTCATCAGCGAGAGCCCGGCGGTGTTTCGCGGTCTGATCAACAAGCCGCTCGCCTATCTCGAGCGGATCCCGATCACACACCTTCCAGCCACGCCGTGATCTCATGAAGACGACACATCAAATCTCTGCGATGCTGCTGTACTGTGCGCTCACGATGACCGCGTGCAGCTCGCCGCCGGAACCGATCACCGCGCCCGTCGTTCCACCAGTCGTTCCTCCCGTCGTGATACCGGTGACACCGAAGCCCGCCAGCGTCACAGTCACGGTCGATTCCGCACGGATCACGCGGGGCACGTACGACCCTGATAGCGGCCTGACGTTGCGTGCCACTGGCGTGGATGGCACGGTGTACGAACTCGCGATTGCTGCGTCGTCACTGCCAGGGCCAGTGCCGATGGAGTTACAACCGCTGGCAAGTGTGACCGGCAATCCCATCGGGGCCGCCACGATACTCGGCGTGCGTTTTGCACCGGCCGGCGCGCGACTGCTCACTGCAGCACAATTGCGCATCACGCCACCGGCAGGCATCACCGCGGCCATCGGGTGGGGCTTTGCGGGCGACGGCAGCGACTTTCATCTGCGACCGACAACGACCGCGTCAGGTGTCGTGACACAGGAGATCTCGCGATTCACCGGCGCCGGTGTTGGCTCCTGGTCACAGTCGGCTGTGATCGCTGCCGCGCCGGCGTTCCAGCCGACGGGCGAACCCGGGTTGCAGCAGCGGCTGGCGCTTGCAGACCTTGGACAGGTGCAGGACTCGTCCGCCGTCGAGGCACTGTTCGAGTCGTACTGGCAGCAGACCGTCGTGCCGCTGTTCACGGTGCCAGCGCCGTCGGGGCGTATCGCACCACGCATCGTCAGGAGCGGCGTGTCAGCCGCCAGTGCCAGCTCTGCCCCGTGCCTGGCCGCACCCGCCTCTCTCGCCGCCTACGAAGCAGCGACGCGACTCTATCGTCGCAGCGGTCGCACGGCCACGCGCGGAAGCGCTGGCGCTGCGCGCGACGCACTGGCGCGGCGTGCGATCGATCAGCTGTCCAAAGCCTGCGCAGGTGAAGAGATCGACCTGTGCCTCTCGTTACACGAGCTGCCATTCATCGACGAGATGGACTATCAGGCGAGGCATTTGGAGGTTGCGGCAAGCCAGCTCCCCGCACCGGAGTTTTTTGCGACTGCGAATGCGATCAGGACGATCCGCGAGCGATGCCGCAGCGCAAAGCTTGCATGGTCGTTTGGCTTCGGCACCAGATATGGAGGTGAAACCAGTATCGTAACTGTTGGAGGCGAGCGTGAAACCGCCAAGCTCACGCTCATTGGTAAGTCCGCCATGGATAATGTCTTCCCCCTGACGCCGACGACCTATACGGTGCGCAAAGTGTATGAGGTGGGGTTTGCCGAGCGTGACAACACTGACGTCCCGCTGTGGCCCTTGCCCATGCCGCTCAAGTTCGACGGTTTTCTTCTTCTGAGCACCGGTGCCTGCACGTTCCGTGTGACACCGGGCGCGATTGAGGGATCGATGGTGACGTACGCCGATTCGGAGTGGGATGTCGAGCGCGATCGAGACAGCGGTGTCATGGTGCGAAGCACGATACGCGCGTTCACGGTTGGCGTCAGTCCCGGCAACGATCCGACAACGATGGCGTTCAGGATGTGCCCACCGTACAACAACAGCGAAGTCTTCCCGTTCGCGAACACGTTGGCACTCTCGTACCTGGCGAATAATCGGGCCCTAGTGGACGCTAACCGATACCGACTCTTCCGAAAAGACTTCACAGACTTTTCCGGCACGGAAATCGTGGCGAAGTATGTCGCGAGCGGGGTAACTGCAGGTAGCGAGTTGATATTCCTGTCCCACCGCTTCGTCCCAGCGCCGTAGCGGGACGCGCGCAAATCAATGTGATCGGCTTTCGGCTGCTGCGCGCCGCGGCGCGCGGCATCAGTTCTCCGGTATCTGCTGAAACCGCGTCACGATGTCGCGTGCCACTCGCACGAGGTATGCGCGATTCGGGATCGGCTCGGGGGAGATGGCGCCGTTGATGATCGAGCCGTCCACGCAGGTACTGCCTGCGATGATCAGGACACTGGTGGCGGTGCGCACCACGATCACGCCACTGCACGGCCCGCCTGAACCGGGGGTGTAGAATGCCTGCAGTCCAAGGTCGGTGATCGGTTCAAGCGGAAAGCCGTCGATCACGATCGACATGATGTACGTCGGATCGAGCAGCGGGCTATACAGGAACGACACCGCGTTCGTGTATGCCACCAGAAAGACTCCAACCGGCAGCGCGGGCGCCGTGCGCGTCAGCAGCCAGCGGCAGCCCGCACCGAGCGGGATCGCCGGCGCCGACGACGACAACGGTATGGCGAACGCATCGATCGGCGGCGTCACATCCGTCACCACATCGCCGGGGGCAATCGCATTTGGAACGAAGGTCGCCAACCGTGCGTCGGCAGTGGGATACATGGCGCTGCACGGCGTGATGAAGGTGCGGCGCCAGACCGCAGAGATCGCGGATTGCACGTACTGCCCCGAATACTGCCCGGACACCACACCTGAGAGATAGTCGTTGAACGGTGCCGTTGGTGCGTTCACGGCCGTGCAGCACGCAGCCCACGCGCTTGCCGTTCTCGTATCCTTCGCAGCGGTATTGGGCGGAACGCCTGGGTTGCCGGGGGCCGCACAGTACAAGGCTTGCAGAAAGAGCGTCGTGAGAACGTTGGGCACGTTGCACGCAATGATGCCGCCGGCCGGCGATGAATTTGGCGGCGGCGTCGCCCCAGCTCGCCCGATCACTGCCGGACGCGTCATGGTAGCACCCGGGACCGATATTGCGCCCAGCATCATGCTCGGAGGCAGATCCTGCTGAACGATGCGAGCGCTCGACAGCGGCGTTGCGCGGGCGGGCACCGTTGTCAGCACGCTTGGCGGCGGCGCACCGGCCGGCGGCACTTGGATGGCGAGGGTCGTGCTCGCCGTCGCGCCAGTGAGCGGCAACAGCGAGAAATCCGGCGTCGCACCACCATCCCCGCGAAACACCGGCAGAAGCGCCTTGAACGCAACGCCCGGATACACGGCGTCGTCCGGCATCGCGGTCCGCGGGTACGTGATGACGATGTCGGCGCGATCCGGACCGGTGGTGAATGTCGCACAGACCCTGTAGTTGTCCGGCGTATTGCGTTCCCACTTGAAACTCGCCGCGCCGGGCCCGCTCACCGTGAGCTCGAAGTCCGCCGGCCCGATCGTGCTGCCGTCCGGACGTGTGATCAGCTTGCCGCGAGCGTTCTTCACGAAGAGCGACACGAACGCACATTCGCCGCGAGACAGCGGGCGCATCTCGACTCGCGCGCGCAACTGCCAGTCGGGCACCTGTGCCTGCGCCTGTGCCTGCGCCTGTGCCTGCACCTGTGTCGCCGTCACGCACACCAGCGCAACCAGTAGCGCGAGCTGCGTGGTACGAGTCAGACGGCGCTCCGCACGAACTTCCTGCTGTGTGTGCATCGGATGGTGGCTGCGGCCAGAGTGTAGTGTCATGACGCGTGTAGGTCAGAGTTCAGGGTGGGTGATCTGAACATCCGTCGCCCCACATGTGATGCTCGCACGCGATCACCATGCAGCGACGACATCCGCGCAGAAGGGCACGTGCCAGAACCGGCAGGTGCCCCTCGGAATGCCGCCGCGCCGCTACGGCAACGGCGTCGTGCTTTCTCGCAGTGCACTGCGAAACGGCGTGCCGTCGGTCACGGTACGATCGAGCAGGTAGATCGCGCCGCCATTGGCGCTCACACTCCAGGCGATCGGCAGGCCATTCCTGAGCGCCCAGGTGTTGTCCCATCCGGCAGCGGCGCTGACATCGGGAATCGACAGGTCCCACGCGCCACCACCGGTATAACCCGATGTCGCGAAGATGCCCGCTATCCGATCGGTCTGCGTGAAGTCGGAACTGAGGGCACGGCTGTACTCCGCTTGTACGGGCAGCTGCACGCGTACACGTGAGAAGGTCAGACCGGTGATGCGCGTCACGGTCGGCGTACTCAGCGCCGGCCCCATGACCAGCGTGACGTCCGTCGGCGCACGGAAGAATACGCCCGTCGTCCGCGACGACTGATTCGTATTCGCGGCCAGCGCCACGGCGTCTATCTGCTGGAGTTCGTCGGGGATCAGCTTGCTCGCCGGGACGGCGTCGTACGGTACCGCGCCTGTCGCAGCGAGGTAGTTGTCGAAGCTCCCGATGACGCCGAAGGTGGATCCGCGCACACCGTTGAACAGCGTGGAGATCCCCGTGGAGTCAGCACCAATCCCCGTCACGGTCACATTCGCACTGGCGGGCCCGAACGCCTCCGCCGCATTGAAATCGAGCACCGGCAGCGTACCGCCGGCTGCAATGTTCACGTCTCGGCGCAGAATCATCCTGTCCGCGCGCTGCACGCCACCGGTCAGCCGTGCCGCAAAGAGATTCTGTGGACCCCCTGCGACGTTGGCGAGCGTAAAGGCATTGCTCGTGACCGGAATCACGAACGCCGTGCTGTAGCCGAGAGAGATGCTCGCCAGCTGCGGCGCCGCGACACCGGCGATATTGCCGTTGATCGTCTTGAAGCCGCACGCACCATTCTGCAGCGTTTGGTCGAAGCCCTGAAACTCTGCGACCGTGGCGTACGTGACGTTCAGGCTGAAGCCCGTGCCGACGGTATCCACAACCGCGAGTCCACCCTTCCCGGATGGCATGCTGAACGTGTAGATGTTCGTGCCTGCGGCCGGTACGACCTGCGTCCACGTGCCACTCGTGCCATCCTGGTACGCGACCCACTTCGGCGCATCAACAGCGCAGTACGCGACGGTGATGTTGCCGCTGACCGCCGGCGGTGTGACGTTCACTGCAAGGTTCGCCGTGGTGGTGACACTCGTGCCGGCTGCCGTGACGACCACCGTGTACGGTCCCGCCGCGACTGCACCGCCGACCGTCACGGTGATCGTACTCGTCGACGCCGCGTCCGGAATCGTGGCCGGTGCATACGCGATCGTCATACCGCTTGGTAAACCTGTGGCGCTGAGGGTCACGGGTCCGGTGAAGCCGCCGCCACGGACGATTGCCGCCGCCGCGTTGCCGCTGCTACCGGCCGCGATTGACGTGGACGTCGGCGTGAGCGTCAGACCGAGCGTCGGTGTCGGGGGCGGTGATGCTGTCACTGTCAGTGTCAGCGTCGCAGCCGCCACGGTGACTCCTGTGCCGGTTGCCTTGATGGCGACGGGATACGAGCCCGCCGCAGCGCTGGCGGTCGTCACGACGGTCACGGCACTCGAGCTGGCACCAGCAACGAGAGTCACGCTGGCAAAGGTGACCGTGACACCGGTCGGGGCGCCTTCGGTCGTCAACACCACATCGCCGCTGAAGCTGCCCCCTCGCGTGATGGTGGCAGTCGATGTGCCGGACGCACCGGCGACGAGGGCGAGCGACGCGGGAGCGAGTGCAACGGCGAGTATGCCGGGGACGACAGGTGGCGTTGGAGTCGGATCGCCACCGCTGCAGGCGGTGAGGACGAACAGCGTACCGGCGGCGAGCGTGGCGCTCAGCCGTCCCCGTAGTGCTTGACGTGAAGACATGGTTCCGACCTCGACGAAGGGAATCGCACGCGGACCTGGCGTCTGCGTGTGTTTTTAACTCAGTATGATACTTATCCTGTCATTCGCGCTCGTGTGCGAGCACGGCAGCGCCCGGCGCTACCGCCGGAGCGGCAGCGTCTGGCGTTCGAGCGTGATGGTCCGCGGGGTCGGGCCGGGTTCGAGTGCCCAGAACGAAATCCGTTCACTGCTTCCGTCGTCGAACCGGAGCAGCATCGCATAGCCCTCGATCGCGTACGTTCCCGCGCCAACGCGATTCGGCAACTGTACCGGCCCAGTGGCAAAGCGACCCGACTCATCGAACCGGATCCAGCGTCGGCCCTCGAAACCGAGAGCCTCCCAGGTCCCGCGCAAGCGCTGGTTTGTCGCGGGTGGCGCGGCAGGCCGGATCGTGCCGCGGTCGAGCTGGTTCGTGGCCGTGCGCGCAAGCGAGTACACCTTCTGTCCGCTCGCACCCCACGTCATCACCAGCTGATCGCCGCGGACCACGTACCGGCCCCAGTAGTCGGCATCGATGCCGGGGAATTGTGTCTCGCCCGGATGCATCACGCCGCCGGACGGCATCGTCATCAGGACTCGACCGTCGGGCCAGTAGACGTACGCGCGTTCTATGCTTGTGATCGTGGTGCCGCCATAGACGCGGCTCATCCCATTCTCGATCATCGTCCAGACGCCACTCAGGCGGTCGCCATCGGCCATGGCGGGCCACGGCTCACGCGACGTTGGCCAGGCTGGAAGCGCCGTTGCTGGTGGTGCGGCCGTTGATGCTGCGGACGCGGACGGTGCTGTAGCACGAGGAACAGTGGTGCTCACCGCCGGCGGTTGCGGCGAGGCGGTGAGTAGCGACGCGCTGATCAGTGTGGCCGTCGCGCGGGCTGTCACACGCAGTGAAGACGCGAACATTGCGATGTCGCCCTTCAGCGAATTGTACGCATCAGCACTGCGTGACTCGACCTGCACTATACCGATCGACGCGCCGCTGGGGACGGCAGCGAGGAACATGAAGACCTGCGCACCGGTGCGATCGAAGTACGAGCGCGCGACAAGCGTCACTGGGGTGCCGTTGATGTTCCGCGACGTGATGTCGACGCCGATCGGCTCGTGAATGCCATCCGCCACCTCGATGGCGGCGAGCAGACGTTCCACGACCTGCACCGGCGTGTAGACCGCCGCGACCGGCGCACGCAGTTGCACGACGACTTCGACACCGTCAGTGCCCGTGCGCACGAAGCGCGCGCCATCGGCCACGGTAGAGTGTGTCCATCCGGCAGGCACGGTAACGCGATACCACGGCGCCGACGGCGCAGTGACCGGCGCTTGCGATCCGACGGCGCTCGGACCGATACACGCAGCGAGCGCCGCCATGATCGACGGCAGCGCGACGGAAACACTCCGCGCGATCATTTCACGGTCCCCGTGAGGGTCGATGTCGCCTTCGCCGCAGTGATGACATCAAGGCCGGTGAGGACGAGTCCCGTGAACGTGACCGCGCCGGTCTTCGCGTCTGCCGTCACCTGACCGACGGGACACCGTGTGAGCGCGCCACAAGCCGTGTTCGCGACGAGGCTGTTGTCGGCATTGCTCCACTTGTGCTGGACGTACTTGATGGCTCCGGCGGAATCGAAGCCGATGAGAAAGCCATGCGTGAGCGCGCCAGAGACTCCCTCGATCGCAAACGCCGCCGACACACCTGGCAGCTGCAGCGGTTGGCGACGGGTGACCTGGACCACGCCGTCAACGGCCGAGGGCGTGGCACTGCTCACCATGACGGAGCCGGACGCTTTCTCGCTGTCGGGAACCTCGGTCTCCGCGCCCACATCGACGATTTGTGGTGCGGGCGCAGCAGCACCGGTGCTGTCATGCGTGTCTGCGATTGCAGTGTCGGTCTCTTTCTCTTTCGTGCCGCAGGCTGTCGCAAGGCAGAGTGCGAGGCAGACGACGCTTGTGCGGAAAGCGGTGACGTGTGTCATCAGGGCACCCGTTCGATTTTGAAGTAGAGCGAGTAGTCGCCTTCGAGCCTGCCATTGCCCGACTCTTCAACGAGTCGCAGTTCGATCACGCCGCGCGGGAGCGCGCCAACCGGTTGCGTCAGTAAGCGGTCGATGACGTCGCGAGTCAGAACGAGGTACTCCTGACACCATGAGATATCGACGTTCATCAGCGGGCGATCCGAGCCTGAGCTGGCGTATACCGTTCGTGCCGTATTCGGGTTGCCCGATGTGGCGACGTTGTTCAAGCGCACGGTACACCAACCTCCCCTTCGCCATCGCGCGTCGCCGGTCGCGATCGCAGGAATGACCACACTGTCCACCACGGGTTCCTGATGCGCCTGCCAGAATTGAAACACACTGGGGTCACCATCCCACTCCCACAGCGACGGCGCGAGCACGATTGCGTCGGACGGCGCGAGTGTCCCTCGGAACAGTTGCAGTGGAAATCTTTCGGCTGTGCCCGGCACTGATGTGGCGAGCGAAAGCGGAAGTGAAAGCGGCAGCATCGTGCCGTTGACGATGCCACCCGGTGAGATGATGCACGTGGGGTAGTTGCATGCCGATGCGTAGACCTGTGTGGTCTTCACACTCGTGCTGCGACGAGCGAGCGTGGTTCGGTCGATGATGCTGACCATCGCCGACGCATAAATCTCGTCGCCCCAGCCATCGCGATTGAGGATGTCGTCGAAGGTCTGATGATTGGCGCGCGCGCCGAGCAGTTGGATTTCGTATCCTCCCGTCGCGGCCGCAGCTGGCGGCGCTGCCGGCGTCGGTCGGACGGTGCCGTTCGTCGTTGGTGGTCGATTCGGGTCAGGCAGCGCCGCGGGCGGTTGTGGCGGCGGCGGCGTCTCGACGGTACCCGTCATCGTTGGCGGTCGATTGGGGTCCGGCAACGCCACCGGCGGCTGCGCTGGCGCGGGCGTTTGAACGGTGCCCGTCATCGTCGGCGGCCGGTTGGGGTCCGGTAACGCCACGGCCGGTCGCGCTGGCTCGGGTGTCTGAACAGTACCAGTCATCGTCGGCGGCCGATTCGGGTCCGGCAGCGCCACGGCCGGTCGCGGCGGCGATATCGCAACCACACCACCCACGTCACGCAACCGCAGCGCGCTGAAGTCCGGTACTGCACCACCCTCCCCACGAAACACCGGGAGTACCGCCGTGAACGCGACGCCAGGATAGATCGCATCTTCCGCCATCGCCCGACGCGGATACCGAATCACGATTTCGGCGCGATCCGATCCACCGGCGAATGTCGCACACACTTTGTAGTAGTCCGGTGTGTTCCGCTCCCACTTGAAGCCTGCGGCTCCATCACCCGCGAGTTCCAACTCGAAGTCGGCCGGACCGATTGTGTTGCCGTCTGGGCGCGTGATCAGCTTGCCGCGCGCATTCTTCACGAAGATCGTGACGAATGCGCAATCGCCCGGCGCGATCGGTCGCATTTCGACGCGTCCGCGCAGATCCCAGTCGGGCACACTCGTCTGAGCGATCGCGGACCGCCCCGTGCACAACGCGACGAGCACGCATGTCGCAACGGTGCGCGCGCGCCGCTCTCTGAAATGTGATCGCGTCATGGCCGGACGATCTCCACGCGAGCCACCGGCGCCTGACCGTATTTCGACGACTGCAAAACCCCACGTCCGCCTTGCGAGGTCTTCAGTCCCGCCAGCACCAACGCGTCGTGGACGAGCACGGCGCGCAGTTCGGCCGCGCCCTTCCCACCATCGCCAGCGGGCGCAGCGGCCTCCACGCGCCACTGGCCGCCAAGTCGATTCATCTCTGCCGCGACGGGCTTGAGCTCCGTCGCCAGCGCAGTGCGCACCGCAATGTCGCCGGCGGCCCAGTTGATGTTCGTGAGTGCAAGGCGTCCGGAACTCAGCGCCCCGGCAATATCCGGTGGCAACTGCAACCCCGACGCGGTCGATAAGCCTGGACCTGCAGCGCTCGTGACCCCGGCCATCATCGCGTTGACCGATGTCCCGATGGAGTCTGCGAGACGCCCCTGCTGCCCCGACTCCTCGCGGATCAGCTTCCGCAAACGCTCCGCCAGCGCGTTCGCGGGCCCCTCGGCCAGCGCCGGATACTCACCGTCGGGCCCGGTGAACTCGTGAATCGCGCTCTGCACGTGCAGCCCCGGAACACCTTTCTCCTGAGCCTCCGTCAGAATTGGCGAAATCAGACGACCGGCGTACGTCGTTCCGGGGAGCAGCTTCGCCCGGAATCGACCGAACCGCCCCACCTTCTTTGCCGGCGCTGAATCAGCGCTTGGAGGTGTGGGCGGTGGCGCCTGCGCCGCAATCGGTACCGAAATCGAACCAAGCGCAAGCAGAACGACGACCGCGGGTAGCGCACGGATTCGGAACACGTTACACCTCGTCATAAGTTGAAAGAGCAGACCGGCAGAGCGTGCATCGCGTATCACGACGTTGCTCGCAGGAGATGGTACGCCCCGGGTCTCACGCCGCGGTCACGCGCCGATCACACGAGCCAAAGTCCTTGGAATGCTTCGACTTCTGACCTTCGGCGGCCTGCGTGTCGTGCGCGATGACGGCAGCACGACGGAGCTCTCGAACCAGCGACGACGGTTGGCGGTGCTTGCGGTAGCGGCCGGCGCGGCGCCCGATGGCATCTCGCGTGAGAAGCTGCTGTTCCTGCTCTGGCCCGACGCCGAGTCCGACAAGGGGCGACACGCACTCAACCAGATCATCTACAACCTGCGCCGCGAGCTGGGCACGTCGCCGATCGACGGAACGGCCGAACTGACGCTGCTCTCAGATGTGATGACGTCGGACCTGATCGACTTCCGTGCCGCGATCGCGCGTGGCGATCACGCCGACGCCGTCGCGCTCTATCGGGGTCCCTTCCTCGACGGGTTCGTGGTGCCGGGCGCCGGCGAGTTCGAGCGGTGGGCCGAGGAGGAGCGATCACGCACGACGCGGCAGGTGATCGCGTGCCTCGACAAGCTGGCCGCAGGCGCCGACGCTGGAACGCTGGTGGGCTGGACTGGTCGTCTGGTGGAGCTTGATCCGCTGAGTGCGCGGCGCACGCTGGCGCACATGCGTGCCCTCGAGCGGCTCGGCGATCGGGACGCGGCACTGGCGTACGGTCGACGGTACGAGGTCCTCGCAAGCGCAGACGGCGACGACGTGGACCCGGCGGTGCGTGCCGAAGTGGACCGCTTGCGCGCGCTGCCCACGGTGGTGACGGTGCGCGTGAGTGAGCCATCGACAGTACCGGTCGTACAGACCCGCGCGCCCGTCTCTGAGCCGGTGCATGCGCCCACCGCGCCGACTGTCGCTCCGGAGGAAGCCGCTCTTCACCGCGAACCGCTGCCGGCTGCGACGTCCGTATTGCCCGACGTCACGCTTCACTCTGCTGATGCGCCGAGCGCTCCCTCGGCACTCCTCACGGAGGCCGCAGCCTCGACCCGCGATACACCTGCGCCCGTCGTCGAGGCGAAGCGGAAGCGTCGCTGGCGCCTGCCGCTGGTGGTCGCCGCAACAATCGCAGTCACGCTGGCCGTCATCGCGTGGTCGCGCCGGCAAGCGCCGGCGCTTCCGTTGGGTGTCGGTGACCGAATCCTCGTGTCTGATGTGCAGGTGCCCAGCGGCGATTCGGCCAGTGCGCGGGCCATTGCTCTCGCGTTGCAAAGCGCGCTGCAGCAGTCGGCGCGGGTGCGACTGGTGAGCCCGGCGTCGATCAGCGATGCGTTGCAGCGCATGAAGCGGACGGAGACCGATCGGTCGATCCCGGATTCGACGGCGTTCGAAGTCGCCGAGCGCGAAGGGGCACGCTACGTGGTGAGCCTGAGTGTGGTGACGAATGGATCGTCACGGCTCCTGACATTGCGCGTGATCGATCCATCCAGTCGCAACGCAGCGCAGGTGTACACCGCCACTGCGGCGAGTGATGCGTTGCTGCCGGCGCTGGACGAGCTGGCGGCAAAACTCCGTCGCGATCTTGGCGATTCGCCGGCCGAAATTGCGTCGGCCGTTCCGCTGCCGCGCGCTACGACGAACTCACTCGAGGCGCTGCGCCTGCTGGCCAGTGGTCGCGACGCATTCAATCGTGCGCTGTACGTCGACGCGAACACGCTGTACGCAAATGCCGCGGCATTGGACAGCGGATTCGCCGCCGCGTACGCGGGACTGGCAGCGGTGCAGTACGCGCTCGGCAACATTCGCGAGGGCGACACAGAGATGACGAAGGCGCTCGCTCTCGCCGACCGCTTGCCGCCACGCGAGCGGCTGTTGATCGAGGCCGTGGCCGAGCGCGGTCGCGGTGACTGGATCCGTGCCGCCGTGCTGCACCGCGCGTATCTCATCCGATACCCGGATGACTACGACGTGTACGAGATGCTCGGCTATGACCTGATGAGGGGAAGGAACCCCGAAGAGGCCATCGTCGCATACGACACGGTGCGCGCACATCGTCGGCTGAGCGCAGCATCGCTGATGAACATCGGACAGATCAACATCCTGCTCAACCGCTTTCCTGCCGCGCGTATCGCGTTCGCCGAGGGCGTGCATCTCGACACCGCGTTCCTCACCCGGAACATCGAGAACGAGCGCGTCGGCACCACGTTCATGCGACTCGGATTCAACGATTCGGCGCGTGCCGTGTTCAATGTGATGCTGGCGCGCGACGAGAGTGATCAGGCCCGTGGGCACCGCTCGCTCGCGTATGTCGATCTGCTCGAAGGCCGATACGCCAGCGCGGTCACGCACCTGACGCAAGCGATCGAGCTCGGACAGCTGCACGCCGGTGCCGGCACGAGTGAGATCCGTGATCGCGCACTGCTGGCGTCAACGTTGATCGATCTCGGGCAGACGGCGGCCGCGCGTGAACAGCTGCGCGCTGCCGCGGCGCTCGCACTCACCGACCCGTACGAGCCGTCCTTGCTGCTGTGGACCGGCAAGCCTTCAGCACGGCTTGGCGACACGCTGCTGACGCGCCGGCTGCTCGACTCGGCGCGCGCGCGCACACGCCCAACTGATCGCAGGCAGGTGTCGGCGACCACTGGCCTCGAGGCGGAACTGCTGGTGGCACAGGGCCAGATTCGGGGCGGCGTCGCTGCGGCCGCGCGCGCGGTGGCGGCGGACAGCGTCGGGTATTTGATGGAGACACTGGCGTACGCGCTCGAGCGGTCGGGCCGGTTGCCAGAGGCGCGCATACAGCAGGAGCTGCTGTCGCGCGACCGGCTGAGACAGATGGGCAAGGAAGCGCAGCAGATGGCGCTTCTTGCACCTCTGGCAATCGCGCGCATCGATGCGCAACTGGGACGCGCCGATGACGCGCAGCGCGCGCTCGGCACGTTCACGGAACGCTGGCCCTCGGCGGATGCAAACCTGCCGATGATCACGACACTGCGGGCACGGATCGCGGCGCAGCGCAACAACACGGCGCGCACGACGCCGCCTCGCTGAGTGCGCGAGGCAGCGTCGGCCGTTTTGACTCACAGCCGCCGCGCGGCACTCTCGAAGCCGGCCTGCAGCAAGGGCCGGTGGACTTTCTCGTCAGAGTTCTTCCCTTGCCACAACAGATTGACGCCCAGTCCACGGAGGCCGTTATAGGCGCTCAACGCGGCGGAATGGTTGTGCGGCTCGGCGTAGTAGCGCGCCGTCACGCCGGCGAGTCGGACGTCCTCCTGAATGCGCTGCGGGTAGTCATTCTCCGCCTCCTCCTTCGTCTTCTTCGAATCCGGTTCGTCGCGCGCTTCCGATAATTCCTCTGCATCTTTCTCCCGCGCGATCCGGTCGGCCGCCTCCTGCTGCCTGGCCGCGAGGTCCTTCTTGCGCTGATCGGCGATCATCGTCTTGAGGAGTACCGCCGAGGCGAATTCCGTTCGGGTCACTACCAGACCACCACGCTGTCCGGTGTACCGGCAGAGCGCGATTTTCATTCCGGGGAAGGCCTGCTCAGCGGGCGTGACTTCGGCGAGCACGGCCCCGGCTCCAAGCACGGTTGCCGCTTCCGACGCGGTGAAGAAGGGGCAGGTCGGCGGCGGGACAACGAGTGCAGCGAGTACGAGGAACGACAGCATCGGCTGATCTCCGGGCGTGGCGAGGTGTGGGCGACACCGCGGTGCGCGGGGTCGAGACGACATCGCCACCATACGCCGACAGCCTCACACGGCTGTCACGCGCCGATCACTTCGCCCGATTGGCGCTGCGGCAGCGGCGGGAACAGGCGAAAACGTCACGGCGTCAGCATCCGTCGTAACGCCTGCACGTCGAGCTGCTCCCTGAATTGCCGAATCACCGCCGTCACGGCTTTGTCGTCCGGCGTCCATTTCCAACTGACCGTGATCAGGTGCACCGCATCGGGTGCGGTGCCGGGTCGATAGAAGCTGCGATCGATCACCACCAGCGGCGTACCGCCGCCGTCCTCGCTCACGAACAGCGTTGAAGGCGGTGCATACGGGTCTGCCACGACCGCCTGGCTGGCGCGGTCGTCCGCCGACATGGCATCGCGTGCGGCCCGCAGTGACGCGAGTGCTCTCTCGAGCACGGCAAGTTGGTTGCGGCCTGATTGTGACGTGCCGAACAGCGTATCCATTCGCGCCGACACCACGGCGCCTTTCGAACGCAGCGTATCGAGCAATGCCGGCACCGCGGCAATCCGCGCACGCAGACTATCCAGCTGCGCCTGCTGCGTGAAAATTCGCGCCTCCAGGAAAGCCGCGCGCGAGAGCGGGATCCACGGACTCCGATCGTTGAGCGTCAGCACGATTGCCGCATCGTCGAGGGTCGGAACGAGGGCCGCACGGTAGACCGGAACACCGCCGAGAACATCGCGCTGCTTGGCGGCAAAATAAATCACATCACGGCGCGCGGTGCGCAGGTCGCGCACCTGCCGCAGGTCGTTCGCGAGCGGGCCGAGTGAATTGAAGAAGACATGGATATCTCCGTCCGATTCTTCACCGAGGATGACGCGACCGGCGATGGCCTTGTCGTAGCCCGCTATTGGGACGCAATAGTAACTGAACAGGTAGGCCGCCACCTCCGTTCGGACGAGCGACGTGCCTGCGAGCGAGCGCGGCGTATTCACGGTGTGGTAGATCTTGATTTCCGCGCCGGCCGGTGCGGGGAACATGGTCTGGAGCATCGTCATGACGCGTGTCGACTGGGCCGCCAGCGCCGGGACCGTCGATCGCAGCTTTCTGATCGCATCGGCGTTGAAGCGCGCTTCGCTGGCATCCAGCACCGACCGCCCGACGGTGGCGTGAGCGTCCGCTGCCGTGCATCCCTGCGTGCGGACTTGGCGCGGAGCAAGCGTGCCACACAGCAGTGCAACCAGTACCAACGTCTTCATGCACGCCTCCGCTGTGGACGTGACTTGCCGTCACGTGCGGACGCGGTGTTCGGCGCCGACGGCGCGGCCCACGCGAAGCGCGAGCCCACCGTCACCGATGCGTTGACACAGGGCCCGGCCAGTTCGGTGGCGATCCGAGGTGGTACGTTGATCACCGTCGACGACCGCACTCAGAAAATCACGCCGAACGTGATCGGGAACGCCTGAATCGATTTCGTGTCGATCAGGCCTTGCTGCTTTGTATACACGTTCTGAATGCGCGTCTCGATGAAGCCTGCGATGCGACCCATGCGAAACGACAGGCCGGCACCACCATCGACGCCGATCTGCGTGCTGCTGAGCGTGCTGGCGTCGAGGTTCCCGGACTGCAACGCATCCCGAATGTTGAACGCGCCGACGCCGGCGAGCACATAGGGACGCACGGGGCCAGGCAGCAGATCGAACTTCAACGAGGCGATGCCGCCGAGTTGCGTGCGCGTCGA
>JBBRLZ010000007.1:0-127631 GCA_038231095.1 Gemmatimonadales bacterium
GCCCTGAGGCGCGTTCGTCTAGCGGTTAGGACGGGACCCTTTCAAGGTCCAGAGACGGGTTCGATTCCCGTACGCGCTATGTCGGTGGTGCAGGTGCATGTGGAGGATCGCAGCGGTCGGGGTGTGAGACCGGTGTGTGGGAGCAGGAACAATTGGGGCCGTAGCTCAGTCGGTTAGAGTGCCGCACTGTCACTGCGGAGGTCGCGGGTTCGAGCCCCGTCGGCCCCGTTGGAAGGTTGAGAGCAGGTGCAGGCCGCAGGTTGGGACGCCCTGGTGGTGAAATTGGTAGACACGCCATCTTGAGGGGGTGGTGCCGCAAGGCGTCGCGGTTCGAGTCCGCGTCAGGGCATGTGTAACCTCGGGCAGGAATTGCCACAGTAGCTCAGTGGTAGAGCACTCGATTCGTAATCGAGCGGTCAAGGGTTCAATCCCCTTCTGTGGCTCTGGTGGTGTTGGAAACATTGATGATAGACGCGCCTCGGTCATGCCGAGGCGTTTGTCGTTTGCGGTGTGTGTCCTTCGAAAACGCGTGAAATTGGTACGCGTTGCGTGGTTGCGATTGTGCGCGTGGTTGTCGTTGAACGTCAGCCCGGCATTCGATTCTGAGGAGGACGCATCCGTGTTCTATCCCGCGATCGTGACCCCTGATGACGGTGCATTCGTGGTGACCTTTCCCGATGCACCCGGTTGCGTCACGCAGGTTGACACGCTGGCGCAGCTGTTGCCGATGGCGAGGGAAGCACTGGCAGGCTGGCTCGACGCGACGCTGGACGCGGACGGTGTGGTGCCTGAGCCACGCGCAGCGCGGTGGGCGCCCAAAGGGTCGCGCAGCGTCCTGGTCCCGGTGGTTCCAACGGCGATCGCACTGCGCATCCTGCTGCGTCGGGTGCGTGCCGAGGAGGGGCTGACGCAGGCGGACCTGGCTCGGCGGCTCGGGATGTCAGCGCACGCTGTGCAGAAGCTCGAGCGGCGCGGGGCCAATCCGACGCTCGAGACGTTGGATCGGGTGGCATCGGCGTTGAATCGCACGCCGGTGGTGGGGTTGGTGCGGGAGCGGGGGGTGACGGGGAATACGGTGGCGGTGCCGCGGGCGGCTCCGACGAACCGCAGCACACGTGAGATCGCTGCGCACGGTGCCGGTGCGCGTCGCCGGTAGCTTCGCGCTGGTGGGACCGCCCTAATTGCTTGCGGGGCATCATTCGATCCGGTAGGCTTACTTCTCGTTTGATAGTTCGAAGAATTTGTAGCAGTGGTGGTGTGTTGGTCTGCGGGAGTAACTCAGTTGGTAGAGTGTCAGCTTCCCAAGCTGAAGGTCGCGGGTTCGAGTCCCGTCTCCCGCTTGTCACAAATGATTCACAACGAAACAAACGCCCAAGCTGACGTCCGGCTTGGGCGTTTGTCGTATGGGTGAATGTCCCAGTTGCCTCGCTGGTTGACGCGGTGGCGCCGCAGCACGACCGCATCGTGATCCCCGGACTTCGCGCCGTCGCGCGCAGCGACGCACATTCTGTCGTGACGGCCCGACCACTCAGCGCGGCGCGCGCCCATCGCGTGTGAACTCGGAAGTCCGACGACTGCCCATCCCGCACCCGGAACCCATCCCATGGAACGACGCGACTTTCTCGTGAACTCCGCCGCACTGGCGGGCGCTGCGGCGCTCGGTCAGAAGTTTGCGACGGATGACGGGCGCCACCTGCGCTCGGCGCCGACCGCTGGCGTAAGCGTCGTGCCGATCACCGACGCCGAACGTCTGGCACGCATCGAGAAAGCGCGTCGGCTGATGATCGACAACGGCATCGATGCGTTGGTGCTCGAGGGTGGCTCGAGCATGTTCTACTACACCGGCGTGCGCTGGGGGAACAGCGAGCGAACGTTCGCGGTGGTCATCCCTGCACGCGGCGAGCTGGCGTGGGTGACGCCGGGTTTCGAAGAGGCACGCGCCCGCGAGATGATCAAGTCGTCATCCGACGTCCGGGCCTGGCAGGAGGACGAAAGCCCATACAAGCTGATCGCGGGCATTCTGCGCGATCGTGGTGCAACGGGGAAAATCGGTATCGAGGAGCGTCTTCGCTTCTTCATCTACGACGGCGTTCGCCAGGAGCTGCCGAGCGCGCAGTTCGTCAGTGCGACGCCCGTGACGGCGGGATGCCGCATGTTCAAGTCCCCCGCCGAAATCGCGCTGTTGCAGCGTGCGAACGACATCACGCTGCAGGCCATCGGCGTGGCGACGGCGTCGCTGAAGGAAGGCATGACGCCAGCGGCGGTTTCGAACACGGTCGCCACCGTCTCGCGGCGTCTCGGCGGTGCGTCGGATGGCGGCCTCGTGATCTTCGGCAAGTACTCGGCGTTTCCGCACGGCACCGTGCAACCGCAGCGGCTTCACGAGGGCGACATCGTGCTGGTGGACTGCGGTTGCTCGGTGGAAGGGTACGGATCGGATATCACGCGAACGACCGTCTTTGGCAGACCAACACAGCGGATGCGCGACATCTGGGATCTCGAGAAGCGCGCGCAGACGGCCGCGTTTGCCGCGGCGCAGATCGGTGCGACGTGTGAGTCGGTTGACGCGGCAGCGCGAAAGGTGATCACGGATGCTGGCTTCGGCCCCGACTACAAGGTGCCCGGTCTGCCGCATCGGACTGGCCATGGCATCGGCCTCGATGGCCACGAGTGGACGAACTTCGTTCGCGGCAATACCACCAGACTACAACCCGGCATGTGCTTCAGTGACGAGCCAATGATCACCATCTACGGCGAGTTCGGGATCCGGCACGAGGACTGTCTCTACATGACAGAGGCCGGGCCGAAATTCTTCACGCCGCTGTCCAAGTCAATCGAGCATCCGGTGTAACGCAGAGAAACCGTGACAGAAACCGCTATCACCGCACGCGTTCGCGATTGGCACTGGCAGCCACCCACGGATTGGTTGTCGATCCGCACCGTCGATCTGCACACCGGCGGCGAGCCGTTGCGCGTGATTCTCGATGGACTGCCGGACATCCCCGGAGAGACGATCCTCGAGAAGCGTCGCTACTTCCGAACGCATCTGGATCATGTGCGCACCGGCATCATGTGGGAACCGCGCGGCCACGCCGACATGTATGGCGCGGTCATGACGGAACCGACCACACCGGATGGCGACTTCGGCGTGTTTTTCCTGCACAACGAAGGGTACAGCACCATGTGCGGCCATGCGATCATTGCGCTCGTCACATTGGTGCTCGACACGGGCATCTGCACTCGGCCAGAGCTGGAGCCGGTGATCCGAATCGACGCGCCCCCGGGCCGGATCACCGCGGTCGGTCATCGCGATGCGCGGACTGGGCGCATATCGCATGTCTCGTTTCTGAATGTTCCGTCATTCGTGGCGTTACGCGACCAGACGGTCGAGGTGCCAGGCCTGGGGCCGGTACGCTTCGATCTGGCGTACGGCGGTGCCTTCTACGCCTACGTGGATGCGCGACCGCTCGGCTTGGAGCTCGACGTTGCGCAATGCAATCGCATCATCGACACAGGGAAGGCCATCAAGGCCGCGGTGGCGCGCGCGTTCCCGATTCAGCATCCGTTCGAGGAGGATCTGAGCTTCCTCTACGGCACGATATTCGTCGGCGATCCGCGCGACGCCTCGAATCACAGTCGCAATGTGTGCGTGTTCGCCGAGGGCGAAGTAGACCGGTCAGCGACCGGCTCAGGGGTGAGCGGGCGTGCAGCGATTCACCGCGCGCGCGGCGACCTGGCGATCGGTGAGTCCATCACCATCGAAAGCATTCTTGGAACCTGTATGGATGTTGCGGTGACGAGTGACACGACGTACGGTGCGCATGCGGCGGTGATCCCGCGGGTCACGGGGAAAGCGTGGATCACGGGCACACATACGTTCTGGTTTGACCCAGGTGACCCGCTGGCCCGAGGATTTCTGGTTCGATGACACTACCTACCGCTGCACCCAGCGCTGCGTCAGGCGCTTCAGCCGCTGTCCCGCTCTCATCGTCGCGATGGGCCGGCCTGCTCGGCCTTGGATTCGTCGCAAACTTTCTCGACACGCTCGGCGTCGGCTCGTTTGCCACCACCACCGCGGCATTCAAACTCGGCAAGTTGGTCGATGACCGGGACATTCCCGGCACGCTCAACGTCGGGCACTCGATCCCCACGATTGTCGAGGCGTTGATCTACATCACCGTGATCAAGGTGGAGTTTCCCACCCTGGCTTCGATGATTGCCGCCGGCGCATTCGGCGCGTTCTTCGGAGCGCGATGGGTGTCCGGATGGTCGCGACTGACGATTCAGCGCGGCCTCGCGATTGCGCTGCTGATCACCGCGGCGATCATGATGCTCCGTCAGCTGCAGTTCTTCCCGCCTGGCGGCGAGGCACTTGGTCTCACCGGCGTGGCGCTCATCGCGGCGATCATTGCCAACGCAATCATCGGATCGCTGGCATCACTTGGCATCGGCAACTACGCGCCGTGCATGGCCGTGGTGAGCCTGCTTGGTATGAGTCCGACGGCGGCGTTCCCCATCATGATGGGATCGGCAGCGTTGATTCTTCCTGCGGCCGCATCGGGCTTCATGGCATCCGGGCGCTTCGATAAGCGGACCGCGATTGCGCTGGCAATCGGCGGAGTACCGGGCGTGCTGGTCGCAGCGTTCATCGTGAAGTCATTGCCACTCGATACGGTGCGTTGGCTGGTCGTCGTCGTACTCACTTACACCTCATTCATGATGTTCCGATCCGCGAAAGCAGAAAGCCTTGCGCAGCGGGCTGCATGAAGATCACTGCCATCCGCGCCTGGCAGATCGACCTGCCGCTGCATGAAGGGAAGTACTCATGGTCGGGAGGCAACTCGGTTTCGGTTTTTGATTCGACGATTGTCGGCGTCGAGACTGATACGGGGCTGACCGGCTGGGGCGAAATCTGCCCGCTTGGTCCTGCGTATCTGGCGGCGTACGCGAATGGCGCACGCACCGGTATTCAAGAGCTGGCGCCTCAGCTGATTGGTGCTGATCCACTGGCACTCGATACGCTCAACCGACTGATGGACGCGGCGATGCGTGGACATCCGTATGTGAAATCCGCCATTGATATGGCCTGCTGGGATTTGCTCGGCAAGGCCAGCAATCTCCCCGTGGCAACGCTGATGGGTGGACATGTCGGCGATGACTTCGCGCTGTACCGCGCGATCTCACAGGACGCGCCTGAGCTGATGGCGAAGAAGATTGCGCAATACCGAGCCGAGGGATATCGAAAGTTCCAGCTGAAAGTGGGCGGCGATCCGGATACGGACATCGAGCGCATCAAGCTGGCGGCGAAGGAACTGCAACGCGGTGACGTTCTGATCGCGGATGCGAACACCGGCTGGACGCAACACGCCGCAATGCGTGTCGCCGACGCCGTGCGCGATGTGGACGTGTACATCGAACAGCCATGCTCCAGCTACGAAGAGTGTCTGGCCGTGCGCCGGCACACCAATCGGCCGTTCGTGCTTGACGAAGTGGTTGACGGCATCGACATGGTCGTGCGCGCAGTCGGCGATCAGGCGATGGACGTGATCAACCTGAAGATTTCGAAAGTCGGCGGCCTCACGCGCGCCCGACAGATCCGTGATCTCTGTGTGTCGCTTGGTATCGCCATGACGATCGAGGACACGTGGGGCGGTGATATCACGACAGCGGCGATCAGTCATCTCGCGCACAGCACGCCCGAACGTTTCCTGTTCTCGAGTACCGATTTCAATTCCTACGTCACGGTGGCATTTGCCGACGGGGCTCCGCATCGGAAGCAGGGCCGACTGGCGGCGTCGCGCGAACCGGGGCTGGGGGTGCGTCCGCGCATGGAATTACTCGGCGCGCCGGTGATCGAGGTCGGCGCCGCTCGCCGCGGGATGTAAGTGCGCCGCGTTGATCGAGCCACGTATCGTTCGGTGTCACTCAACCACTCAGGCAGAATGCGTACTCGACTCATCGCCACCGCTGTGATCGCGGCAACGCTCTCAGTCGTCGCACCGCCGGCCACCGCTCAGGCGCGATCCGCGGTGGACTGGCCGATGGTCGCCCGGATTCGCGAGGAAGGACTTCAGCGGTCACGCGTGATGGATTTCGAGAGTTACATCGCCGACGTGCTTGGCGCACGGCTCACGAATTCGCGGGACATGCAGCGCGCGCAACGCTGGGTGATGGGAGAAATGACGCGCATCGGTCTCGTGAACGTGACGGCCGAGCCGTACATGGAGTACGGCGTCACGTGGGACAACGAATATGTCTCGCTGCATATGCTGCAGCCTGACTATTCACCGATGGTGGCGTACCCGATTGCGCTGACACCGGGTACGGATGGGAAGCAGGTGGCCGAGGCGATGATTGTCGAACTGAATTCGCGCGATGACATGGCGAAGTACCATGGCGCGCTGAAAGGCAAGGCGGTGTTGGTCACGCCACCGGCGACCGTCGATCTCGCGCCGCTGATCAACGGAGTGCCGCGGCTCACGGAGCAGGATCTCGAACGGATGGTGCAGACGGTGATCGTGCCGACGGCGCCGAGGCCGGTGCGAGCCGTACCGAACTCCATGCTGCTGTCAGCCGTCGACAAGATGGCGTTCTACAAGGCCGAAGGTGTCACGGTCGTGCTGCAGAGCGAGAGTGGCTGGCTTGGCGCGGTGCGCGGATTCTCGCGACCGGGAGCGCGCACAGACGCGTGGTCGCGTGCCGGCGATCTCGCGGCGCCGGTGATCGTCGCGGTGACGCCGGAGCACTACAACCGGATGTATCGAATTCTGCAGCGCAACATCCCGGTGCAGATCGAAATCGACGTACGCAACCGGATCGGTGACAGCGTCGAACAGGCGAGCAACATCATCGGCGAAATTCGCGGCAGCGATCTGGCCAACGAAGTCGTCATGCTCGGTGCACACCTCGACACATGGCATGCAAGTCCGAACGCGAGCGATAACACGTCCGGTGTGGCCGTGATGTTGGAAGCGGTGCGAATTCTGACGGCGATCGGCGCCAGGCCGCGTCGCACCATCCGCATGGCCCTCTGGAGCGGCGAGGAGCAAGGGCTCTTCGGGTCGCGCGGATATGTGCGGCAGCACTTCGGCAATCCACGGGATTCATCGGCAGGCGTGAAGCCGGCCTACGAGACATTCTCGGCGTACTTCAATCAGGACTATGGTGCGGGGCAGTACCGCGGCATCTATCTCCAGGGGAATGAGCGTGCACGCACGCAGCTCACCGCATGGATGGAACCGTTCCGGGATCTCGGCATGACGGCCGTGAGCAACCAGAGCGTTGGCAGCACCGATCACATCGCGTTCGACGAAGTAGGGCTGCCCGGATTCCAGTTCCTGCAGGACCATACGCCTGGCACCGGCGGGCACACGAATCTGGATCCGTACGAAGCGATTCAGTCCGCAGACCTGATCAAGAACGCCACCATCATGGCCTCGTACGTGTGGCACGCGGCGATGGCGGATGAACGCGTCGCGAGAAAGACCATTCGCTAGGCGCGTTGTCGCGTGCGCTGTGGAGTGGCTCGCAGCACACGTGACGGTACTTCCCGCGCCGACGTCAGCGGCCGAACGTCAGCAGGTACTTCACGCCCGGTTTCGCTGCGATCGCGAAACTGTCTGCGCTGACGCGTTCAATACTGACGCGCTTCCCACTGGCCGTCGCTGCGACGGTGCCCGGCGCGCGAATCACGATGCGCGCCTGATGACTGGCTTGCATCGACGCAGCGGTCAGCCGACCGGATGCCCACGCCAGATCAACGGTGACGCCACCGCGAGCGCGCAGGCCCGTGACGCGGCCGTCGCTCCACTCGCGCGGGAGTGCAGGCAACAGGTGCAACACATCGTTCTGCGACTGCAACAGCATTTCGGCGATGGCGGAGGATCCGCCGAGGTTGGCGTCGATCTGCAACGCCTTGCCGCACAGCGAGAAGAGATTCGGGAGCGATGACCGAGTGAGCAGTGCCTTCAGCTGATCGAGTGCCAGTTCACCGTCATACAAGCGCGCGCGCAGCCCCATCTTCCACGCGTACGACCAGCCACAGCCCCCGGTGCCGCGACGCGTGAGCGTGATTGCCGACGCCGCCGCGAACTCCGGTGTCCGCTCCCGTGAAATCTCCCGACCGGGATACAGGCCCCATAGCGGTGACAAGTGCCGATGATTCGGCTCGATTTCGTCCCAGTCATCGAGCCACTCCTGCAGCTGCCCGTGCTTGCCGATCTGATTCGGTGCGAGCTGCGGTCGTGCAACGCGAACCTCCGCGAGCATCGCAGTGTCGGCCTGAAGTCGAGTCGCTGCCTGATCGAAATCCGCGAAGACCTCGCGAATGATCTGCATGTCCATTGTCGGACCGGCGGTCATCATGCGTGCAGTCAGTGACGACCCGCTCACCTCATCAAAGAATTCGCCATTGCCTGGAAACCCCGGGAAATTCTCCGGTGAGCTTGACGGCGCCGTCACAAGCCAGCCGCGCTTGGGGTCCTTCACCAGAATATCGAGCAGGAATCGCGTCTGATCGCGCAAGATCGGATAGATGCGTCGCAGGTCGGCATCGTCGCCGGAGAAACGATAGCGTTCGTACAATGCGGTCGTCAGCCACGCACCGCCGACGGGCCACGCGCCCCATGATGGACCGTCCATCGGCGTCGTGGCGCGCCAGAGATCGGTGTTCTGGTGCAGCACCCATCCGCGCGCGCCCCAGTGTTCCCGCGCGGTCGCCGTACCCGTCTCGGCGACCTCACGCACCAGCTTTTCGAGAGGTCCGACGAGCTCCGCGAGGTTTCCGGATTCGGCCGGCCAATAGTTCATCGGGATGTTGATGTTGACCGTGTACTTGGAGTCCCACCACGGATTCGAGTCGTCGTTCCAGATGCCCTGCAGATTGGCGGGTTCCGTGCCTGGTCGCGAACTGGCGATGAGGAGATAGCGTCCGTATTGGTAGTAGAGCGCGGCGAGCGCTGGATCGGCCGTCGTGGCGTAGCGTGCGATGCGTAGATCGGTCGGAACGGTGTCGGCCTCGAGGCGCGGTGTGCCGAGTTGCAGGGTCACACGTTCGAACCATGCGCGATGCTCGGTCTCGTGCTCGCGTCGGAGTGCGTCGTAGCTGCGTCCGCTCACGCGGTCCAGCGCCAGCGCCACTCGCGCCGCCGGATCACCGCTTACGTCACGATACGATACGAAATTGGTCGCGGCGGCGAAGACGAGTGTCACGGTGTCGGCGCCATCGACGGTCAGCGTGCGCCGATCGGTTGTGATGCGGCCGCCGGCGGCGCGCGCGACGAGGTCGGCCTGATACCGAACGCGACCCTCGATGCCGAGGTAGTCGGAACTCTTTCCGGCGAGCCGAAGGCGGTTCGGTGCCACCGCGTCCATCTGGAAATAGTCCGTGCCGTAGTTCGAATGCGTCTGATTGCGCACCCCTTCCAGCCGTGCGGTGAAGGAGATCGCGTGCGGATGATCGGCCGTCAGCCGCACGACGATCACCTGATCAACTGCGCTGGAGAACACTTCACGTACGAAGCGTGTGTCGCCAACGCGGTAGCTCACTTTCGCGACCGCCGCATCGAGATCGAGTTCACGTTCGTAGTCGGTCGCCTTGTCGTGCCCCGGAAAAGCGAGCCGCAGGTTACCGAGTGGTTGGTACTTCATCTGCTCGTACGGCCGTCCCATCATCGTGCGCCCGAACAGGTCGTGCGCGGCCGGGACATCGCCGGCGAGGACCAGTCGCTGAATTTCAGGCAGTGCGCGATAGGCACCGGGAACGACGGGGTTGTACGGTCCGCCAGACCAGAGCGTTTCCTCGTTGAGCTGAATCGTTTCGCTCGCGAGGCCACCGAATACCATCGCGCCAAGCCGACCGTTGCCGATTGGGAGCGCCTGATTCCAGACTGCGGCGGGTTGGCGATACCAGAGTCGGAGATGAGTTTCGGCGGTCGGTTGTGGGACAACCTGAAGCAGGGCGAGGAAGAGGAGTGTCATGTGTCGCGATGTGCGTGGTTGCGGTGGTCAGTGCGTCGTGTGCAGCAGCGGATCGCGCGTGACCATGATCGCGCCGGAGACGCGGTTTGGCCCTTGCATCACCTCGATCCGATACGCACCTGGCGCGACGTCCTGCAGCCGCCCTGGAGTGCGCTCGATCTGGAGGTCCCACACGAGCGTATTGACGCCAGCGACGAGCGGTGCCGCCCATCGGCGAACCACTGTGCCTGCGCTGTCCGACACCGCGAGCGTCGCCGCGCCGTCCACAGATGCGGCGACGTTGAAACGCGCACTGTTTCTGCCGCGCCGGTCACCGGGCACGGCATCCCACGGAAACCAATCAACGACGACGCTGCGGATTGGAAACAGGTGGAGCAGCGTCGAGGCAGGAACACTCTGCATCGCGCGAATCGGCGCGAGATCCAGCACCCACGCGCCGCGTCCGTGCGAGCCGAGCACCAGCTCACCGACTCGCGCCTGCACGGCCAGATCGTGCACGGGCGTGGTCGGCAACGATGCGCTGAGTGACTCCCAGTGAGCACCTCGATCTCTCGACACATACACGCCGAAATCGGTGCCCAGATAGAGCGTCGCCGCGTCGGCGGGATCTTCCTTGATGACGTTGACCGCTTCCCGCGGGAGGTTCGCCGTGATGGCGTGCCACGTTGCCCCGCTATCGCTGGAGGCGAACACGTACGGCGTGGTGTCGTCGTCGCGATATCCCGTCATGCTGACGTACATGATGCCGGCGTCGTGTGTGGAGAGCGTGACGCGGCTGACCCACTTGGTGGGCAACCCCTTGCCGATGCGCGTCCACGTGACGCCATCATCGGTTGTCTTCCAGAGCCGACCGCCTTCTGTTCCGCCGACGAGCATTCCCCGCATGCGTGGTGACTCAGCCAGCATCGTCAGCGCACCAGTCGGGACGCGTGCACGATCGCCACGCGCGGAGTCTGACAGATCGGGGCTGATCGCCTTCCAGGTCGTCCCGCGATCGGTGGTCTTGAGCACTCGGTTCCCGCCCGCATAGAGCGTTCGCGGGTCGTGCGGCGAGATGAAGAATGGAGTGTACCAGCTGAATCGAAGCGTCGAATCATCCGGCACCTGCGGACGGATACTGACGGTCGAAGGACCCCCGCTTATTACCGACCCGCCGGTAATGTCCATGCGCAGCATGTCGCCGTTCTGATGCTCGTAGTAGACCCAACGATCGTCCGTCGGATCGGGCAGCGTCACGTAGCTGTCACCGCCGGTCCAACGATCGAGGTAGACGCTCTTCCACGGATCCGGCACCGCCGGGTCGAGCGACGCATTGCTCGGACCGTACAGTGCCGCGTCGTCCTGCGTGCCACCGAAAATCCGGTACGGATCGCGATCATCCGTGGTGACGAAGTAGAACTGCGCCACCGGGATGGTGTTCATGTGCAGCCAACTGTCACCACCGTCGTATGACTGAAACACACCGCCGTCGTTGCCCAGCAGAATCCGGTCCGGATTGGCCGGGTCGATCACGATGTCATGATGATCGAGATGCAGCGCGCGGCCATCGGTGTCGTGCAGTCGGAGAATCCGATCGCCGAGACGACGAAAAGTTTTGCCGCCGTCGAATGACTGCCAGGCCGTGTTGCCGAGTATGTAGAGGTGATTGGCATTGCGCGGATCGCTACGTACGTCAGTGAACTTCCAGCCGTACACGGTGAACACGCCGTACAGATCCTGCTGATTCACCTTTCTCCACGACTCACCGCGATCGTCCGAGCGGTACAACTCGGCGCCGACATGTGGTCGCGCTGGCACCGCCGACGGATTGCGGTTGTCGACGAAAATGTGGAGGACGTTCGGCGTCGTGGCATTGACGTCAATGCCTGCGCGACCGAGTCGACCACCCGGCAGTCCGCGTGTGATGCGCCGCCACGTTCTGCCGCCGTTGGTCGATTTGAAGAGACCACCGCTGGTACCGGATTCAATCGTCCAGCCCCAGGCGTAGAGCAGTTGCGGATTCACGGGATCGATGGCGAGGTCGATCACACCGGTGGAGTCGTCAATGCGGAGCACATGTTCCCAGTGCCGTCCGCCGTCCGTTGTGCGGAAGACACCGCGCTCGGCGTTGCGCGACCATTGATGTCCCATCGCGGCCACGAACACGATCTTCGGGTTGGATGGATGAATCAGGACTTTCGCGATGTGGTGCGTCTCGGCCAGACCCATCGCCGTCCAGCTCGCGCCGGCGTCGGTGGACTTGAACACGCCGCTGCCTGGATACGCATATCCGGCATAGCGCGGCTGCGCTTCACCGGTGCCAACCCAGATGGTTCTCGCATCGCTCGGTGCGATCGCGACATCGCCGATTGCGAACGCCGACTGGTGCTCGAAGATGGGGCGCCACGTGATGCCGTTGTCGACAGTCTTCCAGAGATTGCCGGTACCGACGCCGACGTACATCGTGCCGGTATTGCCCGGTGGAATTGCGATCGCTTCGACCCGGGCGCCGATCTTCACCGGTCCGGCAGGCCGCCAGGTGAGCGCGCGGAATGGTGACGCTGCCGCCAGCGCCTGATGCTGGCGCCATGAGTCTGCGCGCTCGGTAGCGGTGGTGACCTGCGCGTGAACCGCGCGTGGAAGCAGGAGCAGCGGAAGCAGACACCAAGGGCGTATCGTCATTCGGCGAAGCTATTGGATGAATGAGATGCCCGCATCGCGCGGATCTCGCGCTCCATCGTGAGGTGACGGGTGTCGCGCCGCGATTCTTCGCGGTATTCGTTCGGGTCTGATTCGGCCTTTGTCTCGTTTGGTCCATCTGGTCCTGGCTGCAATCCGCCCGGCCCGCGCAGCAGCGAGGGCGGCAACGTGCTGGAATGGAGCGCTCTGGAGCATTGTGGTCGGCGTGACCGTCGGGAAGATTTGAGGAGTTCCGATCGCACATCGCCGGACCCCGAACCAGCTCATGGACTTGACGAACGAAGACCTGATCATTCGCGCCACCGGGGGCGATGCGACTGCCGCCCAGCAACTGTTCGTCGTCCTGTACGACGAATTGCATCGTCTGGCCAAGCGCCAGCTGGCGCGCAACGGTGGCGGCCTGACACTCGGCACCACCACACTGCTGCACGAAGCCTATCTCAACTTCGCCGAGCGCTCAGGCATGCGCTTTGACGATCGGGGCCACTTCATGGCATACGCTGCGCGTGCCATGCGCGGGCTGATCGTTGATTACAGCCGCAGTCGTCAGGCGCAGAAGCGCGGCGGCGAGTTCCACATCACCGGCATCGCCGATACGGGCATTCTGCAGGGCGTATCCGCGGCGACGAGTGCACCGCTCGAGGCGTTGAGCGACTCGCTGGAGGAGTTGGCGAAGATCGATGCCGAGCTCGCGACGCTCGTCGACCTGCACTTCTTCTGCGGCTTCTCGCTGGTCGAAGTGGCCGAGATGCGCGGCGTGTCAGACCGCACAGTACAGCGCGACTGGCGGAAGGCCCGCCTGCTGTTGCGACAGCTTCTGGCGGACGATGAAGCCGTGCCGGCGGAGTGACGCCGCGCCGCGCTGACTCAGCAGTGCCGGAGTGCAACGCGGGGCCAGGAGCGACGTGACGAAGAATTGCAAGGTACGGGTGATGTAGGTCTGTTCCATCGCGCCGAACGATCCGATATGCCGAGCGGAGTTGGTGATCCAGCACGAGGCACCTGCGGCGCTCGCCAATCGATGCGCGTGGGCAACCGGGATGAAGGGATCGTCGGAGGAGTGGATGATCAGCGTCGGTCGCCCGACAAGCTGCCGAATGTCGTGTTCCGCAGTGTGCGTGGACAAGCGTGCGCCAGTCAGTCGGTTGGCGACGAGCATGACACCGTTCATCATCCACGCTGGCAGCCGCGTGAGGCGAACGAACTGCCGACGCGCAACATCTGCAAATTCGCAGAACGCACTGTCAGCGACCACCGCACCGATCGCGGGCTCCTCGGCCGCTGCACCAATCGCCGTGACGGCTCCCATCGATGCGCCGAGCAGGCCGATCTGCCGTGGTGCATAGCCGTGAGCGAGGAGAAAGTCGACGGCGCCAAGCACGTCGCGACGCTCGTGCACGCCGTATGACAGTCGGGCCGACGCACTCTCGCCGTGCCCGCGCAGATCGAGCATCAACACGCTCAGGCCGGCGGCGACATACTGTGCCGCGAGTGCAAAGGTGCTGCCGCGCAGTTCGTCGCCACGACACGCGTTCCGCCCGTGAACCAGGATTACGGCCGCGGTGGATGTGGGTGCGGCGCAGAACCAGGCTGCGAGTTGCAACGCCTCGCCGCGCGCGGTGAATGAGACACGCGTGAACGCGTCGCCGCCCGCCGAGTCGGGCGGGTTTCGAGGCGAGCTGCGGAATGCGGTGGTGAAGCGGTGCGCGACAACGACGACCAGCACAGCATAGAGCGTTGCTGCGGAGAGAGTACCCGCACCGAGGAGCATCGCGATAGACATGGCAGTATGCGGCGCTGGATGGTGTCAGGCGATGCCAGCGCTTCGGACGGCCGCATGACGCACCGCGAGAATGCGTTCGATCTCGCGCGTCACCGTCGGGCAATCGGCGCGCAGCTCTTTCAGCCAGGCACTCAGGCCGGCGCCGTCGAGCGTCAGAGCACGGTCGACGAGTGGCGCGAGGGACTGCTGGAACTGCGGGGCAGGCTGTGAGCGGAACATGGGTCGATTCCCGGAAGGAGGAGGCGCAGTGGGCTACACCTTCCTTGTCGGAATCGAATGGCCAAAGCCGACACGGGGGGGCAGCTCAGGCAAAATCTGCCAGTGCCGTACCCCAGTCGTCATCGCGCCGGAGCGGATCCTCTCAGCGGATTGGCCGAGGGCTCGGCGTGCTGACGCCGAGCGAGTCGCGGTACCGCTCGGCGGCACGCACGAAGCGATGTGCAGGGGGAAGTCCGCCGGTCATTACCCGGACTCCGCGCGCGGCGTAGTCGCGCGCCAGCACGGAGTCGCCGAGTGCGGCGTGCGCGCGTGCGAGGACGATGAGGTGGGCGCCGATCGAGTTCGAACCCGCCGCCAGGCTCGGGTCATTCTTCCTGACTGCGTCCAGTGCGGGCTCGCCAAACACCACTGCGTCGGCGTTCCGGCCAACACGCTGAAGCAGCGCAGAGAGAGCGATCATGACGGTGCCTCGATTCGAAAGCCGTACCGGGCCGTCCGGATAGCCGCGCGCTCTGAGGAGTGAGTCCAGCAGCCGCGCCGCTTCGGCTGGCCGCTGCTCCGCAACCGCGACTGCCGCTCGCGCCTCGACGAGCGTTCCACTCAGCGCCTCATTCATGCGCGAACTGAGCAACACGCGCGCGGTGTCGATCATGGCGCGTGCTCTCATCGCGTCGCCCGACAGCCCAAGCATGTGTGCCATCAGGAGACGATACCGCGCCGCATTCAGCGATTGGGGCTCCTCGACGGCGAGTGTCCGCTCAAACCACAGGAGCGCACCGGCTGTGTCACCCAGTGCGGCACTGACACGCGCGCGAGTCATGAGCAAATGGCTCGTTGCATCGCGCCAATTGTTCTGATCGCCAACATCTGAAAGCGCGATGCGCAACACGTCATCGGCGCGCGGAATATCTCCGTCGCCAAGGTACGAGTCGGCAAGCGTTGCAGTTTCCCCCAGGAGGAAGGCGCTCTGACCAAGGCCGACGCGGTTGCCGATGCGCACGAGCTGCGCGGTCAGCCGTTGCTGGTCACGCGGTCGTCCACCCCAGGCCTCGACCAACGCTGCCGCGCTCAGCGCCCGGATGAACAGGACCGAGACGGTATCACCATCCGCGCGAGCAATCGCGAAGGCTTTCTCGGCGGCAATCCGACCGGAATCCACCTGCATCCGCGATGAATAGGCCACGGCGAGTGCGGTATAGCAGGCAACCGCCGTGCGCCAGTCGGCGCTCGGCGCCGAGTCGAGTCGCGCGATGTTTCTCCGCACGACCAACACACCCTGACTGTGAATTCCATCCATGACGGCGTGCTCGCACTCGGCCTCGGTGGTGAGCGAGCGGTCGTGCGCCTCCGCGCCAGCGCGCATCGCAAACACGTAGAGACTGTCAGCCTCGTCGTTCATGTCCGACGCCTCGAAACGGCGACCAATATCAATCGCGACGCGTGCCTGGTCGGCGGGCGAGTCCTTGAGCAGCGTTCCGAGCAAGGAGCGAACACGAAGAACCTGCGCTGCGATCCGTGCCTTCGCATCCAGATGCGCCGGCATGCTCAACGTTGATGTCATGACGTCGCTCATCACGACGGCGCGCCGTTGCGCCGCCTGGGCCATGTCGCGTTCCTGTCGAGCAATGAGTGCTTGCCGCGCGCTGACAACCGTCGCCGAACCGAGTGCGAGCACTGCAATAACGGCGGCCGTCACGCCGGCACGATGGCGCTGCGTGAAGCGCGCGGTGCGATACCACAACCCTCCTTTGCGCGCCGTGACCGGTTCGCGCGAACGGTACCGCTGGAGATCATCCGCCATCGCCGCCACGGTGGCGTAGCGATCCGCCGGCACTTTCTGCAATGCACACCGGACGATGGCGTCCACGTCGCGCGGCACAGCCGACGGCAGCGGCGGTGGCATGTCGGTCGTGATCGCCTGCATCAGCGCGGCCCGATCCGGTGTCGCGGCGGGGGTGGGATGTGTTCCGCTGAGTAACTCGTACAACAGCACGCCGAGCGCGTAAATATCGGTCGCAGTTGTCACCGGTTCTCCCCGCACCTGCTCGGGCGCCGCATACAGCGGTGTGAACGGCTGAAGCGACTCCGGATCGCCAACGTCTTCGGCCAACTGTGCGATGCCGAAGTCCAGCAGTTTCACGACGCCATCCTGCGTCACGAAAATGTTGTGCGGTTTGAGATCGCGGTGTACGACGCCGTGCGAATGCGCGTGCGCGACCGCCGACAAGACCTGCTCGAAGAGGCGGAGGCGCGCGTCCGTTGAGAGCGTGCGGGCGCTGCACCACGCATCGATCGGCGCACCGTCGACATACTCGAGCACCAGATACGGCTGGTCATGCGACGTGACGCCGGCGTCGAAGAGTCGCGCGATGCCGGGATGCGTGAGTCGTGCGAGCACCTCGCCCTCGCGCCGGAATCGGATCGCGCCTTCGCCTTCGCCGAGCGCAGGGTGCAGGAGCTTCACCGCTGCGAAACCGGAGAATCGACCATCATTGCGCGTGGCGAGCCACACCGCGCCCATGCCGCCGGTGCCGAGTGGTCGGTCCAGCGTCCAGGCACCGAGCTGCATTCCGACGTGCGAGCTGTGCAGCGCGAACGCCAACGGCTCGACGAGATGTCCGGTCGCCATCAGTGTGGGCGTGCCACCCGAGAGTAGTGCCTCGACTGCGGCGGCATCCGCCGGCGTTCGTTCGCGCAGCGCAGCCATCCACGCATCGCGGTCGCTGTCGGTCAGGTCGAGCGCTTGATCGAGCAGTGGGCCGAGGGTCTGCCAGCGTTCCTGGGACAGTACGTGCATCGGGTCAGGCGCTGGTGAGGGGCGACGTGCGGCACCACGTCAGTCGAGTGGGCTACCGGACAATATCGTAATCTGACGTCAGAGGCCGACACGGCCTTCGCGGCGAAACCGACGGCCGGACGCGCGCGTTGCCTCGTGAGGGAGCGGAGGATACGATTGGCGAATGAACACTCCTCTTCGCAGTGCAATGCTCGTCGCCGCCGTGATGGCGAGCGTGTCGTCGATCTCGGGTGCGCAAACCAGCGCGACACTCCTGGGCTATACCACCTCCGTCCCCACCGGCTGGACGGCAGCGAAGCCGACGTCGTCGATGCGACTCGCGCAATACACCGTACGCGGCGCGGAATCCGCACTCGCCAGCGACGTCGTCGTATACTTCTTCGGCGAAGGTCAGGGCGGGGGCATTGCCGAAAATCTCGAGCGGTGGAAAGGGCAGTTCTCGATGCCGGATGGCAAGGCGCCATACGAGCACGTGGAGAAAGAGGCGAAGACGGCGTTCCCGATCACGATCGCGGAGTATCGCGGCACCTATGCTCGCGGTGTCGGGGCCGGGAATGATGCTGCGGCGAAGCCCGGACAGACGCTGATCGCGGCCGTGGCAGAGACACCGCGCGGCACGCTGTTTTTCCAGTTGTATGGACCAAGTGCGGCGGTCGCAGCGCAGCGGTCGGCGCTGGTGGGCTTTGTGCGCGGGTTGCACTGACGAGGGGCGTGTCGATGCCTGATGTGTCCTGATGAGTGATGACGTGCCGTGGGGAGGGCGCACTGCGCACCGCCTGCGCCGGGCGTTTCTCCTCGCGCTGGTCACCTGCCTCGCAGCAGCGACGGCCGCCGCCTGCAGCAAGTCTCCGTATCACACTCTCGTCCAGCCCAACGACGCCTTCATTCTCGGTCGCGCCGGCGCGGACACGCTGCTCGCTGGCGCAGGATCGGTGCAGTTTCGCGTCGCGGCAGGGCACTTCGGGCCTGCGTCAGACCGGCAGATTTATGGGTTGGTCGTCGATGTCGAGCGCGTCGTCGGACCAGCGCAGTCACGCATACCGAAAGGGGTGACGCGCGTCGTGATCGTACCGTGGGACTATGGCGCTGATTGCCAGCCTACGCCGTATGCACGTTCCGCACGCTGGGTGGAGCCGGGAATGCGCGGGATGTACAGCGCGACGCTTCGGCCATCGTCCGCATGGGTCGCCGGTACCCCGACGCTGGATGCGTTCTCGCCGAGCTCCGAGCCGTATGTGGCCAGGCCCAAACAGCGGGGCGCCCTGAACGCAGGACGGGCTGATTCCGCACTCAGTATCGCAGACATGATGGAATTGATGGATCGACTGCCGGAGGTCGGGGCGATGCAGCGCGATCCAGCCAAAGCCACCGCAGCTCTGTACGGCTGGGTTCACGCTGACCCTTCGCGACTGCGTGCGTATCCCGCCGCGGAGATCGCGCGATCATTACGGTTCATGGAAAGGCAAGCCGCGCTGTCGGCCGTGCATCATCCGGCGATTGGGACGTTTCGACTCACGCTCGACGTAGTCCATCACGTGCCATTGACGATCTTCGTGCGGACGGTGGCGACGCCAACGACGGGAATGCGGTCGCGCAGTACGCCCCTGAGCGCGGATCCTACGGTCGTGCCGGCGTGGGTTCTGCATACCTACCTCCTGTTCATCGCGCTGACCGCCGAGTCGTTGCCCGCCGGGTGCGATGCGTATTCACAGCGGAATGAACAGGCATATCTCACACTAGCAGCCCTGACGACCGGCTCGACATCGAACGACAAACGATTCGCGACGTGGATCGAACTCGACGCATTCGCTCGTGCGTTCCCTGAGGATTCAGCGATGCAGTCGATCGCGAGCCTCGCGTTCGAAGCATTCTCCGAACGGCAAAAGCGGAGCGAGCCGGTCCTGATGCCTGGGGCGATCGAGTTGTCACCGCACGGCAGTGCGCGGGTTTCGCAGCAGGAAACGTTTTCGAACGGTATCCGTGCGACCATCACGGGTGAGCGCTTGTCCGAGCAAACGATACGATGCGACCGCGGGCACTAGGACCGCGTCCGTACGTCCGGCGAAAGCCACGAGCGAGTGAGTGTTGGCTGGTCGCGCGTGCTCTGGCGCCGCACTGTTCCCGTGCACGACCGATGACTAATCATGTGCCTGAAGCTCTCACATACTCCGGAGTGCCCATGCCGTCCGTGCCACCCGCGCTGAGGACCGTGCGCTATCAGGTCATCGCTGTCTTACTGATGTCAGCGACACTCACACCGGCATTCGCTGTCTGTGCGCAGACACCCCAACCGCGCACCGGCACGACGACCATCGCGAACGATCCCGATGTCCTTGGCGCCGAGCGACTGTTCTCGGCGTGGATGGACGGTCAGGTCGCGTATCGCGGACTGCCTGGAATCGCGGTCGGTGTCGTCAGTGACCAGCAGCTGGTCTGGTCGAGCGGATTTGGATTCGCTGACGTGAAGGCAAAGATCCCGATGACAGCGCAGACGAAGTTCCGCATGGCATCGCACAGCAAGTTGTTCACGGCGATCGCCATCATGCAGCTGCGCGAGGCCGGCAAGCTTCGTCTCGACGATCCGGTCGTCAAGTATCTGCCGTGGTTCACGGCGAAGCCGGCCGGCGACGATGACGGACAGATCACGATCGAGCAGCTGCTCTCGCACAGTTCAGGGTTACAGCGCGAAGCTGGGGATCACTGGCGCTCATACGAGTTTCCGACCGAGGACGAGCTGCGCCGGATGTACGCCGAACGGCAATCGGCATTCGCGCCGTCGGTGCGGTGGAAATACTCGAATCTCGCGTACTCGATCGCCGGACTGCTGATCGAGAAAGTCAGCGGCGAGAAGTGGGCAGACTATGTCGAGCGCCACATTTACCAGCCGCTCGGCATGACATCATCGAGCGTCGACAAGAACGTGTCTGGGCTGGCGGTGCCCTACACGCGGCGGATGCCGGACGGCACACGTGACGTGATTCCGTTCGTCGACGCGAAGGGTATGGCCGCGGCAACGGGTATCACGTCGAATGTCGAGGACATGGCGCGCTTCGTGTCGGCGAATTTCCGGCGCGGTGCACGCGGCGGCGCGCAGATCGTGAGCAGCGGATCGTGGCGCGAACTGCATCGCGTGCGGTCGGTGGATGAGACCTGGATCTCGGGATCCGCACTGGGCTTCGATGTACAGCGCTACAACAATCGCACGTACGTCGGGCACGGCGGTGGGTATCCCGGCAATACGACGTTCACCTCGCTGCAGCTGGACGACAAGGTCGGCGTGATCGTGCTCACGAACACGAATGATTCGAATGTCGGCGAGATCGCACGACAGTTGATGGCGACCGTGGGCGCGGCCGTGGCGAAGGCGGCGAGGGGGACGCCGATGGCCGTGGCGTGGGATCCGACGTGGGCGCGATTCGCCGGACTGTATCGCGGCGTGTGGGGCGATCAGCAAGTCGTGCTGCTCAATCAGAAGCTGGTGCTGATCACACCCAATGCAGCGGCCGTGGATACAACAACGACGCTCGAGCCGCTCGGCGGCGGCCGCTTTCGTTACACCGCACCGACAGGCGGCGGCGAGGTTGGTGAAGTCGTGCGATTTGTCGAACTGGCCGGGAAGCCGATGCGCATGGTCGTCGGTGACAGCTGGATCGATAAGGTGCGCGCGCCGTAGAATGACACGGCGTCGGGGACGACAGTCTGGCGCCCGCGCGGAACACCACGGCAGTACAACCCTGCGCGCGCCGCGATCAGCGCGCATACACCCGCATCGCGCGACTTCGCAGAAACAGCGCCGGGCTTCGCGCTGGAGGCGAGCCTGCTGGCGCTCCACTGGCTGGTGCAGGGGGTGGCAGGGGGTGCTGGACGGTGGTGGACCACGCGAGCGTTCGTGGCGACCGCAGTACGGTCGGTCCGCATCTGAACGCGCGGCACCGCACGGCCAACGCGAGCGCGCCGTTAGAACGCCCAGCGACAACGTGCCGCTAATTCGTCGGCGCCCGTCGGCTCCGATACATGCCAAGGATGACAAGTCCAATCGCAAGTAACGCCAGACTCCTCGGCTCCGGCACCAGAAACCCGTTCAGGTTGCCCCAACTGCGATACGTGAACACCGGCAACAGATCCGACTCCTTCCACGCGAAGCCGTCAGGCAGTGCCTCGAACGATCTCCACTCGAACGGGAGTGCGAACCAGCCGTCAAAGCCGTCCGCCGGACAGGTACGGCCGGAGTAGAAGTCGATCACACCGGGATTGCCGTACGGCGCTGAGCACCCCAGCGCGCCGATGCCTGTTGGCGCAGTGTACAGCCGCTGCCAGCAGGAGACGCACGAATCTTCACTCCACACGCCACCATCGAACACGAGTGACGCGCCGCCGACAAAGTCGAAGCGGCGGGTATCGACACGGCCAACACGAGTGATGATGTTGCTCGTCAAGAAGCACGCCTCGAAGTTTGCGCAGCGCGGCGTGTCAGGCGTGAGCGAAATGCGCAGTGTCCGGATGCCCAGAATCGGCGTATCGAATGGCGACTGGCCGTTGCGAAACAGCAGCGTGCCTCGGAAGCCACGCTCGGTGATCGAGAATCCATCGACGCGCCACTCCGCCTGCGCGGACAGCCCCCGGGGCGCGGCGCAGACCAACAGCAACAGTGCCAGAAATGTCTTGCGGATCACGATGACCTTCCGCTTGAGGGAGTCGTGCAATTGCGATCGCTGCACGGTAGCACCCGGACTGGCGCTGGGGTGTCAGGTGACGGCCGACATACGGCGCGTCGTCCTCCTGGCTCGGACTCGACGCACCATTCGATCCACTACGGATGCGAAGTGTTCCGTTGCAAGGTCTCCAGGAGTGCCTGATCGCGGGCGATCCGCGACCGGTCCGGCGGCACCTCACTCGAGTCGAGCGCGAGCACTTCCGTTTGCATGCGTGTCGCGGCCTCCATGCGCGCCGTCTGTGCGTACAGAACGCCGAGGTGTCGCAAGGATTCCGCGACATCACGCGCGGCCGCTGGTGTGAGCGCACGGCGCGCTGCGAGCGCCGTCAGGAGGTCCGTCTCAGCAGCTCCTGCATGACCCTGCTTCAGGGCCGCCCAGCCCACCGCATCCCTCGCGGCCGCGGTGGTCCTGTCCGACGCTCCGTACGCCTTCTCGGCGGTCGTCAACGCGGAGCGCGAGATCCGCGCGGCGCCAGCCAGATCACCGGTACGCACGTCGAGATCCGACACGAGTAACTGCGCACGCAGCGTTTCACGATGTGCCGCGCCGAGCAGCGCCGTGCGCAACTCGAATGCCTCGCGCGCAAACGGCAGCGCCGCCTGCGCGGAGTCGGCATTCAGCAGCATCTCGGCCAGATTCACGCGGTGCGTCGCACGACGAGCGCGATCCTCCGCATAGAGCCGGTCGAGCTTTGACACGACGTCACGCTGCATCGGGATCGCCGTCGTGAACTCACCGCGCTGTCCGCGCGCATTGGCTACCCCACCCTGCGACAGAATCGTGCGTAATGCCTCCGGACCGAGCACTCGCTGACGGATCCGATACGACGCGACGTACGCCGACTCTGCTTCGACAAAGCGACGACCGGAGACGAGCACCACGGCGAGGTCATTGAGCTGATCGGCGACGTGCGGATCGTCCGGCCCATGCACGGCGACCTGGTGCGCGAGCACCTGACGGTAGAGTCGTTCCGCGTCGGCCAGCTTGCCGGTACGGCGTCGCACGGCGGCGAGCTCGTTGAGCGTCTCGTAGTAGGTGGTGTCTTCGAGGCCGGCGGCGCGCGAGACGGCGAGTGATTGCGTGAGAATCGAGTCGGCGCGCGGATAGTCGTTGCGGTAGACGATCGCCCACGCCCACCGCGTGAGCCGGACCGCAAGCGATGCCGGCGTCGCGGGGTGCAGCGTGCGTGTCAGCGCCACGGAGCGCCCGAGCAGTGAATCGGCGGCCGGATATTCGCCACGATCGGTGCGGATTTCACCAAGAATCTCCAGCATCTCGGCGCGCAGTGCGGGATCGGCGGCGAGCGACGAATCCACGCGGCTGGTTCCGATGTCGAGCAGTTGCCGCGCGGTCAAATCGCTCGCGTTCCCGCCTGCCGGATCGGCGGCGTCGAAGATGTCGACGAGGAAATTCTTTGCCTGATCAGCGCGCCGCGCCTGACGCGTGGCCTCACGGCCGCGCGCTGCGATGACTGCCGAGCCGCCAAGTATCGTTGCGAGAACCACCGCGCCTGCCGTGACTGCGGCACGATTACGTCGGACGAACTTTTCGGTGCGATAGCGCCACGTATCGGGGCGCGCCGTCACGGGGCGACCGGCGAGATGACGGCGCACGTCTTCGGCGAGTTGCGCCACGGTGGCGTAGCGGCGCTCCGGTTCCTTGCGCAGCGCCATCAGCACGATCGTATCGAGATCACCGCGCAGCCCGCGTGGATCCTTCGCTGCCAGAGACGGCGCGATCGGGGTGCGCTCTGATACGATGCGCGCCCAGTCGCTCGATGCTTCATCGGTGAGTGAGAGCGGTCGGACATCGGTGAGCAGTTCATACAGAACGACTCCGAGGCTGTAGATGTCCGCGCCGGTGGCGACTGCGCGGCCGAGCATCTGCTCCGGGCTCGCGTATTCCGGCGTCAGTGGACGCACGTTGCCAGTCTGCGTTGCTCTGTCGCTGACGCGCGTCGGATCGAGCAATTTCGCGATGCCGAAGTCGAGCAATTTGACGACGCCGTCCGCCGTGACGAGAATGTTCGACGGTTTGAGATCGCGATGGATCACCAGGTTGCGATGTGCGTACTGCACGGCATCGCAGACGGCGAGGAACAGGTGCAGACGCTGCTCGCGGGTGCACTGCCGTGTCTCGCACCAGTGATCGAGCGCTTCGCCGTCGACGAACTCCATGGCGAACCACGGCTCACCATCCGCGGTGACGCCGCCTTCGAGCAGCCGCGCGATATTCGGATGTTCGAGTGATGCGAGGATCTGTCGCTCTTCGAGAAACCGCTCGCGCAGGTGCGGATCGTCGCGCAGACCGGAGCGCACCAGCTTGAGGGCGACGGCTTTGCGATACTGGTCGTCCGCGCGCTCCGCGACGTACACGGTGCCCATGCCGCCCTGGCCGAGTACGCGCAGGAGCTGATAGGGTCCCACGCGCTCGCCGACGGCGGAGCGATGATCGGCGTCCGCCAGGCGCGCCAACACGGGACCAGCCCATTCGGCTGCGCCGCTGTCGGCCTCACCGGCTGGTGCATCGGCGAAGTGCAGCAGGCGCATCACGGCGGCGTGCAACACCTGATCATGCTGACAGACCGCGTCGACGTACGCCGCGCGATCGCCTTCCGACAGCGCGAGTGCGCCGTCGAGGATCGGCTCGGCGCGCGGCCACAGGTCACCGAGCGATTCATGCGTCATTCGAGGTCACCGCTCAGCGCGGCGCCGAGCCACATGCGGGCCTTGATCCAATCGCGCCGGATTGTGCGATCGGTGACGCCGAGTGCGATCGCCGTTTCTTCTTCCGTCATGCCGCCGAAGAAGCGGTAGTGCACGACTTGCGCGAGGCGGGCGTTATTCGCCGCCAGCGCGTCCAACGCGCGGTCGAGCGCGATGAGGATATCAGCGCGTTCATCGGCCGCGATCTGCACGTCGGAGAGTGCAATCTGATGCCACGCGCCGCCGCGCTTCTGCGATTGATAGCGACGCGCCGAATCGATCAACACACGTCGCATGGCGACTGCCGCCGCGGCGAGAAAGTGCGCCCGATTGCCGGCATCGAAGGTGTCCGGACCGGCGAGGCGCATGTACGCTTCGTGCACGAGGGCCGTCGTGCTGAGCGTGTGCGCATCGCGCTCATTGGCGAGCTGACGTCGCGCAATGCGTCGCAGTTCGGCGTAGAGCACTGGCACGAGTGCGTCGGCGTCTGCCGACACATGGACTGCGGCCGGTGCGGGAACGTCGTCAGGGACGAGTGACAGATGGCGATCCGGGCTGGGGCGACACGTCGGAACGCGGGTCCGACGAGCCCGCCGTCCGGAACCTACCCCGCGTTCCGGACAGCGACCAGCAGTGCACGTACTGCGCGCGGCGCGCACGTCACCGCGTGACGGAGATCGTGGCGCCGACGAGTGAGACGCCCGGCACATCGACCCCTGAGAGATTGACGCCGGTGAGTGTGGCCTGATAGGTGGCGATGCTGGTCACGGGAGGCACGACCGGTGGCGCGGTGGAGTCGGAGCCGCCGCCGCAACTGGCGAGGCACACCGTCAGACTTAGAAACGAGATGCGCGTGATCGGTGCGCGCTTCCGTCGGAAAGCCAGTGGCAGTGCGAACGCCGGAAGGAACAGCAGCGCCGTGCTGGTGCTCGTGCCGGTGCCGAGGCGCGGTGCGATGGTCGTGTTGAAGTCATACGTGACGAGAAACGATGTCGGGCCGCTGACGGTGTACGGCGGTGCGATGGTCAGGACGACGGTGCCATCGTTGGCGGGGAAAGTGCCGCTCGCCAGCGCGGTATCGTTGGCATCGATCGCGCCGTTGCCGTTCACGTCGACGTAGAGGTGCACGCCGGTGACGTCCACCTGTTCGTTACCGCTACCCGATGCGCGGAGCGTGATGCTGTTGAGCGTCTGCGGCGATGCGGGGTTCATGCTGAACTGCAGGATCGGTGCGTTGCTCGTGCCGCGCGTGACCGGGCGCGAGAGCGGTGCATTGCTGCCGAGTGCGATGGCAACCTGCACGCTCGTGGCGCGACATGGCTGGCGGTTGTTGGTCGTGTCGGTCTCGGTAATCGCGGGCGTGCCATTGAGCGGGGGCTGGATCGCGACGACAGATTTGCAGTATGGCGTGACATTGCCCGGCGTGTTTTCGCGATTGAACTGCGCGATCGACAACTGTATCGTGTCGCCCGGCAAGACCTGTTGCAGATAGCAGGAAGGGCCACGGTTTCCGTTGCAGTCACCGCGCGTGGCGGTCATCTGCGAGATGGTATATCCGCTGCCGAAGAGTGAATCACGCAGTTCCTTCGTGACCGTGACTTGCTGCGCGCGGAACGCGCTTTCGTTCGTCAGCGTGAACTGGGCCGTGACCATCTGCCCGCCGTACGTGCCACCGGTCCTGACAAGTTTGAGATCCGGATGCTGCGCGACCAGCTCGTCGGGAAACGGGTCGGTCACGGTGGACTGGCCGATGAAGCCGTCACCGACGATGTAGGTCATGGTGTCGGGACGGAATGCCGACGAGACCGCGACCGAATCGCCCGTTGCGTTTTTCGTGCGCGAGGTCAGCGGCGTAGAGACGAACTGCATGTTGGCGCGGTACGGCAGCGTCGCGTGACAGCGCTTCTGGTGTTCGACATACTCGATTCGTCCGGCATTGTTCAGCGCGATGCGGCATTCTGCGGTGATGACGTTGGCGGATGTGATGAGTTGGAGCATCCCGAGGCCGCCGCCGCGGCTGTAAATCGTGAATTCCACGTCGCAGGTGGTGAACGCCATCGGCACGTCGACGAAGGTGTGCTGGCCTGAGGTAATCGAGAAGGTGATGTTGATGGCTTCGGTGTCGCAGTTCCGGTAGCGGCCGGTCACACGCGCGAGCGTGTACGTCCCGACGGGAAACTCCACGCTGGCGAGTTTCGTCTCGGTACCATTGAGGTTCTTGAGGTAAAGGGCCGTGAAGCCATTGCCAGGCTCCGTCGACGGCAAGGCCGGCTTGCCGCTGAGGTGGGTGGCGAGGTGCACCCAGCCGTATTGGGCTGACGCAGTCGTGGGGCAGAACGACATCGCCATGACCGGTAGAGCGATGGCCGTCAGGATGTGCCGAAATGTGGACATGGGGTCGCACCTCAGGAGGAAACTGAGCGATCGATGGGGGCTTCCTGATTGTGGCGCGGGTGGCGCCAGGATCCGGACATTCGACTCAGTCTGACAGGCGTTGACCTCGCCTGCTCAGTGGCTCGCGCCGTGCTTCGATCCGCCTCCGCGCGGCGGAAACAGCCAGAACACTGACGCGGCCAACGCGCCGAGGTTCTCGGCCGGGCAGGGAGCAGCTCGCGAGAGCCATTCGCGTTTCCCCTCGTCATGATCTCCGCGATCACACGACTGTCGTGCCGGCAACGCTCCACGCCGCACCGATCGCATGTCGTACGTGACAACTCGGGAGACTGGCATGCCTGTCGAAATCCGCGAACTCCAGATTCGTGTCAACATCAGCGCCAACGAAATCGTACAGCCCGGTACACCCATCGAACTGACGCCGAACGGGACGGCGGATCCGCAATCCGCTCAAGCGGCAATCCGCGTGACTCGAGGCTGCACTGACGTCCCGCTGAAAATCGAGGTCGCAAAACGCGGGCGCTCGATCATCGTCCGCCTCCCCGACGACGCACTCGGCAGCTACCAACTCACCGTGCGCGAATTGCTCGGCCCAAAAGGCGAGCGACTGGTGGATGAATTTCTCCTGCCATTCTCGGTGATTCCGATCACGGGACAGATTCCGCCGGAGCTGCGTGTCGAACACGCGGCGCGCCTCGTCATCGGTGATTTGGCGGTCGAGCGGCTCACGCCGGGGCAGCTCACTCGCGGAGGCTACATCGACGCCATCAAGGCCGTCAGCCGCAAGGACGGCACGCCCGTCGAGCTGGCATTCACCGACAAGGGCGAGCGTGTCGACCTGGCCTCACGCTATGCAGAGTTGAGCAAGCGTCGCGTCGAGAAGTACGGTCGGCTGCACGAGGCATTGTATGACAGGATCGCGAACGAGAAGGCCGACGCGAAGATTCCCGTGATCATCTGGCCGCGCATCGAACTGCCGCCAGCCCCCTTCGAGAAGCCCGCCGATAAGCGCTCAGTCGAGCCACCGGAGGGCGAGCGCAAAGTCGTGGAAATACTCGCGAAGGCAACAGCATCCCTGCGCGATACGCTCACAAACTTGAAAGTGTTCGTAGCCAAGGATGATCGGTCGCAGAAGCCGGACGATGCGGTGCCGCTCGTTCGCGCCACCGCGACCGTCGCGCAGCTGCGTGAACTGGCGCGAAACCCGAACATCGGGATCATTCACTTCGACGATACGACGGCGATCAATGACCTGAAGGATTCAATTGGCGTCGCGCGCTCGGATCGTGCACAGAATCTCGGGTTCGACGGTACCGGAATCCGCGTGGCGGTCTGGGAAGACGGTCCGAGCGTGCTGACGAATCTCAGCTTCGCCGGCCAATTCTCAACGACGCCCAACGCGAGCAATCACGCGCGACTGACCTCGGCGATCATCAAGAACAGCGAGGCGAACAAGCCACATGGGCATTCGCCGGACTGTGATCTCTATTCCGCCAACAGTGGTGATATTGCCGCGTTGCGCTGGGCGGTCCGTGATCAGCATTGCACGGTGGTGAGTCAGAGTTTTCACCGGAACACGGAGCCGGGAGGTGCCGGGCTGCAGTCGGATGATCTGCTGAAGGATTGGCTCGCGCTGCGGTGGCCATATCCGACGATCCTGCAGGCGGCAGGGAATTTCTGGCAGGGTGATGCGGATAACATTCAACCGCCGGAAAACGAGTTCGTGAATCACAAGGGATACAACTCGCTCGCGGTCGGCAATCACGATGATACAGCGGCCGCCATGTCCAGCGACTCGGTGTTCCGCAATCCGACATCATCGCACGGTGATCGGGAACTGCCGGAGCTCGCCGCGAATGGCACGGGCGTCTCTGCGAATGGTCAGACGATGTCCGGCACGAGTTTCGCCGCGCCGGCAACGGCGGGCGTGACGGCGCTGCTGCAGGATGTGGACAGTACACTGTGCTCGTGGCCTGAAGGGTGCCGCGCGATCCTGATGGCTTCAGCGGGGCGCAACGTGCGTGACGGCACGTGGTGGCAGGATGTGGTTCGACGCACGGACGCGCGCGATGGCGCTGGCGCCGTTGACGCGCTCGCCGGTGTTCGCATCGCTCAGCAGCGGCGTTTCCGCGATGCACCGGCGACGTTGCGGGGCTGGGACATCGGGACGCTCTCCTCGGCGTCGTTCGGTGCGGACCGGCTGGCGACGTTCCGTTATCGCGTCAGCGTCCCGCTATTCATCTTTTCACCGACCGTGAAAGTTGCGTTGGCATGGGACAGTGCCGTCACGTCGTCGGGTGATACTGCGACGGCATCGACGCTGACGGTTGATTTCGATCTGCTGGTGCGCGACAGTAACGGCACCCAGGTGGCGGTCGCGGCGAGCTGGGACAACAGTTATGAAGTGGCCGAGTTCGCAGCATCCCCGGGGCAGAGCTACGAGATCGTGATCCGTCGCTGGTCGGGGACGGATAGCGTCTGGTTCGGTGTGGCGTGGAATGTGGCCGGTCTGTCGCTCTTCAACACATTTCCGTTCAGCACCCTGCTCGACGCGTGACGCAGTGACAGTCAGGGATGCGGCGTTTGGATGGGTGTGCGCGTCGCATCCCTGTGCTGTCACATGCGTTGAAAATCAGTGCGCCGGCAGCGGTTGCGCGAGAAACGTCTCGACCGCCGGCCACACCAGCTCCGGCCGCTCCGCATACGTGAAGTGCGCCGCTCTCGGAATCTTCATCAGCGATGCATGCGGCAACGCCGTGACCCACTCAGCGACCAGATCCATCGGAATCGACTCCTGCTCGCCATGGATCACGAGCGTTGGTGCGGGCACGTTCCGGAGCGCCGCACGAATGTCCCACTCGCCGTATGAGCCCATCACCGCGCCATTGGTGCGCGTGAGGCCGTAGCGAATGCCACGCGCGTCCGATGCACAGAGATCGGCGTGAATCATGGACGGCTTCCTGTCCGGCTCCGCGAGGCGCGGACGCATCGCGAGCGCCCAGTAGTCCGTGCAGCCCTGACGAATCGCGGCATCGCTGGCCGACGTGTCCGCGAGGCGGCGGTTGGCGGAGGCCATCGCGCGTCGCTGCGTGGAGTCCAACCTGGTCTGCATGCTGGTCGCAAAGCGCTGCCAGAAATCCCCGCGACGTGGCGGCACTGGGCCGAAGAACACCATGCGGCTCACGACATCCGGATGCGCGATGGCATACGTCGCCGCGAGCAACGGGCCGTAGGAGTGCGCGACCAGCGTCACGCGCGTGAGATGAAAGAAGGTTCGGACGGCGTCCAGATCCTTCACCTGCTGCGTTGCATTGAGCGTCGAGGTATCAGGAGGCAGTGTCGAGCGACCGGCACCGCGCTGATCGTAGAAGATCACGGTGTGCTTCTTCGCCAGCGGCAGGAAGTCACCATAAATGCTCTCGAGATCGACCCCGGGTCCGCCATGCACGGCGATGATCGTGTCCTTCGCGCTGCCGACGACACGATAGAACAGCCGGGCGGCGTCCGGCGTGGTGACGTAGCCCTCCTTCGCTGCCGGTGCCTGAGCGCCGAGTGACGTGGCGAACAGCAGCGACAGGCAAGCTGGGATGATGGAAAACGGACGACGGAGCATGAGCCTCTGCCAGCAGTGAGTGACGAGCAGAACATAGCCCGCCGGCGAACGTCTGAGGCGGCGCCGCCAATCGGCTCCAGCCGAAAGGGAGCCTGCGATGGGTCCTTTAAAAGTCAGACATCATTGCTTTCATGGTACTTCGGTGGCTATTTCATCGCGCAAACGGATGATCTTCTCGCCTCCGGATCCGATGGACGCCGATCTCACGACGCTCGACCGCACCGCTGCCTACGTCGAGACGCAGCGAGCCCTGGCCACGACAGCCGCGATGCTCGCCGATGCCGCGCGCGATGCCGCGCGCTCGCAGTGGACCGCGCTGACCGGTGGTGCGGCGGGCGACGCGATCATCGATCCGGAAGCGCTGCTGCTGGTGTCGCTCTGGCTGATCCCGCGCGAGCCGGCCCTGCGTGTGACAGTGCACGAGTGGATCACGCAGTGGTCTGACTTGCTCAGCGTCCAACGCACGCGCAATATCGCGAAGGGTTATTCGAGTGACGTGCAGGCCGAGCTGCGTGCGGTGGCCGTGACGGCGCAGGAGCGCGCGAAGGACTTCCGCTGGTCACCGATCATCAAGGGCAGTGAGGGCAGCGCACGTTCGGCGAGCGCTGACGAGGACAGCGCCGCGGCTGATGGCGAGACGATCGGCCTCATCTCTGACGATGGCCGCTTGCCGGTGGAACACGCGGCGCTGCTCGTGCTGCGCTTCCGCATGGCGCTTGGCGTCGGTGCGCGCGCCGATGCACTCGCGTACCTGCTCGCGCGCGGGAGCGCGTGGTCGACGGTGACGGAGATTGCGCAGGCGACGGGCTACACGCCATCGGCCATTCGTCGCGCGCTCGATCGCATGGCGGCGGCGAAGATCGTACTGATGGTCGACGATGGTGCGACGCGCTATCGCTGCGATCCGGCGCCGTGGGCAGCGTTGCTCTCGCTGCATGCGCCGGTCGCGCCGTGGCAGTACTGGCTGCAACACTTCACGTTCGTTGCGACGTTCGTGGAGTGGGCGGACAGTGTGGCACGTCGCAAGCTGACCGCATATGCGATCACGGAAGGGATGCGCAGCGTCGCGCGCAAATTCCGGCCGACCGACGATCGTGATGGCCTGCACGCGTGGGATAGCGCGTTCCGCGATGGCTCGACGATGGCGGCGATGGATGCAGCGCTCGCGGGCGTCGCGGCCACGCTGCGCCAAAGTGCATGACCGCATGCCTCGACTACATCAGACCTTCACGATCGAACGCACCATCGGCTCGGCCCACGAGAACAGGAATGTGCGCACGCCCGGGAACTCGGAACTGAGCAGCGCGAGCAGCGGAATCGCTCCGAAGAGCACCACATTCAGTACCAGCGTGGTATCCCATGAGACCTTGCCGATCTCCGAACGCGTGATCTGACTGAGGACATCGTCGCGACTCATCTGCGTCATCACCAGGAACAGGACGACGACGGTGCTCAGCAGTAGTGCGATGAACGCCAGCTTGACGATGCCCTGCGGCTGGAATGGGAATGACGAGAGGAGCGCGACCGACAGCAGGAGTGACACGAGCAGATAGCTCGCCAGCCGCCGCAGATCGTGCAGCACCGACTCGATGTAGCGCACGCACTCGACGGCCAGAAACTCCTCGGCGGTGCGAATCGCATCGCGCACCGCCTTCGCGGGCGGTCGCTGCGCGATCGGTACATCGCCGGTGGGCCGCGGTACCGTGTCCGTGGCGCGCCAGACGTCGCGCAAGGCACAGGCGGTGCGACGGATACAGCGCATGCGGATGTCCTTTGCCAGCGCCGAGAACTCGCCCTGCGGCGCGTTGGCGTGCAGCACGCCGAGGACGATGCCGCCGGCCTCGATGTCGCTGACGGTGAGGGTGTCGGGGGTGGCGCGCTCTCGCAGCGCGTGCTCGAGGTCCGCGAGTTGGCGTGTCAGTTCGTGCCAGCGGTCGCTGATGGTACGGCGCACCGACGCGGTGTTGCTGCTGGCGAAGATGTTCAGCCGCGTGAGTTTCGAGATATGGGGTGGCAGGCGCGCGAACGCGTTGAAGAGCGGTGTCTCACTGAGGCCACCGAGCGCGTCTTGCAGCGCGCCCCACGTGGTGGCGATGCGGTATACAGCCCACGCGCCGGTGACGAGCATCGAGAAGGTGCCGATCCAGAACAGCAGGTCGTAACTCCAGCGCCAGAAGACCGGCGCGAGGACGATACGTTCGACAGAGCCGACGTGCCGCTGGTAGATCAGCACGCCCAGCACGAGCAGCAATGCCGTGAGCGCAAACCCGCCGAGCGTGGGGTGAATGCGAAAGAGCGCCGCGCGGGTCGTGTCGACGCAACGCGCGACGCGGTGGAGCGGCTCGTCGGTCGTCTGGCCGCGGGTGGCGCGGGCGAGGGCCAGCGCGACTTCCTCGGTCGCCGTGGTTTCCTCGTGCAGGCGACGTGTGACACGCCATTGCCAGCCGGTCCAGAGTGCGAAGCCGGCGCCGCACAGAATCAGCGGCAGCAGCGGCGAGACGCCACTCCACCCACGCTCGGCGCGATACGCGAAGAGCAGAAAACGAGGCCGATCGATTAGCGCCAGTTGGCGTAGTTGAATCGCGTAGACGAGCGTGAGCGCGAGATGGGCCAGGCCGACGATGGCGACGATGGCACGCCCGACGATCTCGCCCCACCAACGCATCTGAGCCAGGCGTCCCTTCTGGAAGACCGCGCGAAAGATGCTGCGCGTGTGGATGGAGCGGGCATCGTTGGTGTCCCACTCCGGGTTCAGGAACGCGTATCGCACACCGTCGCCCATCGAGCGAGCGACCAGTCGAATGACGTCGATGATGCCGACTGCGATCAGCAGCAGCGCGAGCGTGGTGATGCCCCACACGCCGAACCGGATGATGGCGCCTGGACTCGCGAGCAACAGGATGATGGCCGCGGGCACGAACATGTCCGTGGCTGCGACGACGAGCAGCGTGGCGTAGATGCGCTCGTGAATTAGCAGCGAGTGCGTTTCGATGCGACTGAATGACAGTGCATCGCTCTGATCGCGCGGCACACGACCGGTGGGAATCGGCCGTCGCTCGACCAGCACCTGCCGGCAGACAATCAGCAGCAGCACGCCGAGTGCGAGGACGGAGAGAATGGACGAATCGCGCGTCGTCGGATTCGTGTCGAGCCGCGCGCGTGTGTTGTTCGGGACGCGAGCGTCGTCGCCGAAGTAGGCCTGCGTGGCAGGGCTGGTGGCGGAGGCGGAGATCGGCACGAAACGATTGTTCGCGACCGCAGTGAGCCAGACCGGCGGGATGGCGGGACCGGTGCCGCGCGTGAGTGGCGACTCGTACTCGATGCGCAGGCGCGGACGATCGAGCAGCGTGAGCACGGCGTTGTAGGTGCCGACGGCGGCGTCGTTCGAGAGCGTCAGCAGACCGCGGGGTTGCTCCTGATCCCACCACTGATCCTCGAGAAAGAGCGGGTAGCTCGTGAGAACCAGTGTGCCATTCAGCTGCGTGGCATATTCGGGTCGCAGCAGCAGGCGGTGCGACTGGAATGTGATGATCTGCGTATCGCGGTTGCGTACCCGGATTTCGCGGGCGAGGAGCAGCTGATCACGAATGTCGCTGGCCTGGATGACGACGGCGCGGATCTCGTGTTCGGCGAGAGTCTGTACGATCTCGCCGAGCATCAGTTCGAGCGTGGGGACGGTCAGCTTGGAGACGACGGACGGATTCTCGCGCGGCCGCATCTGATCGCGCAACTCGAGACGGGTGCGCGACGACTGACCGAGCCCGGGGAGCGACGCCGCACCTCCGCCGCCATCGCCGGTATTGTCGCCAACCTCATTGTTCAGGCTCGCGATGTTGAGCGGGAACGTGATGGTGAGAAAGTCGGTGCCGCTCGCCTCGGCGCCGTACAGCGTGGAGCTCTCGCTGAGGATCGCCACCTGCTTTGGTTTCAGTCCGAGTGTCTGGAGCGAGGTGTTGAGTACCTCGCGCATCGCGTCGTCGGAGTTGAGTGTGCCCTGAAACGAGAGTCTCGCCGTACCGGTCATGCCGGAGAGTGCGAGCACGTTACCCGCATTCGTTGCAGAACCGGTCACGGTGCGCACAGCCTGCAGGTCGGTGTCAACGGATCGCAGCGCATCATCGATCGAGGTGCGGAGCGACTGTGCGGCACCGGAGAAGATCGGGCCGGCAATCAGCAGCGTGTGGCGAACCTGACTGGCAACGGCAAATGACGATGTGTCGCTGAGCAGCAATCGTCGCTCGCGCACCGCGGTGAGGAAGGCTTCCTTGTGCAGTCCGGTCGTTGGCAGCTCGTTGACGAGATACAACAGTGCGAGGCGATGATCGAGCGGATTCTGACTGCGGAACAGCAGCACGCCGGGATAGAACTCGTGGAGCGCGACCTTCATCGTATCGGAGGTCGTGTCGCGCGCGGCGCGCTTGATCGAGTCGGGAGGGATGGTGACGGTGACGCTATCGGCGGCACTGGGCAACCAGAAGCGATCGGGGACGTAACCGGCGGCGGCGAAGGAGCGACGCAACGCTTCGAGATACGCGTCGTACGCCCAGTCGAGATGCGAATCGAATGGATCAGGAATCGTGGCGATCATGACCTGCAGCGAGTCGCGACCGGCGCTGGTGTCTCGGCGGCATTCAGCTCGTCGTGCCGCGCTGCAGCCGACATGTCGGCGCGTATAGTCCTCGATCAGCGAACGGCCGCGATGGTATTCGGCACGCACGCTGTCGGTGGTGCCGACGCGCAGATGCACCAGTTCACCTTTCGGCGCCGCGATGCCGGCCTGTGTCGCGGCGGTGACGGGCATGCGCGTCGTCTGGTTCGCGGTCAGGGCCGCGATGATGGCGCCGACTCCAGCGACGCCAGCCAGACTGAACCCGATCGATCGACCTTCCATGCGCCCGTACCTCTGGTTCCGAAGACGCGAGCGTGTACGAGGGCCAACGCAGAGTGACGTGTCCCGACCGCAGCGCTTCTCAGCACGATTCGTGACGGGGCGCTGGCGTACAAGCCCGGTCGGTGATTTCCTTCCAGTGCGCTACTTCAGTTCGGTGTGCAGCGTGCACACATCACGTCGACCAGAACACCCGTGACGTTTTCGAGAATCTGTCGGGCGCTGACGCGCACCGTGTTGCTGGCATGCGTGCCGATGGCGCTCCACGCACAGCGACCTGTGCAGGCGCGCATCACCGGCATTGTCTACGACAGCCTGTCGCGCCGTCCGCTGTCGGGCGCGATGGTGCGGATCGTCAAGGCGAGCGATCCGAGCGTCGGGCGCAGCACGACGAGTGATCTGTTCGGACGGTTCGTGTATGACAGCGTGCCGGCCGGAGCCTGGTTGGCGACGTTCCTGCACCCGGTTCTCGATTCACTGCGGCTCGAGCCCGGCGTGGTGCGTATCGACATTCAGGAGGCGGGCGAGGTCGTCGTTCCGCTCACGGTACCGAGTGCGCATACGCTGACGCTGCTCAGTTGTCGCGCGCCTCTGGCCGCGGACATGGGCGTGATCGTCGGCGAAGTGCGACGTGCCAGTGACGACGCGCCACTCGTGCGGGCGACGGTGGAAGTGTCATGGCCGGAGTGGGTGCTCCAGAAAGGCCGCATGGTGACCGACCAGCGTGTGCGGACGGCGATGACGGATTCGAGCGGCAGATACACGGTGTGTGGCGCGCCGTCCGGCGGCACGCTGCGTGGCGTGGCGTGGAGCGGTGCCGACACGAGCGGTGCCGTCGAGGTGGCGACGAGCGACGCGGGCTACACGATGCTCGACCTCGTGGTGGCGCCGGTGGAGCACATCGCCGTGAAGGCCGACAGCGCGAGTGACGCGTCGGTGCGCCTATCGGTACGGCGTGGTCGTGCGGTGGTGAGCGGGACCATCACGACTGCCGACCGACGGCCACTCGCGAATGCGGTAGTGCGTGTGATCGGTATCGGCACGCAGGTGCGCACGACTGCGGCTGGTACGTACGTGATCCGCGACGCGGGCGCTGGCACGCAGACGGTGGAAGCACGCGCGATCGGATATCAGCCGGTCCGCCAGATGGTCCGTCTGAGCGACGCCGGTGCGACAACGGTGGATCTGCGACTGCCCGTGCAGCGCGTGCAGCTGGACACGGTGCGCGTGGCCGCGGGCAGGTCTGTGCCGGTGGAAGTGCGTGCGATCGAACGGCGCTGGCGCACGGGCGTCGGCACCTTCATCGATGCGGCGACGATCCGCGATCACTCGACGATGTTCGTGACCGATGCGCTGCGCGGGATCGGTGGGCTCACCATCCGGCAGGTGGGTGGATACGGTCAGACGGTGATGATGCGGAATTCGTACGGCGCCGAGTGTCCTGCGACGATCGTGCTCGATGGCTCCGCACTGCCACCGTCGCAAGCGGCGAGCGTCACGATCGACGACGTTGCGCGGCGCGAGGACGTCGCGGCGGTCGAGGTCTATCCGCGACCGAGCATGGTACCGGCGGAGTTTCTGTCGATGACCTCGGGCTGTGGGATCATCGCGATCTGGACGAAGCGCGGGACTGGCGGTGTGCTGCCGGTGAAGCCGGTGAAGGCGAAGACCGGAGAGCGTCAGCCGTAGGCCAGTTGCCGGTTGCGCGCGCGACGACACACACCGCGCGCTGCTCAGCGGGTCCGGACGCGTGCAAACACTGCATCCCAGACGGCCAGCGCCGGCTTCGCGCCCAGCGTCGTGTCCGTCAGGCCGAGTCGAGCGAACGGGAGCAGACGTGGATCATTCTGCAAGCCGAATGCGGCCAGATCGAGGTCGGCGAATTCGAGCTGAAACACATAATTCGGTGCCAGCCTATCGGCGAGTTGCATCTGCCGCGTGATCCAGCGCGCCTGCAAGGCCGGTGACGAGATGACTGCCCCGGTGTTCGCGGACGTCCAACCGCCTTCGGTGATCACCGTCGGTATGGTGCGACCGTTGAGTGGGCGCGCGTACCAATCGTCCGGCACCTGCTCCGGTGTGGTGAAGCCACCAAGGTACGGATACGACGAGAGGCCGAGCCACTGCGTGAAGGGGAAGTCGCGAAAATCCTGTTCGACGCCAATGTATTGCGTGGTGCCTTGCAGGCGTCCCCACGCGGTTTCGACCTGAATGGAAACGAAAAGTGGCAGGGATGGCGCGTCGGTCTTCGCATCGCGTGCCGCATCGTTCGTCATTTGCACCACGGCCTGATAGACGCGCGCCGGCGCGGCCAGTCGAATCAGGTTCGTCTCGGCGGCGAGTCCCAAGGCCGTCGGCCGCAGTTGGGCGATGAGCGTGCGTACCCATGCACGGTATAGTGACTGTACGGCCGGCTCCGCGATGCTGCGGCCGGCCGCCACCAGCTCGGCGGATTCGCTCGTGCGGTCGACGCCGTTGGTGACGTCGATGACGAGGACGATCGGGAGGTTCTGTGCGCGGTACGCGGCGACGATCCCATCGAATTCGCGGTGCGCAACCGCTACGGGCGATTCGCCCGTCAACAGCGCGGCCCATTTCGGCTCTGCGTTCACGATGGCAGCATCAGCGCGCGGCATCCACGTCTGAAGCGTGCGCACCGCCAGCGTCAGGTCTGGCGCTGGCGGCAGATTGGAGAAGCCCATCCGGAATGAGCGTGTTGCGGCGTTCGCCGAGCCGCCTGGCGACGTCGGCGCCGGCGAAGCGCAGGCGAACAGCGTGGCCAGCAGGAAAGTCAGGGTTCGCTGATGCACGTGACGCTCGCGGTGATCGGAATTCAGGATTCTGTATCTCATACGCAGCGGCTGCGCTGAGGATCCATGCTGCATTGACGTTGGACGCTGGCCACCCGCAACACCGCGCCCCGCCATGCTGACCCGCCGAGCGTGCGCCGCCGATCGGGGCGCAGCGGCCTACCAGCGCACGATGAGTGTGTCGTTGGTCGGTGCGGCAGCGCGACGCACACTGTCGGCGCCGTGCACGACCGCCACGGTGAATGCGCGATCCGGCAGCGTCGCGTACGTCCACTCGTTGTCGGCCGGATTCGTGTCGTCACGCCAGCAGTCTCGCGCTATCGGATGCGCAACGCGATCGGCGAGGGCGTCGGGTACCGGCGTCGTCGTCCAGTGCACAAACATCGGGCACGCGTCCACGGCGGTGAGTCTGCCTTCGTGCGCGGTGAATCGGATGCGCACTCGCGAGTAGGTGTTCGCGCGCACGAGCGGGAAGCCGAGGCAGGTGATCGTGGAATCCGCACTGCCAGCCGCACGGCAGGTGACGTGGACTTCATCGAGTTGCTTCACCACGGCCCGCATCTCAGTCCCGACAGGCAGGACACGCAGGACGCCGACTTCCGTTTGCCGGGGCAGCGTATTCGACATGGCCGCAGCGAGGAGTGCTGTGCCCTTGTCGTGATTCTCACGCCAGATCCCGCTGGCACCGGTGATCGAGATGATCAGCAGCCCCGTCACCCACGCGCCGATGGGCGCACCGAACTTCGGCGGCACCTCCACGGTCTCCTTCAGTGACTCGACGCGTACCTGCAGCGGCGGCGGATCGCGAAAGGTGATCATGATGCGCGCCGCGCTACGCCTTCGCGATCGCTGACGCCGTGCGCAGCCCGTTCGCCGCAAACGTCAGCGTGCCATTGCAGCAGCCGGCACTTGGCTGCGTCGGCGCACCGGCAACCCACAGGTTCTCGTGGTCGTGCGCGCGACCCCACTTGTCCACGACGCTCGTCGTGGGATCGTCGCCCATGCGACACCCACCGGCCGGATGCTCCTGCCCGAGATCGTTGACGCTGTTCTCCATCTTCAGCAGCTGACCGCCGCCGGCTTTCGCCATGCGTTGAAAGAGCGCAGCGATCTGCTGCTCCTGCCACGGCTTGAGCGCCGCACTCTCCGGCGCATCGCGAAAGGTGAGCACCGGCATCGGATCGCCGAAGCGGTTCTTCTTTGCATCATCGAGTACGAGCTTGCTCTCCTTGTCAGGGAGCACGTCGTAGTAGGCACGCACACGTGCCGTCGCACCTTTCGCTCGCGCACGCCAGTCGGCGAGCAGTGCGTCACCGAACAGCGGTGCCCCGGTGTCGTCGCGCAGTCGCGGTTCACGTCCGACGCTCGATTCCCACAACCGCAGATCGTGGCGCAGGTAGCGTCCGGACTTCGGTACGCGCATGAACTGCTTGGAGACCAGCGAGTGCTGCGCATTGATGCCGGGATACAACTCCATCGGCAGCGTCAGGTACGCATTCACGTTGCGATGGCCGGCGAGATACTTGCCAAGCAGGCCGCTGCGGTTCGCGAGACCGTCGGGATGGGAGGCGTCGCGCGAGAGCATCAGCAGATGCGGCGACCAGGTGAAACCGGCTGCGAGCACGAACGTCTTTGCGGTGATCGTGACCTCTTCGCCACGCGCATCGGTTCGATTGCCGGTCGCGCGAAGGATTGCGCCAGTCTTCGGGTCAGCGATCAGACGACGGACGAGAATCTGCGGAAGCAGCGTGACTTTTTTCGCACGGACCAGCGCATCCCACGTGAAGTCCGGTGAGTACTTCGCACCAGTCGGGCAGACGGGATAGCAGGTGTCGCAACGCTGGCACTGGGAGCGACCATCGTGCGGAATGGAATTCTTCGCCGACGGCGTGCTCCACGATGCGATGTCGGCCTTCGTCGCCCACTGCTGCAGCTGCTTGAGATTGTAGTTCACCGGCAGCGGTGGCAGTGGATACGGCTTGCCGCGCGGGTCGAGCGCCACCGGGCCTTGCTCACCGGCGACACCCATCCGCTCTTCCGCCTCCTGATAGAACGGATCGAACTCGTCGTACGTGAACGGCCAGTCAGTGCCGATGCCGTACATCGACTTCGTCTTGAAGTCTTCCGGTGAATACCGGGGCGAGACGCCACCCCAGTGCATCGCCAACCCGCCGACCGTCATGCTCGGCGAGAATCCCCATGTGGTGCCGTACGCATTCTGATCGTCGAGATGATCCTGCTTCCACGGGCTTTCGCCGTACGCCTGGTAGCGCGCGCGCGCCTTCGTGCGCTCGGCGAGCGACGTCGTCGGCTTACCGGCTTCGAGCACGGTGATGGAGCGTGTCGTGGTTTCCGCCAACTTCGCGGCCATCATTGCAGCGGTAATGCCGCTGCCGACGATGAGGATGTCGGTGTCGATGGTCTTCATGCGCGCAGCCCGACGATCGGCAGTGGCTTCGCGTTTGCATCGCCAAGGACGCGGCAGTTGCCCGGTTGTACTTTGACGCCGAGCGCGAGATCCCACGCGTCGGGGCTCGATGCCCAATGCGAGAGCAGCGCGAGTGCGATGTGGTTCGCGTCGAGCGGCGATGGCAGACGATCGCCGGCCGTGCGCTTCATGACGACCGCGAGCAACTCGCGACGCGCGTTGACCGAAAGCTTCACGAACGAGTTCTGCATCGACTTCTTCGCCAGCAGATCGAGTGCGACAAGCTGCGCGCGCCACGCCGGGGCGGGATCGGCGGGCAGGTAGCGGATATCGGAATAGCCGTAGCCGTGCATCTCCTCGGCGACCGGGTCGTACCCGTCGACCCACTGCACGAACTGGCCGGTCGCGACATCGCGGCCCTTCGCGCCGAGTTCCGAGGGGAGCACCGCTTCAGCGACCGCGTCGAGCAACGTGCGATCAAAGCCGGTTGCGCGGTCGCTCGCTGGCGTCCCGGCCGTCTCTGGAATGTGCGTTTCGAACGTGCAGCCGGCCGCAGTCGACGCAGCGATGACGCCGGCGGCCTTCAGGAATGATCGGCGGTCGGATGAGGTATTGTCGCTGCTCATTGCTCGTGTCTCAGTGGCGGATTCATGATGTACTGCCGGTGCTCGCGATGGATGTCACGGGCCGCGTGGCTGGAAGCGTCGGGGAGCATCATTGCGATAGACGGTGCCATTACGCATGACGAACACCACGCGCTGCGTCGCCTCGATTTCCACACTCGGATCACCGTCGGTGGCGATGAGATCGGCCGCATAGCCCACGGCGACACGGCCGATTTCCTTCTCGAGACGCAGCGATTCCGCCGCGCGGGAGGTAGCCGAGACGATCGCGTCCATCGTCGCCTGACCGCCGCGCCGCACGCGACAGACCAACTCTTCGGCGTTCCGACCATGCGCGCCGGCGACGGCGTCGGTGCCGAACACCAGCTTCAGCGTCGGCGTCCGACTGGCGGATCCGATCCCGGCTTCGGCGAGCGGAATCGCCTTTTCCATCGACGCAAATCCGACGGCGTTGTAGTTGCCGATGCCTTCGAAGCGCGGCTTGTTGTCGAGATAATTGTGAAAGACCAGGCCGCACTGGGGATCGAAGAAGGTGCCGTGCTTGACCAGCGCGGCGCGCGTCACTTCATCGGCAAACACGCCGTGTTCGACCTGCGTGCAGCCATTGCGCGCCGCGCGCTGCACGGCTTCGGCCGAGTGTGCATGGACGACGGAGCGGAGGCCCTGTGCGGTCGATTCTCCGCAGGCGGCGGCGAGCTGCTCGTCGCTCATCGTCGCTTCGCCACCGTCACGAATCGACTTCGACGCGAAGATCTTGATCACATCCGCACCGGCCGCCTTGAAGCGGCGGACCGACGCACGCAGTGAATCCGGGCTGCCGCCGCCGGTGCGTTCATTCAGCGAACCGAGTGAGGTCAGCACGCGCGGGCCGGGAATCGTGCCGCGGTTGATCGCGTCACGCAGTGAGGCGTTCTCCGGTTCGCCGATGCTCTGGACCGTCGTGAAACCGGCGCGCAGTGTGAGCCAGGCGTTGCCGGCCTGACTGTAGGCCTGCGTCGCGGGCGAGTCGCCATCGGCGTCGGTGTGCAGCCGATTCGCACTGTTGACATACCAGCCGATGTGCACGTGCGTGTCGATCAGGCCGGGCAGCACGGTGCGACCGCGGAGATCGATCGCCCCGTTGGGCAGCGGACCGGTGGACGGCCGCAGCGCCATGATGCGGCCGTTCACGATCTCGATGTCCATGTTCGCGCGCGTGCCGCCCATGCCATCGAGGAGGCGGCTGGTGCGGAGGATCAGCGGCGTCCCCTGCGCCGGCGCGCTTGGCGGCAGCGCCGTGAGGCAGAGTGCGAGCGTCACTGCACGGGCGAGGGCCGACGACATGCAGACTCCAGGCGTACGGGAATGGACAACGTCTGCACTCAATGTGCACGCCCGGGTCGCGGTGCGTCCAGCGCGACGCGAGGGCCTTCCCGAAACCGGCTAGCTTCCGTTCGATGCAAGTGACCGGGCGCATCGTGGTCGTCCGGCTTCCCAGACCCTGCTGGAGCGCAACGTGATCCGTGCTGCCGCCGTTCCGATTCGTCCGCTGCTGGTCAGCGGCCTCTTAGGCCTCACTGTCGCGCTGAGCGCCTGCACCAAGGGTGGCGATGCGCTGGCGAAAGGCGGCAAGTCTGGAACGTCGGCTGCCGCCGACACCGCCGCGCAAACCGCCGCGAAGCCGCAGATGCCAGGCGCATCGAAGCGCGTCGCGAAGCCGGACTCCGTGCGCGCGCTGTATGTGAACGCGTGGGCGTCGGGATCGCACTCCCGCATGACCGAGTTGCTGCGCGTCGCCGACGCGACTGAGGTCAACGCGTTCATCATCGATGTGAAGGAGTCGGACACGTTCCTGAGCTACGACAGGACGGCGATCGCACTGGCGAAGGAGATCGGCGCCGATCAGCGTCCGGCGACGAAGTGGCTGCCGACGTTGCTCGACACGCTCAAGGCGCACGGCATCTACGCGATCGCACGCATCGTCGTGTTCAAGGATCGCATGCTGGCCGAGAAGAAGCCGGAATTCGCGATCCGGCACGTGAACGGCGGATTGTGGCGCGACAAGAAAGGCGGCGCGTGGGTCAATCCGTACGAGCATCGCGTGTGGGACTACAACATCGCGATCGCCAAGGAAGCGCTCGACATGGGTTTCGCGGAAGTGCAGTGGGACTATGTGCGCTTCCCGGACGTGACGAACACGATGCGCGCGACGATGTCGTATCCCGGCGCAAACGGGAAGTCGCGGCAGGACAACATCGGCGAATTCATCGCGTACTCGAAGGCGCAGCTCAAGCCGTACGGCGTGCCGGTGACGGCCGACGTGTTCGGCCTCGTGACGCATGACGTCTCGGATGTGCAGATCGGCCAGCATTGGGAGACGGTGATCACGGCCGCCGACGCCGTACTGCCGATGGTCTATCCGTCGCACTACGCGAACGGGCACTACGGCTTTGCGCGTCCGGGTGCGGTGCCGTACAACCTGATCCGCGTCGCGCTGACCGACGCAGTGGTGCGCACGAAGTTTGTCGCCGATTCAGCGAGGGTGCCCGTCGGCGAGATCCGGCCGTGGCTGGAGGCAATGAGCATCCGCGGCAACGAGTATGGTCCGGCGGAGGTGCGGGCGCAGATCCAGGCGACGTACGACGCGGGGCTCAAGAGCTGGGCGCTCTGGAGTCCGGGCTCGAAGTACGAACCGTTCGTGGACGCGTTGCGTCCGGCCGCTGGTGGTCCATCACCGATCGAGCGGAGTGGATGGAAAGCGCCGACGTGGACTCCCTCCCCGGGCCTCCTGAGTGCCGTGACGCAGCAGCGCGAAGCGCGCTTGCATCCGAAGTTGCCGCCGGCCGCGGCATCGCCTGCGACGCCCACACCAGCGAAGAAAGGCATCTGATTTTCGCTGGATCGAACGACAGGGGTCGCGCAGGGACGCAGGGATCGCAGGGAACGGCAACAGCATGAGGAGGGTCGTTTCTTTTCTTCTCTCTCGAGAGCTGTCGCGCTTGCGCATTCGCTCCGCTTACCAACGGCGCTCAGCGCGAGAACTGACGTGCGAGTTCTCTGCGCTCCCTGCGTCTCGGCGCGAGCCTGCAGTTCATCTGTCATCACTGAACAACGGGCCGGCCTCTGCGAGAGAGACCGGCCCGATGCACATGCAGACGCGCACTGACGACTAGTACCGGTAGTGATCCGGCTTGAACGGCCCGGCGTTGTCCACGCCGAGATAGTGCGCCTGGTCGGGCGTGAGCTGCGTGAGCTTCACACCGAGCTTCGGCAGGTGCAGGCGCGCCACCTTCTCGTCGAGGTGCTTCGGCAGCGTGAACACCGTCTTGCCGTACTTGTCGGCGTTCTGGTGCAGTTCAATCTGGGCCAGCACCTGGTTGGTGAAGCTGGCACTCATCACGAAGCTCGGGTGACCCGTGGCGCAGCCGAGGTTCATCAGGCGGCCTTCGGCGAGGATCAGGATCGAGCGACCGTTCGGCAGCACGAACTCGTCATACTGCGGCTTGATGTTGATGCGACGCATGCCTTCGACCTTCTTCAGGCCGGCCATGTCGATTTCGTTGTCGAAGTGACCGATGTTGGCAATGATCGCCTTGTCCTTCATGCGGCTCATGTGCTCGACCGTGATCACGTTCTTGTTGCCAGTCGCCGAGATGAAGATGTCGGCGTAATCAACCACGTCTTCGAGCGTCGTGACCTGATACCCCTCGAGCGCGGCCTGCAGTGCGCAGATCGGATCGACTTCGGTGACGATGACGCGCGAGCCCTGACCCTTGAGTGCCTGCGCGCAGCCCTTGCCGACATCGCCGTAGCCCATCACGACGGCGACCTTGCCGGCGAGCATCACGTCGGTCGCGCGGTTCAGACCATCGATGATCGAGTGACGACAGCCGTAGAGATTGTCGAACTTCGACTTGGTGACGGCGTCGTTCACGTTGATCGCCGGGAAGGCGAGCGTGCCGGCCTTCGCCATCTCATACAGGCGATGCACACCGGTCGTCGTCTCCTCGGACACGCCACGGATCGCGGCCAGCACCTTCGTCCAGCGGCCCGGATTCGACTTCTGCTGTTCGCGCAGCAGGTCGAGAATCACGCCCCACTCTTCCGGCTCGTTGTCGGAATCGAAGCCCGGCACCGTGCCCGCGGTCTCGAATTCCATGCCGCGGTGCACGAGCAACGTTGCGTCGCCGCCGTCGTCGAGCAGCAGGTTCGGTCCACCGCCGTCAGGCCACATCAGCGCCTGCTCGGTGCACCACCAGTATTCCTCGAGCGTCTCGCCCTTCCACGCGTACACCGGCACGCCCTTCGGGTCGGCGACGGTGCCCGTCGGACCGACGACGACGGCTGCGGCGGCGTGATCCTGGGTCGAGAAGATGTTGCACGAGACCCAGCGCACGTCGGCGCCGAGTTCGACCAGCGTTTCGATCAGGACCGCGGTCTGCACGGTCATGTGCAGCGAGCCCATGATCCGCGCGCCCTTCAGCGGGTGCTTGCCCTTGAACTCGGCGCGCAGCGCCATCAGGCCGGGCATCTCCACTTCGGCGAGGCGCAGTTCCTTGCGGCCCCATTCGGCCAGCGACAGATCGCGCACCGCGTGCGGCGGGCGTGCCATCGACATCATCGTCTCGAGTTCGGTCTGTACCGCAGTGGCCATCGGAAAATCCTCAGAATGGAATCAGGATGCTACCATAGTGAACAGCGGCGGACCGACGGCCGCCGGATTCACCGGCAGCGGTACGGAGCGCATCGAACGGAACCCCGCCTTCGACAACCAGCCGCGCAACGAGCGCTCGTCGAAGCCCAGCCAGACATGGCCCATCTGCGTGCGATACTCCTCACGCTCGTGCGCACACATGTCCACGATCAACAACCGACCCCCATCGCGGAGCACGCGCCGCGCTTCCTTCAGCACCCGTGACGGTTCCGCCACGTGGTGCAGCACCAGCATCAGCACCGCGACATCAAGCGACGCATCGCCCAGCGGCAGGGCTTCGAGCGAGCCTTCGCTGACGGTGACATTCGCCTCGCCCTGCAACCGCTGACGCGCCGCGTCGAGCATCGCCGCCGAGCCGTCGATCGCGTGCACCTCCGCGACGTGCCGCGCGAGCGCGAGCGAGAGTGACCCGGTGCCGCAGCCGAGGTCTCCGACGACCATCGTCGCATCGAGCAGGGCGAGCGCGGCACCGAGATCGGCGCGCGCACCGAACAGCGACGTCACGTTCGCATCCCATTCGGCGGCGGCCGACGTGATGAATGCCTCACTGCGCGACCGGCGCGCCGTGAGCACCGACTCGACGCGCGCCAGATCCTGCTGTGCCGCGACGGTCGTCTGCACCGGCTCGCGGACGAGCGACCAGAGGGCGCGGGCCTCGTGATCGAGCGCCGGTGCCAGGCGATACCAGCGTGTGGCCCCTTCGGCGCGCGACTCCACCCACGCTTCATCCGACAGGATGCGGAGGTGCCGGCTGACGGTACTCTGCGGAAGCGCGAGGGCTGTGCAGAGCTCGCCGACCGTCAGTTCGTGGGCCTCCAACGCCAGCAGCAACCGACAGCGGGTGGCGTCGGCGAGCTCGGTCAGGCGACCGTGAATGGAGAGTTTGGGGGCAGTCATATCCGGTTATCCGGATATATAGATAACAGCTCGTGCCCTGCCGGTCAAGGCGACTGGTTGGCGGCTTGCTTGCCGCATGACAGCTTGGGGCGGGCGACCAGCCGCAGTCCGCGCGCGGCGCCCGGTACCCCGCGAGCCTCAATGTCCCTGATCTTTCCGTTCGACCCCGACATTTCGCGCGCGGCCACCATTCCGGCGCGACTCTACAACGACCCCGTCTACCTCGAACTCGAGCGGGAGCGGATCTTCGCCAACACCTGGCAGCTCGTCGGGCGCGTGGATCAGCTGGTGGAGCACGGCACATTCATCACGGCCACCGTCGGCAACGATTCGATCGTCGTGCTGCGGGACGGTGACACGCTGCGCGGATTCCACAACGTCTGCCTGCACCGCGCGGGGCCGGTCGCCTCCGGTTGCGGCAAGCGCAACACGCTGCAGTGTCGCTATCACGGCTGGACGTATCGACTCGACGGCTCGCTGCTGAAGGCGCCGGAGATGGAAGAGACGTGCAACTTCGCCGCCGCCGACATGCACCTCGTGCCGGTGAAAGTCGCGCAGTGGGGACCGCTGGTGTTCGCGAATGTGAACGGCAAGGCGCCACCACTGCTCGACATTCTCGAAGACATTCCCGCGCGCGTGGCGCCATTCCAGTGTGAAGCGATGCATTACGTCACGTCCAAGCACTGGGACATCGCGTGCAACTGGAAGGTCTACGTGGACAACTACCTGGAAGGCTATCACCTGCCGGTGGTGCATCCGGGGCTGCACAAGGAGCTCGACTACGACCAGTACCGCGTCGAGCCGCATCGTTACTTCAGTATCCAGCACGCGCCGCTGCGACCGGTGCACGGCGGCACCACCGAGCGCTTCTACGATCCAGCCAGGACGGATATCAGTGAGGCCGTCTACGTCTGGATGTTCCCCAACGTGATGCTCAACGTGTACATGGGACAGATGCAGACGAACACCGTCATCCCGCTCTCGCACGACCGCACGCGCGTGACCTTCGACTGGTACGCCACCACGCCACCAACCGACGACGCCTCGACGGCGGAATTCATGCGGCTGCAGGCGTTCAGCGACGAGATCCAGGACGAGGACATCACGATCGTCGAAGCGGTGCAGCGCAATCTTCGGTCACGCGTCTACGATCGTGGGCGCTATTCAGCCAAGCGCGAAAATGGAGTCCATCATTTTCACTCGCTGCTGCACGAGTTTCTGACCTAATTCGTTTCGCGCTGTTGCAGGACGTCGGGAACCACGCGGAGCATGCCCTGCGAGCGTGCGGGTCAGAGGTTGAACCAGTAGCTCGCCTTGACCAGCAGCGTGTTGTCGGGGTGCGCGCGGAAAAGGTCGCGGTAGTCGCGCGCGACACGGAATTCGCCCGTCGCATCCGTGTTCGTGCGACCTTGCTGCCACACGAAGAACAGCGTCGATCCCGGACGATACTCCCAGCGCATCACGGCGTTGGAGTTGAACTGACGGAAATTGAAGCCATCGGGCGCCGCGCCGCTGCCGTAGGGTGCGTAGCGCGCGGCGTATGAATCGGCGCTCGGGGCATTCAGCTGGCGCCAGTTCGCGAACGCGCCGCTCGTGATGAACGGTTGCATGTAGAGCTGGAGCGACAGGTTTGGCGTGGCGGTCCAGTTGGCCCGCGCCGTGAGCCCGACGGTGTTCTGCTTGAGGCGCGCGAAGGTGTACTGCGTCGTGTCGCTCTGGAAGCTGCCGTAGTTGCGGATCCACTGCTGATCGTCTGTGCGGCCCTCCCACGTGGCCCCGATCGACATCGAATAGCGGCTCGCCAGACGCAGATCGGTACCGACCGACATGCTGCGGCTGAACGAATTTCCGTCGTCGCCGCGTGAGCCGCCGAACGTGATAGTCGGCACTACGTGCTTACGTGCATCGCCGCTCAGGTAGAGTGAGGCATAGCGCTCGGGCGACTGTCGCAGCGCGGGACCGCCGCGCGCACAGGCGACGCAACGCGCTCCGCCGATGTCGTACGTGCTCACGGTCAGCGCCGTGTTCCAGAAGTTACGCAGTTCAGCACTGCCCGACGCGGTGACACTGGCGCCGCTCTGCGTGCCACCCGTCGTCCAACGCGCTTCGTTCGATATGTAGCCGAAGAAGCGACGATAGGCTGGCGACGGGCGCAATGACTGATAGCTGACCTGGTTGCGCAGGCTCATGTCGTTGACGTTGATCACGAAGCCGAGATCGTTCGCCTCCATGCCGGCGCTCGCGTAGCGCCAGACGCTGTTGAAACGCACGGCTCCCGCAATCTTCTGCAGCTGCGCCGAGAACACACCGCCCTGCAGGCCAGTGCGCGTCGGATCGTACCGCACCTCGGCGTCCGGGCGCTGGTACAGGTGCACGCTGCTGCGCTGGGTGAGCGCAATTGCGCTCTCGGATCCCGCGACCCGAACGTTGCCGAGATAGCCGGACAACTCGTACCGGTCCGCAGCAAAGCGATGGAAGCCCTGCACCAGGAGGACGTTGGCCGTGCGACGCAGCTGCGGCGCCGTGGCAGAGTCGAGCGTGCGACGCATGTCGGTGACCATCACGCCGACCTGCGATCGGCCGCCGCGCATCTCCTTCACCAGTCGGCCGACGAAGTAGTTCGTCTGCGGTTCGATCGTCGTTCCTGCGATACCGACTTCGCGGCGCGTGAGGGCTTCGGAGATACCGAGCGACACACCGTTCCCGATGCGCCCCGTGATCTTCGCGGCGCCGAGGATGGTGGTGTACGCCGGATCGCCGGTGTTGGCGCGCAACTGCGGGCTGCGACCGATGCGGCGACTGTAGAACAATCCCTCGCAGGGACCGTTGCAGCGGAACAGCGCATTGCCTTCGAGGAAGAACGGACGGCGTTCGTCGAATCGCACCTCGAACGCGCTCAGGTTCAGCAGCGCCGGATCAGCCTCGACCTGACCGAAGTCCGGATTGACCGTCGCGCTTGCGGTGAGTGCCGAGCCGAGACCGACCTTGAGGTCTGCGCCGGCGGTGAGCTTCTGCGCGGTACGCCAGCCGTTGTCGGCCCGCTGCGTCACGTTCTTGGTCACCGTGTACGGCAGCAGCTCGACGCGATGGCCGCCACCGATTCCGGTGATGCCGGTCAGTGAGCCAAGCTGCGACACGAGCGTGGCGCGGGATCCGCGAAAGGTCGGCCATGAATCACGCTGGCTGCGACGTGCGATGTCGCGCCAGACGCCGAAGCCAAAGGTGTGCTCTTCGGCGGCATTGAAACGCAGTTGACTGAACGGCACACGGAACTCGGCGGTCCAGCCAAGCGAATCGATCTTCGCGGAAGCTTCCCAGACGCCGTCCCACGACATGTCCTCGACGACGTCCGAATACATCGCGGCATCACGTTGCACGCCGGCCGGATTGACGATCAATTCCACGCCCGTGCGCCGGTCGTGATAGCTGTCGAAGAGAATCTTGATCTGGTCGGAGTTCGTACGGACGTCGCGGCGCGACAGCAGACTGACGATCGAATCGGGATGCGGATCGTAGGCACGTACGAACACGTAGATGTTCTTCGCATCGTACACGACGCGCGTCGTGGTCCGGAAGGCGGTCGGCGCATCCTCGGCTGGTGCAAACTGGCGGAACGCGTCGATCAGCGGCGCACTCTGCCAGGCGGCATCGTCGTCACGACCGTCGATGACCGGCGCGCGGTTGATGCGCACCGCGCGTGCCGTGGCGGGTGTCTCGGGGCGAGGCGGATGGGGATCGTGCGCGCGTGCCGCAATCGGCAGCATCAGCGCGACGAGGGCGGCAGAGGTGCGAAACAACGTCACGATGACACAAACGATAGGGAGTGACTGTGCGGCATATGGCAATTACGCGCCCGGGCCAGAACACGCTGCGCAAGCAGAAAAGTTTCGCCGCTGGCGCCCAGCGCCCGGCTGCGGCTGATTTGCCGGATGCCTGAGCCCCTGCTCGCTCCCGCCCGCCAGCGACGGTGGCCGCCGATTCTCCTCGCCATGCTGTTGCAGGTGGTGGCGGGCGCGCTGACCGTCGGCGTGGCATACGTGCTGGCGCCGCGTGGGATCGTGCTGCCGCCGATGGCGGCGGCGCTGGTCACTGGTGCGTTCGCGGCGCTGCTCTCGAAGGCGGCCGGACTCGATCCGTGGTGGATGGCGATCCAGTTCATCTTTGCGCCGGCGGCGCTCGTCGGGTCCTCGGCGGCAGTGCCACGGTGGCTGTCGCTCACGTTGTTCCTGCTGATGGTGTTCGTGTACTGGTCCACCTTCCGCACGCAGGTGCCGCTCTATCTGTCGAGTACACGCGTGCGGCAGGCGTTGCTTCCGCTGCTGCCACAGGGCGCCTTCACCTTCATGGATGTCGGTTCGGGACTGGGCGGTGTGCTGACCGATCTCGCCGATGCGCGCACCGATGGCAGGTATAGCGGCATCGAGTCGGCGCCGTTTCCCTGGCTGGTGAGCTGGCTGCGGATCGCGATTTCGCGGCGATCGAACTGCCACGCGCATTTCGGCAGTCTGTGGAACACCAACCTCAGTCAGTATGACGTCGTGTTCGCCTACTTGTCGCCGGTGCCGATGGCCGCACTGTGGGAAAAAGTGCAGCGCGAAATGCGACCGGGATCACGTTTCATCAGCAACACGTTTGCGGTGGCCTCGGTGCCGCCCGATCAGGTGGTAAAGGTGGATGACCTTCACAAGTCCACCTTGTACCTCTGGATGCATCGCTGAGCAGCGCGTTAGCGTAGTCGCTGCGCGACCGTCGTCGGTGCGGCCTTCTTCACTGCATCGACGACGATGCCGGGGGTGAGCACGGCCGGCAGAATCGACGCCCTACCGTTGCCAGCCGGATACAGCACGTAGAGCGGCACACCGCTCCGGCCGAAGCTCGCCAGAACATTCGTGATCGACGAATCACGCGAGGTCCAATCCGCACGAAGCAGCGCCACGTTCGCCGCACTGAACGCGCGCTCGACAGTCTGCGTCCGCAGTGCAACGCGTTCGTTCACCTGGCACGAGAGACACCACGCCGCGGTGAAGTCGACGAAGATCGGGCGACCCTCCTTGCGCAGTTCGCTCACACGCTGCTCCGACCACGGCTCCCAGCCCGGCGTGACGGTGGCCACTGCCGTCGGGCGCGTCATGCGCGTTGCACTGAGCGCGGTGATGGTGACGGCGCCGAGCATCACGCATGCCGCGGCGATGCGCGTGACGCGGCGATCGCCGCGCACGCCGCGCGCCCACGTCCACGCACCGAGTGCAAACACGATCAACGCCAGCAGCATCACGGCGAGCGCGTCAACGCCCGCTTGCTGTCCGAACACCCACAGCAGCCAGACGACCGTGGCGTAGAGCGGGAATGCGAACAGCTGCTTGAGTGTCTCGAGCCAGGCGCCGGGGCGCGGCAGGAAACGCAGCAACTGTGGTGCCGAGGCGAGGATCACGAACGGCAGAGCGAGGCCCACGGCCAGCGCGGTGAACACGAGCATGCCCACGAACGCCGGCTGCACCAGCGCAAATCCGAGGGCGGCGCCCATGAACGGCGCGGTACACGGCGCGGCCACGAGTACCGCCAGCACGCCGGTCAGGAGCGAATCGCTGTAGCCGGTGCCGGCGCCCTTGGCGCCGAGTTGTGTGAGCGTGAGACCGATCTCGAAGACACCGCTGAGGTTGAGCGCCAATGCGAACATCAGCAGCGCCAGCAGCCCAACGACGATCGGTGACTGCAGCTGGAAGCCCCAGCCGAGCTGCTCACCGCCGGCGCGCAACGCCATCAGCACACCGGCGAGCAACCAGAACGAGAGCAGCACACCTGCGCCGAACGCAAGTCCGTGGCGGCGACCGCGCGAAGCATTGCCACCGCCACCATGTTCGAGCAGCGCGAGCACCTTCACCGAGAGCACAGGGAAGACGCAGGGCATCAGGTTGAGCAGCAGCCCGCCGATGAACGCGAACCCGATCGCGACGAACACCGACATGTCGGCGCCAGGATCGGGAATCGCGGCGCTGATTTCGGCGATCGGCGCGACGTCGCCGGCACCACCGACGGTCTGAGCAGTTGTCGTTGCGAGGAGCGTCGTGGCGCGTGTGCGCAGGGCGGCCGGCATGTCCGTGGACACGCTCGTCGCGAGCTGCCAGCTCCGTTGCGTCGCCGCGGTAACGTCGGCGGCGAGGACGCCGTGCAACGCGGCGGCCGGCGTCTTCGCGAACTTCGCGCGCGGCAGTGCCAGGAACAGCGTGTCGCCGGCGCGCGCGACGCGCTGCGGCAGTGCGTGTTCCAGCACATCTGCGCTGTCGGAGAAGAAGTACGGCGTTGCCAGTGTGTGGGAGATACTGCCCGCAGGCACGACCATTACGATGTAGCCACTGTCGACGCTGAAGCCCCGCACCTGCCAGTCCTTCGATTCCTTCGGCAGTTGCGCGCGCGTGGTCGCGATTGCCCCTGCAAACGTCGTGGTGCTCGTCGACGGCGTCGCGCTGACCGGGAGCGTGAGCGTCAGCGGTCCGGTTGCCGGCAGACAGACATCCGCACAGGCCAGCCAATCGGCCTTCCCCGAGATCTGCAGAGCTGAACCGATGACCGCATTCGCAGGCACCTGCACGTCGGCGAGAACGAACACTTCGTTTTCATAGCCGTAGCTCATCAGCGGCGGCTGCGGCGTCAGATGCGGCGTCGGCAATTGCAGGGCGCCAACCGTCATGCCAGCCGGCAGCGTCCACGACGCCTTCACCGGCAGGCCCGCGTCGCCGGGATTGGTCCAGTACGTGTGCCAGCCCTTGTCGAGCGTGAGCCGGAGCGCGACGGTGACCGTCTGGCCAGGCTGCACCGTTGCCACGTCCGACACCAGCGCGACGTCACTGTGTGGACTGGGATCGCGCGGGGCGGGCTGCTGGGCCGTCGCGGCGCGTGTATTTCCGCCGAGCAGCAACAGCGAAGCCAGCAGCGCGGCTGCGGGGTGGAACGCGCGAGTGATTGCCGTGCCTGACGAGTGCATGCGGGACAGCGACGGAAAGTGACAGCGGTGGCGCCGGGACGCCGGAACAGGTGAGGTAGCCTCACCAGGCACGTGTGGTTCCTCCTGCTGCGCGAAAGCTCGCGAGAACCAATCCGTTTGGCGACGGGGCGCGTAGAAATCGCGCCCCGATGGAACATCCGCCCCCACGCCGCGTTCGCCCGCCATGTCTGCTCTGTTTCGAATTCGGGCCTTCGCGCCGTCGCTCTCGCTCCTGATCGCCGCATCACCGTTCATGGCATTCGCGCAGTCGCCCGCGCGCGCCGCACGGTCCGACAGCGGGCGTTCCCGCACCCTCGACACCGTGCGGGTCACGGGGCGCGTCGCGAACCTGATCGGCACCGCTCGCAGCGCCTCCGAGGGGCATGTTGGTACGATCGAGCTCCGCTCACGGCCGCTGAGCCGCGAAGGCGAACTGCTCGAGACAGTGCCCGGCGTGATCGTCACGCAGCACAGCGGTGAAGGCAAGGCGAACCAGTATTTCGTGCGCGGCTTCAACCTCGATCACGGCACCGACTTCCAGACCACGCTCGATGGCATGCCGGTGAATCAGCCGACGCACGCGCACGGGCAAGGGTACACGGACCTGAACTTCATCACACCGGAGTTCGTCCGCGCGCTCGATTACAAACTCGGTGTCTATCACGCGGAACTCGGCGATTTCGGCAGCGCCGGTGGTGCACAGTTCTTTCTGGCGAAGAAGTTTGACGTGCCAGTTGCGCAGACGGAATTCGGCGGTAACGGACTCGCACGAATCGTACTTGGCCGTTCGACGAGCATGGGTGGCGGCGATCTGCTGTTTGGCGGCGAAGCAAAGGCCTACGACGGTCCGTGGCAGCGTGCCGAGGGCGTGCGCAAGTTCAGTGGCATGGCGCGCTACTCAAAAGACCTCGGCGCGTCACAGTTCTCGGTCCTCGCGCTCGGCTATCGCAATCGCTGGAATTCCAACGATCAGATCCCAGAACGCGCCGTACAGACCGGGCAGATCAGCGAACTCGGTCAGATTGATTCGACCGTCGGTGGCAACACGCAGCGCTACAGTCTCTCGGCATCGTACCGCCACATCGGCGCCAAGGCCGTGCGCGATGTGCAGATCTACGGCATTCGCTCGCAGCTCGACCTGTTCTCGAACTTCACGTACTTCCTCGATAATCCAGACCGCGGCGACCAGTTCGGGCAGACGGACAAGCGCACGATCGTCGGCGCCACCGCGACGCAGGTGCAGAGCTTTGACGTGTTCGGCGCGACGCATGTGGTCAAGATCGGACTGCAGACGCGCGCCGACTTCATCGACGTCGGGCTGTTTCAAACAGAGCGCCGCTCGGTTTTCGATACCGTCCGCACCGATCGTGTGAACGAATGGGGCACGGGCGCATTTGCCGAAAGCGAGTCGCACTGGACGCAGAAATTCCGCACCATCCTCGGCGCGCGTGCCGACGCTTATCTGTTTGATGTGAAAGGTGACAGGGCCGCCAACGCCGGTCGCCGCGCTGCGGGTATCGTCAGTCCGAAGGGCTCGCTGATCTACGCACCGACGAACAGCGCCGAGTTGTATCTCAGTGGTGGGTTCGGCTTTCACAGCAACGATGCGCGCGGCACGACCATCACGGTCGATCCGGCCTCGGGTCAGCCAGCGCGGCGTGTCGATCCGCTGGTGCAGTCGCGCGGCGCGGAATTCGGTGTGCGCCTGTCGCCGGTGCCCGGGCTGCGCACGACACTCTCGCTCTGGGCCCTCAACCTGAACAGCGAACTGCTGTTCGTTGGTGATGCCGGTGCGACCGAGCCGACGAGCGAGAGCCATCGCAGCGGCGTGACGATCGCGAACTTCTATCGCCCCATTCCGTCGCTCTCCTTCGACGCCGACATCTCGTTTGCGCGTGCGCGGCTGACTGGCGTTCCGGCTGACGAGTCTCGCATACCCGGTGCGCTCGAGAACGTGATCGCTGGTGGTGTGACGTGGAGCCCGGCGCACAGTGGGTTCTTCGGTGCGCTGCGCGTGCGTCACTTCGGCGCCTATCCGCTGATCGAAACCAATGCCGTGCGGGCCAGTGCGACGACGCTCCTGAACGCCGACGCGGGTTTCCGCATCGTGCGCGGCATCCGCGTGCAGGCGACGCTGCTGAACGTGCTGAACTCGAACGCGTCGGACATCCAGTACGCGTACGCATCGCGACTGCGCGGCGAAGCGGCGGGTGGTGTGAACGACGTGCATTTCCACCCGGTGGAACCACGACAGCTGCGCGCCTCGCTCGGCTGGGCGTTCTGATCCTGTAACAACGCACGTCGGATGCGGCGCCGGGACAACGCCGGGCTGCACCCGGGCGTTAGCCTTCGCATCACGAAGGTTCACACCGTGACGGCGCTCTGCCGTACGCAGTGTGCCACGCCACAGTCCGAGCCATGCGTCTCTTGCGTTTCACTGCGGTGCTGTCAGTTGCCCTCATCTCGACGACGGGCGTGTCTGCGCATCGCCTGTACTGGGGCGAGGCGGGTCACCGCATGACGGCGCAGGCCGCAGCGGCAGCGCTGCCGGGCGACATGCCGAAGTTCTTCCGTGACAATGCGCCGCAACTCGCGTATCTGAATCCGGAGCCCGATCGCTGGCGCGAGCGCAGTGAGTCAATCCGGGATGCTGCACTCACCGGTGCGACGGCGCCGAATCATTTCCTCGATCTCGAGATGATTCCCGTAGCGAGCCAGGCAGGGGCGCTTGCAGCCAAGGATCGTTTCGCATTCGCGGACACCCTGCGTGCACACGGCATCGACGCCTCGGTGGCAGGTGTGCTGCCGTTTGCCATTCTGGAGATGACGCAGCACCTGCGCGTCTCGTTCCGCCAGTGGCGCGCCGCGCCGAACGATGCGCAGCGCACGTGGATCGAAGCGCGCATCATTAATGATGCCGGCATTCTCGGCCACTATGTCGCCGACGGATCCAATCCCGCTCATACATCGATCCACTATAACGGCTGGGTTGGCGCAAACCCGAACGGCTACGCCACCGATACCCGCTTCCACGGTCGATTCGAGTCGGCGTATGTGCAGGCGAAGATCACGCTCGCCGACATCACGCCGGCGGTTGGCGCGAGTCCACGAGTGTTCGCGTCACTCCGGCCCGCCATCGTCTCGTACTTCATGACGACGCACGCGGACGTCGAGCGTCTGTATCAGCTCGACAAGGCAGCACCATTCGGCATCGATACCGATGCGCCCGACAGCAAGCGCTTCACCGTCACTCGGCTCGCGGCCGGTGCAACCATGCTGCGCGATCTGTGGTGGACCGCGTGGGTGACGAGCGCGCCGGACTCCAGCGATCAGCGCCAGCCGCGCTGATCACCGGCCCACGCGTCAGTCGATCGGCTTGAGCTTCGCGGCAATCTGCGCCCGCCGCGATTCCTGAAACGGTGCGAGCACGACCTTCTCGCCGAGCGTCGACTCGTCTTCATCGACACCGAATCCAGGGCCGTCGGTGGCCAGCTCGAACAGCACACCGTTCGGTTCGCGCAGATACAGGCTGCGGAACCAGTAGCGATCAACCTGGCCGCTGTTCGGCATGCCGAAACGGTTCAGGCGGTCAGACCACGCATCGTAGCTGTCGTCAGCGATGCGGAACGCGACATGATGCACGCCGCCCGCGCCTGGTTCTGCGGCCATGAGCTCAGGCTGCACCGCGACACGCAGCTCCGCCGCCGTCGTTGACGAGTGTCAGTCGCTGCCCATCGAAATCCTCGCAGTCGATCAGCTGTCGGCCATCGCGCTCGATGATCGGAGACGCGTTCACCTTCGACGCGGCAAGATGCATCGCCCACCACGCCAGCGACTCGTCGCCGTTGGCGCGCAGCGCCGTCCGCGTGATCGAGCGGGAGCCACGCCACTCCGGCGGCACGCTGCAATCGAAGAGGGTGAGGTCGCTGCCCGGCGACCCTTTCGCGTCGGCATAGACGAGGTGATACGCGCTCACGTCGTCCTGATTCACCGAGCGCTTCAGGAGACGCATGCCGAGCCTGACCAATCGGATCGTCAGCGGTGCCGTCGCTGCCAGCGTGGAGCGAACAGCCGTGCGCTTCGGGTCGGCGAGCTGTTGCCCGTGATCCGTCTGGACGCGCGTGATGAACCGCACCGCGTCTTCCGATTCTGCCGCGCTGCCGGTATGTGTTACATCTGGCAAAGACTCTCTCCGGATTCTCGATGCAGTTGGCAGCTGAGTGACCCGAAACATTCTCGCCCGAAGCAACATCGAGACGTTGCGTGCGACGGCCGCCAGCGGCGCGCTGCTCGGCTTCGACTACGATGGTACGCTGGCGCCGATGACCGGTGATCCGTTCACGAACGGCATGCGCCCGGAGACCGTCGAACTGCTGCGTAGCCTCGCCAGTGCCGCGCCGGTGGCCGTGATCACGGGCCGCTCCGTGCAGGACGTCATGACGCGTCTGCACGGGATCAGGTTCGCCGCCGTGATCGGCAATCATGGTGCGGAGCCATCACCGTTTGCGAAACGTGCGTCGAAGGAAGTCGCGGCCTGGATGCCGGTGCTGTCAGAGGCGGTGAAGACTCTGCCGGGTGTCGAGATCGAGAACAAGGGCGTCTCGGTGTCGGTGCATTACTGGAATGCGAAGCATCCCGAGGCGGCCATTGCAGCGATCGACGCACTGGTGCCGGCGCTGTCTCACACGGTCGAAGTGGTTCAGGGCATCGGCCTCGTGAACATCATTCCGAAAGGCGCGCCGAACAAAGGCGATGCCCTGAAATCGCTGATGAAGCGGCACGGCATTGCGACCGGCGTGTTCGTCGGCGACGAACTGACCGACGAAACGGCGTTCCGAATGCTCGGTAAGGGGACCGGGGTCGGGATTCGGGTCGGACAGTCGAAGGGTACTGCGGCTGCGTATCACATTGCGTCACAGCTCGAGATGGATGCGCTGCTCACCGAACTGTTGATCGGGCGGACCCGTCCGCCGCGCAGTCGCGATCGTGGTGCGTCAGCCGCGACGGCGACCGAGCGCCCCGCGGAGTCGCCGGAACTCCGTCGCGACGGCGCGCGCCAGCCCACCCGCCAGCGCGGTCATGGGTGACTGCATCGTGAATGCGGCACCGATCGCGTACAGCGTCCGCAGCGTGAACGAACGCTCGGCGCTGATGGCGTAGATCGGCTCCCAGGCGTGCGGCCGGAACTTCGTCTTGAACTGCTCGAGTCCTTCGAAGTTGTAGAAACGTCGCCCGTGGATGCGCACCAGCTTCAGCAGTGTGCCGAGCCACGCCGGATTCGGCAGCACCGTGCCACCGGCGCCGTCGCGCAACGGCACAAGGCCCATCGTCACGTACGTGGCACCGTCGGCAGCGACGGCCTGCATCATCGTGTCGAGCAGCAGCTCGATGGTGCCGTTCGGCGCATGCGTGCCGCGCACGAACTGCTCGACCAGCCAACCCTGTCGCGCGGCGACCGGTGACGCATTGATGAACGCGACGATCCGGTCGCCGCGCTCCGCGACGAACAGGCGACGCCCTTCGAGGTCGTGCAGCGTGTGTGGTTCGACCAGGAAGTGCATCGTCGGGAGCAATCGTGTGCACAGCCATTCGTTCAGTACATCCTGAAGGCGCGGGTCCGCCGATGCGCGCGCCGGCATCCACTCGCTGACCTGCACGCCTTTGTTGCGTGCGCGATGAATCTGGCCGCGCAGCGACGGAGTGTGCGCGGGAATCGCCAGCCAATGCTGCGGATTCCAGACTGGTTGCGCGCCAAGGACGACCGTCGCGTACCCGGGGCGGTCCTGAAGCACGTCGAACAGGCGGCCAGCCGCCCCGAAATAGCAGGACCGGCATCGGATCGAGACGACGAATTCTTCCCACTCATCCAGCACGGCGTCGAGCCGACTCGCATCGCAGATCGGCGCGCCCGCCACGATGCAGACACCGTGCTTCATCACATAGCCGACCACCGCGTCACCGTCTGCCGAGAACCAGTGCGCGATGCCGTCATTCACGACCTGATACGCCATCGCGTTCCAGCCGAAGCAGAGCGCCAGGGCACGCGCATGCTCGACATCACGGGACGCCTCGGCAGAGCGGGGCACGGTGCGACGACGCGCATCGGTGGGCGGCATATGGACGGAACGTAATGCCTGCCCGGTGCGGGTCCGCAGCGATAAATTGTCGGAACTATGACAACGCAATTGCAGATCGCCGTGCTTGGTGCGGGATACGTCGGAAGCGCCGTGGCCCGCGAGGCAGCCGCACACGGACACGCGGTGTGGGCAGTGCGTCGCAACGCGCCAGAGATTGGTGCGCGCGACGGCATCACCTGGCTCCATGGCGACCTGACGACGGCACCGATCGACGGATTGCCGGCCCGGCTCGATGCCGTCGTGCTGACGGTTGCTCCATCGCGCGGAACGGACGGCTACGACTCGACGTATCCGCCTGCCGCGCGCGCCGCAGTCACGATCGCGTGTGAGCGGAGCGCGCGCGCGCTCGTGTACACATCGAGCACCGGTGTGTACGGCGGTCGTGACGGCGCGTGGGTGACGGAAGCGAGCCCGCGGCTCGGCGCTGGTGAGAGCAACGCCGCGCTGATCGCCGCGGAAGACATTCTGCTGAGCGCTCCCGTACCAAGTGTGACGGTGCTGCGCGTGGCGGGGATCTATGGGCCGGGGCGGGATCCGCGCGGCCGGATGCGGAACGCGTCGGCGCTGGCGCAACGTGGGGAGTACTGGACGAATCTGGCGCAGCGTGATGATATCGTCGCGGCGGTGCTTCATGCCGTGCAACTGCCGGCCGGGTCGCGGTCGTTGAATGTCAGTGACGGTACGCCAGAGCAAGCGGCCACGGTTGCGCGATGGCTGATCCGTCTGGAAGGTGGTGATCCGGACGAGCTTCAGTTCGGCAACGAAGCGCAGCGGAGTCGCAATGATCAGCGCGTGAGCAATGACGCACTCGTCGCAACAGGCTGGCTGCCGCGCTATCCGTCGTTTCGCGAAGGATTCGCCTCCGGGCTGTGACCGGATCGCCGGAGGAACCTGCGGTGGCATGCATCATGCCTTAGAGAAGACTCAAGTGATCCACATAGCCTCGCAGCCGAGGCACCTTGGCGGACGAATGCACGCGATTCGTCAGTCAGAGGCGCGAACTACGTCCCCCGGGACAGTGGTCGCGCCTTTTTCGTGCCGATCGCAGGCGCGAAGGTCACTCGTGTATCACCGCATGGTTGAAGCAGCAGCGCTTGAGCGCTCCGGAGGGCAATCGAACCTCTGAGTATGCTGGAGTCATAGATCCCTTGGCGCGGACACGATCAGTGGGGCAGTCGCAGACGATGCGAGTGCCCCACTGATTGTCTGTGCGTCGGTTTGCGCCTCGGGAGCGCCTGACGTCCCTGCATCACGCCTGGCCAGCACGCCGGTGTGATGTACTGCACCAACAGTTATGTGCTACGTGCGCCCCGCGACGGGCTTCCTGGCTGCGCTGCGCGACGGGCGATCCACGTCCTCATCTTCGTCCTCGTCTTCCATGGAAGGCGCCTGGTTGTTGACATCGTTCTCGGCAATTGTCGAGAGCAGTTCGTCGGCAGCCTTCTCTTCATTCAGCGTCTTTTCGAGCAGTTCTGCGACATCTGTGTGGCCCAAGAGCGTGGCGAACGCGAGTGTGCTGCCGTAGGCCGCGATCTCGTAGTGCTCGACCCGCTGCGCGGCGGCGATGATGCCGGCGTCACGGACCGTCTCATCACCCTCCTCGTCGAGCATTTCGCTGCCTTCCTCGAGCAGCCCTTCCATGCCCTTGCACTTCGTACCGCGCGAGCTGACGCCGAGGATCGAGAAAATCTTCTCGAGGCGGGTCACGTGCTCGTTGGTCTGATCGAGGTGATCCTCGAACGCACGGCGGAGGGTCGGTGTCACAGAGCCACGAGCCATCTTCGGCAGCGCTTTGACGAGCTGCGTTTCCGCGGAATAGATGTCTTTCAGTTCAGCAATCATCAGGTCGTGCATCGTCGCCAAGGCCATTCGCTTCTACCTCCATGGTGCGCCCTCTCCGAGAGCGCGGACATAGTGCGGCACGAACGAGTCTCGGGCCGCGTCGGGTGAGCACGAGCACAGCGCGCGCTCGTATCAGGGCATCCGGAGGTTTCCGGACGCAGAAAAGGCGCGATGCGGTGCCTGAGCACCGTCCGCGCCTTCGTCTCACAGGCCTGATGCCTGCGCGACAGGGGTTGAGCCGTCGAGCCGGCTCGAAATGTCACAATCGATCGACAACTCCAGACAGCAAGATACGAGCCACTGCGGCGCATCCCGCGTCATGCGGCGGAAATTACGGGTACTGTGCACTGGCAGAACGCGCGGCGCTTGCCTCGATGGCACGCTTGATGCCACTCCTACTGTGACTGCTGCGTAAAAGTGGAAGCATCACCCCTTGTCGCATGAGCCGTCGGCTCGTGAGCCGAAGGCGATTGAAGGCCCTCCGGCCGACAATCGCCTTTTTTCGTTGCCGTCGCGCAACACGGCGAGCGCTGGAATCCGAGCGCAAGCGCCGTGTGTTGCACGCATCGGCATTGCGAACATCCCTCCACATCACGGAGTGCATCCATATGACACGTCGGATCATTCTCCCTGCGATCGGGCTCCTGCTCGTCATCCTGCTCGCGTATGCGTGCAACTCCCGCACGTCGGAAGCTGCAGTGATCTCGACGGTAGGCGACAGCCGCTCGATCTCGGCGTCCACAGGCGCCGCACGACGCGCTGGCGTGTCGATGGTGCGCTTTGTGAACGCGATGCAAGGCAGTCCGGCGCTTGAACTACTGGAGGATTCGACGTCGCTGTTCGCGAACGTCGTCTTCGGTGCCGTCTCCCCCTACAAGCAAGTGCGCGATGATTCGCCGATGCTCATTTTGCGCGCGACGAAGCCGCGTGCCGAGGCGACGAGGCGCGAGCAACTGCGCGACGGGAGCCGCTACACGGTCGTCGCGCTGTCGGACCGCATCGGCGGTATGTCGCTCCGCGTGATCCGGGACCAGCTCGCGCCCGATTCCGGCAAGGCGCGCGTGCGTCTGATTCACGCCGCACCACAACTCGGACATATCGCGGTCGCCATTACAGGCCAACGGGACCCAGTCTTTGCCGATGTCGCGTTCGGATCTGAAGCCGGATTTCGTGACATCGCGCCCGTGACGGCTGGATTTCTTGTGCGCCGCGAATCGCGCGGCGAACCGCTCGTGCGGATGCCGAGCATGGCATTGAAGGCCGGAACGGCGTACACGTTCATCCTGACCGCCCGGTCAAACGGGGCACTCGCCATGATCTTGTTCTCTGATGCGTCTGACGATTTTCCGGTCGTGACGCGCGCTGAGAAGAGGTGACCTGCAGTGTGAAAGACCGACGGCTTGCGCACCTGCGTGACCGCATGTTGATTCTCTCGTGCGGTGCTGTGCTTCACCACACCGGACATTCTTGGCGGACGAGACGCAGGGCTCGTCAGTTGAAGGCGCGGGCGATTCCCCATCGGGAGATCGCGTGCGCTTTTCACTTTTTCATGGCTGGCGCACCGACGGTGGCCGGCCGGAGCAAAGAGCCATGCAACGCGCGGCGGTCGACGGACAATACGCTGAAGAACTCGCGGAACTGCACGATGGCAGCATCGCACTGTTTGTGACGCTACCGGTGTTCCGGAGCCTGGTGGTTTCTGATCGGAGCGCCGTGGCGCTGCAGCAATTCGAAGGACTGGTGGGCGAACATCTGGCCCACCTCGATGGTATTCTCGGCGACGTATCCGTGAGTTGTGAACGGTCGGACAGCGACCTGACCCGCTCACTTTTCCGATCGCTCGTGCTTCTGCGTCAGCGCCCGGCATCCCCGGCGCGCGATCATGAGATTCTGGCGGTCGTGGCGCGTGCACAGGTGTTCCTGATGGGATCGTGCAGTTATGCACTGCGATTTGCGCGGCAGGCGTGCTTGGAGCGTGGTGTGCACGTCCTCGAACTGTCACGCATCAGAATCGGGTCGTTGGCCGTGCAGTTCCTCGTGCCGAGTGATGGTGACGAGTCCGTTCACGAGTCGATGCACGAGTGGTCGGATGCGGTCGCCTGAGAGCGGCGATATGGTGTGACCTCTCCCTTGGAACGCGGCGCAGTGCAGAACCAGTCTCCAGCGGTCGGACGTTTTCAGGCACTGCTTGCATACCGGGCGCGCTGGATCACGTGGTCGCGCGCGGCCGTGTCCGCCAATGCCGCGCGGTTGCTGGCGCTGACTCTGATCAGCGTCTCGGTGATGGCGCTCGTGGGATGGGCCGCCGACGTCGCACGGCTGGTACAGCCGCTGCGGTCGCTGCCTCCGCTCCGGCTGCCGTCGGCGCTCGGACTGTTGGTACTTGGTATCGGATTGCTCTCATCGTCATTCGGTCGGTGGCGGCGGGTATCACTGGCGGCGGCGTGTGGCGCCTTGCTGATCGGCTCGATCCCGATCCAGCACGCGCTGGGCGTAAACACGCTCTGGCAGTTCCTCGGCAGCGTGCGATCGCCAGCGGGCATCAATTGGCACAACGAGCCGCCCGCAGAGGTCGCCGTGTCGAGCGGCGTCTACGTACTTCTCGGTGGAATTGGTCTGCTCGCCATCTTGTCGCGACGGAGAGGACTATGGTCATCGATCACACTGGCGGCGGTTGGCGGCATCGTGATGCTGCTCGCCACCACGGTCGCAGCAGGACAGCTGATGGGTTTTCTGGAGGGCGTGAAGTTCGGCCCGTTCCTCGGTTCTTCGCCGCAGTCCACGCTCTGTGCGATCGCGCTTGCGACGCATTTCAACGCGTTGGCCTGGTCCAGGCAGGCCGGATTCTCACCGCCGCCTGCATGGCTCCCGCTCTCAGTTGGGGCGGGGTCGCTGATCACCGTACTGATCGTCTGGAGGGCCTTGCTGTCGAGCGAGGAGTCGCATCTCGCCGAGCAGAGTCGCGTCGCCGCACTCGCGACGCGGTCGGCATTGAACCGTCAGCTGATGGTTGCGCAGCGTAGCCTGCGGCGAATGGTGCGCTACAGTCGCGCACCGGATTCCTCGTGGTCCGCCAACGTGACGCAGATCACCGAAGACGTGGTCGGAATCCAGTCCATCGAGTGGACGGACAGCGCCGGCATTCGGCTTGCGGGCGACACCAAGGCGACGTCGATGCTGATCGGTCAGATTCAGCGTGAGATCACGCCTCGGCTTGCCGCGCTGCGCCAACCGACTGATCAGGCGGTCTTCATTCCACTGGGGCGTGACTCGAGCAGATCCCTGATGATCTTGCCGCGCTGCGCGGCAGCCAGGTGCAGTGATCTCTTCATCGCCGTCATCAGCGCGAGCGATGTGCTTGGCGCCGTGCTTACCGACACGGTGCTCGGCTTTGAAATGGCGATCGGCAATCGTGAGCGGTGGTTCCGAACCTCGCACGCACCGCCAGAGACGAGCTCGCGCTTCATGGTGCCGCACCCGATCATCCGTAACGGACCGGAATGGCAGTTGGGCATCTGGCCATCGGAGCGCACCGCATCAATGACGCCCTCGACCCTCAGCGATTTTGTGCTGCTGCTGGGGATCGCCGTTTCGGTGTTGCTCGCCGTCTCGCTGCGACTGGCGCAATCGGTGTCACAGAGCGCGCGTCTCGAGGAACGTGAGACACTCGATCGGGCGCTGCAGTCGACCACGGACGGACTCTGGGAGTGGGATATCGTGACCGGCGCGGTCACGCGCTCGCCGCAACTCTGGGCTCGACTCGGTTACGGTGACGGTGCGCAGTTCGGTCGCATGACAGACTGGATTGCCCTCGTGCATCCCCAGGATCGCGCGATGGTCGAAGAACGGCTCAGCGATCACCTCAACTCCCGCGCCGAGGCATTCGACGCGCGGTATCGCGTGAAGAACGCCGCTGGTCGCTGGCACGATTTCATGGATCGCGGTCGCATCGTGCTACGCTCACCGGACGGACGGCCGCTTCGTCTGCTCGGCATGTTTGCGGATTTCACCGACCGGCGGCACGCCGAAGAGAGTCTCCGGCAAGCCGAGACGATGAGTACGATGGGTCGGCTCGCGGCGCGAATCGCCCATGAGATCAACAATCCGCTTGCCGGCATCCAGAGTGCGTTTCTGCTCATCAAAGACTCAATTCCTCCAACTCATCCGCACATCAAGTATGTCGGCGCGATCGAGCGCGAAGTCGAGCGCATCAGCCAGGTCACGCGCCAGCTGTACGAAACGTACCGCCCCGAAACCGAAGGCAGCCTCAATGCGCCAGTGCAGACCGTGGTCGGTGATGCGGTCGCGTTCCTCGAGCAGCTGAATCGCAATACCGGCGTCTCGATCGCCGTCGAGCTGGGCGGGATCGCCGCCGTCGTGCGCCTGTCGGACTCGATCCTGCGCCAATGCGTCTACAATCTCGTGCAGAATGCCATCGAGGCATCGCCTGCGGGCTCGACGGTCCTGGTGTCGGGTGCGATCGAGAACGAGGAGTTCGTGTTGCGGGTGCGCGACCGGGGGCCTGGCGTGCCGATCGAGATGCGCGAACGTATCTTCGATCCGTTCGTTTCCACGAAGGCGTCGCAGTTGTCCACGGGCGGGATGGGCCTTGGCCTGTCGCTGGTGCGGCGCGCCGTGGATGCCGCTGGCGGCAGCATCGCGATCTTCGACGCCGCTGGCGGTGGCGCCGAATTTGTCGTTCACATTCCGCTGGCTGAAAATCCTGTACATGGAGTGACCGCATGACGCGCGGCCGAATACTGATTGCGGATGACGAACCGACCTTCCTCGAATCCACGGCGGATCTGCTCCGGCACGAGGGCTACGAGTGCGCGACGGCGAAGGATGGTCACGAGGCGCTCGTGCTGGTGGTGGACGAACAGTTCGATCTGCTGATCACCGATCTCGAGATGCCGGGGAACAGCGACCTGGCGCTCGTACGCCGCGTGGCTCAGGTGCGCGGTGGTCTGCCCGTCATCATCCTGACCGGCTTCCCGAGCGTGCGCTCGGCCGTCGCAAGTATCGAACTGCCGGTCGCTGCGTATCTCACCAAGCCGGTCCAATTCTCCGAGTTGCTGATGCGCGTGAATGCGGCGGTGACACGCTTCCGTTCGTTTCGCGCGATGCAGGATGCGGAGCTTCGCCTGAACGACATGCGCGGCCGGTACGATCTGCTCGCCGTGCAGCGCGGTCCGGGTGCGCCGAGTGCCGACACGTTCCTGTCACTCGCGCTGCGGAATGTGATGGGCTCATTGACGGATCTGGAACAGCTCGGTCGCGCTCTCGCCGGTACCCCCGTGGACGCGCATGCCTGTCAGATCATGAACTGCCCACGTGGCTCACAACTGACGTCCGCGATTCAGCACACGGTGGAAGTGCTCGAGGAAACGAAGCACGCGTTCAAGTCGAAGCAGCTGGCGGAATTGCGTCAGCGTCTCGAGTTGCTGTTGCAGTACAACTGAGGCGCTGCTGACTCGACAATAAGGTGTTCCGTGCGTGCTCGAAGTAGCACGGATTTTGCATGGAGAGTCTGCGTCGGAAAATCTTTCCCTGAGATCGGTCAGGGAACCTTGGCGGACGAGGCTCGGGTCTCGTCAGTTGAAGGCGTGATGATGCCCCCACCGGGAGGCGTCGTCACGCCTTTTTTGTTTTCATCACACGAAGGAGTCGCGATGAATTGGGATACGATCGAAGGCAACTGGACGTCCGCGAAGGGCAAGGTGCGTGAGCAGTGGGGCAAGCTCACCGACGATGATCTCGACGTCATCGCCGGCAAGCGCGACCAACTCGTCGGCGCGCTGCAGAAGCGGTACGGCAAGGGCAAGGATGTCGTCGAGCAGGAAGTGGCGGCATACGAAGCGGCGCAGAAAGCCGCTGAGCACGACATTCACTCGCACGAGGGTTAACCGATGCTCCGTTGGGCCTTTTCCTTTCTCATCCTCGCGTTGATCGCCGGCCTGTTCGGCTTCGGTGGCATCGCATCCGCGTCCGCAGGTATCGCCAAAACGCTGTTCATGGTCTTCGTCATCTTCGCTGTCATCGCGCTGGTCGTCGGGCTGGTGACCGGCAGGAAAATCGTGACCTAGCATCCGTCACGCTGAGCGCAGGTGGTGTGCGGATGATCACCGTGGGGCCAACACCACGTCACGTTCAATCGCCGCCACCTGCCGCCCGTGCAGGACCGAGTGCCTGCAGCACGAGGCGCTGCATGTTGTGCAGCGATTCGACTGCGAAGCGGGCCTGCAGCCGTCGGCCGACGAAACGGAAGCCGATCCGGTGGATGAGGTTCGCAATGTGATTCGACTGCGAGAACGACGCGATGCGGAATCGCACGCTGCCGGTCTCGAGGGTCTTGATGATTTCAAAGGTGATTTCGCCGCGCTCGAGATGGCCGGCGAGCGTCTGATAGCTATAGCCCCATGCCTGTTCCGCTCCACCTGACGTGTTGCGGCGCGAATCGATCACGCGACTGACGCGTACGGGCAGCTCGAATGTCATCCACAAGTAGGTCGCCGTCAGCAGCATGGCGCGACCGTCGAGTGGCGCGGACGGATCGAACCTACCGCGGATCAGGCGTGGTGGCGGGAATGAGTACTGTCGCAGAATGGCGCACGCATTGGCGAACGATGCATCGGGCAGTGGGTCGCCCGGCGCCTCCGGCGGCAGCGCCACTTCGCGCGCGTCCACGTTCCACCCTGTGGCTGCAACGTACGTATCGCGCTGCGTGAGATCGACGGTCGGCAGCATCCTGGAAATCGCCGACAGCCGCGCGAGCAGCCTTGGATCGAGCGGTGCGTTGTCAGCCATCAGCGGGCGGGGTACTCGCAGGCCGCGGCAGTGTATCGTCATCGAGCTCTTCGGTCGTCATGCGCACTTCGGGCGTGCTGCTCATGCCGGCGAGCGTACTCAGTCGTTGCAGAAACGTGATCCACACCTCCGTCTGGATCTGTTTACCGACGCCGAGTGTGGCGTACGCTGCGTGTACGACAGCGTCGCGCGCGCGTGCCCACGATTCGATCTGTACGCGCTGCTCATCGACCGTGCCGTCTTCCGTGACGACGCGGAACGTGATCTGCCCCGCTTCGGGATGGCCGTCGAGCGTGACGAGAGTGAAGTGATCGACCGCTGATTCGATCACTCGCACCTTGCCATTCCACGGGCCAAGCATCGTGATCTCGTACTCGTCGCCCACGCGCAGCACGTCGTCGGTTCCGGCAGATTTTTCGAAGTGCGCGAGCGCCGACGGAGCGAGTTCCGTCATGTGCTGGTGCATCAGGCGCAGTGTGGCGCCGCAGGTCAAGCCGGTCGCGGTGAGCAGCACTTCATACAGCCGATGAAAGAGCGCGCCGGTGCCGGTGCGTGCGTCTTGTGCGTTGTCGCCCGGGTTGAGAGAGGGGATCGGCATGGCCGGCGAAAACGCCGCCGGGCTGGCAGCGGCGAAGTTTGCGCGCGGCGCCGCCATCCGCCGCCAGATCAGTGCAAGCAGCGCGAAGGATCCGGTGGCGAGCAGGACGGGAACCGCGAGAGGAATCGAATCCCGCGTTGTTCGTGTGACGTAAGGCATGCTGCAGCTCCGCGCGTGTTGCAGTGGGCCGATCGTGAGGCACGGCAGCGATCAGATGCAACGCGCAGGCCATGGTGCACGATCGGAGCGGTGCTCAACTGTTGGCCGTCATCGAGTCACTCTTCAGTCAGGGAGTTCCGCAATGAGCAAACTGCTACGTGGTGTTGCCTCAGGCTACGGGGCGAAGAAGCTGGGCGGCGGCTGCTTCAGCACCGTGTTGATTTTTCTGATCCTGTGGTGGGCACTCGGCCACTTCAACCTCTTTCGCTGAGCGGGGCGATGCACGCAAAAACGACGGCGCTCCGATTTCGATCGGAGCGCCGTCGTGGCGCAGCGCAGTCAGGCGCGGCGACTACATCGTCTGTGCCGACGCTGGCGCTGGCGCACGTCGCATGCGCCTGAACAGCCAGATGACGAGCGTCACGGGAATCACGACGAACAGCAACACCTTCAACAGCAGTGCCGTCGCGATACCGAGCAGAATCAGCGTCACGATCGGAATACCGAGCAGTGAACCGGCGAGGATCGGGCGAAGCGCGAACAGGCGAAGCAAGGCAGTCAGCATGGCGGCACCGAGGGAGGTGTGAAGGATGGTGGCCCTACGGCCGCCCGACCGGAGAGTTTCCAGTCGCTGATCACTGGGCGCGCTGCAGACCGGCGACCAGGCCGGCGGTCACGATCGTCTGCGCGGCCAGATCGTGAAGGCCGAAGGCCGCCTGCATGGCGAGCGCGATCGCCGTGGCATGCTCAGGCCGACCGATGGCGACCATCGCCGAGCCGCTGCCGCTCAAGGTGCCGCCGAAGGCCCCTGCCGCACGCGCGGCGGCCACAACTGCCACATATCCGGGGATCAGCGCCATCCGATATGGCACATGCAGCACGTCGTCCAGCGCGCGCGACAGCAGGTCGGAATCCCCGGTCACCAATCCATGCACCAGCGCCGCGCTGCGCTGCACCGCGCAGACGGCGTCGCTGAATGACACATGCTTCGGCAGGACGGCGCGCGCCGAAGCAGTCGTCACTTCGAGCGGCGGCACCGCGAACATGAACGCAAGTGATGGATGCACGGGCAGCGACGAGAACGCGTAGGTGCAGGGCTGCGTCGCGGTCGCATCGTCGCGCGCGACGCCAAGCATTGCGCCGCCGAAGACGGCGGGCGCGGCGTTGTCGGGATGCCCTTCGATCTGCGACACCAGCGTCGCCACGCCATCGTTGCCGAGGCCAAGGTGCAGCGCCTCGTCTGCGAGTGCGGCGCCCGCGACGAGCGCCGCGGCGGACGAGCCAAGGCCGCGCGCGACGGGAATATCGGACGTGACAGCGAAGGCGAGGCCCGGCGGCACCGACACGCCGCAGCGGTTGCAGGCGGCGGTGAATCCCTCGTGAACGAGATCATCGCGCGGATCACACTGCAGCGATGCGAGCGAACCTCCGCGGTGCATCGTGATACCGCGCGTTGCCGGATCGACCGTCACCGACGCGTGCAGCCAGCGATCCACTGCCATGCCCACGCAGTCAAACCCACCACCAAGATTCGATGTACTGGCTGGAACACGAACCGATGCGCGCACTGCCGTCATGCCGACACCGGTGCGTCGCGCAACACGCGTTCCATGTCCGAGAGCGTGGCATCGATCTCGACGCTGCGGTTGGCGTACTGCGGCGGAGGTTCCATCGCGCGGTGATAGTGGAGCATGACTTCCGGATCCTTGAGCATGTGGCCGGTGAGCAGCGCGACGACGCGGGCACCGGACGCGATCGTGCCATCGCGAACCAGTGTGCGCACCCCGGCGATGCTCGCGGCGCTGGCGGGCTCGCACCCGACGCCGCTGGCATCGATGATCGCCTTGGCTTCGAGTATCTCGTCGTCGGTGACCGAGAGCACGACGCCATCGGTCTCCTGGATGGCGCGCACGGCGCGGTCGTAGCTCGCGGGATCGCCGATGCGGATTGCAGTGGCGATGGTTTCGGCGCGCACGGTGTGCCGGGTGGTGAAGCCGCTCTTGAAACTCGCGGCGAACGGTGCGCTGCCGGCCGCCTGCACGCAGGCCAGTCGTGGCGCCTTGTCGATCAGGCCGAGTCGCAATGCTTCGCGCAAGGCGGCACCGAAGGCCGATGTGTTGCCGAGATTACCCGCCGGCAACACCAGCCAGTCGGGCGACTGCCACCGCAGCTGCTGCAGCAGGTCGAAGATGATCGTCTTCTGGCCTTCGAGCCGCCATGGATTGATCGAGTTCGCCAGATACACGCCGAGGTGCTCGGACGATTCGCGCGCGAGTCGCAGGCAATCGTCGAAGTCACCTCGCACCAGGAGCGTCTGGGCTCCGTAGGCAATCGTCTGCGACAGCTTGCCCAGTGCAACCTTGCCGGCGGGGACGAGCACGAGGCCGCGCAGTCCCGCCAGTGAGGCGTACGATGCGAGCGCCGATGACGTGTTCCCGGTCGATGCGCACGCCACGGCGGTGGCCTTGATGCGCTTGGCTTGCGTGATTGCCACGGTCATGCCGCGATCCTTGAACGAGCCGGTCGGATTGTGCCCCTCGTGCTTTATCAGCAGATCCTCGACGCCGGCCCACGCCGCCACGCGTGGCCGCGCGAGCAGCGGTGTGTTGCCCTCCCCTTGCGTGACGAGTTCGGCGTCGCTGACCCCCGGCATGATCAGCTCGCGAAAGCGCCACACGCCGGAGTCGCCCGCACCCGTGCCGAACCGGCCGCGCGCGGGCATCAGTCGCGCATCGAAGAACTCACGCAGCGCCGAGGTGCACGTAGGCGGCTGCGGATGTTCCAGATGCAGCAGGCCACCGCACTGCGCACACTCGACCTTCGGATCCAATGCGTTGTAGCGTGTACCGCACACGTCGCAGACCTGTTCGCTTGCGCTCATCGCTGTTCAGCCAGCGTCAGCACATCGGTGAAGACGCCGGCTGCCGTCACACCTGCGCCTGCGCCAGGCCCGGTGATCACGAGGGGATTGGTCGTGTACCGCGTCGTCGTGAACGAGAAGAGATTGTCGGTGCCGCCGAGTGCCCCCAGCGGACTGCTCGCATCCACCGCGACGACGCCCACGCGCACCGTCTTGCCCGTGACGATGATGCGATAGCGGAGCACCTCGCCGCGGGCCTGCGCGTCGCTGACGCGTGTGGCCCAGTCGCCATCCACCTCATGCACACGCGCGAGAAAGTCGTCGAGCGGCAGCTTGCGCATCGATACCGGCACCAGCGACTCGACCTTGATGTCCGACAGTTCGCCGGTGTAGCCGAGCAATCGGCCGAGGATCAGCGCCTTGCGCGCCACGTCCATGCCGGAGAGGTCGTCGCGTGGATCGGGCTCGGTGTACCCCTTCGCTTTCGCCGACGTGAGCGCCACGGAGAACAACGTGCCGCGCGACATCTCGCTGAACAGAAAGCCGAGCGTGCCGGACGGACAGCCTTCGATCTGCAGGATACGATCGCCCGACGCCACCAGCTTGTTGATGGTGTCGATGACGGGCAGGCCGGCACCGACGGTCGCCTCGTGCAGCATCTTGCGCCCGCGATGCGCGGCGAGTTTCGCGAGTCCCTTGCCGTTGCGACCCGAGGTCACGAGTGGTCGCTTGTTCGCGAGCACCAGATCCATCCCCGATTCGAGCGCGGCCTCCAGCGTTGCCGACGTTTCCGAGGCGGTGACGTCAACGACGATCGGTCGCTCGAGTGCATGCGTTGCAATCGCGCGGAGCGCGGCCTCGTCGCCGGCACGAATGCCGTCGGGCTGCACGGCCAGCGGCCGGCCCGCCGCCTTGGCATCTGCCAGTGCCATCAACTTCTTCGGCGTCAGTCCGCGTGGATCGAAGACGTAGCCGCTGCGATCGATCACTGCCACCACGCGCACCGGTGCCGTGAGTCGGGCGCCGTCCGGTGTGCGACGTTGCGCGAGTTGCAGCGCGAGCTCGCGGCCGATCAGCCCGAAGCCGAGGACGATCACATCCGCGTGCCGCCGCGCACCGGCATCACCACCGCCGATCTTGTCGAGTCGGAAGGCGGCGTGCACCGCGCGTTGCGCGAGTGCCTGCGCGCTGCCATCGATCACGACCGACACGTTCATTTCCGAGGCGCCCTGTGCAATCGCGACGACGTTGATGCGGCTCTGCGCGAGCGCGTCGAACAGTCGCGCCGAGACGCCCGGTGTGCCGGCCATGCCGAGGCCGACGATCGCGAGCGTCGCCACCTTGCGCCGCACCTCGACGCCTTCGATGTCGCGGCGCACGATCTCCGCCTTGAACACCTCTTTCCAGCGGGCCTGCACGGCGGTCGCCGTGGCGCCAGGCACAGCGATGCACAATGAGTGTTCCGAACTCGCCATCGAGATCAGCGAAACGGAGATGCCCATCTGTTCGAGTGCGCCGAGCGCGCGTGCTGCAACGCCAGGCAATCCGGCCATGCCGTTGCCGACGATCGTCACGAGTGCCTGATCCGTGATGACTGCCAGCGCCTTCACCGGCAGCGATGGCATGCCGCGCCTGGTGACACCGGCGGTCGCAAAGGCCGAGATCTCGGTGCCCATGGCGCGCGGATCGGCGAGTGGGCGCAGGTACAGGCGCGTCGCGGTCGGCAGGCCGATCAGCGCGCGCGGATGCAGAATCTTTGCGCCGTGATACGCGAGTTCCGATGCCTCGCGCACATGCAGTGACGGAATCAGGCGGGCGTCGGGCACCACGCGTGGATCGGCCGTCAGCAGTCCTGGTACATCCTTCCACAGCATCACCGTGCTCGCGTGCAGCACGCGCGCCATGAGCGTCGCCGTGACATCGGAGCCGCCGCGACCGAGCGTCACGACCGCGCCCTTCTTCCCGCGGCCGATGAAACCAGGGACGACAGGAATGATGCCGCGCTTCATGCGCGGCAGCAGCAGCCGGGCCGCAGCGCGCGCGGTCTTCTCGACATCGGGGGCCGCGCTGCCGGCGACGCCATCGGTGTAGACGAGCTTTGTCGCATCGATCGCGACGGCCTGCAGGCCGCGATGCTCGAGCGCCGCCACCACCAGGGCCGACGCGAGCACTTCACCACGGGATGTGACGAAATCCAGCTCAGCGACATCGAGTGGCCCGCTGCGGTGCTTCGTACAGATCCTGGTCAGGCTCGCAAAGACGGTGGCAATCCCGTTCAGCAGTTCGGCGCGCGTGTCGGGATCGCTGGTCAGGCCGTTCGCGATGGTGCGATGGCGGGTGGCGAGCGCGGCCAGCGTCGCGCGGGCCTTCGGTGGCGCGCTGACGGCGGCGAGGGTGAGCGCATCCGTGACGCCACGCATTGCGGAGACGACGAGCACGGGATTGAGGCCACCGTGATCGGCAACGATCGCGGCGGCGTGACGGAACGCGTGCAGGTCAGCGAGAGCGGCACCGCCGAACTTGTGGACGGTGATCGTGGGTAGCGTCATGAGGACAAGCGGGTCGGAGACAGGGCAGGGCAGCAGGCAAGATGCCCTGTCCAGTGCCCAGCGTCGAGCCATCGGCGTGCCTCAGTCCTGCAACGGCATCTCGGTCGAGGCCTGCTCGAGGGCGTCGAGCACGGCGGCGTCCAGCTTCGTGCCGCGATCCGTGTTGAGAATCGCCAGTGCGGCGTCGATCGGCATGCCAAGGCGGTACGGCCGGTCCGCGGTGAGCGCCTCGAAAATGTCCGCCACGACCAGAATGCGCGCCTGCAGGTCGAGTCCCTCCGCCGGCACCTTCCACGGATACCCGGTCCCGTCGAGCTTCTCGTGATGCAGCGATGCCATCTTCGCGAAGTCGGAGAACACGCGCACGCGACGCAGAATCTCCCATGTGTGCACCGGATGCGCCTGCATCAGCGTGCGCTCGTCGTCGAGGAGCGGTCCGTTCTTGTCGAGAATCGAATTCGACACCCCAAGTTTGCCGATGTCGTGCAGCAGGCCTGCCCGCGAGAGCCGGATGAGTACCGTCTCCTCACTGAAGAACTTCGCGCCAATGGCGCGCGCCCAGCGTGACACATTCGTGCTGTGGCGATACGTGAATGGCGACTTCGCGTCCACGATGTCGGCGAACGATTGGGCGACGAGATCCAGCCCGCTGCTCGGCACGACGCGTGCCGGATCGGCTGGTTCGAGCGCCGTGACCTCGATTTCCGGTGCCGACTCGCGCAGCCAGGTCCACCAGTCGGTGTCCTTGCCCCACTTGAGCACGAGATCGGCGAGCTGCGGGTCGAACCACGTCTTCCGACGATCCTTCACCATCGTCATGGTGCCCCTGATACCCTGTGCGCCGTAGAAGATGTCCACGGTCTGCGCCAGGTTCGCGATGCGCGCGAGCAGCGGAATGGCGCGTTCCTTCAGGCCCTCGGGATGTCCGCCGCCGTTCCAGTGCTCGTCGAGCGAGTGAATGGCAGTCGCGGTCAATTCGGGGAAGCCCATCCGGCGCGCGATGTTCGCGCCCCGTTCGCAGCGGATCGCAATCAGCTCGCGCGTCACACCGCCGCCTCGCGCAATGCCCATGAAGTGCGCGATGCGACTTCGCAGTCCGCCGGTGCCACGGACGTTGCGGAAGGTCTCGATCGCGAGACGAAGCTTCGTGTTCGCATCGATGATCTTCATGCGCGGCTTCACGGCATGATCGTCGGCGCCGAACAACTCCGTGATGCGCGCCGCGTTGCTCGAGCACCCGGCATCCTTGAGCAGCATCGCGTAGTACAACGCCGTGCGCTCCTCGGTGCCGAGGCCGATGCTGTCGGCGATGCGCATCGCGATCATGCAGCTGCGCAGCGTGTGACCGGCCGGCGCACCTTCGGTGAGGTCGAGCGCGTGCGACAGCGCGGCGAGCAACTCCCCGATCGGAATCGCAGACGTCTCGGCTTGCTGCAGCGGCGCAAAGACCGGCGTGACCGGACGTGCGGACGGGGAGTCTGTCTGAACGTGAACGGTCATGCGCTCGGGGATCACTCAGGCACGGATGCAACGCGTTGGGCCGCCAGCGGTCTCCGCAGAGTCTCGACCGGTCGCCGTCACGATTCGAGGACGATTGAGCCACGAGATTCCGCACACCGGCGACGGGGTGCATTCTTCCCCGGACGCGGGGCCCTCCCGCCGCCGTCCCGGTGCGCCGCGGGCGACCTGCGCCTCTCGCCCCGCCCCGATGTCGCACGCCCTGCTGGTCGGCAAATTCCTGCCGGTACACCGAGGCCATCTCGCGCTGTTCGATGCCGCCCGTGCGCGCTGCTCGCGCACCACCATCGTGCTCGAACGGCGTTGGGATGACCCGATCCCGTGGGACGTGCGGTGGCGCTGGCTGGTCGAGACCTGCCCGTGGGCGCGCGTGGTCGTGCCTGAGCCAACCCTGCCGCCGCGCCCCGGCGAGGAGCTGGCCTCGACGGCAGACTGGATCGCCGCGCTCGACGACATCGCACCCGAGGTTACCCACGTCTTCGCCGGCGATCCGGATTACTTCGGCATCGCGCCCGGCCTCGGCGCGGAGTTCGTGCACGTCGATCGCAGTCCCGACGACATCCGTGGTGCGCGCATACGCGACAATCCGTGGCAGCACTGGGATCTGATCGCCCCGGCGGCGCGCCCATGGTTCGTGAAGACCGTCGCGCTGGTCGGCGGTGAAAGCGTCGGCAAATCGACACTCTCCGAACAGATCGCGGGCATCTACGACACCGCCTGGGTGGACGAATACGGCCGCACGTATACGACCGGCGTGCCGCATCACCACTGGACCGAGCTCGATGCCACGCTCGTGACTGATGGGCAGCAGGTACTGATCCGCGAGGCGCAACGTCGCGCGCGCGGGCTCTGCGTCAGTGACACCGAGGCGATCGTGACCGCCATCTGGACCGAATGGCTGCGGCAGCCGGTGCCTGCGCACGTCTGGGAGGTCGCGGCACGACAGCCGATCGACCTGTATCTGTTGTGTGATCCCGACATCGCGTGGGTGGCCGATGGTGTGCGCGTGATGTCGAGCGATCGCGATTGGTTTCACGATCGACTGATCTTCCATCTCGACCGACTGGGCAAGCCGTGGGTGCGCGTCAGTGGCGCGGGCCCGGCGCGGCTCGCGGCCGCGACGGCCGCCATCGAAGCGGAGTGCACGGAGTGGTGGCGCGACCTGCGAGCGTACCGCCGCGACAACCCAGGCAGCGGGGTCGGCTTGCCGGGGCACGGCCCGTGAGCGGCTCGTCCGCAGAGATCCGGTGGGCTGTTCCGCACGTTTTATTCATGTGGCCCATATGACCGATACCGTTCGCGACGCCGAATTCGATGCCGTGGTGCTGGCGGCGCTGCCCCACGTGGTGCGCTTCGCCCGCTCGCTCGCCCACGACGATGCGCTGGCCGATGATCTCGTGCAGGAGACCTATCTCCGTGCGTATCGCTCGTGGGACACGTTCAAGCCCGGTGCCGATGCCCGGCGCTGGTTGTTCACGATCTGCCGCAACGTGTTCCTGCGGTTGAGGGAACGCGATGCGCGAGTCGTCGATACCTCGGGTGAAGACGCCGAGCTCGAGTCGCTCGCGGCTGCCGTCGAGCATGGACAGGCGACGCGTGGCGGGTACGGCGATCTTCTCGATCGCATCGATGTCGCGCCGGCGATTCGCGCCGCGCTGGCAGAAGTGCCGGAGGTCTATCGTTCGGCGGTAATTCTGGTGGATGTCGAAGGGGATTCGTACGAAGCGGCGGCAGAGGTCCTCGGCGTGCCGGTCGGCACGGTGCGGTCGCGGTTGTTCCGTGCGCGTCGGCTGTTGCAGAAGTCGTTGTTCACGCACGCCGTGGATGCGGGGATCGTCCGCGCGTCGGTGCCACCGACACCAGGAGTTGGTCGATGAGTGCTGCAGACACGGAAGTGCCCGCGTTGATCGACTGCGAGACGGCGGTGCGCGCGCTGTACGACTACCTCGATGGTCGTCTCCCCGATGCGACGAGGAGTGCCGTCGAGGCGCATGTCGAGACGTGTCGCACCTGCGCCAGCCATTTCACGTTCGCGCGCCGGCTGATCGAGCTCGTGCCTTCCGCACTGCCGCTCGGCGGTGAGTCCGTCGCGCTGCGCGAGCGGATCGTGGCGTCGCTCAAATCCGAGGGGTATTTGCGGTCCTGACAGCTTTTTTACCACCGCAAAGGTCCGTTCTTGTCGAGGGGCCGGTGACGTTGTGCGGGCGGAAGCACACCGAGAACACTGAGTGCGACCGTTGCAAGGCGTCGTGATGCTCGGGACGTTTGTGACTTCGTGGAGGGCGGGAGAGCACGGAGGACACGGAGTGCGCTGATTGCGAACGTCCGGACAGCGCGACCAACGTTGTTGTTTGGAACTGCGGTGCGCATCCGATCACGTTCATGCTTTGCAGCGATCATCGTGCGGTGCGCATTCGACCGCAAATCACCTCTGTTCCTCAGGGAGGCATTCGCCCGATCCATGCGTATCGGCGCTGCGGTCGCACTCCGTGCTCTCCGTGATCTCCGTGATCTCCCGCTCCCCACGAAGTCACGGAAGTCCGGAGCAAAACGAAGCTCTGCGGCGGCACAGAGTCGCTACAGCTCACGCGACGCCGCAATGCGCTCGCGTGTGCGTAGCAGCTCCGCACCGTGCTGCTCAGTCCACTCGCAGATCACGGTCAATGGCTCATTGATCGATGCCCGAGCTGCGTGAGCGAATACCCCACGCGCGGCGGGACTTCAGCGTACACCTTCCGTTCAATCAGGCCGTGCTCCTCGATCGCGCGGAGCGTCTGGGTCAGCATCTTCTGCGACACGCCGGTCAGCGATCGTTTGACTTCATTCGTGCGACGCGTACTTCGTGCGAGGGCGTGAATCAGTGGGATCGTTCATTTGTCTGCGAGCAGCGCCACGACCAGGCTTGCACCCGCAATGCGGAGAAACGGATTCTCGTGCTCGTTCGCGCGCCCGATGTTGTCTGTGCTTCGCGTCGTTGCCATGCGTCGCTCTCCAGTCTCGGTGCCGGGGCAGCTACCCGCAGGTGCCTATGTCACGAAAAGGTACGTACTTGCTGACGTTCAGTGCACGAAGCTGGCCTGCGGTACAGTGGCCCCGCGACTGCATGGCGATCGCATGCACGCGGGAAATCAGAAACTGTCGAGGCACGCGTTCATGAGTCTCAAGGATCTCAATCCCGTCAACGCAGCGGCGCCCAAGCGCGTCGCGATCGTGATCTCCAATCCAACCACGTCGCTCACCACCGGGTGGCCGATCGGCTTCTGGTGGAGCGAGCTGACACATCCATGGTACGCGTTCACGAAGAAAGGCTACGCCGTCACGACCGTCAGCCCGGATGGTGGCGCCTGCGCGGCAGACTCCTTCAGCGATCCCCGCGATGCCAGCAGATACTCGTCGAGTGATCTGATCTCGATGGGCTTCATTGCGACTCCAGCGCTGGCCGCGCTGGTTGAGCACACCGCGCCCGTCGCGTCGCTGAACGTCGACGAGTTGGACGCGATCGTCATTGCTGGCGGTCAGGCGCCGATGTACACGATGGAGAGTTCGCTGACGCTGCAGCAGAAGTTTGTCGAGTTCTACGAGCGCGGCAAGATTGCGGCGGCGCTCTGTCACGGCGTCGCCATTCTGCGCTACGCACGACTCAGCTCGGGGGCAGTGCTCGCGACGGGAAAGACCGTCACCGGGTTTGCGAACGTCGAAGAGGATTTCGCGGATAACGCGGTCTGGAGCGCCGGCTCTCGCGCGCGCGAAAAGCATGTGCAGCCGTGGCGGATCGAAGACGAGATGAGGCGCATTGGCGCGAACTATGTCCAAGCCGGTTGCTGGCGCGGCTTTGCGATCCGCGACGGGAATCTGATCACGGGCCAGCAGAATGTTTCCGGCGGCGAAACCGCGCGACTGATCATTGCGGCGCTCGGTGAGTGACCACGAACTTCCCTCGCGGGGATGCACTGACACCTTCGTCGGCGCACCATCGATCTTCTCGAAACCTCAGAGAACCTGCATCATGCGCATCGCAATTCTCGGTGGTGGCAATGCTGGTGTGACACTCGGCCGCAACTGGGCGAGCACCGGACATGATGTCAGTTTCGGCCTCCGTGACGTCTCGAAAGGCGCTGCGGCGGTGAAGGGCGGCGACGCACTGCCGCCTCGTGCGCGCGTCACCACCGTGCGCGATGCGGTTCGGGGCGCCGATGTGCTCGTTCTCGCCACGCCGTGGGCCGCCGTCGCTGCCGCGCTCCGAGACGCGGACGTGCCCGATGGCCTGATCGTGATCGATGCGACGAATCCGATCGGGCCGGGATTCACGCTCGAGGAAGGCGAGAACGGCGCCTCTGGCGCCGAGCGCATTCAGGTGATGGTGCCGCAGGCGCAGTCGCGAGCCGGAGCACTTGGCGATGCTCTGGATCGGCCTCGCACTCGGCGGGATGGGTCGCGACGTCGCGTTTCGTGTCGTGCGCCGCTGACCACAGTTGGCCGGCGCGTTCAGCGGTCGTCACGCGATTATTGCACGTCCGGTGAGCGCGCGCTGCACTTCGGTCAGCAGCTCGGCGGCGCTGAAGGGCTTCTGAATCAGCGTGATGGAATGCGCCGCGAGATTCTCCTGCACCACGACATCGTCGGCGTACCCACTCATGAACAGCACCGCAATCTCCGGATGGGATTGCGTCACACGACTCACGAGTTCAGACCCTGAGAGCCGCGGCATGACGACATCGGTCAGGAGCAGATCGAACGGAACGGTCGACGCCTGAATCACATCGAGCGCCGCCCGGCCATCCACGGCGGTCACAACGCTGTAGCCCGCGTGTTGCAACATGCGCTGCGTGGTCTGTCGCACGGCTGGGTCATCCTCGGCCAGCAGGATGCGCCCACTGCCTCGCTGAAGCGGTTCGCGCTCCCTCGGCGGTGCGATGGTCGTTTCGTCGCCAGCCCCAAGGGGGAGGCGCACCGTGAACGTCGTGCCGTCACCGGGCGCGCTCTCGACCGTGATGGTCCCGCCTGCCTGCTCAACGATGCCGTAGACGATCGCGAGTCCGAGTCCCGTTCCTTGCGCGCGTCCCTTCGTCGTGAAGAACGGATCAAAGATTCGCTCGCGCACGTCGGGGGTCATGCCGCTGCCGTTGTCGCGCACGGTCAGCTCCGCCACCGGGCTCGCTGCGCGCACGCCCGTCGCAGTCGCGTCGCTGTGCGCACGCGTGGTCGTGGACAGTGTGATCAGGCCACCGCTGCTGGTTGCGTCGCGCGCGTTCGACACGAGGTTCACGATCACCTGCTCGAGTTCACCGGGATCTGCAGTCACCGGTACAGGATTCGCCGAGGCCACGATCTCGAGACGCCGGTCCTCACCGACCAGACGCTGCAGCATGCGCTCGATGCCCTGCACGACGTCGCGAAGGTCAACGCGCTGCGGATCCACCACCTGCTTGCGGCTGAAGACGAGAATCTGCCGCGTCAGATCGGCGGCCCGCGTCGCTGACGCGAGGACTTCGCGCAGATCCTCCTGAACCTGCGTGCCATCCGGCAGCGACTGCGCTGCGAGCTCGGTGTAGCCCATGATCGAATGGATGTAGTTGTTGAAGTCGTGCGCGATCCCGCCGGCGAACGAGCCCAGCGCATCCATCTTCTGCGAGTGCAGCAGCTGTTCCTGCGAGCGCTGCAATGCGCGACTGCGCTCGACAACGGTGTCGGCCATCTGGTTGAACGCCAGCGCGAGGTCGCCGAGTTCGTCGTTCGAGTTCAGGCTCGAGCGCCGCGCCACGTCACCGTCGGCCACCGCGCGCGCGTCAGCCGTCAGCGACTCGATCGGCGTCACGACGGTGAGCGCAGCCCGATAGCTGAACGCGAACAGGATCAGGCTGATGATGAGACCGATGGCAACGTCGCGAATGAACGTGTTGCGGACGATGTCGATGGTGTACGCCGATGGAATGCCGATGTACACGACCCACGGTGCCAGCGCGGTGCTGCGAAAGCCGGCGAGGCGGGACACGCCGTCGTCCGACCGGCCGGCACCCACACCTTCCCTGACGGCAGAGTTGCCAATCTGGCCGCCTTTGATCGGAAAATGCCGACCGATCCAGTGCTCGGGATCGAGTGATCGGAAGACGACCGTACCGCTGCTGTCGAGAATCGTCAGCACGGTGCCTCCTGGCATCGAGCGGGCGGTGCGCACGGGCTCCAGCGAATCGGCTTGAATCGATGCACCGACGACAGACAGAACGCGGCCTGTCAGCGTGTCGATGACGGGCATGGCGAACGTCAGGACGCGCGGTGATCCTGGCAGCGTTCGTGACGCGACAACGTCGCCGACCGTGAAGCGGCGTGTGCGCATCGCATCGCGGAAGTAGCCGCGGTCAGCAATGGCGAAGCGGTTTCTCCCGCCGATCGGTGCGCGTGCGGTGCCGAGTGCGTGGCCGAGCGTGTCGGCTATCCAGAGGTTCGCATACCGTACCGGGCCTGCCTGAATGATGCGCTGAAGGACGGCGTCATTCTGCTCGGGGCGAGCGCGTGAGTCGAGCAACTCGCCGAGGCTCACCAGCAGTGTGTTCGTCTGTGCAATCGTCGCGTCGAAGGTATGGGCGCTGAGTGTGGCCAACTGGAGCGCGCGGGACTTCTGCAACTCTTCCTGCGCGGCGCGCAATTGCCACGCACGCACGCCGGCGACGGCGATGAAGCACACCGCGACGACGACCGCAGGCATCAACAATCGCGTGCGGACAGGTCGTCTCGCCAACGAGGCGCGCGCGGGGGCAGATGTCACCCGCCAATGTTATGGAGCCGTGACGCGCGGAGCAATGCAATTCGAGATCGACTGCATATGCAGCGCGCACAAACACTCATGAAAATCCTCACATCGGCCGCAGCACTCTGACGTGCGGTGCCGAAAATTGTGCACGATCGCCCGTCCTCAATCGGTGACACCGTGTAGAGGAAACGCAAGCTGATCGTAGGTCGCGCCGGTGCCGTAACGCTATGCAACGTAGACACTTGCGGCGCGATGCCACCCCCGGTGCGCGCGTGCGGCCCGCGTGGCATCCGTGATGCACTTGTCACCGGTACGCCGTCGGGATGCCGTCTGACGCGCAGCCGGTGTGCCGCCGACGCAGCGGACCCGCGCCACACCCTCTGCGTCGATGCAAGGAGTTTCCATGCGTACCGTCCGTTCGATGCTCTCGGCTACTCTGACCAGCGGTGTGATGCTGGCGTTGACGGCAACGTCGGCACGGGCCGATGGTCGCACACTCTTCGTCTGGAGTGGCACGGTTGATCGCGAAGCGATCATCGTCATGCACGGCAGCGATCTCGAAACGCGGGGCGACGGCTACGACGCGTTTCGCGATGCCCGCTTTCGTGTGATGGATGCGCTGCCCCACGAGAATGGCGTCATCAGCATCGCGCGCGCTGATGGCCGCGGCGACATCGAAGTGATTGAGCAACCGTCACTCTTCAATGGGTACACTGCCCGTGTGCGCGTCCGCGATCGCCAGTCCGGCGCCGATCGCTACCGTGTGGAAGTGCGGTGGGAAGAGGCGCGCGGCTGGGATCGCCGCGACCGCCACGACGACGATCGTGACAACCGTGATGGCCGCGACACCCGTGGTGGGTACGATCGCGGCCGCAATGATCGCGGCGGCAACGACCGGGGCGGATATGATCGCGGCGGCAATGATCGCGACGGTTACGGCCGCGGTGGCTACGAGCGCGGTCGCGGCGACGCGAATGCGGCGTTCAGCAGCGGTGGACTGCGCTGGAGCGGCGATGTGGACGCGGTCGCGGAAGTACGAATTCAGGGGCGTCGCGTGGACTACTACTCCCGCAACGGTCGCAGGCTCTTCAACGTTCGCTCGGACCTGCGTGGCGCGGGGCTCCCGGATGCATCAGTGCCGCTCGATCTGCGCCGCTTCGCCGGCCGCGGCAACGTCTACATCGCGCAGTATCCGCGGGTCTTCAACAACTGGACGGCGATCATCCGCATTGATGACTCGCGCGGTGGCTCGGACGTGTACGACTTCGATCTGCGCTGGTAGGTGCGCCGCGAGGTGACAGCCACGTCACCGCACGCCGGTGGCGACCGCTCCCAGGTCGCCACCGGCGTCGTTCAGCCCCACGCCGTGACACGTTCCGCGATGCGACCGCCCGCGATCAGGTCGCCGAGTTCGTCGCCCAACGCCGTGCTGGCCGTGCGTACCGCTTCCCACACTCGGATGCGCTCGGACTCCGACATCGCGGCAAAATCGCGCCGGTCAGGAATGCGACCATTCGGCAGCGTGCTCACGAACTCCGCACTCGGTGACAGCAGCAGCGCGCGACGGAAGTTCGTGACGCGAGCGCGTCGCCAGGAGAGCGACTTGTCGAACCAGCCCGGCACGACATGCGAATAGAAGTGCGGATAGAGCACCAGGCCGTCGCCAGGCCCGTAGTCAACGTCGAGGTGATAGTCCGTCACGCCGCCGTCCCAGTGCAATCCGCCGGGCGCTGACGGGATCGACACGCCATCGATCACCAGCGGAATCGAGCCCGACGCGCGCAGCGCATCACGCAGATTCTCCGCCGTCAACGTGACGAATCGCGTCGGCAGATCGCGTAGGTCACGTAACGGCGACGTCTCGCCCGCGTTGCTGAAGATCACGCGCTCGAACTGCAGGCCGAGTGTCCGGCGGCTGACGGCGTTGAGGAGGGCGGCCGAGGCGAGTGCCGCGCCGATGCGTGCACGCGTTCCGCCGGCAGCCAGACCACGACCCTGCGACGTGATGATGTGCAATCGGGCCCACGGATGCGACAGGATCTCGTCCGCGCCATGTGGCCCAAGCAGCTGCGCAAGCACGTGGTTTAGAACGCGCGTCACTTCGGTCGTGGTTGGTTTTGGCGTGTACTGCTGCTCGTGGATGTAGGCGTGATGTCCGCGCTCCAGTGCGGCGAGCGGATCGCGCTGCGCGAGACACGCCATGCGCCAGCTGCCGATCGATGAGCCGATCAGGTGCAGCGGGCGGATTCGCGGCGCGGCGAAGAAGGTGCCGAATAGAAATCGATCGAGGCCGGCGATGGCCAACCACTTCGGTCCACCGGATGCGCCGGGCATGATGTCCACGTCGTCGACGCGGAGGCCGCGCTCGCGCAGCAGGCGCAGCGCGTCGGGACCGGCGCGAAGGGTGAGGGCGTGCATGCGGCGAGATGTCGCGAGAATGAATTCCTGGTGAACGCTGAGCGCGGGCTCGCGAAGAATAGCGGCGCTGGAGCGATCTTTGCGATGCCGCTGGCGCCGCGGAACGAAAGGCGCGACCGTTGGGCGACATGTCGCACGGTGCCTGAGACACCACGCCGATCGCAACTCCGGAGACGCATCATATGGTCCGCTTCAGCAGGCTGTCACGCGCGCAGCTTTCCACCGCGATGCTCGCGCTGTCTCTGTCGATACCGCTTGCGGCACAGGTGACGAAAAGCAACGCTGCCGGCGCAACGATCGACACGGCAGCGCTGCTCAATCTCAAATGGCGTCACGTCGGGCCCGAGGGTAACCGCGTCACATCGGTTGCCGGCATCGCCGGCGATCGCCTGACGTACTACGCCGGTGCCGCATCCGGTGGCCTCTGGAAGACGGGCGATGGTGGTGTGACGTGGGCGCCGATCTTCGAAGACCAGGCCGTGTCATCGATCGGTGCACTGGCCGTGGCACCATCCGACCCGAATGTGGTCTGGGCCGGCACGGGCGAGCCGTTCATCCGTTCGCACATCTCGATCGGCTGGGGCGTCTTCCGCTCGACGGACGCCGGAAAGTCGTGGACGAAGATGGGGCTGGACAACACCGGTCGCATCGCGCGCATCATCGTGCATCCGACCAATCCCGACATCGTCTACGTGGCGTCGCTCGGACATGCATACGGACCGCAGCAGGAGCGCGGCATCTATCGCACGACGGACGGCGGCAAGACCTGGGAGCGCGTGCTGTTCGTGAACGACAGCACTGGCGCGTCGGAACTGATCATGGATCCGAACAATCCGCGCATCCTCTTCGCCGGCATGTGGCAGGTCCAGATCAATACGTGGGGCCGATTCTCCGGTGGCGCCGGCAGCGGCATCTGGATGTCGCGCGACGGCGGCACCACCTGGAAGCGCCTCACCGGCAACGGCCTGCCGACCACGCAACTCGGCAAGATCGGACTCGGCATGTCAAAGGCGAATTCGAATCGTGTGTACGCGTTGATCGAGGCGGGCGACGGCGTGCCCGCCGTGAATATCAAGGAGACGACGCGCGGACGGCTCTGGCGCTCCGATGATGGTGGCACGAGCTGGCAGGTCGTGAGCTATGACTTTCAGCTTGCGGGTCGTACGCACTACTACAATCGCTTCGGCGTGATGCCGGACAATCCGGATGAGGCGTACTTCCTCAGCGCGAATTGGGCGCAGACGCTCGATGGCGGAACGACGACGATCGATCCACCGGCCAAGAGCATCCCCGGTGGCGATCATCATGATATCTGGATCGATCCGACGAACGGCAATCGTATGATCGTCAGTCACGACGGCGGTATTTCGATTTCGGAAAACCGCGGTCGGACGTGGCGTCGCATTCAACTGCCGATTGCGCAGATGTATCACGTCGCGACGGACAATCGTGTGCCGTACTTCCTGTACGGCAACCGGCAGGACGGCCCCTCCACGCGCGGCCCCTCGAACAACAAACTCGGCCCGTTCGGCATTCCGCGTGGGGACTGGAGTTCGGTCGGTGGCGGTGAATCAGGATGGGCGCAGCCGGATCCGATGGATTCGAATCTGGTCTGGTCGAGCGCATCGGGATTCGGTTCCGTCGGTGGCATCGTGACGCGCCATGATCTGCGCACGCATCTCACCAATGAGGTGGAGGTCTGGCCCGAAGCGACGATCGGTCACGCGGCCGGCGACGTGAAGTACCGTTTCGTGTGGACATTCCCACTGCACATCTCGCCGCATGATCACAACACGGTGTATGCGGGATCGCAGGTGGTACATCGCACCACGAACGGCGGAAAGACCTGGACCGTCATGTCACCCGACCTCACACGTGGCGAGAAGTCGCGCCTCGTGCTCTCAGGCGGCCTGACGCCGGACAACATCGGCGTCGAATACTCCGGCGTGTTGTTCGCGATTGCCGAGTCACCGAAGCGCGCTGGTGTGATCTGGGCGGGGACGAACGACGGCAAGGTGCATCTGACACGCGACAACGGCGCGACGTGGACCGACCTGACGGCGAACCTGGCCGGATTGCCGTTCTGGGGGACGATCTCGAACATCGAGCCAAGCCGATTCGATGAAGCGACTGCGTACCTGTCCGTAGATGGGCACCAGGTCAACAACCGCGATCCGTTCATCTACAAGACGAGCGACTACGGTCGGACGTGGAAGCTGCTCGTCGGTGGCATTCCGAAATCGCCGCTGTCCTATGTGCATGTGGTCCGCGAGGATCCCGCGAAGCGCGGCCTGTTGTACGCCGGCACCGAGAACGGCGTGTACGTGTCGTTCAACGATGGTGAACGCTGGCAGCCGCTGCAGACCGGCTTGCCGCACGCCCCGGTCTACTGGATCACCGTGCAGGAGCACTTCAACGATCTCGTGATCGCCACCTACGGTCGCGGGTTCTGGATTCTGGACGACATCTCGCCACTGCGTGCGGTGTCGGCCGAGATCACGGCCAAGCCGCTGCATCTCTTCGCGCCACGCGATGCGTACCGGTTCCGCTTTGCGGAGGCACCATTTGCCGATGGCGACGACTTCGTGCAGGGGACAAATCCACAGTACGGTGCGTCGCTCCACTTCTGGTTGAAGGACACCGCGAAGGACAGCGTCACGCTGACGTTTGCGGATGCTGCTGGCAGGGTGGTGCGCGCGCAGCGCGTGAGCGGCGCGGCCGGCATGAATCGCGTGTATTGGGACCTGACGACCGACAAGACGCGCGTGCCGCTGCTGCGCACGCCGAATCCGTACGCGCCGGAAGTGAAGTATCCGGCGGAAGGGAAGGCGGCGCCCGGCCTGGAGCGGTATGCGTCACTGGTTACGCCCGGCGCGTACACCGTGACGATCGAGGCGGCGGGGCAGAAGCAGTCACAGCGACTGGTCGTGTTGCGCGACCCGTCGAGCGGTGCCGCCGATGCGGAACTGGTCGCACAAGCCGCGATGGCAAGTCAGATCGCCGCCGATGTGAACGCCGCCGTCGAGATGATCAACAGCCTCGAAGTCGCGCGGGCGCAGATCGCGAACGTGAAGGCGACGCTCGCGCCAGACTCGAGTCAGACGGCGCTCCGCGTGCAGTCCGATTCGGTGGACGCGCGGCTGCGCGCGGTGGAAGAGGAACTGCTGCAGATGCACACCACCGGACGTGGCCAGGACCAGGTGCGATTGCCGTTCAAGATGACAGAGCAGCTGGTCTACCTCGGCAACAGCATCGGGTCGTCGGACTACGCGCCGACCGATGCACAGAAGCAGGTGCAGACGCTGCTCCACGAGCGGTTGCTCAAGCTCAAGGCGCAGTACGACGGTGTGATGGGCAGCGAACTGGCGGCGTTCAAGCAGTTCATGCGCAGCCGGACTCCGGCCGGCGTGATCTTCTGAGCGATTCGTGACCCGACCGGCCGGTCGCCACTGGCGGCCCGCCGGTCAGGTCGTGAACGTTGTCGCCATGAGCGATCACATCCTGACTGAACGCAGCGGCGCCGTCATCACCATCCGGATGTCGCGCCCGGAAAAGAAGAACGCGTTGACGTTCGACATGTACCGTGGGTTGACGGACGCGATCAACAGCGCGATCCGTGACGACACGGTACGCGTGTTGCTGCTGGCCGGCGCCGGCGGCATGTTCACGGCAGGCAACGACCTGCAGGATTTTGCGGCGCCCGGTAACGCCGACGCCAACAGTCCGGTGTTCGGATTCCTGCACACCATTGCGGGCTGCCCGAAGCCGATTGTCGCGGCCGTCACTGGCGTCGCAGTCGGCATTGGCACGACCATGCTGCTGCATTGCGACCTGATCGTTGCTGATCCAGCCACGCGATTCTCGCTGCCGTTCATCAATCTCGGACTCGTGCCAGAGGCGGCGTCGAGCCTGATTCTGCCACGCATGATCGGACATCAGCGCGCCAGCGAGTTGCTCCTGCTCGGCGACATGTTCGACGCCGCGACGGCGGAACGCCACGGCATCATCAACAAGGTGAGCGCGGCCGGCGAGGCCGAGTCGGACGCAATGGCGTGGGCACAAACGCTGGCGAAGAAGGCGCCGAATGCGTTGCGCCTGTCGAAGGCGCTGCTGAAGAGCGAGAGCACCGGCATCGAGGCGCGCATCGAGGAAGAGGCGCACGCTTTTCTGCCGATGTTGCGCGGACCGGAATTCCGCGAGGCGCTGACGGCGTTCATGGAGAAGCGCGCGCCGAAGTTCGACTGAGCGGGAGCGTCACCAATTCGGGGCTCGACACCAGCGCCGCAGCCGTCAGGCGGTCGGACTGATGTTTCTGGCGGGCTGGACCGTGGTTCGGCGGCTGCGGCGTGCGCCTTGCACAGGTAGCTTCACCCTCCCTATGCCTCAGACCGCCGCTCCCGCCTACCCCTCCGCCGTGACCCTCCCGGTGATACGAGGCACGCGCGTCTGGCGGCAATTTCTGGGTGAGTTCCGGCCGTCGCCGGCGTGAGTGCGCCCTATCTCGTGATTGGGGGGCCCGACAACCGAGTCGAGGACACCGCGCCCAAGTCGGCGATGCTGCACCGCGCGGCGCTCGCCGGTGTGGCGATTCCGTTTGGTGTCGTCATCCCGGACACGGCGTTTGCGGCGTGGTGCGCGGATGGCTACCCGCTCCCCCCTGAGCTGACGGCATCGCTGCTCGTCATTCGCTCGGCATTTTCAATCGAGGATGCGGCGCGTTTCAGCCACGCCGGTGCCTTCGCCAGCGTGCTGCGCATCCCCGGCGATGATCCGCAGGCGATCGCGGCCGCTGCGGCGCAGGTGCGCGCATCGGGCGAAGGTGCGGTGCCACGGCGTGATCTGATCGTGATGTCACTCGTCGCGGCGAAACAGGCGGGCGTCGCGTTTACCGAGCGCGAACACGAGGATGACCTCGTGAACGTCGTGAACGGCACCGCCGAAGGCCTGCTCTCCGGTTCCGTCAGTGGTCAGACGTTGGACATTCCGCGCTGCCGACGCGGCGAGGCAACGGATGTGCTGTTGCCGCCATGGGCGCAGCGACTGCAGCGCGTATTGCAGCAGATCCGCGAGCTCGCCGCCGTGAATCGATGGGGCAGTGGCGACTGGGATGTCGAATGGGCCGATGACGGCACCGTATGCTGGGTCGTGCAGTTGCGACCCGTCACCCGCCCGACGGTGCGCAACGAGTGGTTCACGCTTGCGAATCATCGCGAGATCCTGCCGCCGTTGCCGAGTCGCTTCATGGCGACACTGATCGCGTCGTGCGCTGGTGGATTGTTCTCGTGGTATCGGCGCGCCGACGCCGCACTGCCGGCGACACGACCGTTCATCGAGGTATTCGAGGGGCGACCAGTGATCAACCTGTCGCTGCTCACCGACATGCTGCGCACGTGGGGATTGCCGACGCGGTATGTGACCGACGCCATCGGTGGCCGTGACGTGCGCCCGGTGACCTGGCGTTTCAATCGCGTGCGCACGGCGGCGCCGGCGCTGGCGAAGATGCTCTGGGCGCAGTTCACCGCGGTCAGCAGCACGCGCCGCGCACGTCTCACGATCCTGTCGCGCGATCTGCTCGAATCGGAAGGCGAGGTGACGCCACTCATTCACGCCGCGCAACGACGGTATGTGCTGCTGGTGCAGTCGATGTTTGCGCTGACGGCGGCGATGGCCACACCACTCGCACTGCTGCGTCGCACCGGCACGCTGGCCGCGCATCTGTCGCGTCAGCGCACGCCGGGCAGCGACGTCATCGAGGCGTTGCGGCGCGACGTCGTTCCCGCCGTGCGCGATCATCCCGATGACATTGCGCGCATTGCCGTTGGTGAGCCGCCGGCGAGTGCGTCAGGATCGTACGAATGGAAACAGTGGCTCGAACGCCACGGGCATCGTGGACCGTATGAGAGCGACCTCGCGCAGGCGCGCTGGCGCGAGCAGCCGGCCGCGGTGCTGGCATTGCTGCGTCATGAACTGGCGTACCCCATTGCACCGCGAGCGACGCCGTTCCGGAGCCTCGGCGAGTGGCTCACGTTGCCGCTCTGGTGGCTCGCGCAGCGACCGCTGCGCGCGCGCGAAGGGCTGCGCGATGATGCAATGGTGGCCTTCGCCATGATTCGTGAACTCATGCATCAGGCGGCGGATCGCGCGGTGCAGCGTGGCGCCTTGCGGAAGGGCGACGACATCTGGTTGCTGTCCGTGGACGAAGCGGTGGCGCTCGACGCCGGCGCAGACTACGACGCGGCGTTCTTCGAACGGCGCGAGCTCGAACGTCGAGCCGAGGCAGCGGTGACGATTCCCGGCGTGTTCCGGCGCTTCGATCGTCTGCGTCGCGACCCGCGCAAGTCGCCGACACCGTTGCGCGAAGGGTGGCAGGGCATCGGCCTCGCACCCGGTCGTGTGACGGGCCGTGCGTGGTGCGCAGAGGGGCCGACATCGTCACCACCCGCTGGCTGGACGGCGGAGGAGACGATCCTCGTGGCACCGGCGGTGGATGCATCGTGGGCGCTGCTCTTCCGTCGGGTCAGCGGTGTCGTGGTCGAGACGGGCGGTGAGCTGTCACACGCGTCGATCATCCTGCGCGAGCTTGGCGTGCCGAGTGTGACGAATGTGCGTGGTATCCTGCGCGACGTGCACACCGGCGACCGACTGTCACTCGACACGGCGCGCGGGCACGTCTCCCGCGGCTGAGATCCGCCGCGCCACCTTGCGTGAGTGCAGCAGGCGGTCAACGTTGCCCGGACGCTCTCCGTTGCATTCGTAGTCTTCGCGCTTCCACGGCCGCCCTCCACCGAGCCTGCGTATGTTCTCGCCGCGCCCGCTGTTCCTCTTCGCGCTTCCGATCCTTGCCGCGGTCTCCGCGGGCACCACACGGATCACCGCTCGCGACCCTGATGCCACCACCGCGTTTGCGCTCGACACGACGCTGACGGCCGCCTACAAGTGGCGGAACATCGGCCCCGATCGCGGCGGTCGTTCGATCGCCGTCAGCGGTGTGCGTGGCCGACCGAACGAGGCGTACTTCGGTGCCGTCGGCGGTGGGCTGTGGAAGACCGTCGATGGTGGCGATACGTGGGCCCCGGTCACCGATGGTCAACTCAAGAGCGCCTCCGTCGGTGCGGTCGCGGTGAGCGAGACGAATCCCGATCTCGTGTTCATCGGCATGGGTGAGTCCGCGATCCGCGGCAACATCATGCCGGGCGACGGCGTCTACCGCAGCAGGGATGCCGGCAAGACATGGACGCATGTCGGATTTGCCGAATCGCACGCCATCAGCAAGATCCGCATCCATCCGACGAATCCGGACATCATCTTCGTCGCGAGCTTCGGCAAGTACAGCGTGCCGAGTCAGGAGCGTGGCATCTACAAGAGTGCGGACGGCGGCAACACATGGAAGCGCGTGCTGTTCCGGGATGACAGCACCGGCGGCATCGACATCTCGATCGATCGCGCGAACCCGAATGTGATGTATGCGTCGCTCTGGCAGGCGTTCCGCCGCGAATTCCAGATGTCGAGCGGTGGCCCGGGCAGCGGGTTGTTCCGAAGCACCGATGGCGGCGAGACGTGGACCGAGATCACGCGCAATGCCGGGCTGCCGACGGGGCTCGTCGGCAAGATCGGCGTGGCGACGACTGCGGCAAATTCGAGTCGTGTGTATGCGCTGGTCGAGAACGACACCGGTGGTCTGTTCAAGAGTGACGATGCCGGTGCCACCTGGTCGCCGATGAACTACGCGCGCAGTATCCGTCAGCGCGCGTTCTACTACACGCATGTCTTCGCCGATCCGAAGAACGCGGACGTCGTGTACGCGCAGAACACCTCGGTCTTCCGCTCCAGTGACGCGGGCAAGACGCTGGTCACCATCGACAATGGCTCGCACGGTGACTGGCACGATCTCTGGATCGACCCTGACAATCCGGCGCATCTCGTCGCGGGCAACGATGGCGGCGGCACGGTGTCCACGACGACCGGCGCGAAGTGGACGCCGCAGGATTTTCCGACGGAACAGTTCTATCACGTGATCACGACGTCGCACATCCCGTATCACGTCTGTGGCTCGCAGCAGGACAACAGCACGCTCTGCACGCCGTACAACTGGAACCTGCAGGCGTTCACTGCGGCGAACGCCCCCAAGCCTGACACGGGCACGCCGCGTCCCGTGGGTGACATCACGGCCGGTGGTATGGCGGTGAGTTACGTCGCCGGTGGTGGTGAACCGGGATACATCGCCCCAGATCCGCGCGATCCGGACCTCTTCTACTCGGGCACCAACAACGGCGCCTATCTCGACAAGTTCAATCATCGGACCGGCTCATCCCGTGAAGTGAACCCGTATCCCTGGTTCTATTCCGGCGAACCGTCGAAAGCGATCCGCGAACGCTGGCAATGGACGTATCCGATCGTCTTCTCACAGGTGGATCGGAAGTCACTGTATGTGTCGTCGCAGCGGTTGTGGAAGTCCACCGATGGTGGCAAGACGTGGGCGGTGCTGAGCGGTGACCTGACACGCCATGACCCGAGCACGCAGGAGAAGTCGGGTGGTCCGATCACCGGCGACATGAACGGGCCCGAGGTGTACGCCGTGATCTTCTCGGTAGCGCCGGGCAAGACCGATCTGAATGTGATCTGGACCGGTTCTGACGATGGGCTCGTGCACGTGACGAAGGACGGCGGCAAGACGTGGACGAATGTCACGCCGAAGGACATGCCGGACTTCGGACGTGTCAGCCAGATCGATGCGTCGAAATTCAATCCGGCGGTCGCGTATGTGTCGGTTCGCAAGCCACTGCTGAACGACTTCGCACCGTACATCTGGAAGACGAGCGACTTCGGCAGAACGTGGACGAAGATCGTCACCGGCATCCGGGCGGATGCCTATGTGCATGCCGTGCGCGAGGATCCGACGCGCAAGGGATTGTTGTACGCCAGCACGCAGCACGGCGTCTACATCTCGTACGACGACGGCGCATCGTGGCAGTCGATCGCGTTCAACATGCCGGACATTCCCGTGTCCGATCTGATCGTGGAAGGGAACGAGTTGGTGATCGCTACGCATGGCCGCGGCTTCTGGGTGCTCGACAACCTTGGGCCGCTCCGTCAGGCGACACCGGCGTTGCTGGCGAAGGACGTGCACGTCTTCGCGCCTGCGGTCGCGTATCGCTCTGGCGCCGGCATGGCGATCAGCTACTGGCTGAAGAGTGCGCCGACGCACGCCACACTCGACATCCTCGACTCGGCCGGTGCCGTCGTGCGGACGATCGAGCCGGATACGGCGTCGGCAGGTGCGCCGCGGGCGGGCGGTCGTCGTCGCGGTGGAGAGGCGACGCTCCCGAACAAGGCGGGGCTCAACACCTTCAATTGGGACCTTCGCTCGCAGGGCATCACGCCATTCCCCGGTATGATTCTGTGGGGCGCCGGCACGGCGGGTCCGTCGTTGCCACCGGGTCGCTACACCGCGCGGTTGACGGCCGAGAATCGCGTGACGTCGGCGCCGATCGTGATCAAGGCGAATCCGTGGATTCCTGATGTGACCGTGGCCGACATGCACGCGCAGTACCAGTTCGGCAAGCGCGTGCGCGACAAGGCCACCGAAGCGAACATGGCGGTCATCTCGATCCGACGCGTGAAGGCACAATTCGCCGATCGCCAGAAGAAAGCGGCCGAGGATGCGGCGCTGAAGGCCGCTGGCGGCTCACTGGTGAAGAACGCGTCAGTCGTCGAGGACAGCGTGTATCAGGTGCGCAACCAGAGCGGACAGGATCCGCTCAACTTCCCGATCCGCGTCAACAATCGTCTCGCCACGCTGCTCTCGATGTCGGAGCGCGGTGATGGTCGCCCGACGACGAACATGCCGGAGATCTTCGGCATCCTGAACACGGAACTGGGTCGTTACAGCACGCAGCTGACGAAGGTCTGGGCGACCGATCTGGCCGCGGTGAACAAGGAGCTGCAGCGCCTGCACCTGCCGCCGCTGGATCCGAATTGCACGAAGGTGGAGGGATGTACCGCAGTTCCGTGATCGCACGTCGCGCGATGCGCGTCGCTCCGGAGCGCCGATGACCGGCCTCTGGAGCGCGCGTGCATCCGACGCCTGGGACTCGGCGCTGCACTCGTATCCGGCAGTGATCGAGCGCCAGGGCGTCGCCAGGCTGCCGGAACTCGATGCGTGGTATCGCGACGAGCTGCCGGCGCTGATCGCCTCACGCCGTCTGGTGCACATCACGCTCCCTGAGCTGATCCGCATCACAGAGTGGAAGATGCACCGCGGCGTCTGGCGCGCGCCGAACCTGGTCCGCGTTCGCAACAACCCGCCGGACGCGGTGATCGAAGTCACGGTGCGTGGCCTCGCGCGCTGTCCGCATCCGACGCAACCGATCGGCGAAGTCTCCTCACTCGACGGCGTGGGCCCGGCGACGGCATCAGCGGTCGTGGCGGCGTTTCTGCCGAACGTCTATCCGTTCTTCGACGAGCTGGTGGCGGCGCAGATTCCCGATCTCGGGCCGGTCAACTGGACGCTCGGCTACTACGCGAAGTACGCCGAGCACCTGCGCGTGCGCGCTGGAGACATCGCGTCGACGTGGACACCCGTGATGGTCGAGCGCGCGCTCTGGGCCTCGGTCGGCGGCAAGGCCGGCACTCGCTGAAATCCTGTCGGCGATGGAAGTCGCAGCGCCGTTGCGTCAAAGCCGTGAGCGATGCCTACGAAACACGAAAGCCGCGCAGCTGAGTAGAACTCAACTGCGCGGCTTCGAGACTTCAGTCACGAACTACTTTGCGAGGTCGCGCACGGCGCCCGCGAGCTTCTTCACTTTCGCGGCATCACTCGACGAACCTGCATCCTTCTCGAGCGAGGATGCGAGGGCCTTCAGAGCCGTCTTGCGTGCCGGACCGGATGCGGATTCGGACGTGGTCAGCGCAGCGCGCACCGCCGTCAGTCGCTCGGCGGACAGGCCGTTGGACCGCTCGAGCTGGTCCGCGTACGCGCGAGCGAGTGCGAAGCTCGCGGGCCAGATGAACTTCGGCTGACCCTGCGGATTGAGTTGCTCGAAGACCACCGTCTTCGCCGCGTCGATTTCGTTCTGCGTGATCATCGCGCTCGGCGTGAGCTCCATCACGTCCAGGCCGCGCGAGATCTCCGAGCTCACCATCACGCCATTGTACCAGTACACCGACCAGGTGCCGCCATTCCCCATGCGCGTGGAGTCCACCGGGCCGCGATCGAAGTACGCGATCTCGTGCGGGTTCTTCACGTCGGTCCAGTCGAACACCGAGACGCCGCCCTGGTACCATGACTGTACCATCACGTCGCGGCCCGGGATCGGGATCATGCTGCCGTTGTGTGCAACGCAGTTCTCGTTCTCCGTCTGCGGCGCCGGCATCTTGTAATAGCTCTGGAAGACGAGTTTGCCGTTCTCGATCGTGAAGAGTGCATCGGCGCCCCATTCCTTGCGATCGCTGGCGCGGCACTTCGCCTGACCACCGCCGCCCCACTCGTCGCTGAACAGCATCTTCGTACCATCGTTGTTGAACGTGGCCGAGTGCCAGTAGGAGAAGTTCGAGTCGGCCGCAGCGGCGAGCCGCACGGGGGCCGTCGGATTGCGGATGTCGAGCAGCAGCCCGTAGCCCTCGCACGCGCCACCGGCGAGACCAATGGCCGGGAAGACCGTGATGTCATGGCACTGCGTCGGGCCGGGCTTCGGCTTGCCCGGCTCACCCGGCTCGTCACCGATCAGCTTGGCGATGATGCCCGGGAGTGCCTCGCGCAGCGTGGCACTGTCGGCGGCCGTCGCGGCTCCGGTGCCACCGCGCTTGATCACGACGCTGTCGAGCAGCGTCTTTGTGAACGGCGGCGGCAGCACGACTTCGTCGCCGAAGATATTCGCGGTGTAGAGACCCTTGGCCCGCGCGTCAGCGGCGATTTTGGCAGCCTTGGCCTGGTCGTCGGCCGCAGGTGCGTGCGTGATCGGATGTGTGAGATCGTTGAAGATGCGCGGTGAGCTGACGATCGCGGCCTGCTCCGGATGTGCGAGCGGCACCTTGATCACTTCGATGCGGAAGAGTGCGGACGCTGGGTCCTTGCTCGGATCGAGGCGCACGCATCCGGGCAACTCGCTCGGGCTGCGTACACCGGCGGAGCCGGAGACGTAGACGTACACGTTCTCCCTGTCCTTCGGATCGGCGAGCACCGTATGCGTGTGCGAACCGCGGCAGGTCTGCACGTTGGCGATGTACTTCGGCGCCTTGATATCGGTGATGTCGAAGATGCGCACGCCACGCAGGCGATCCTTGCTCACCGTGTCGCGCACACCCTGCGCACCGCAATCCAGTCGGCCGCTGTTTCCTTCGCCGGAGACGAAGAGCAGGTTCTTGTACACCGAGACGTCACTCTGTGAGGCCGGGCAGTAGTAGCCGATGGCCAGCGTCGGCGCGGACGGATTGGAAATGTCCCACACCTGATACCCGTTGTAGCTGCCCTGAATCGCGTACTTGCCCGTAAAGGAGAGATCGGAGTTCGTGCTCGTGACGAACTTTTCCGACGGCTTGGTGCGCGAGATCACGCGCATGTTCCACGTCGCCTCAGCGGCGTCGTATTGACCGGCGCGCAGTCCGACACGTGGATCCGGCGACGGTGCGGCGGACGACATGCCGCTTTGTGCGTGAAGACGCGACGGTGTGCCGAGTGCAACGACGCCGAATGCAAGCGCCAGCGGCACCGCGCGCGACAGGGAAACAGCTGCCATATGTGTAGGCCGTGTGAGAAGTGGAGGGAAATGAAAAGCGTCCCGAGGCCACAAATCTTGGCCCCGGGACGCTCCCGTACAACTTTTCCCGACTGAAGTTTCAGCGCGGCAGTCGTCCGCTGCGCCGATCGGGCCTTACTTCGCGGAGGCGAGGTCGCCGATGGAGGCCGCGAACATGTGTGCCTTCGGTGCGTCCGAAGATGTGTTCGCTTCGGTGTGCATTTGTGCGGCCAGCTTGGTCAGTGCCGTCCTGCGGGCGCCACCTTTGAGCGCCTCGGCGCCGCTCAACGCGCTCCGCAGCGATGCGATCCGTGCCGCCGGGTAGCCGTTCGACCGCTCCAGTTGATCGAGCAGCGCACGTGACATCGCGAAGCTCGCCGGCCAGATCAGCTTCGGCTGGCCCTGCGCGTTCAGGTAGTCGAAGTGCACCGTCTTTGCGGCGTCGATCTCGTTCTGCGAAATCAGCGCGCTCGGCGTGAGTTCGAGGATGTCGAGCCCGCGCGAGATCTCCGAGCTCACCATCACGCCGTTGTACCAGTATACCGACCAGGTGCCGCCGTTGCCCTGACGCGTGGAGTCCACCGGGCCGCGGTCGAAGTACGCGATCTCGGTCGGCTTGGTGATATCGGTCCAGTCGAAGATCGAGATGCCACCCTGGTACCACGACTGCACGAACACATCGCGGCCCGGAATCGGAATCAGCGAGCCGTTGTGTGCGACGCAATTCTCATTCACGGTCTGTGCTGCCGGCATCTTGTAGTAGCTCTGAAACGTCATCACGCCGTCCTTCAGTGTGAAGAGCGCGTCGGCACCCCACTCAGGCTTGTCGCTGGCGCGGCACTTCGGCTGGCCACCACCACCCCATTCGTCCGTGAAGAGCACCTTGGTGCCATCATTGTTGAACGTGGCCGAGTGCCAGAACGAGAAGTTCGAGTCGGCGACGGCACCGATGCGCACCGGGGCTGACGGGTTGCGGATGTCGAGCAGCAGGCCGTAGCCGCCGCAGGCACCGCCGGCGAGACCGATCGCCGGATACACCGTGATGTCGTGGCACTGTGTCGGGCCAGCGTTGCGATTGCCACCCGGACGCTCACCGCTGCGCGCCGCCAGAATCGCCGGCAGGGCAGCGCGGAGTGCGGCGCTGTCGGCGGACGTTGCGGTGGTACCGCCGTGGGACTTGACCACACTGTCGAGCATCGGACGGACCATGTTGTTCGGCAGCACGCGCTCGGCGCCGAATACGGTACCCGTGAACATGCCCTTGGCCTTGGCATCGGAAAGCGCCTTCGCGGCATTGGCAACGTCCTCCGCCGCTTCACCGTGGCGTACCGGGGCGGTCAGATCGTTGAAGATGCGCGGCGAGCTGACGATTGCCGCCTGCTCGGGATGTGCCACCGGCACCTTGATCACTTCGATGCGGAACAGCGCAGAGTTCGGATTCCGGTCGGGTGCGTCACTCACGCATCCCGCGAGCTCGTTGGGCGAGCGCACGCCGGCCGAACCGGAGATGTAGACGTAGACGTTCTCTGCGTCCTTCGGATCGACCAGTACGGTGTGCGTGTGCGATCCTCGACAGGTCTGCACGTTACCGACGTTCTTCGGATTCTTGATGTCGGTGATGTCGAAGATGCGGAGGCCCCGCAGACGGTCCTTGCTGACCGTGTCACGTACGCCCTGCTCGCCGCAATCGAGTCGGCCGGTGAGTCCTTCGCCGGAGACGAACAGCAAATTCTTATAGACCGACACATCGCTCTGCGATGCCGGGCAGTAGTACGCGGTGGTCAACGTCGGCTTGGCTGGGTTCGAGATGTCCCAGATCTGATAGCCGTTGTAGCTGCCCTGAATCGCATACTTACCGGTGAAGGCAAGGTCGGAATTCGTGGACGGCGCGAACTTTTCTGTCGGCCGCGTTTCGGAGATGACCTTCAGATTCCACGTCGCTTCGGCGGCGTCGTACAGTCCGGCGCGCAGTCCGACACGGGGATCCGGGGTCGGCGTTCCTGGTGCAACGGCCTGCTTGCCGCGCGGAACCTGCGCCGTTGCGGCTGGTGCCAAGGCGCTCATGGTCAGCAGTGCGGACGCGAGCGATACGGACCAGGCGCGGTTCACTCGGCGTGGCGCGGGGATCGATCGGACGGACGGAGCTGGAGCCATGTCGATTTCCTGTTGTGGGGCCGTGAAGGACCTGCGGCGGTGCGGCACGAACGACTCCTGCTGCGACTGCAACGAACAACGCCGACTCACTCGGGTGAGCCGGCGCGCTTGAGTTCGAACTCGAAGAGCATGCGCTGCATGCGCGCAATCTCGGTCGTCTGATCGACATTCACGTCGGACGCAAACTTGAAGATCGTTTCGTCCTGGCCGGCGCCGGTGGTGCCGAAGAGCTGCGAGACCATCGCCGTCGCGCCCTTGTGATGCTGAATCATCCCTTCCAGAAACAACTTGTCGAACGCCGGGCCGCGTGCCGAATCGAGTGCGGCCGTCTGCGCATCAGTGAGCATGCCGGGCATCATCATCGAGTGCGTCATGCCGCCACCCATGTCCATCATCTGATGATTCATCGGCTTTGCGTCCGGCACCGGCTTGAGTCGGTCGGCGAGCCAGCGCTGCATGGTGCTGATCTCGTCTTCCTGCGCATTGATGATGCGTTCGCAGAGTCGCAAGAGTGCCGGATCGGCACCGTGCGACGGCGCCAGCTTCGCCATCACGATCGCCTGTGCATGGTGCCCGATCATGCCCGACATGAATTGCACGTCGGCCTCGGTGTACGGATAGCGCAGGCTGTCGGCACGCACGCGCGCGGTGACAGCGGGCGACGGGGCGGGCGCGGCCGCGGATTGCGCGACGAGGCGCGGCGCAGACAAAGCAGACGCGCTGAGCGCAGTGGCGAGAAGAATCGTTCGCACGGGTCGGTTCCGGATGACTGTGTCCACTGAGCCCCGTACGCACCGGCGCAGCAGGGCGTTGGATTGCTCTTACACACCGAAAGCTAGCAAACGGGCACACCGAGGCTTGCTGGCCGGCGAGCTACCGCCCGCGCAGTGCCTGCGTGATTGCGCCGAAGCAGTCGTTCGGATTCACCACGTCGCCGCCGGACGGACGAGTCTGCGCGCTCCACTGCGCAATCACGACCTGCTCGCGCGGGTTGAGATACAGGTATTGCCCGAAAATCCCCTGCGCGGCAAATGCCCCGTCGTGAATCGTGCCGGCAGCGTTGTCCACCGGCCACCACATGTAGCCGTACGGCTGGCGTGCACCCGTTGTCAGCGTCTTTGGCGAGCCGGCCTCGACGGTCCAGCCAGCCGGAAGCAGGTCACGTCCATCGATCGTGCCGCCGCGCAGGAAAAACTGCCCGAATCGCGCGTAGTCGCGCAATGTCGCCATGATGCCACTGCCGCCGATTTCGTGACCGTCAGGCGAATCGAGCCACCACGTCGCATCGCTGTCCATGCCGAGCGGCTTCCACAGCTTCTCACTCAGATACTGCGACAGCGAGAGGCCCGTCGCGCCGCGCACGACTTCGCCGGCGACCAGCGTCTCCCCCGTGCTGTAGTTCCAGATCGATCCCGGAGCACCGGCGCGCGGCAGCGATGCCATCAACGCCATCGCGGCGCCGGGCCGCTGCGCGATCTGCGCCTCGAGCAGGTGACGACGGTCGGACGACGAATCAGTATACGTCTCGTTCCACTTCACGCCTGATGCCATCATCAGCACGTTCCGCACCGAGACGCCATCGTATGCGCTGCCTTTCAGCGTGGGCACATAGCGTGTCACCGCATCATCGATGCTGCGGATCTTCCCCTCCTTTATCGCGATGCCGATCAGCGTCGAGGTGACCGACTTGGCCATCGACATCGACATCGACCGTGTCTGCGCCGTCACGCCAAGCGCATATCGCTCGAGCGCAATGCTCCCGTCCTTCAGCACGAGCAGGCCTGAAACGCGATTCTGTCGCATGTACTCATCCAGCGAGACGTCGATGCTGCGCGAGCCGCAGACGACATCGCGAAGCGGTGTTCCGGCAACCGGCAGCGGTGCCACCGCGCCACCGCGCGCAATGGAACGTGACGGGAAGAGGCGATCGATGTTACGAAAGGTCTGCGCGGCGAGCTCCGGCGACAGCGTGCCATTGTACATCGCGCGCACCGTGCCGATCGGCTCGGCGGCGTGCGGATTGACCCGTTGTGCGGCCGACGATGCGTGTGCGCAGCCCGCAATCGCGACCGCGAAGAGAAAATTGACGCAACGGCGCATGATGCGAGCCTTGCTGAAGGTGATGCACGACGGCATTCTAGCGGACATGAACACTCCATTCTATCGCCGGTGTCGGGGCGTCGCGCGCGCGATGCTGTCAGCGCTCGGTTTGTCGCTTGCCACGTCGTGGGCGCACGCACAAACCGCTGAGGCAGCGCATCCCGCGCGAATCCCGGGCGTCTCTGCCGCGCGCCTCGCCCGTCTCGACTCACTGCTCGATGGTGCGGTCGCGGACAGCTCGATCACCGGGGCCGTCGCGCTGGTGCTGCGCGATGGGCGTGTGATGTACCAACGCGCCGTGGGACTGGCGGATCGCGCGTCGAATCGTCGCATGACATCCGACGGCATCTTTCGCATCGCGTCGCAGACGAAGGCGCTCACGAGCGTCGCCATTCTGTCACTGGTGGAGCAGGGCAGGCTCACGCTCGATGATCCGGTGAGCAGGTTCGTGCCAAGCTTCGCGAAGACGACCGTACTCGATTCCGGGATGACGACGCCTGTCGCGGCCCGTCGTGCCATCACGATCCGTGATCTGCTCACGCATACCGCCGGCATTTCGTACGGCGGTGATGCGCAAGTCGCGGATCTCTATCGTTCGAAAGGACTGGGCTCCGCGCTCGGATTGGGTTTCTACTTCAGCGCCCAATCCGACCCGATCTGCGTCAGCATCGACAAGCTCGGCACACTACCGTTCGTCAAGCAGCCTGGTACTGCATTCGTCTATGGCTACAACACCGATATCCTCGGGTGTGTGGTCGAACGTGTGTCCGGGATGGCGCTCGACGAGTTCATTCGTGTGCACATCACCGCACCGTTGAAGATGGTCGACACGCATTTCTTCCTCCCGATTGCGAAGCGTGCACGCTTGGCGACGGTCTACGCGAGTGATTCCACCGGGCATAGCGTGCGTGCCGCTGACGGGCCGATGGGCCAGGGTGACTATGTCGATGGTCCACGCCGCAGCTTCTCCGGCGGCGCCGGGCTGCTGTCCACCGCGCGCGACTATGCGCGCTTCCTGCAGATGATGCTGAACCACGGCGTGTTGGACGGCGCACGCATTCTCGCGCCACGCACCGTCGACGTCATGACGAGCAATCAGAGTGGCACGCTCTACGCCACCGATGGCCGCGGCTTCGGGCTTGGATTCTCCACGGTGGACCGACTCGGTGCGGACGGTTTCAAGTCCGTCGGTAGCTACGGCTGGGGCGGCGCGTATGGATCGTCGTATACGGTGGATCCGGTGGAGCGGCTGGTGATCGTGTTCATGCTGCAGCAGCTCCCGAACAGCAGCACCGTGGCCTCGCGATTCACGAACATGGTCTATCAGTCGCTGATTCCGACGGGGAAGTAGCGGCGCATGATGGTGCTGCGCCTGCGCGCGGTCCGCGTCGTGTGAATCGTGACGATGCCGGTCGCGTGCCGAAGCGGAGCAGGACCGCCGGCGTGCGGGTGACGCGGAAGGGGGCGTCGTCGCTGGTGCCGCTGTGGCGGCAGGTGTATGCGCAGCTGCACGCATCGATCACGAGCGGCGAACTGGCCGTCGGTGCGCTGTTGCCCGCGTCGCGGACACTGGCGCGCGAGTTGAAGGTTGCACGCATCACAGTGGAAGCGGCGCTGCAGCGTCTGGCGGCCGAGGGGTTGGTGGTGCGGCGGGTCGGCTCGGGGACGCGCGTGGCGGAGCGTCCGGTTGCGTGACGGGTCGGTGTCAGTGGTCGTGCGCACATCCGTTTCCGTGACGCGGGAAGGCGGTACGCGTCGCGATGCGAGCCGCTTTCGATGATATTCCGGCGCGGCCAGACTCACTGTCGACCGCTGTCATCCGATCGGAGCCGGTATCACCAATCTCGAATTCAGTGTGCAGGAGATGCGCGCGATGGCGGACCAGGTGGTCGCGCGCTGCGTCGATCACATCGCGACCCTGCCACAGCAGCCGCTGTACGGCGTGCACGACGCCGAGTCGTTGTGTCGCAGCATGCGCGAGCCTGCGCCGGCCAGCGGGACGCCGCTGAACGCGCTGCTCGACGATCTCTTCTCAGTGTACATCCCGCAGTCGTTCAACACGCCGTCGCCCGGCTATCTGGCGTACATTCCCGGCGGCGGATTGTATACGGCGGCGCTGGCCGATTTCATCGCCGACACCACCAATCGGTATACCGGCATCTGGCAGGCGGCGCCGGCGTTGGTGCAGCTCGAGGCGAACGCGCTCGACTGGCTGCGTGAGTGGATGGGATTCCCATCTGCAGGCAGTGGTGTGTTCACCACCGGCGGCTCGATGGCGACGTTCAACGCCGTGCTCTGCGCGCGCGAGAAATACCTCGGCGTGGATATCCGTCGCGGTGTGATGTACACGTCGGATCAGGCGCATCACTGCGTGATCAAGTCGGCGAAGCTGGCAGGGATCATGCCGGATCGTGTGCGATGCATCACGGCGGATGCGCAGTACCACCTCCCGGTCGATGCGTTGCGCGCCGCGATCGCGCAGGACCGGCGCGATGGGCTGGTGCCGTTCATGGTGGTGTCGAATGCCGGCACGACGAACACGGGTGCGGTCGATCCGCTGGAGGCGATTGCGGATGTGTGCGCGGACGAGAATCTCTGGCACCACGTGGACGGTGCCTACGGCGCGTTCTTTCAGCTGTGTGATGACACGCGGGCGGTGCTTCGCGGCCTCGAACGCGCCGACTCGCTGACGCTCGATCCGCACAAAGGCATGTTCATGCCGTACGGGACCGGTGCGCTGCTCGTGCGCGATGGCAACGCCCTGCGTGCCGCGCACGCCATGACGGCGGACTATCTGCCGGAGTTACCGAGCGCGGAGGATTTCTACGATCCGAGCCAGCATGGGCCGGATCTATCGCGCGGATTTCCGGGGCTTCGGATGTGGTTGACGATCAAGATCTACGGTGCGGATGCATTCCGTGCCGCGATCGTCGAGAAGCGTGCGCTGGCCGTCGATGCCGCGGCACGCGTGGCGCAGCTGCCGCATGTCGTGATGGATGCGCCGCCAGAACTGTCGCTGTTTCCGTTTCACCTCTCGTGGCCCGGTGCGACCTTGGCGCAGGAGGATGAGGCGACTCGCGCGGTGATGGACGTGACGTCGAAGAAGGGCCGCGTGATGCTGAGCGGTGCGGTCGCGGGCGGTCGATACGTGGGTCGAGTCTGTGTGCTTAGCTTCCGGACGCACGCCCCTCAGATCGATGCGCTGGTCGAGGATCTGGAGGCTGCCATCCACGCCGTGGTCGGGAGATACGCATGAAGCGACTGTTCGTCGGACTGCTCGGAATGATGGCGGTGCTTCTGGTGGTGATGGTGGTGAAGACGACGATGGTCCCAGCGCCGGCCGCACCGGTGACCGGCGTGAAGCTGGTGGCGGTGAACGAAGCGACGGCGGCGCAGCGACTGTCCGGTGCGGTGAAGTTCGCAACGGTCTCGATGACGTCCGGCGGGCCGATCGACACCGCGGCGTTCAAGGGATTCCACGACTTTCTCGCGACGTCGTTTCCGCGTGTGCACGCGAGCCTGACGCTCGAGAAGGTGGCCGGCCTGAGTCTGCTGTACAAGTGGACCGGCACCGATTCGACGGCCGCACCCGTGGTGCTGATGGGCCACATGGATGTGGTGCCGGTGACTGAATCGAACATGAAGGAATGGACGCATGCGCCATTCTCCGGCGACGTCGCGGATGGGTATGTGTGGGGCCGTGGCACGATGGACGACAAGGTGACGGTGCTCGCCGTGCTCGAAGCGGTGGAAGACATGCTGTCGCGTGGCGAGCGTCCATCGCGCACGGTGTATCTCACGTTCGGGCACGACGAGGAAGTCGGTGGGCGCTTTGGTGCACGCGCCATCGTGGACACGCTCGTGGCACGCGGTGTGAAGCCTGCGCTGGTCATCGACGAAGGTGGCGTGCTCGCGTCAGGCGCGGTGCCCGGTGTGAAGGGACTCGCAGCGGTCGTCGGTGTGGCGGAAAAGGGCTACCTGTCGCTGCGGCTCACGGCGAAGGCCACCGGCGGTCATTCGTCGATGCCCGGCGATCGGACCGCAGTCGGTGCATTGAGTCGCGCGATTGCGGCCCTCGAAGCGAATCCGTTCCCGTTCAATCTCGAAGGTCCCACGCGCGGCATGCTCGAGGCGATGGCGCCGTACGCGTCGTTCGGCCCGCGCATGGTGTTTGCCAATCTCTGGCTCACCGCGCCGCTGGTGACTCGGATTCTCGCGCGCACGCCGACCACCGCCGCGATGATTCACACGACCACCTCGCCGACGATGTTGTCTGCCGGCGTGAAGGACAACGTGCTGCCGCCTGAGGCGATGGCGGTGGTGAACTTCCGCATTCGGCCGGGCGAGACGCAGGAGACGGTGATGGAGCGCGTGCGCTCCGTGATCGCCGACTCGATGATCACGGTGGAGCCGACCGACAGCGCGCGCACGGATCCGTCGCCGGTGTCGAACGCCGATTCACCGGCGTTCCGGTTGATCGCCTCGACAGTGCGGGGCATGGTGCCGGGCCAGTCGGTGCCGGTGCTGCCGTATCTCGTGGGTGGTGGCACCGACGCGAAGTACTGGGGGCCGCATTCGGGCAGCGTCTATCGCTTCCTCGCGGTGCCACTCGAAGCGGGTGACGTGACGCGCATTCATGGCGTGAACGAGCGCATGTCGGTGAAGGGCTACGCGACAGCGGTCACGTTCTACGAGCAGCTGATGCAGCACCTGGATCAGCTCAAGTGACGTTGCGATGAAGCCGACGGAGACGCTGGCCACGGCCACGGCGCCGGACGGCTCGCGTCTCGTGCTCTACCGTCACGACGGCAATTACCTGATGGTCGTGGACGGCGTCGAGCTGATGTCCACCCGTCGGGTGCATTCCGAAGTCCAACTGGCGGAGCTGGTCTGTACGCCGCTGCACCAGACCGCCGGCGCGTCGGTGCTGATCGGTGGCCTCGGCTTCGGTGCGACGCTCACCGCCGCGCTCCGTGTGCTTGCGCACGATGCGCGCGTGGTCGTGGCCGAACTGGTGCGCGATGTAATCACGTGGAACGAGCATCCCGACTGGGCGCTCGCGGGCGCTTCGATGCGGGATCCGCGCGTGACCATCCTGCACGACGACGTCGCCAACCTGCTGCGCAACAACCCGTCAGCCTTCAATGCGATCCTGATGGACGTGGACAACGGCGCCGAGTCGTTCACGACCGGCAGCAACAAGAAGCTCTACGCCGAGAAAGGCATCAAGGCAGCCGTTGCCGCGCTGCGTCCCGGCGGTCGGCTCGCGTACTGGTCGGTTGACACCGAACCCGCGTTCGTCAAATCACTGCGACGCATGGGGCTGACGGTGACCGTGCACCGTGTTCGCTCGCACGCGACGTCTGGCGGATTCAATTCCATCATCGTCGTACAGCGCTGAATTGGGTCGGTGAGGTTCGCGGGAACTGCAACGGCTTTCACGCAAAGGCGCAAGGACGCGACACTGGACTGCCGCAATCGAGAAACGGCACGGATTTCCACAGAGCTCCGTGCCGTTGCAGCTCCGAATGCCGCGGAGAGCTCAAGGAATCGGCCGCGTCGTCCGCTTCATCAGCGCCTCGATCTCGGCGATCTCCCGTGGCGCGCTGCTGATGCGTTCCGTGCCCTTGGACGTGATCACGTAGTCGTCCTCGATGCGCACGCCGGTGTTCTGGTAGCGCAGCACGGCGCCCTTCACCTTCGCGATGAAGGCGCGGTTCTTCGGGGTGTCGGGCAGTGCGTCGAGCATGGCGGTGCTGATGTAGATGCCCGGCTCGATCGTGAAGGCGTCACCGACCTGGAAGGTGCGCTTGCCACTGTAGAACTGCGCCGGATCGTGCACCGCGAGGCCGATACCGTGGCTGATGCCGTGGATCATCCAGAACATCGCCTGACGGCACGAGCGCGGGGCGTTCACGCAGTCGGTGCGCCACGGCATGTCGAGTGAGGCGTCAGGGCTTTCGATCAGGCCCAGCGTCGTGAGCCCGCGTGCACGCACATCCTCGGACGAATCCTGCGCCGCGATCGAGCTCATGCCGACCTTCGAGTTGCGCTCCGCCGCGAGCTGCGCATCGAGCACCAGTTGGTACATCTCGCGCTGCTCAGGCGAGTAAATACCGCTCACAGGAATCGAGCGCGTCACGTCCGCCGCGTAGCCTTCGTACTCCGTCGCCGCATCGATCACCACCATGTCGCCCGGCTTCAGGTCGCCGCGATTGCGCATGTAGTGCAGTTGCGTGCCGCGCACGCCGCCACCGACGATTGATCCGTATGCGGGCCGCGCGCCGCCGAGCCGCGTGAACTCGTACTCGAGTGCCGCCTGAAGTTCGAACTCCTTGCTCGGCTGCTGCAGACGCATCGCGGCCTTGTGCCCTTCGGAACTGATCTCCGCCGCCTTCCGGAGCAGTGCCAGCTCGGCCTCGCTCTTCCTGGCGCGCACCAGATAGACGTATGGATGCGCGTCGCGCATCGTGACGTTGGGGTGCGATGCAGCGAAGCGTCGCTCCCACTGCTGACCGCGGGTCAGCGAATCCTGCGTCGCGAAGTCGGCCGCGGAAAAATCAGCCAGCGTGAACACCGTCTTCACGCCACTCGCCAGCGAGTCGAGCACCGCCTCGATGACGCCGGCGGAACGCGCCTGCATGCCAAGTGTCTGTACGACGAAGAGTGAATCGGGCCGCTTGCCGTAGTAGAACGCCTGTCGCGCACCGGCGGGCGTGATGAAGAGCGTCGACTGCGCCTTGCCGCCGCGCACCACCATCACGAGAGCGGCATCAGGCTCGTTGTAGTTGGTCAGGTAGCGGAAATCGGGGAGCTGGAAGAACGGTCCGAAATCCGACACCGGCGTCCGGCCACCGAACGCCACCAGCATCCCGTCGCCGAGCCTGGCCGCCAGCGAGTCGCGGCGCGCGTTGAACTCCGCCTGCGGGATCTGCGCCGCGGCCGGTGTGGTACCCAGCAGCGCAACTGAGATGACCGCCGCAGCGAGTGCGAAATGACGGCGGACTGGCAACAGGACGGCGGTGGGCAGCATCGAGAACATGGGTTGGCGGTGAACGGGCAGCGGGAAACGTGCCGAGGTGGCCGGTGGCGCGAAAGGGCGACCGGGCAGGACATCCAAGTCTGCCGGTTGCAGAACGCCTGTCGGGTGGCGAGCATCATCGCTGGAAAACTCTCCCGCTCTGATGAGGCTCGCATGCGCAAGGCCGTGGTGCTCGTGATGTTCCCAGTGATGCTGTTCGTGGCCGGTTGCTCCGGCAAGGCGGCGGCGCCAGGCGGCAACGCCGGTACCGATACGTCGGCAGCCAGCGCCGACGTCACCGCGTGGGAGCAGCAGGCTGCACGCATCACGATCGTGCGCGATGACTGGGGCGTGCCGCACATCTTCGGCAAGACCGACGCCGATGCGGTCTTCGGCATGATCTACGCACAGGCCGAGGACGACTTCAATCGTGTCGAGGTGAACTACCTGAACGCGATGGGTCGCCTTGCCGAATCCGAAGGCGAATCGGCGATCTGGCGCGACCTGCGCATGAAGCTGTTCATCGATCCCGCCGACATGCAGGCGCAGTTCAAGGCCAGCCCGCCGTGGCTGCAGGCGCTCTGCACCGCGTGGGCAAACGGATTGAACTACTACCTGCACATGCATCCGGAAACGACGCCGAAGGTGCTCACGCACTTTGAGCCGTGGATGGCGCTGACGTTCAGCGAAGGGAGCATCGGCGGCGACATCGAGGATGTGAAGCTGAAGGAGTTGCAGGCGTTCTACGGCGAGACGAAGGACAGCACCAGCAAGCCCGTCGCACAGATCGACGAGCCGCTGCGCGCCGAGCGATTCGGTCCCGCGAAGGAGCCGACGGGATCGAATGGCTTTGCCGTCGCGCCGTCGAACACCGGGAACAAGCGGGCACTGCTGCTGATCAACCCGCACACATCGTTCTTCTTCCGCGAGGAAGCACAGATGGTGAGTGAGGAAGGGCTGAACGCGTACGGTGCCGCGACGTGGGGGCAGTTCTTCATCTATCAGGGCTTCAACGCCAACGCCGGCTGGATGCACACCTCGAGCGGCGCTGATGTGATCGACGAGTACGCCGAAACCATCACGAAGAAGGGTGACGGGTATGTGTACACGGTCGCTGGTGTCGAAAAGCCGGTCACGGCGACGAAGGTCACGGTGTCGTACAAGGCGTCCGCAGGCCTCGCAAAGCGCGAGTTCACGATCTACCGCACCGAGCACGGTCCGATCGTGCGCAAGGCAGATGGCAAGTGGATCAGCGTCGCGCTGATGCAGGAGCCGGTGAAGGCGCTGACGCAGTCGTTCTCGCGAACGAAGGCCAACAACTACAAGGAATTCCGCGCCACGATGGAGTTGCACACGAATTCCTCGAACAACACGGTGTTCGCCGACCACGAAGGCAACATCGCGTACTTTCACGCCAACCGCGTCCCGAAGCGCAACCCGAAGTTCGATTGGGGCAAGCCCGTCAACGGCGCCGACTCGGCAACGCGCTATCACGGCATCACCTCGATCGACGAGAGCCCGAACGTGCTCAATCCGTCCACCGGGTGGATCCAGAATACCAACAACTGGCCCTTCTCCGTCGCCGGTGCTGCCAGCCCGAAGCAGTCGGACTATCCGACGTACATGGAACGGTACGTCGAGAATCCGCGTGGGATCCACGCGATGAAGGTGCTCAGCGCGCGCAAGGACTTCACCATCGCGACGCTGCGTGATGCGGCCTTCGACAGCTACCTGCCGGCCTTCGCGGAACTCATCCCGCTGCTGGTCAAGGCATACGATCAGGCGCCGACGAACAATCCGTTGCGCGCCAAGCTCGGCGACCAGATCGCGGCACTCCGCACGTGGGACTATCGCTGGGCCGAGAACTCCGTGCCGACGACCCTGGCCGTGTTCTGGGGCGAGGAGATGTGGCGCCATGCGCGCGCCGATGCCGAGAGCGAGGACCTGTCGGTCTACGAGTACATGGCGAAGAAGACGTCGCCGCAACTGAAGCTCGAGACACTCGCCGCCGCGAGTGATACGCTGACGGCCAACTTCGGCAGCTGGAAGACGCCATGGGGCGATGTGAACCGCTTCCAGCGCCGCACCGGTGACATCGTGCAGCCATTCCGCGACGACGCGCCGAGCATCCCGGTGCCGTTCACGTCATCCCGCTGGGGGTCGCTGGCCTCGTTCGGTGCGCGGCCGTACCCGGGCACGAGGAAGTGGTATGGCACGAGCGGCAACAGTTTCGTCGCGATCGTGGAGTTCGGCGACAGCGTGCGCGCGAAGGCAGTCACCGCCGGTGGCCTGAACGGCAATCCAGTGTCGAAGCACTTCAACGATCAGGCGCAGCGCTACGCCGCCGGTGATTTGCGCGACGTGTACTTCTATCGCACACAGCTCGCGGGACACACGGAGCGCGAATACCACCCGGGCAAGTGATGCGCAGCATTCCAGCGGTGCGCGATCTGCTTGACCTCACCGGGCGTGTCGCGCTGGTGACGGGCGCGTCCGGTGGCATCGGGCGCGTGATCGCGCGGCGACTGAGTGAGGCCGGTGCGAAGGTCGCCGTGCACTACAACGGCAACGAAGCGAAGGCGCACGACACGGCGAACGCGATTGTCGCATCCGGTGGTGCGGCGATCGTGGTCGGTGCCGATGTCGGAAGCGAGTCGGCCTGCCACGCGATGTTCGACACCATCGCGTCGTCGCTCGGGCCAGTGGACATCGTCGTCAACAACGCCGCCGATCAGAGCGTGACGGAGTTGCGCGAACTGCCGCTGGAAGGGTGGCAGGCGATGATGGCAACGAATCTCGACGGCCTCTTCCTCACCACGCGCATCGCGGCCGCCGGAATGATCACGCGAGGAGTTGGCGGCGTGATCGTGAACATCGTGTCGATCGAAGGACATGCACCAGCGTCCGGACACGGACACTACGCGACGTCGAAAGCCGGGCAGTTGATGTTCACGCGCGCTGCGGCACTCGAGTACGGGCGCAGTGGCATACGCGTGAATTCCGTTTCGCCAGGGCTGATTGATCGACCGGGGCTGGCGGAAGACTGGCCGCCGGGAGTGGCGCGCTGGACGAGCGTGGTGCCGCTCGAACGACTTGGCCAGCCTGAGGATGTGGCCGACGCGGTGCTCTTTCTCGCGTCGCCTGCATCGCGCTGGATCACCGGTGCGGACGTCCTCGTTGATGGCGGTATCAGCACACGTCCGACGTGGTGAGTGCGGCCACGTGACACAGTACCTCCTGCACACGGCGCTCATCGTCCGCGACTACGACGAGGCGATCGCCTGGTTCACCACCGTGCTCGGGTTCGAACTCATCGACGACACGCCGCAACCAGGCAAACGGTGGGTCGTCGTGGCGCCGCCGGGCGCGAGGGAAGGGTCGCTGCTGCTCGCGCGTGCATCGACTGACGAGCAGCGCTCTGCAATCGGCAAGCAGGGCGCGGGGCGCGTGATGTTCTTTCTTCATACCGATGACTTTGCGCGCGACCATGACGCAATGCGAGCGCGCGGCGTGCAGTTCGTCGAAGCGCCGCGCGATGAGTCGTACGGCACGGTCGTGGTATTCGTCGACCTGTACGGCAACCGATGGGATCTGGTGCAGCTGCGCGCTGCGTCCTGAATGCGCGTGAGGTGTCGCCGGTGACGAACCCGGCGACGCCTCCGAGACTGTTCTGCGATGAATCAGTTCAGCGAGCGACGCTTGCGGAGTCCAAGGGCGAGCAGGCCGAGTCCGAGCACCATCAGCGAAATTTCCGACGGCTCGGGCACGACACCGACATAGCCATCGATGTTGGCCGTGTACGCGTGAAGCACACCTGGCAGCAGCGCGTACGCGCCGGTGAGCTCGGCCGAGGCACGACCGGTGGTTCGGACGCAGCCGGTGATCTCACCGATCGGGCAGGAGATGGACGACGCGTACGGATCGGCATCGAGGAAATTCAGCCAGACATCGAACTGCGTGCCGCCGGCATCCTGCGTCACGCTGTAATCGTTGTCGGAGCCTGCGAGGATCAGGTACTGCCCGTTATCGAGGCGCGGTCCGATCGCGAGACCTTCCCACTTCTCCGGCGACTTGTTGCCGAGTGCCGCGAGCGTGGTCGCATCGAGGTCGATCAGTTGTGCGCTCTTTGCTACGGTGATCACGCCGACGGGCAGCGCTCCATTCGTGATCGAGACACTTGAAATGTCGGTGGCGCCGTTGAGATCGATCTGGAACACGTTCTTGTCGGCATTCGCGAGCGTCGCGCCGATGCCAACGCCACGATTGTTGCGTTCGAGAATCAGGAATTTGTCGTTGCCCAGCGCGACCAGTTCGGAGACGCCGCGACCCTGACCAGTCATCTCGAACTTGTATGCGAACTGGCCGACGGCCTGACCAGTCGCCATGTCGAATTTTACGATGCGTGTGTACAGCCCGTTGCCCGCGCCCTCGTCGAGCATTGCACTCTGCAGCGTGGCGTAGGCAAAGCGTCCATCGGGGCTGATCGCAAGGCCTTCGAAGCCGCGATTGCTGGTCTTGCCGGCGGTGTTGCCGGCATCACCCGCGAAGTTCGGCGTGCTGGTGATCGCGTTTCGCGGAATGACGTTTGCGGGCGGCGTGAACCGGCGCACTTCCTCACCGTTACGATTGAATTCGATCAGTGACGGGCCGTACTCGTCGGAGACGAGAATGTTGCCGTTCACGGGGTTGATGACGATGCCTTCCGGATCGAACGACTTCCCGAGGACGTTGGTCGGATTTGGCGCAAGGCCGTTCAACGCCTGTCCCTGACTCGTGAACTTGATCGTCGCCTGGATCTGAAAGTTGCTGATGCGACCGGTCGCGCGATCGACATCGAGCGTGAAACGCTGCACGCGCGTTTCGTAGGGCAGGGTGCCGCCGCCGGGACCGCGGTCGGACACACCCCACCACTCGCCGCGGAGGGGATCGTAGAAGAGGCCGGAGAACATGCCGACGCGGCGATCGAAGGCCGAGCCGGTGGACTTGTCGAGCGTGCTGCCCGAGATGGCGAGGCCGTTGACGAACTGCGCATTGCGCACGGTCTGGCTGTGCGCCGCAGTCGCGACCACCGCGAGCGCGGCCGTGGTGATAGCACTTCGAAGGCGAATCATTGCGTGCGGGATTGCGGGTGATCGAGCGCTGATCGACGCCTGACGAGGTGCATCCGGGTCGCGGCAAGGGAGTGCGTCACTCGTCCCGACGAGCACGCGAGGCAACGCCACAAGCGTAGGGTGCGGACGGTGGTGCCGGTGCGGTGGTCACCCAGTTTGAGAGAGTTGTCGCATTACCGTTACGCCGGGTCGTCGTTCCGTGACGATCCCGTCACGGGAGACAGTCGCGCTGGCGAACTCTGCGGTTCACGACGTGCGTCGCCCGCGACTAGAATGCCCGCCAGAACTTCTGCCGCCGCGCGCCGCGCGGTGTGCCTGACTCACGCTTCGCACTGACAGCGTCATGGCCAAGATCAAGGTGGTACACCCGGTCGTCGAGATGGACGGCGACGAGATGACCCGCATCATCTGGCAGTTCATCAAGGACAAGCTGATCCTGCCGTATCTGGACATTCAGCTCGACTACTACGACCTCGGGATCGAGCATCGCGACGCGACCAACGATCAGGTCACGATCGATTCCGCTGAAGCGACGAAGAAGTACGGGGTGGCCGTGAAGTGCGCGACGATTACGCCGGACGAAGCCCGCGTGAAAGAGTTCAACCTCAAGAAGATGTGGAAGAGCCCGAACGGGACGATCCGCAACATTCTTGGTGGCGTGATCTTCCGCGAACCGATCATCATGCAGAACATCCCGCGTCTGGTGCCGGGGTGGACGAAGCCGATCGTGGTCGGCCGTCATGCGCATGGCGATCAGTACAAGGCGACCGACTTCAAGGTGCCGGGCGCCGGTACGGTGACCATGACGTGGACGCCAGCCGATGGCAGCGCGCCGACGCAGTTCGAAGTCGCGAAGTACGGTGCTGACGGTGGCGTGGCGATGGGCATGTACAACTACAACGATTCCATCCGCGACTTTGCACGCGCCAGCCTGACGTACGGCCTGCAGCGCAGCTATCCGGTGTACCTCAGCACGAAGAACACCATCCTCAAGGCCTACGACGGCGCATTCAAGGACATCTTCGAGAAAGTCTTCGAGGAGGAGTTCAAGGCCGACTTCGACGCCAAGGGCATCACGTACGAACACCGCCTGATCGACGACATGGTCGCGGCGGCACTCAAGTGGGAAGGCGGCTACGTCTGGGCGTGCAAGAACTACGACGGTGACGTGCAGTCCGACATCGTCGCGCAGGGCTTCGGGTCACTCGGCCTGATGACCAGCGTGCTGATGACGCCTGATGGCAGGACGATGGAAGCCGAAGCCGCGCACGGTACAGTGACGCGCCACTTCCGTGAACACCAGAAGGGCAACAAGACCAGCACCAACCCGATCGCGTCGATCTTTGCCTGGACGCGCGGCCTCGCGCACCGCGGCAAGCTCGATGGCACGCCGGCGCTCGTGGACTTCGCCAACGCCCTCGAAGCGGTCTGCATCGAGGCGGTGGAGTCCGGTGAGATGACGAAGGATCTCGCGATCCTGATCAGCAAGAACTCGCCGTTCCTGTCAACCGAGGATTTTCTCGACGCCATCGATCGCCGGCTTCAGGCCAAGATGGCGTGATACCCGTTGCGGTTGGAACAGTATCTGACCGGGTTCGTCGCGCGCATCGGAGCATCGGTGCGCGCGACTTCGTTTTGCGTCACGGCAGTTGAAAAGCCCGCCGAGCGACCGTCAACCCGCGAGGCGGTAGATCGACACGGTCGTGTCTTCGATCGTGTGCCGATAGTCCGGCGACGGCAACACATGCCCGAGCGCCGACTCGATGGCGAGGATCTTCGAGAACTTCGTCGCCTGCCACGCGGTGACGACGCGGTCAAGCATCTTCGAGTTGTACGGCGGGTCGGCGAACGCGATGTCCCACCGCTGTTCCGTCAGCATCTCGGCGAACTGCACCGCGTCCTGCTTGTACACGCGACACTTCTTGGCCACGCGCAGCAGCCCGATGTTCGCCTTGAGGGCGTGCAGGCTGCTCGGTCGCGTCTCGACGAAGTCGCAGTACACCGCGCCGCGCGAGATCGCCTCGAGCCCGAGTGCCCCCGTGCCGGCGAAGAGGTCGAGGATGCGCGCGCCCGTCAGGTGCGGCTTCAGCTGATCCAGCAGGTGTGCCCGGACCTTTTCGGCCGTCGGGCGCACGCGGAAGTCGCTCGGTGAGGTCAGATCGCGACCGGCATATTTGCCGCCCACGATTCTCATTTGTGTACCGTCAGGAGATCACGCATTCCGCAAGCTAGCTGGCTCGGGTATTCTGAGCGTGTCATGCGTCTTCAACAGATTCTGCTCAGCCTCACCGTCGCGCTCGCGGCGTGCGCCGGAAGTACGCCCGCCACGCAGGCGCCCGCGCCGACGCCGGTCGCCACACCACAGCCCGCCGCACCCACGGTCACGACGCCCACCGCCATTACACCGGCCGTCGTGCGCGCCGCGCAGGCACAGGCGCCGGCCGAGCTGGCCGTCATTCCGGTGCAGGTCACATACGTGTTGCGCGCACTCACACCAGCGCTCGATTCGCTCTTTCCGGTGCGCGATTCTCTGGCCGACGCCAGCTGCGCAAGTGTCGCCCGACTGGTCTGCCACCAGTATGTCTATCAGCGTGATCCGCTCGTGCTGACATCCACCGGGCCGCGCTTCAGCATCACCACCACGATGCGCTACCGCGCGCGCGTCGGCGTGCCCGGTGCCGGCATCGCGAGCTGCGGCTACGGTGTCGAGGCGCCACGTCGGGCGACGCTGTCGCTGGCGACGGACCTCTATTGGCGTCGCGACTGGAAGATCGGCTCGCGCGAAACGGTGTTGGGCGCCGTACTGCTCGACCCGTGTCGTGTCACCGCGCTGCAGGTCGATGCCACGCCTGCATTGCAGAAGATGATCGACGGGCAGTTGAAGCAATTCTCCGCGCAAGTGGACACCGTGCTGCCCAAGGCGGCCGACCTTCGCCCGCTCGCCGATTCCATCTGGCGCAGTTTTCTCGAGCCGACCCCGCTCGACACGCTGAATACACTCTGGCTGGTGCTCGATCCGGAAACGATCCGCGTCGTGCCGCTGAGCGGCACGGGACCGAGCTTCAAGACCGCGATCGTCGTCTACGCCAGGCCGCGCGTGATCGCCGGCGCCAAGCCGTCCACCATCGATCGGCCGCTGCCGGTGCTCAGCCTCGGCACGAGCCCGGGCAGCTTCGTCGTGCCAGTCTCGGTCGAACTACCCTTCGAGGAAGTGAACCGTCGCGCCACAGAACTGCTGATCGCGGAAACGGCGACGACGAGTGAACGGGTGGACAGCGTGCATGTGCAGGCGAGCGGCGACAGCGTGCGCATCCTGCTCGATGTCAGCGGCTCACTGCGCGGCCGATTGACGCTGATGTCACGCCTGCGCTGGGATCCAGTGCAACGCGAATTGCGCCTCGATGATCTCGACTGGAATCTCGAGAGCCGCGGCATGATGTCGCGCATGAAAGCGACGCTCGCCGCACCGCTGATCGGCCGCGCGATTCGGAAGGCGACGATGGGCGGCCGCGTGCCACTCGGTGCGCAGCTCGATTCCGTCCGCACGCAGATGCTGCAGTTGCTCAATCGCACCGTGTCGCCGGGCGTGATCATCGGCGGCAGCATCACCAGCTTTCAGGTCGAGAGCGTCAGCACGACCGACAAGGCGTTTGTGGTCAAGGCGCGCCTGCTCGGGCAGGCGAACGTCTGGATTCAGTAGGCCGCCGTCGCACGAGGTTGTTACGGCGTCCGCGCTTCGAGCCGCGCCGGCAACCCGCCCTTCGGTCGCAACGTGATGATCGGCTCGAGCTCCGGATCGGGCCCGTCCACGCGCACACGCCAGCGTCGCGCGAGTGTCGCCAGCACGAGGATCGCTTCCATCCACGCGAACTGTTCGCCGACGCAGATGCGCGTGCCGGCCCCGAACGGGAAGTAGGCCATCTTCGGTCGCGCTGCCGTGGCCGCGGCGTCGAGCCAGCGCTCGGGCAGGAAGCGGTCCGGCTCCGGCCACCAGCGCGGATCGCGATGGACGACGAACTGCGGCGAGAGAAACAGCGTGCGCGGTGCGAACTCGTACTCGCGGATCTGATATGTCTCCGTCGAGCGCCGACCGACGATATACGCCGGCGGATACAATCGCATCGACTCGGCAATGATCGCGCGCGCGTATGGCAGTTGCGCGAGGTCGTCCATCGTCGGCAGTCGATCGCCCAGCACGCGGTCCACTTCCTCGTGCAGCGCGCGTTCTGCGGCGGGCGAGCGCGCGAGCAACAGCCAGGTCCACGTCAGTGCGTTCGCGGTCGTTTCATGGCCGGCAATGAACAGCGTGATCGCTTCGTCGCGCAGCTGCTGATCCGACATGCCGGTGCCATCGCCTTCGGTGTCCGTCGCGTGCAGCAGCATCGACAATAGATCACCAGTGTCCTCGCCGCTCTTTCGCCGTTCGGAGATGATGCGGTCGATTGTCGCATCGACACGCTCCTTGCCGGCGGTGAAGCGACGCTTTCTGGGAGTCGGCAACATGTCCAGCAGCGGCGTGAGCGGTCCGTACCCGATGGTGAACGCCTCGAACACATCGTCCAACGCAGCGCCGATCTCGCTGCTTTCGTCGCCGACATCGGCACCGAAGAGCGTCGCCGCGACGATGTCGAGCGTCACCATCATCATCGCGCGATTCGCGTCGAGTTCCAGACCATCGGTCCATTTGGCCTGCTGCGCGATCGCGGCACCGGTCATCGCGCCGGCGTATGCAGCGATGCGCGCGCGGTGAAACGCCGGCTGCACGAGGCGCCGCTGCTTCAGGTGCAGATCGCCCTCGGCCGTCAGCAAGCCTTCGCCGATCAGCACCTTCGCCCGCTCGAGCGCCTGGCCTTTGCGAAAAAGGCGTTGGTTCGTGACCAGCACGTCCTTGATGTCATCCGGGTTCGTCAGCAGCACGATTTGTTGCTTGCCGAGCATGATCTGCGAGACGTCACCGTACTCACGCGCCATTTCGCGCAGCAGGTCGATGCGCTCGCGCGTCATGCGCAGGATCATGTGGCCGGGGAACCGGCTTTTCGGACCTGGCGGCGTTGCTGTCGCGACTGCGGGCATCGGTGGCTCGATGTGGATGTTGCTGAAACCATACTGCAGACGCGTCCGCAGGGCGATTGTTATGGCAGTTGTTCGGCCTTCGTCCAGCTCCATCCTCTCGTGACGGACGGCGGCGATTTCACCCCTGATCCGTCGGAAATCAGTGCGCGCACCCTGCCTGCTCGGCCTCCCCTACGACGCGAGTTCTTCGTTCCTGCGCGGAGCCGCCGACGCGCCACCGCTCATCCGCGCCGCGCTTCGCTCTCCGGCCGGTAACGACTGGACCGAGTCGCTCCAGAATCTCGCGCTACCGGGTGCGCTCGACGACGCCGGCGATCTGCCGCTCCCCGCCGACGGTTCGGCACGCGCCGTGATCGAGGCCGGCGTCGCTGCCGTGCTCGCATCAGGCAAACGGCCCATCTCGCTCGGAGGCGATCACTCCGTCACGTATCCGATTCTGCGGGCCATCAACGCCACGTATCCGCGACCGATGATCCTGCACATCGACGCGCACGCCGACCTGTACGATGAGTTCGACGGTGACCGCTACTCGCACGCCTGTCCGTTCGCGCGCATCATGGAAGAGGGGCTCGCGTCGCGACTGGTGCAGGTCGGCATCCGGACGCTCTCAGCGCATCAGCGCGAGCAGGCTGATCGCTTCGGCGTCGAGATCATCGACATGCGTGCGTTCGCCGCCGGCGCCCGGCCAGTCGTGAACGGGCCGGTCTATGTCTCGATGGACCTTGATGGTCTCGATCCCGCATGTGCACCCGGCGTCAGCCACTGGGAGCCGGGTGGATTGAGCGTGCGCGACGTGCTGACAATGATTCAGGCACTACGGTCGCCCATCGTGGGCGCCGATGTCGTGGAGTTCAATCCGGTGCGTGATGTGTCCGGGATGACGGCGATGGTCGCGTCGAAGATCGTCAAGGAACTCGCCAGCGCGATGCTCGGGCCTGGCGCGCTGTGACGGGCTGATGGCGTCGCGGTTTCGCTGTGCAGTCGGCATCTTTCTCCCCATGCTTCGTCTGCGGTACCTGTGTCTGGCCAGTGCGATCGCGTTCGGTGCCGCTGGCGCTTCTGCGCTTGCCGCGCAGCCTCCCGTGGCCTCCGTTACGCCAGCCGTCACGCCGGCGGACATCCGTTTCATGCAGGAGATGCTTGGCCACCACGCCCAGGCGCTCGAGATGACCGCGCTGATCGCGACACGTACGCGTCGCGTTGATCTGCAGACGCTGGCCGAGCGTATCACGAACTCGCAGACCGATGAGATGGCGCTGATGCGCCGCTGGCTTGCAAGGCAGGGTGCAACCGTTCCGGAGACGCATGTAATGAGTGCGCACGACATGTCTGCCACGGCGGGTATGTCCGATGCGGACGCGATGCCGCTGATGCCGGGCATGCTCACGCCGCCGCAGATGGCTGCGTTGCGTGCTGCGAAGGGCGCCGCGTTCGATCGACTCTTTCTGCGCGGCATGATCCAGCATCACACCGGTGCGTTGACGATGGTGGCCGCGCTGCTCGACACGGCCGGTGCCGCGCAGGAATCCGGGATCAACCGCTTCGTCATCGACGTGGATGCGGATCAGCGCGCCGAGATCTCACGGATGCGCCGCATATCGGTGCGAAGGTGAATTACCTGCAGGCCGTCGTTCTCACTCCACTGAGCCTCTCACACATGCTTCGATCACGAAATTCGTTCCGCCGCGCCGTTGCGATGACCACACTCGCACTGGCTGTCGCCTCCGTTGCGCAGGCGCAGGCGCAGGCGCAGGCGCGGGCGTCGGCGAAGGCGAGCACCCGCGATCCTCGATTCGCACTCAAAGGTGGCTGGACCGATGCGCAGCAGGCAATCAGCAACCTGTCGCTGGTCGCGCATCGCGAGAAGCCGGAAGGGTTCGCGAACGCCGCCAACCTCGGCGACTTTGCGCTGCTGAATGGAGATCTCGCCTTCGACGGCAAGACCATGATCCAGGGTGGTTTCCACGGCTTCCAGGTCTGGGACATCTCGTCACCGAGCAACCCCACGTTGCGTCTTGCGTTCCCGTGTCCAGGCGGGCAGGGTGATCCGTCGATTTACAAGAATCTGCTGTTCTATTCAGTCGAGGAGAATCGCGGACGTGTGGACTGCGGTGCACAGGGCGTCGAAGCCACCGCGAGCGCCGAGCGTTTCCGCGGGGTCCGCATCTTCGACATCAGCGATCTCGATCACCCGAAACAGGTGGCTGCGGTGCAGACGTGCCGTGGCTCGCACACGCACACGCTGGTGCCTGATCCCAAGGACCCAGGTGTCGTGTATGTGTATGTGTCCGGCACCGCTGGCGTCCGTCCCTCCGCTGAACTCGCCGGCTGCAATGATGGATCACCGGCCAACGACACATCGATCGCCCGCTTCCGCATCGATGTCATCAAGGTGACGGTCGCCGATCCGCAGTCGGCGCGCGTGGTGAGCAGCCCGCGCGTCTTTGCCGATCGCACCGGCAAGGCCATCAGCGGCTTGTGGAAGGGTGGCACACATGGCACCGGCACGCAGGAAACGTCAGAGACGGATCAGTGCCACGACATCACCGTGTATCCCGCGATCGGGCTGGCAGCCGGCGCCTGCTCGGGTAACGGCATTCTGCTCGATATCAGCAATCCCGCCAACCCGAAGCGAGTGGACGAGGTGATCGATCCGAACTTCTCGTACTGGCATTCCGCCACATTCAACAACGACGGCACAAAAGTGCTGTTCAGTGACGAATGGGGCGGCGGCATGGGCGCCAAGTGCCGTGATACCGATCGCATGACGTGGGGTGCCGATGCGATCTTCTCGATCACGAAGCGGAAGATGACCGCGCAGGGCCACTACAAGATTCCGGCAGCGCAGGGGCCGCTCGAGAATTGCGTTGCGCACAACGGCACGCTGATCCCCGTGCCGGGGCGCGACATCATGGTGCAGGCCTGGTATCAGGGCGGGCTGTCGGTGTTCGACTTCACGAATCCGAAGAAGCCGGTGGAGATCGCATACTTCGATCGTGGACCGATCGACACGAAGGACCTTGCGCTGGCCGGCTTCTGGTCCGCGTACTGGTACAACGGCAACATCTACGGCTCGGAGATCGGTCGCGGTCTGGACGTGCTCGAGCTCACGCCGAGCGCATTCCTGACGCAGAACGAGATCGATGCCGCGAAGTCGGCCGTCGTCGCGGGCCTCAATCCGCAGTTGCAGGAGAAGCTGGTGTGGACGCCGAGCTTCGTCGTGGCACGTGCATATCTGGATCAGCTCGAACGTGACGCCGGCCTGCCCGCCGCGCAGGTCACCGCGATCAGCGCGTCGCTCGGCATGGCCGAGCAGCAGAGCGGTCCGGCGCGCAAGGCGCTGCTCACGTCGCTGGGGGCGCGGCTCGACAAGAGCGCCATCGGTGCGAAGGGCGCGGTGCGAGTCCGTGCGTTGTCGGCCACGGTGAAGGGATTGGCCGCTGCCGCGGAGTAAGCACGGGCGCGTGTGCGGAACGGGCGGCGATGCATGACGCACCATCGCCCGTTCATGCGTCAACGGGGTCGAATTCCCCATTGATCGAGTCGAGGACCGGTGAGATGATGATGGCGTTGCCGGCGTTCTCCTCTCAGAACCCGGTGGGTGCATTCTCGTCGTACCCGTAGGTGTCGCGCTGGCCCGTGCTGACACGGCGCTGGCCGGACTTTCGTCAATTCATTCCGGAGTTGCGTTCATGCGCACGATCACAATCCGCAGCGGCCTTGTCCCGCTCTCGCTGACGTTCTGTGTTCTGGCCTTGTCCGCCGTGCCGGCCCAGGCGCAGCTCGGCGGCATCATGCGGCGCTCGGTCGAGCGACGCGTCGGCCAGAAGGTGGATGATCAGGCCAACATCGCGATGCTCAGCGATCCGAAGTTCGATCAGACGACGCTCGAACTGACCGCGGCACGACTCGACACGTACACGGCGGCAATGGAGAAGCGGAAGGAAACGGCGAAGGCGGACCGTGCAAAGGCAGACGCCCTTCGCGAGCGCGCGTCTGCCTTGCGCGATTCGGCGGACAAAGTTCAGCGCCCGAAGGAGGAGGACGCGTACCAAGCGGCAACCCGGCGCTATGACGATTGCCGAGACCAGGTCGAGCAAGCGCTCGAGAAGGCATCCGAGGCGAGCGCGCAGCGGCTGGTCACGCAGATGCAGACCAATCCGACAGCCGCGCAGAAGGATCCGAAAATAAAGGAGCTGATGACGATCATGCAGCAGCTCAGCGCCGCACAACAAAAGGGCGATGCCGCTGAAGTGCAGCGACTCACGGCGCGGTATCAGGGTTTGTTCGGGCAGGTGACCGACAGTGCGGCCATCGACAAGGCGGCAGTGACGAAGTGCGGTGCGAGACCGGCGAAACCGGCCAGCATGGTGCAGGCCGAGGCGTACCGCAGCCGCGCCGACGCCGCGCAGAAGGAAGCCAGCTCGCTCGAGGGCGCCAATAGCGGCGTGAGTGGAGCAATGGTCGGCATGACTGACGTACAGTCGCAGATGATCTGGGAGCGCATTGAAAGCTGGCTCTCCGGCATGCGGAAGGATGCGCCGATTACCGTCACCTTCACGCGTGCGGAGTACGACGAGCTCGTCGCGCGCCGCAGTGCACTGCGCAAGGCCTTCAACGGCAGCTGAGCATGTGTAGAGCCACGATGGCCGCACTGGTCGCGTCCATCGCGCTGCTGGCTCTCCCAGGCGGCGCCCAGAAGGCGCCGCTTGCCGTTGCAGCACCGACGGGGGAGTGGCGCGGCCTCTGGCGTCCCGATTCGTTGCCGCCTACCCGCTGGGCGACAGGTGATGCGGCGCTGCTCGCGTCCTTGCACTGGAAGCAGGGCAGGAGTGGTATTGCCTATGCCGAGATGCCGATCCGCGGTGATGGTGAGGCGTGGCGCACGCGGGCGATCATCGCGCGCATCGATCCGCGACAGGTCCGATTCGCGCTCGACACCGGCTTCCGGCATTCAAGGGATGGCAACGGCGCCGTGATGCGCGGTGCGAACTGGCGCAGTCAGGATGCCGCGCCGCGCGCGATCCTGTCGGTCAATGCCGGCCAGTTCTACACGACGATCCTCGGCACATTGCCGTGGGGCTGGGTGGTGATCAATGGCCGCGAGTGGCGCGCACCCGGCATCGGGCCACTGTCGTCTGCCGTGGTGTTCGACAGCACCGGTGGTGTGCGGCTGCTGCCACCGTCGGAGTTCGGTGCCGCCTCGCGGGCACGTGCCGTAATGTCCGCGTTCCAGAGTTTCCCGACGCTGCTCGACGGGGATGGCGCCGTGCCCGATGCACTCAGGACGTCAGGGAGCATCGACCTCACGCACCGCGATGCGCGGCTCGCGATAGGTGTGCAGCGCGATGGTAGCGTGCTGCTCGTCATGACGCGATTCGATCTCTTGGGCCCGACACTCGGCGCGGTGCCATTCGGTCTCACCACGCCGGAGATGAGCGCCCTCATGGGTGCCCTTGGCTGCGCGCGCGCGGTGATGCTCGATGGCGGTATCAGTGCGCAGATGCAGTTGCGCGATGCGAGCGGGGCACTGCAGCGCTGGCCCGGGTGGCGACGCGTGCCGATGGGGCTCGTGGTCACGCCGCGCTGACGTGCGTCAGTGCCAGTCGAAGTCGGCAAGCGTGGATGGCAACGCGAGAACGATCAGCAGCAGCGCGATTGGAATCGTGGCGGCGTAGCCGACGGACTTGAACGCCAGCGCACCCACGATGCCGCCGATCAGAAACAGCGACAGGATCGTGGCATGCACGGCCAGCCGGTCGCGATTCGCGCGCACGAATCGCTTGTCGAGCGGTGAGTCATTGCCGTTCCAGTAGACCAACTTTCCCAGTTCGATGCCGAGATCGGTGGCAATGCCGGTCATGTGCGTGGTACGGATTTCCGCGCCCGACATTTTCGTGATGATCGCGTTCTGCAAGCCCATCATGAAGAACAGCAGCAGCACCGTCGACGGTACCAACAGGTGCGCGAACGACTTGAGGCCGGCGCCGGCCAGCCCGAACAAGAGCAGCAGCGCTGCCTCGACCAGCAACGGCAGTGCGTAGACGCTGTGCAGTTCGCGACGTCGCGCCCAGTTGATCAGGATTGCCGTACACGCCGCGCCGCTGATGAACGTCAGCACACTCACGACGCCGGCCATGGCGAGGACGATACTGCCGACGGCGACATCGTCCGCGATTGCCGACACGACGCCGCTGATGTGTGACGTGTAGCGGTTCACCGCCAGAAACCCGCCGGCATTGATGGCGCCGGCGATGAAGGCGAGGATCGCGCCCAACCGGCGGTTCGCGGTTTGCGAGCGCCGGTCTCCGACCAGCCGATTGAGAAAGCGGTAGCTGCGCTGCAGTCGGGTAGGCACCCAAACTGCCACCGGCGTTTCATTCACGTGGTCATGCGCTCGCGATATCCTTAAGCGCCCGCACCAGCACATCGAGCTCCGCGGGCGTCGTGTACAGGTTTGGCGTGATCCGTGCCCCGCGCACATTCTCGCGATCGATCGCGACGGTCCAGATGCGATACCTGTCGAGCAGCGTCTTCGCGAGATCGCCCGGTGCCATCGTCGCCACACCGACGTTCGCAATGCCGGCGGCGCGCAGCGGATCGGCGGGCGTGTTGACGATGATGTTCTTTACGCCGCGTACCTTCGTGGTCCAGTACTGCTGGAGATAGCGCATGCGCGCTTCCGTCCGCGCGGCACCGATGCTGTTGTGGAACGAGATGGCGTGCTGAATCGCGAGATCGGTGTGCACCGGATGCGTGCCCGTATGATTCAACTTGCGGATGTCGGTGTCCGGAAATCCCATGTCGCCGAACAGCGGCCAGAGACCCGCAATCCGATCGCGCTTCACATAGAGCAGTCCCGCGCCGAGCGGCACGCCGAGCCATTTGTGCAGGCTGGCCGCGTAGTAGTCAGCGCCAAGATCGGGGATTCTGTAGTCCAGCTGTGCGAAGGCGTGCGCACCGTCCACGGCGACCGGAACGCCTTTCGCATGAGCCATGTCGGTCAGCTTCCGCACCGGCAGGATCTGACCGGTGATGTTCACCAGATGGCTGATCAGCAGCAGCCGCGTCTTCGGCGTGATCGCATTTGCATACAACTGCACGATCTCGGTATCGGACGTCGGGTTGTTCGGCAGCGACACGATGCGATTCACCATGCCGTACCGTTTCGCCTGCAGCGCGAACTGATCGAGCATCGCGCCATAGTCCTGAGTCGCCATCACCGCTTCATCACCAGCCTTCCAGTCGTAGCCGGCGATCACCGTATCGAGGGACTCCGTCGTATTTCGCGTGATGATGAGCTCATCCGGCGACACGCCGGCCATCGCGGCCAGTTGCGTGCGCGCGTCGAGCTTGTCGGCCGCCTGCACGGTGCGCATGTAGTACGACCCCTGATAGTTCACTTCGCGTACCGCCGCGATGAACGCGTCGAGCACGTCGGTGGACTGAATCGAGTAGAAGCCGTGCTCGAGATTGATGTAGTCGGGCTTGAGCCGGTACTTCAGGCGCAGTGCGGCCCAGAATGTCTCGTCTTCGGCGAGTGCCGGCGCGGGCAGCGGCTCGTACCGGGCCCAGAATTTCTCGCCGAGCAGCGCGGC
>JBBRLZ010000008.1:0-122804 GCA_038231095.1 Gemmatimonadales bacterium
AATGACAGCGCGACGGTGCGCGATATCCGGCTCGTGCGAAAAGGATCACCGGCGGCCATCGGCGACCTCGAAATCACCCCGACGGCGCCGCCGGCAACCAGTCTGTCGATCACCGTCGCGAAGGGCGGCCCCCCCGCCACCATGCGCCTGCCATACGTGATCACCGCCCCGCGCCGGCTCGGCTGCCACGCCGAAGTCCCCGACCGCCGCGGCGTCGCGCGCAGCACACCGGCCCCGCCCAAAGCCGCCGGTGGCAGCCTCACCACGGCCGGCGTCCGTCCGGTCGCCAGAAGCATCGGTCGCGTGGACCGCAGTCCGCATGCGCGCCGGGCGGGGGAGTCGCGCTACGGACGTTGACGGAGAGCGCAACGTCCCACAACGGCCACTGCAAACGGTCTCGCGCCGAGACGCAGGGAGCGCAGAGAACTGCAACAGCACCGCTGCCCGCGCGGATGAAAGGAGGCGCGCAAAAGCTTTTGGAAACCGCACTCACGCAGGCAGTCATCAAAAAATTCAGTTGCCCTTGAAAGTCTCCCCGATTCCGCGCCTCCGCGCGAGCAAAATGGCCGTTGCTATTGCTGTGGCCGTTGCCGTTGCCCCGCTCAGTCAGCCCGGCAGTTGCTGTTCCCTGCGCTCCCTGCGCCCCTGCGCGAAACCAGCCGTTCAACAAAAACCAGATCTACGGATAAAGCAGTTGACAACCGGATCGCCGCACGAGATACTACGGAAGAACCCGTAGCCAAGGTGCCCCGCATGCCAGACACACTCTACTTCCCCCCACGCGAACTCGCCGTCATGGCCGTCCTCTGGCGCACCGGCGGCGCCACCGTGGCCGAGGTGAAGGACGCCCTCGAAGAGCCGCTCGCGTACACCACCGTGCTGTCCGCGCTGCAGACGCTCGAGGAAAAAGGGTATGTCGGGCACGAGGCCGAAGGGCGCGCGTACCGCTATCGCGCACTCGTCGCCGCAGAGAAGGCCGGCGACAGCGCACTGGCCCGCGTCCGCGAATCGATCTTCCAGGGGTCGGCCGAGAAACTGTTCGCGCACTTCGTCGCCGACGAAAAACTCAGCCGCCCCGAACTCGAACGCATGCGCCGGCTCCTCGCCGAGCGACTGGGGGACGAGTCATGACCGCCTGGTGGATGGCGCAGCTCGCGCTGCTCGGGATTCTGCTGGCGATCGCTGCGTTCGGTGCCGACGCCGCTCTCCGGATCGCACGCAGGCCAACGCGCTGGATCTGGGTTGCCGCACTCGGCATGACGGTATTGCTCGGCGCACTCGCGCCGCAGACGACACGCAGACCCGAACCGGTGCAGATGGCGCTCCTGCAACGCGGCGCGACGGCGACGCAGTCACAGCCGAAGGATGATCTGCTCACCACGCTGCGTCGCACCTGGATCGAGACATCCGATCAGATGGCGATACGCGTGCGACAGGGATGGAGTGCGTGGGAACGCATGGTACCACCGCAGACCAATCGCTGGCTGCTGCTGGCGTGGAGCGCGGCGAGTGTCACACTGCTCGTGATCTTCGTCGGCGTCCACATGCGCTACCAGCGCCGACGCATGCAGTGGCCGCTCGGCACGCTGCAGAACACCACCGTGCGCATCGCGCGCGACACCGGCCCGGCGGTGATCGGCGTCACGAGTGCGGAGATCGTCGTACCGCAGTGGTTGCTCGCCCGCGACGATCGCGAACAACGGCTCGTGATCGAGCATGAACTCGAACATGTGCGACAGCACGATCCGCTGGTGCTCGCGATCGCACAGGCCGTGGTGGTCCTGATGCCATGGAATCCGGCGGTCTGGTGGATGGCCAGCCGGCTGAGGCTCGCGGTTGAACTGGATTGCGACAAACGCGTGTTGCAACGCGGGGCAAGTGCCCGCGACTATGGCTCGCTGCTGATAGACCTCACCGATCACCGTACGGGATTCGGTGCTGCACTCCCCGCCTTCTCGTGCACACCCTCACATCTGGAACGGAGACTGATCGCCATGACACCGAAGCGTTTGAAGTACCCGCTGGTCCGCGTGCTTGGTACCACCGCATTCGCATCGCTCGCACTGCTCGCGGCGTGCGAAGCGAAGCTGCCGACGTCTGATGACATCGATCACATGAACGCGTCGAGTGCGACGGCCGTCGCGGGGAATGTTACGCTGATCGACACCGCCAATGTCACGTACTACGTGAACAACGTGAAGGTCAGCAAGGCCGACGCCGACAAGATCGCGGCCGAGCGGATCGCGTCGGTGAACGTCACACGAAAAGGCCTGCAGACCGGCGGCGAAGTGTGGCTGACACTGCGGGACGCAGCGGCGGATGATTCCGTGGCTCCAACGCGCATGCAGTACAAGCGGATCGATGCCAATGCCGTCGGCCCGACAGCCAAGCAGGCGGCGGAGTCGAAGCCGCGCACGGGCTTCACCGGCCTCGTGATCATTGACGGCGTCGTCAGCGACATGAATGCAATGAACCGCATCCCGCCGGATCAGATCGCGAGCGTGGACGTCGTCAAGGGCGCCAGTGCCACGTCGCAGTACAGCGATCCGCGGGCAGCGAACGGCGTGATCATGATTCACACGAAGGGCGCGAAACACTGACCGTCAACACGATGTGAACGTCCCCGCGCGAGCCGTACCTCGCGTGGGGACGCTTCCGTTTCCACCCCTGTGCTTCCGTACGTCACGACGTTAGTTCCCCGTCATGACGACACTCCGCGCCGCCGTGATGACGGCCCCGCACGCACCCATCGAGCTGCGTGACCTGCCGATGCCAGCACTCGGCCCCGGCGAGGCGATGCTGCGCACGCTCTACTCCGAAGTCTGCGGCACCGATGTGCATCTGCACGAAGGCCGTCTGAGTGGCGTTCCGTATCCGATCATTCCCGGCCACGTCTCGATCGGCCACATCGAACAGCTGCGCGGCACCATCACCGACATCGAAGGTGTCCCGTTTCGCGAAGGCGATCTGGTCACGTTCCTCGATGTGCACGAGACCTGCGGTCACTGCTACGAATGTCTCGTCACCAAGCAGACCACGCGCTGCTCGCATCGCAGAGTGTACGGCATCACCTACGGCACAGCCGACGGACCGCTTGGTGGATGGGCCGAGCAGATCTGGATGAAGCAGGGCGTGAACATGCTGCGCATTCCGGCCGGCGTGGACCCGATCCGCTTCATGGCCGGTGGCTGCGGCCTGGTCACCGCCACGCATGCCATCGAGCGCTCCGGCGTGCGGCTCGGGCACTCGGTTGCGGTGCTCGGTGTGGGGCCTGTGGGTCAGGCTGCCATCGCACTCGCACGATTGAGTGGCGCGCATCCCGTGATTGCGATCGGTGAGCCCGGATCACGTCGCGAGTTTGCGATCGGCATGGGCGCGACGCACACGATCGGACTCGACATGCCGGCCGCGGAGCGCGCGGCGCGCGTGCGTGAACTCACCGGTGGCCGCGGCGTGGACATCGTGATCGAAGCCGCCGGCGTGCCTGATGCTGTCACGCAATCGCTCGATCTGGTGCGCGAGGGCGGACGGGTGGTGGTGGTCGGGCAGTACACGAACGCCGGTGACACCGTGCTCAATCCGCATCTGCAGATCAACCGCAAGCACGCCGAGATCTTCGGCTGCTGGGGCTGCGACTACTCACACTTTCATCGCGCCCTGCAGATACTCGCGCACCAGGGCAACGCGTTGCCGTGGGATGCGGGCATCTCGGCGCGCTTTACGCTCGATCAGGCGAACGAGGCGCTGGCCGCCGTGGCGTCGCGCAGTGTGGTGAAGGCGTTGATCACGCCAAACGGGTGACGCGCCGGCTTACGCCGCCAGCACGCTCCAGCCGAGCAACGTCCCGACGACCATACTCGCCGTCGCCGCGACGATGCGGATGCTCATCGCCCAGTGCTTGCTCCGCGCGACGGCCATGCCGGCCATGCCGCCGATCAGCAACGTGACGAGGCACATGCCGCCGATGGTGCCCACGCCGAACGCCAGCAGATAGGCGAACTGCATCTTCACGCTCGACGCTGCAGCGACCAGCAGCACGATCACCGCACCACTGCCCGCCAGCCCGTGCGCAATGCCAAAGCCGAAGGCGCCACGTGCATTTCGGATGCGCTCCGGGTGCACGTGCGGCACATGTGACGAATGCGCGTGTGCATGCTCTGCACCGAGCACCTTGCGGTGACGACGCGCTTCAGTGATCAACGTCGAGAGACCGAGGAAGATCAGCATCGCCGCGACGAGCAACTCGAAGCTGGCGAAGAAGCGCTCCGGCACGTGAATGCCAAGTACCGTGATGACAATGGCAACGAGTGCGACACTGCCGGTGTGACCGGCGCCCCATGCAACGCCCAGTCGCGACGCGGACTGCCAGCCGCGCTCACGTGTGGCCAGCATGCTCACGGCGGCCAGATGATCGGGCTCGAAGGCGTGCCGGAAGCCGATCAGGAACCCGATGCCGACGAAGGCGATGAATCCCGCGTTCACGACCGTGCTCCGACGCCGGCAGGCATCGCCTGAGCGCGTGCAATCGCGCAGCGGTCACGGCCCTGTATCAGTTCCTGGCGCATGCGCACCCGGAAGTCATCAAGTGCGAGTTGCATCGGACCGTCGTCGTGTGAGAGGAGAGTGAGAACGTAACGGCGGCCGGAACCGATCGGTGCCCGCATTGCCGCCGTTGAACCGCCCCCTGGGTATTTTCCGCTCATGCTGACGACCCGTGTACGCCGCGCACTCCTCGCCACCGCGCTCACGCTGCCGGTTGCGCTGGCTGCGCAGCGCGCCGACTCCGTCCGCGCCGCCGAGTGCCCGAGCTGCGCGGAGTGGAACGTGCCGCAGCCGCCGATGCGGCTGCAGGGCAATACGTACTTCGTCGGCACGCATGGCCTGAGCGCGCTCCTCATCACGTCGCCCGCAGGCCACATCCTGATCGACGGCGCCCTGCCGGAATCCGCGCCGGAGATCCTCGCCAACATTGCGACGCTCGGCTTTCGCGTGCGGGATGTGAAGCTGATCCTCAACTCACACGACCACTTCGATCACGCGGGTGGGCTCAGTGCGCTGCAGGTGGCGACGCATGCGACGGTGGCCGCCAGCCCGTCGAGCGCGTCGGTGCTCGAGCGCGGCATCAGCGGAGCTGACGATCCGCAGTACGGCGTGATCCTGCCCTTCCCCCGCGTGCGGACACGTGTGCGACGCATCGCCGATGGCGAGACCGTGCGCGTTGGTTCGTTGGCACTGACCGCCCACTTCACGCCGGGCCACACCCCCGGCGGCACGAGTTGGGCCTGGTCGTCATGCGACGAGCAGCAGCATTGCCTGAACTTCGTTTATGCCGACAGCCAGTCGCCGATCTCGGCGGATGGGTTTCTCTACACGAAGAGTCAGACCTATCCCAGCGGCATCGCCGACTTCGAGCGTGGCCAGCGGCTGCTCGCCACGCTGCCCTGCGACGTGCTGATCACGCCGCACCCCGGCGCCTCGGCGCTGTGGGAGCGCGTCGCGGCTGGCGAGGGCGGTACGACGGCCGGTGGCCTGGTGGATCGCGAGGCGTGTCGGCGGTTTGCGGCCACGGGCGCCGCGGCGCTGGCGAAACGCATCGCGACCGAGCGTGCCGCGAAGTAGGCCGGCGGACCTCGCTGGAACACGGGCAGCCATTTTTACGTAGCTTTCGGGGTCGATTCCAGCGTTCCCAGCCGCCCTGATGCCCCATGGCTACCTCGCTCCTCTCGCCGACGGCCACCGCACGATCAGCCGCACCGGCCCGCGCCATTCCTCTCCATCTGACCGCGGTGGTGGTCGGCGCCACCAGCATCCTGCTCGGATTGATCTGGGACATCTCGTGGCACATGACCATCGGCCGCGACACGTTCTGGACGCCGGCGCACATGATGATCTACTTCGGCGGCACGCTGGCCGGCATTTCATGTGGCATCCGCGTGCTCGCGAGTTCGTTCTGGCAGCGTGACAGCCACGCGGCCGACGGCGTGCGACTGTGGAAGTATTTCACCGGCCCAGTCGGCGGATGGATCTGCATCTGGGGCGCGTTCGCGATGCTCACGTCGGCGCCGTTCGACGACTGGTGGCACAACGCCTACGGTCTCGATGTGCAGATCCTCAGCCCCCCGCACGTCGTGCTGCTCTGCGGACTGCTGGGGATTCTGATCGGCGCGCAGACGATGGCGGCATCGGCGCAGAACCGCGATGGCGCCACGACGTCCCGCGCGATGGTCGTCGCGTTTGCGAGCGGCGTGCTGCTCACGCTCGCCGCGATCGCCGCGACTGAATACAGCGAGGTGGAGCTCATGCATCGCACGCTGTTCTACACGGTGCTGGGCGGCGTCTTCCCGATCGTGCTGGTCTCGTCGTCGCGCGCGTCGCGACTCACGTGGCCAGCGACAGTGACCGCGCTCTTCTACATGGCGATCATGGCCGCACAGGTGTGGATCTTCCCGCTCTTTCCGGCAACGCCGAAGCTCGGCCCGATCGGGCATGAAGTCACGAGCATGGTGCCGATGCACTTCCCGCTGCTGCTCGTCGCGCCGGCGCTCGCGATCGATCTCGTGTTGCGCCGCATGGCGAATCGGAACGCGTGGCTGACGGCGCTCGTCCTTGGATTTTCGTTCGTGGCGGCATTCGCGATCGTGCAGTGGCCGTTCGCCTCGCTGCTCGCCACCGAGATCGGTCGGCACCCCTTCTTCGGCGGTGGGTTCGCGCCGTATCCCGAGCCCGCGAGCTTGCTCGTCGGGCCGCGGGGGTTCTGGACCGAGGACGGTGGGACGCCCGCCGCATTGTTCGGGATGGTCACCTGGTCGGTGCTGGCGGCGACAGTCTCGTCACGCATCGGACTGGCGTGGGGCGGATGGCTGCGCGCCGTGACGCGATGAGCGCGATGCCGGTACGTCGTCGTGTGTTGTCGCTGATGGCACTGGTCGCAATCTGGCTGACCGCCAGTGCGCACGTCGGCACGACGATCGTCGTGCAGGACGGCACGGCGGGGCCCTATGGGCTGCGCGTGCTGGTGCGTCCGCCGGCGGTGATTCCCGGTCTCGTCGATGTCGTGATCCGTACTACGACACCGAACAGCGTGCCGGCATCCGTCACACTGCAACCGGCGCTCTGGCGCTACGGCACCAAGGGTGCGCCGGCGCCGGAGCGCGCGGTCGCCGTACCGGGCGAGCCTGGCACGTTTCAGACGCAGGTCTGGATCATGAGCGCGGGCTCGTACGCGCTGCACATCGCGGCGAGCGGACCGGCCGGTAAAGGCGAATTCATCGTCCCGTACACCAGCGTCGCATCAGCCACCCTAGGCATGCCGAACTGGCTTGGCTGGGCGCTGGCGGCGCTCGGTGCGTTTCTCGTGTTCGGACTCGCGTCGCTGATCGGCTCTGCCTCTCGTGAAGGGACGTTGGCCGTTGGCGCGGCGCCTGACCGCGCGCGTCTGCGGCGCGCGCGATTCGCGACCGGCATCGCCGGACTGATCGCGATGACACTGGCGGTCGGCGGGTGGACGTGGTGGCAGGCCGTGGAACGCGACTATCGCAATTCACTGTTTCGGCCGATCCCATCAGAAGCGCACGTCACTGCAGGTCCGCAGCGTACGCTCACGCTGCACATCACCGATACGACCTGGCGATTGATCAAGCCCGGCGAGCGCATGCGCGTCGGACGCGGATCGAACATGACACCGCTGATGCCTGATCACGGCAAGTTGATGCACATGTTTCTCGTGGCGGCCGGCGGCACCGGTGCGGTCGCGCATCTGCATCCCGTGCGGACCGATGAGCGAACGTTCGTGACGCCACTCACGGCCGTTCCCGCCGGCAAGTACTGGCTGTATGCCGACGTGGTGCACGAGAGCGGTGCCGCGCGTACGATGGTCGACACCGTGGACGTTCCCGCCGGTGATGCGACGCCGACGGACGTCGATGATGCCGTGTCGCTGGTGCCGGCGAATGTCACGGCCGGGCCGGCGACATTGTCCGATGGCGCGCACTTCGCGATCATGATTGAAGGCACACCAGCCGTTGGTCGCGACGTCGTGTTTCATGCGCACCTGACGAACGCCGATGGGTCCACGGCGACACTGCTGCCCTGGCTTGGCATGGCAGGCCACGCGATGCTGCTGCGCACCGACGGCGCGGTGTTCATGCATCTGCATCCGTCGGGCACCGCGTCGATGGCGGCACAGGATCGCCTTGCACGCCGCGAAGCGGGCGACACCGCAATGCACGGCGATTCGCAGCCAATGGACATGTCGGCGATGCACGCGTCCGCCGTGCCCGGCGACGTGCGTTTCCCGGTCGCGTTTCCGTCCGCTGGTGCGTATCGCGTCTTCGTGCAGGTGCTGACGGCGGATCATCAGTACCGCACGGCCGTGATCGATCTGACGGTGCCGTAGCCAACGCTCGACACGCACGAATGGTCAACCGCCGGGCCGCGAGTGAACGCGACCCGGCGGTTTTCACGTCACCAGCACCACAGACTTACGGCACCACCGGCTTCGGCACCGTCTGCCCCGGCGCCGTCCACGTGTTGTTCGCCCGGGTGATGTCGGGGATGCGCGACTCGGGATCGATCTCCAGCTTCGCCAGTGTCTTACCGACGAAGTTGTAGCGCCGTACGTAGCGCACCGTGTTCGTGCTCCACACTTCGGCCGGGTAGTTGTAGTCCTCGGTGCTGCCATCGGTGAACGTGAAGTGCGCACGGATCGGGAGCACGCCGCGTTCGCGATTGCCGAACGCCACCACCACCTTGTTCGTGTCGCCCGCCTGACGCGTCAGCACCGTGTCCACCGCCTGATCGTAGCGCGCGTTCTCCTGGAACCAGCCGCGCCAGAACCAGTCGAGTCGGCGACCACCCACATCTTCCATGGTACGGAAGAAATCCGCCGGTGTGGGATGCTTGTAGGCCCAGCGCTTCACGTACGTACGGAACGCATCGTCGAACGCCTCGGGACCGAGGATCTCCTGCCGCAGCAACTGCAAGCCCACACTCGGCTTCACGTACGCCGAGATGCCGAGCAGGCGCGGATCGATGCGATCGGGGGTGGTGACGATGGCGCCCTCGACACCGGCGCGCATCACCTGCTCCACCGTGCCGCGCTCGGTCGCGGCGCGCTTCATCTGGTCACCCTTCGCCGGATACCGACGCGCTTCGGAGAAGGTGTTGATGAAGGTGTTGAAGCCTTCGTCCTGCCACATGTACGCACGTTCGTTGCTGGCCACGATCATCGGGAACCACATGTGGCCGATCTCGTGCGTCACCACGTTGTACAGGTCGTACACATCGTCGCTCTTGTTCTCCATCGCGATCATCGGGTATTCCATGCCGCTGATCGGCCCTTCGATGGCTGAGATGTGCGGCCACGGGTACTGGAACCAGCGTTCGGAGTATTCCTGAATCGACATGCGCGCCTGATCGGCGGCGTCCTTCCAGTTGTCCACCGCACTCGGGCGATAGTAGGCAAAGGCGTAGATGCCCTTCCAGCTCGTGCCATCCCACTGAAAATCAGGCGACGCCGCCCACACCGCGTCGCGCACATTCTTCGCGGCGAACTTCCACGTCAGGGTGCCGGTCTTCTTGCGCGTGGCGCCCGCCTTCAGATCCGCTTCGGTGATGATGCGGATGACTGTGTCGGAATGGGCCGCGGTGTTGAGGCGCGCGAGCTGCGCATTCGGCAACACCTCGGCTGGATTCGTGAGCGAGCCCGTCGCGGCGACGATGTAGCCGGCGGGCACCGTCACTTCGAGATTGTAATCGCCGAAGTCGAGATAGAACTCGCCCTGCCCGAGATACGGTTCGATGTTCCAGCCGCGCGCATCGTCATACACCGCCACGCGCGGATACCACTGCGCGATTTCATACAGCGATCCCTCGCGACCCATGCGATCGGCGCCATGTTCCGGCACCTTGAAGCTGTACGCGATCTCGATCGTCGCGCTCTTGCCCGGTGCCAGCGGTTCCGCGAGGTCGAGCTTCGTCACCGTTTCATTGACGCGATACTTGAGCGTCGAGCGGCGCGCAGCCGTCGGCGTGCCAAGCCGCTGCTCGACGCGCGTGAAGACGTAGCCGCCTTCAAAGCCGCGGGCACCGAAGCGGGAGTCCTCGGGGAAGATGAAGCTGTTGAGCGACTTGTTCCGGAACGCGTTCTGTTCCGTCTGCAGCCAGATGAAGCGCAGCGTATCCGGCGAGTTGTTGGTGTAGCGCAGCGTCATCTCGCTCTTCACGCTGGTCGCGGCCGTGTCGAGCGTGGTGCGGATGGTGTAGTCGGCGCGATTCTGCCAGTAGTGCGCACCGGGCGCGCCGCTGCCGGCGCGGAACTCGTTCGGTGTCGGCAGGACGAGCGGCGCGAAGATTGAGGTGTCGGTGACGGGACGCGGCGCAGGGCGGGCCTGGGCGTGGGTCAGCGACAGTGGCAGGGCGGCCGACAGGAGCAGCGCGGCCGTGATCCGTTGGGACATGAATGGTCGTGGTGAAGGTCAGGTGCGCGTGACGCGACGCGGCGCGGAAGTAAAACACCCGGCGCGGGGATTCGGCTCCGGTCGCGGCCACGCACAACCTCACGTGTTACCCCACGCACTACCGTCCGGGGTGTTCCCGTATCGCCCGTCGGCAGCCGGCCACGAATTCCGGCGTGTCGCCGCGACATTCCGCCTCGCTCCCGACGCCGTTGTCGATTGCCCAGACGTAGCCAGCCACGTCAGGGCTGGGCGCACGGTCGCTGCCAGCCCCGATGTTGCTTCGTGCTGCGGCGGTTTGTGGGTCGCGCGGTCGCGCCGGCAGCGCGAGGAGCAGCAGAACCAATGCCGTGAGCGCCAGTACCGCACCGTGCGACAACGCCGTGCCGATCGACCCGACACCGTGACGCCATCGGTTGAAGGCGCGACTACCGCGCACGAGTGCGATCAGCGTCCCGGGAATCACGACCCTCGATGCAAGAAAGAGCATGGCCACGATGCCCATGCCGCTCCACGCGTGCTGCTCACTCGGTTCACCGTTCCGATGGTGCAGAACCTGTGGCAGGAGCAGCGCCACGATCACGACTGTCGCCAGTTCGACCAGCGTGGCAGCCACGGCGACGAACCGGGCCAGCCCGCCGTTGATCTTCGGCGGTGCCGCCGGCATCGAAATCGGAGTCACAGTCAGCGTCGGAGTCTCAGGTGTTGCGTCATGGCGTCATCCGGACACGATTCGTATCGCACGGCGTCACCTGTTCACGCCGTGACGCGCGTGGCGGCTCCCGTCCGCCTGTGGTCTTTGCTCGCGAAGGGCGCGCGCGATGGATAGACTGCCCACCATGAGTGAAGCCCCGCTCGCGGTGCGCCGCGACGAGATCGTCGCGCATCTCGGCGCCGCCTGGGCGGCCGAGGCCATCGGCGAGCAGGAGATGGAGCGGCGGATGTCGGCGGCGTTCGCGGCACGCGAGCGGTCCGATCTCGATCGCCTGGTGGCGGACCTGCCGGCGCCGCATGCGCTGGTGCCGCTGTCCGAGCCCGCGCGCGGCGCCGCACCACGCAGCGTCGCACCGCGCGGACCGCAGCTCGCATCGTTGCGTCGTGTCCTGCTGAGCAGCGTGGATGAGCGGGTGCGCGGTGTGGTGCCGCCGCAGCTCGAATTCGGCGCGCGCTTCAGCTCGATCGAGATGGATTTCACCGAAGCGGTGTTCGCGAACGCCGTGACCGAGATCGTGGTCGACGCGCTGTTCAGCAGCATCGAGTTGACGTTTGCGGCCGGCACCGTGATCGAGTGCGATGTGCACGGAGCGTTGTCGAACGTCGAGGTGAAGGACCGGGCGCCATACGCGCCGCCGTCAGGGCAGACGGTGCGGATCAGCGGGTCGGCGTGGTTCGCAAATGTGGAAGTGAAGGTGGGGCGACGATGAGGGTGCTGCGCATGTCGTTCAGGTAGCGACTACCGCGTCGAGTGCTCGGCGGAAGGTGCGCGGATCGACGGCCGGATAGCGGTAGAGCAGCGGTTCGATCTCGATGAACTGCGCCCGCAGGCCGTCGCGCGTGACGAGGCCGCGTTCGAGCATGGCGCGCACGTCAGCGAGGTCACGCGTATGCCCGCGCTCGATCTTCGCCAGCGCTTGCGCGGTGAAGTCGTAATGCCGCACTGTCACGCGACCAATGCGCGACACGAGCGGACTGCGGGCTTCCCACCCCGCCGGCACGGGAATGAACTGGTCGGGCGCTGCCAACTCGACGTTGAGGTGCAACCGCTCCTTGAGCGCGGGAATCGCGCGCAGCATCGCGTCCGACTCGGGACGCATCACGAGGTCGATGTCCATCGTGCTCTCGCGCCAGCCGATCAGCACTGCGCTGGTACCGCCCACGAGAAAGAGCGTCGTCTCCGCCGCCGCGGCGTCGGCGAGCGCTGCAAGGAAGGTCGTGATCCGCGCGCGCGTCGCTAATTCACGCATGCCGCAGCGCGCTGGAAGCTGACGATGCGTCGTCGCAGCGCGTTGTAGCGCGCATGCGCAGCATCGCCGTACGCCGCCAGCAGGCGCTTCTGCAAACGCATCTCGGCGTCTGGAATGGTCGCCGCGAGCCGCACACCCAGCAGGCGCAGTCGCGGCGCGGCCATCGACACCAGCAACGCCGACTCCGTTTCCCGCTCGGCGGCGAGGTCAGCGATTCCGTCGCGCACGAACTCGACCCCAGGAAGTTCAGGCACGCTGGTCGCGAAGTGCGATGTGGCGAAGGCACGCACGGCGCGACGCGCTTCGCGTTTCTGGACCATGCGGCGTGCATCGTCGGGCGACAGGTGGCGCCGACTGCGCGTCCCTCCACGACGCCCGATTTCGGCCAGATAGCGCTTCGTTGGCTCGTCCATATTGCAACGTAATGTAAGCCGCTTACGATGCCAATTCCTTACTGGGAAGCAACTTGGCGGCGTCGGGACCGCTCGGAGTGAGCCACCGAGACACCGCTTGGCAGCGCCGGGACAGACGGGCCATCCTATACGGCAGCCAGCGGAATCCCCATCGCCTCCGCCACCGCTCGCATGCGGCGATCGTACGTCGCCAGCGACACGGCCTGACGCTGCGCCCGCAGGTACGCGATCGACGCCAGATGCAGCCCGTCCAGCGTGCGCACCGGCAACGGGAACGGTGCCAGCGCTCGCATGAGCACAGCCGATGTGAGTTCGAGCACCACGATCCGTGCGAGCAGCGCACGGACCGCGTCGCCATGCGATGCGATCAGCCCGCGCGCATGCGCGCAATTCCAGAGCTCGTACTCCAGCAAGCGGCTGCTCACGAGTGGCGCATCCCACAGCGCCGCATCCGGTGCGGGCGACTCGCCCAGCAGATGCGCCAGTGCCACCGATGTATCGAGGTAGATCACCGATCCGCTCGACTCTCGTCCAGCTCCGCCAGAAGCTCGGCCAGCGGCGCGACCGGGATTCGCGGCGGAGCTCCGGCACCAATCACCGTCGGCATCGTCAACACGCCCTGCTGGACCATGTCGGCCAGCAAGGCATCGGCAAGCAGCGGATGCGACAGCGTCGGCGGCCGAAGCTCCGCCACGACGCGATCCCGATCCGTGACCAGAATCGTCTCGCCCGCGACGACCAGCCGGATGTACTCGCTGAGACGGTTCTTGAGGACTTTGAGGCCGACAGTACGCACCTGATCAATGTAGCCACCAGAAGCTACTTCAGCATTCGCGATGATTTCCTCCCCGACAGGGTGACGGCCCACCATACCACCCGCACCGCATCCGACCGTCACCGAATTCACTCCCCACACACCGAATCACCCCATCCCGCCACTACTGTCGCCTTCCTTGATTTTCGGTGTTTGTTCGGTAATGTCTCCCTCCCCACCCCACTCCCGCCTCCACCGCCCCCCGTCGTCCCCCGTCCCTCCTGCGTGCCCCGCTGTCCATGTCGTCCCTCTGGCGCGTCGCCTGTGTCCGTATTCCCCGCTTCCCCGTCGGCGCCGTCTGGCGCGCCAATCAGGGGCCGCGGCAATTGGGGCTGGGGCTCACCGCCCCGGAGCCGACACCGACGGCAGAGGACGACGCGAAGCACTGGGACGATCGTCTGCTCGCTCTCGCTGATGGCAACACGCTGCGCGCCGTGACGGCCGCCGCCGGACGGGCCCGCGTCCGCGCGGGTATGACCGTCACCGCGGCCAAAGCCCGCTGCACCCGCCTCCACGTCCTGCCCTGGGACGAAATCGCGATCTCGGGCGCCCTCACCCGTGCCACGGCCGCCCTCATTCAGGCCAGCCCACACGTCTCGCCCGCCGGCGCGATCAACGGCACCTGGTGGGTCGGTGCGACCGGCTTCGACGCCATCGGCGGAGAGCGTCGCCTCGCCCGCACCCTGCTCACCATCGCCCAGCGCTGGCACCCGCTCGCTCGCGTCGCCATCGCCGACTCCTGCGCCGCCGCCCGCGCCGCCACCTGGCAGCACCCGCCAGCCGGCCACCCGCCAACAGGGGAGCCGCTCGCCTTCTGCATCCCGTCCGGCGGCGACGCACACTTCCTTGCCCCCCTGCCGCTCGCCTTCCTGCCGCTCGATGCGGAGCTCGTCGCCGCCCTCGAGGCACTCGGTATCAAAACCGTCGGCGGCTTCGCGAGCCTCCCCGTCGCCGACATCGAACGGCGCTGGGGTGACTCCGGCCTCAGCGCCTGGCGCCTCGCCCACGGTGACGACCCGCGCCGCCCGGTCCTCGCCCGCCTCGAGGCGCAGCGCTCGGTGACGGCGGAGCTGGGCGGCAGCAGCGACACCATGGAGCCAGCGCTTTTTCTCGTCAGGGCGGCCCTGGAAACGCTGGTCCGCGATCTGGTGCGCGACGGGCTCGCGGCCGGCGCGGTCGCCATCACCCTCCATCTCGACGGCGGAACACAGAAGCGCGACGACCTCACGCCGGCCGAGACGATCACGCGCGAGGTGCGTCCCGCGCATCCGCTCGCGCGTGTCGCGCCGCTCTTCGAACGCTGCCGCGCGCTGCTCTCGGATTGGACACTTGTCGCGCCCATCTGTGGTGTCACCGTCACACTCACCAACACCGTGCCCGCGACGGGCGAACAGGGCGACCTGCTCGACGCCGGCTGGCGCGATCCCGGCGCCGCACTCGCCGCACTCGAACGCCTGCGCAGCACCCTCGGCCCCGGTGCGGTGATGCGGCCGGTGCTGCGCGACGATCATCGCGTCGAACAGGCCGGCGCGTGGGCGGAACTGGTCGATGGCGACGATGCCGCGCTGGCCACTGCAACGCGCGTCGCACAGAACGCCATCGCCACGCGCCCCGACGATGTGGCGCCGGTCACGCACAGCGGCCTCTGGCTGCCGCTCTTCACGCCCGATCGCGCCGCCACACCGGCCGCACTGCGCCTGCTCGAAACGCCGCACCCGGTGCGCATGACCTGCGACGCCGACCATCGTCCGATCGCCGGCGTCTGGCAGTCGCACACGTTCACGGTGCTCGACAGCATCGGCCCGGAACGCCTCACCGGTGCCTGGTGGCGCACGCCGTTCGCGCGCGACTACTGGTATCTGCGCACACGCGAAGTCGGCACGCTCCTCATCTACCACGACGCCGACGCGTGGGTGCTGCAGGGGTGGTATGACTGACATCGTCGGCCGCTGGTCGAACGACAACCGCAACGGCTTTGACGCGCCGGCGGTGTTGTCCCCGCACCCTGCACGCTGCCTACTCGATCGGATTCCCTTCCCGATCGGAGATCATGACCCACACACTCCCCGTGCGCTTGCTGTAGAACAGCCGCACCGTCACATCGCGTGGGTTCTGCTTGAACGCGAAGTGGAACGAGAAGGTCGTATCCAACGATTCGCGCAACACGCCGTCCTTGAACTGTCCGTAGAACTGCTGGACCTTCGTGCAGGGGGCGACTTCGCTGAAGAACTTCCGGCCGATCGTCGTCGCCTGCGGCAGCTGCGCGAGCCGACTCTCGACCGCGTTGTATTTCAGAATGCGCCCGGTCGCATCGAGCTGAATCATGCCGTACGGCAGCGTATCCAGTTCGTCACTCGACATCAGGTCGGCGGCCGACAGAATTTCGGCCTTGTGCGCTTCGTACGACGCCGGGGTCAGGCGCTGCGCATCATCACGACGTGGTGTCTCCGGAGTGTTCATGATACGCAATATAGCCGGGCGGGTGTGTCGTGACCGCCGACTACGTCGAGCTGCATTGCCACAGTGCGTTCTCGCTGCTCGATGGCGCATCGTCGCCGGAGGAACTCGTCGCGCGCGCCGTCATCGCCGGACAATCCGCGCTCGCACTCACCGATCATGACGAACTGGGCGGGGCCGTGCGTTTCGCGCAGGCCGCCGATGCCGCCGGCATCGCAGGCATCATCGGCGCCGAGCTGACCGTGCAGGGTGATGGGGCACTGCAGCACCTCACGCTGCTGGCCACGTCACGCATCGGCTACGGCAATCTCAGCACGCTGCTCACGCGTGCCCGCATGGACGTGCCGGACCGCGGCGCACCCTCGGTTCCGTTCCCGCTGCTCGCCGACCACACCGCCGGCCTCTACGCGCTGAGCGGCTGTCCGCGTGGCGCGATCCCGACGGCGCTCGCGACCGGCAACATCACGGAAGCCAATCGCGTCGCCGGCGTACTGCGCGATCTCTTCGACGATGCCTTCGCGATCGAGGTCTGGGATCATCGTCTGCCGGAGGAACGTGCGCTCGTCCGCCAGCTGATTCCGATCGCGCGACGCATCGGCGTGCCGTGGGTGGTGACGAACAACGTGCACTACGCCACCCGTCAGGCGCGCACCACGCACGACGCACTCACCGCGCTCCGGCACGGCCGTCCACTCGATGCGATGGGCACTCGACTGCGCCCGAATGGCGAGTGGTATCTCAAATCCACCGCACTGCATCACAAGCGCTGGCTCGGTCACGAGGCCGGCTTGCGCGCGACGTGCACGATCGCCGAGCAATGCCAGTTCCGCATCGGACAACTGAAGCCGTCGTTGCCGCGGTTTCCGTTGCCGCCGGGGGTGAGCGAGGATGACTACCTCGCACAACTCGTCGAAACCGGCGCGACTGAACGCTGGGGTGCCACGCGCACGCCGCAGCAGGCGAAGCAACTCGCACACGAACTCGAGATCATCCGTCGCCTCGACATGGCGGGGTATTTCCTCATCGTGTGGGACATCGTGCGCTACTCGCGTCGCGAGGGCATCCTCTGCCAGGGCCGCGGGTCCGCTGCGAACTCCGCGGTCTGCTACTGCCTCGGCATCACCGCCGTCGATCCGATCCGCATGGAGCTGCTCTTCGAGCGTTTCCTGAGCGAGGAACGTCGCGAACCACCGGACATCGACATCGACTTTGCGCATCGCGAGCGGGAGCGCGTGCTGCAGTACGTCTACGAACGGTATGGGCGCGACCATGCGGCGATGGTCTGCGAGCAGATCACCTATCGCGGTCGCAGTGCGGTGCGCGACGCCGCGCGCGTGCTCGGATTTTCCATCGAACAGGGCGACGCGCTGGCGTCGGTGAGCGATCGGTTCAGCGCGCGCGGAACCGCGGCGGCGTTGCGCGCCGGCATCGGCGTCGCAAGCGAGGAGGATCTGCGCCGCGCCGCCTTCGTCGAAGCGACACCGCGCAGCATCGGCGCGACGGGACCGGTGCATCGCGCCGACAAGCCGGATACCGAACTGCCGCACATCAAGCGTGACATGGGGAAGCGCGCGTTCGCGGTCGATCTGCCGGCATCGGCGCGGAGTGATGCGAGCATTCCGCTCACCACTATCCCACCCACCACGCGTCGACCGTCGGTCCGCACCGCATCGGCCGACATCGACGCCTATGACGGCGAGCACACGATCGACAAACCGGAGCTGCGCAAGCGCTACGAACGTGACGAGCGCCTGGCCGCGGTGGTGGACATCGCGGCGGCACGCGAGACCCGTGATGCCTGCGGACCCGCATCGACGCCCGACACCGACGATGTAGCAGCACGCCTCGCCCTGATTCCGGAAGAACGGGTCCGCCGCACCACACCGAACGAACGATCGCGAATGGATGCCTCGACCGCGGTGCTGACACCAGAAACGCCGACGGCGGGTGCGCCAGTCACGAGCGCGCCGCCGCGCACCGACATTCTGGAGCGCGCTGGCCTCGATCCCAAGGACCCGCGCGTCCGCGCCCTCGCCGACATCGTGGACGGACTGCATCAACTGCCGCGCCATCGCTCCATCCACGTCGGCGGCTTCGTACTCACGCGCGAGCCACTCTCCACCGTCGTGCCGATCGAGCCGGCGTCGATGCCGGGACGCACCGTGATTCAATGGGAACGCGACGATCTCGATGCGGCGAGCCTCGTCAAGATCGACCTGCTCGGCCTCGGTATGCTGACCGTGCTGCAGGATTGCCTGGTATATGTGCGACACACGCGCGGCGTGACGATCGATCTCGCGCTGCTCGACACCAGCGATCAGGCGGTCTACGACGATCTCTGCGCCGCCGATACCATCGGCGTGTTCCAGGTCGAGAGTCGCGCGCAGATGAACACGTTGCCGCGCCTCAAGCCGCGCTGTTTCTACGACATCGTCGTCGAAGTGGCACTCATCCGCCCCGGGCCGATTCAGGGCGCGATGGTGCATCCGTATCTGCGCCGTCGCGCCGGCGTGGAGGAAGTGATCTATCCGCACCCGTCGCTCGAACCGATTCTCAAGCGCACACTCGGCGTGCCGCTCTTTCAGGAACAGGGGATGCAGGTGGCGATTGCGTGTGCCGGGTTCACCGCCGGTGAGGCCGACACGCTGCGACGCGCGATGGGGCACAAGCGCAGTCACGAGAAGATGGAAGCACTGCGCCAGAAGATGCTCGCCGGCATGCGCGCGAACGGCATCGACGACGATGTCGCGAACCGCATCTTTGCGCAGATCAATGCGTTCGCAGACTACGGCTTTCCCGAGAGTCACGCTGCCAGTTTCGCACTGCTCGTGTACGCCTCGGCGTGGCTCCGGCACTACTACCACGCAGAATTCCTGGCGGCGATGCTGAACGCGCAGCCGATGGGCTTCTATGCGCCGGGCACGCTGATCGAGGATGGCCGGCATCACGGCGTCGAAGTGCGGGCCGTCGATCTCACCTGCTCGGCGTGGGACGCGACCCTCGAATCGCGCGCACCGCAGTCCGCCGCGCCTGCCGTGCGACTCGGTGTGCGTAGCGTGCGCGGCCTCGGTGCGGCGGCGCGCGGCAAGCTGGAAGCGGCACTGACTGAAGGGTCGTTCAGCGATGTGAGCGACGTGGTGCGGCGCACGCGGCTCGATCGCCGCGCGCTGCGGTTGCTGGCGGAATCGGGCGCGTTCGATGGCATGTTCGCGCACGAGCCACTCGCCACGCGGCGGCGGCGGGCGCTGTGGGAAGTGCTCGCGGCGGTGCGTGGTGACGCCGGGCCACTGGCGCCGTCGGTGCTGCTGCCTGATGCCGCACTGCCGCGCATGTCGATGGCCGAGCTGACCGAGGCGGACTATCGTGTGACCGGGGTGTCGTTGAACGGGCACCCGATGCGCCATCTGCGACCGTTGCTGCAACCGAACGGCATCCGCACAGCGCGGGATATACAGACGAACGGGCGTGACACCGAGCAGGTCGCGATCGCAGGGCTCGTGATCTGCCGGCAGCGTCCGAGCACGGCGAAAGGCTTCGTCTTTCTCTCGCTCGAGGATGAGACAGGCATCCTCAACGTCGTCGTCAATCCGCAGCGTTTCGAACGTGACGCACTCAAGATCTCCACCTCGCCGCTGCTGCTGGTCCGTGGGACGCTGCAGGTGGAATCGAACGTCGTCACGGTGCGCGGGCGGACATTCGTCCCGCTCGATGCGCAGCTCGGCGCGGAGCATGCGCGGAGTCATGACTTCCGCTGACCCCTGAACCACGAGAACTGCTGGCCTCGCGCAGAGCCGCAGGGAGCGCAGAGAACTGCGACGACAAGGGCATGATTCGCCCGACCTCACGCAGCCATGACGCCAAAAAATCAGGAAATGACCGCCGCGGTGCCATAAAAAAACAGTAGGCAGTGCGCAGCCACATGATACCGTTTTCTGACACGGCAGTATGGGTTCCCTGCGCTCTCTGCGCCCCTGCGCGACACATGTTGCTGTTCCACTCGACTGCACGCAGTAGCTTGTCATACAGCCCAGGAGCCAAATGCGCACGCCACTGCTCGTCGCCGCACTCTGCCTGACGGCATGCACGCCGCCGAAGTCGCTGCCCGCCAGGAAGCTGCCCGACGACACCGACCTGCAGGACCAGCTCTTCGCCACCGATCGCGCGTTCGCGAAGGCCGTAGCGGACAGCGGTGCACCGGCGTGGAATGCGCGACTCGCGCCGGACATCGCCAAGCCGGGCAACGGTGGGCTGATGCTGCTGCGCGGTGTGATCCCGGTGGCCGCGAATGACCAGGCGATCTTTGCCGACGTGTCACAGCTGCTGACGTGGGAACCCACCGACGCCGCCGCCTACGCCGATCGTGTGACAGGCGTGACCCTCGGGCGGTATGCCATGGTGCGGCGGAGCGCACGCAGCGATACACTCGCACGCGGCCGCTACCTGACGCTCTGGCGCAAGCAGCCTGACGGGCACTGGAAGATTCTGCTCGACACGGGTTGGCCAGACAAATAGGCCGTCCATCAGCGCGCCAGCCTGACGTCGTACTTCTTTCCGCCATGTTCCGCGATCTCCTCCCGCCCGCACTGCGCCACCGCTACGACGCCAGTCGCTCGACCAGGCGCGTCATCGACGGTGTGCCGGTCTGGTTCCTCAACGAACGCGCTGACATCGACAACGCCGAGCTCGAGTCGCGCTTTGGTGAAGCCCTGGCGCTGATCGGCCGGCACATGCCGCACCACCTGCGTCGGCTGCGCACGGATGTGCGTTGCATCTGGGTCAAGCGCTGGCCCAATCGCGGCGTGTTCTTTCACGACACGCGCATCATGGTGATCGACACGACGTTCGTCGTGAACCCGACCTTCACGCGTGCACAGGTCGCCGCCACGATCCTCCACGAAGGCGTGCACGCGCGTGTCACCGCCATGCGCGTCAACCGCCGCTACACCAGCATGGCGGACGAAGAACGCCTCTGTCGGCGCGCGGAAATCGCCTTCGGCGAATTGGCGCCCGGTGGGGCGCCGGTCGTCGCACGGGCACTCGAGATTCTCGGCATGAGCGACACGGAAGTCGCACCGGGCATCGACATCGTGCAAGCGGAGGCGAAACTGCGCGCGCTGCGCAAACTGGAAGGGGGTTCAGGGCCGCGCGCGTCGTAAGTACGATTGTCGGCATGGCACGCATCGCATTGCTCACGCTCGAGGATCGCACCGGCTACGTCATCGATGACGGACTGGCTGCCGACGCACTGCGGCAACGCGGATTCGAGGTCGCGGAAATCCCCTGGTCGGACACCAGTATCGACTGGAGCCGCTGGGATCTGGTGATCGTCCGCAGCACGTGGGACTACCACCTCCGGCCCGACGAATTCCTCGAGACGCTCGCGCGCATCGAGGCCAGTGGCACTCGGCTCGAGAACCCGCGCGACCTGATCATCTGGAACCTCGACAAGCGCTATCTGCGCGATCTCGCCGCGCGCGACGTGCCGATCGTGCCGAGCATCTGGGGCGACGGCGGTAGCGCCGAGACGTTCACCGCACTGTTCGACGCCCTCAGCACCGGTGAAATCGTCGTCAAGCCCGTCGTCAGCGCGAATGCGCTCGACACATTCCGCCTGCGGCATCCGATCGATCCGGACACGCTCGACACGCTGACGCAGACCTTCGCGGGTCGCGCGTGGTTTGCCCAGCCGTTCGTGAACTCGGTGCTCGATGAAGGTGAAATCTCAGCCTTCTACTTCGGCGGACAGCTCAGCCATGCTGTACGTAAAGTTCCGAAACCGGGTGACTTTCGCGTGCAGGAGGATCACGGTGGCGACATCACACCACTCGTGATCACCGGCGAGCTGCGCGCCGCCTCGGATCGTGTCATCAGCGCCATCACACCCGCCCCGTTTCAGGCGCGCGTGGACCTCGTGCGCCTCGAAGACGGGACGCTGGCCGTGATGGAGCTCGAAATGATCGAGCCCTCGCTCTACTTCCGCAAAAACGCGGACGCACCGGCGAACTTTGCACGCGCGGTGGAAGCACTGCTGGCGCAGACCGTACCGTGACGGACGCAACCGCTCCACGCACGCCGCACCCGCGCCGCGTCTTCATGCTGGGCGCAACCGGCACCATCGGACGCGCGACCGTGCGCGCGCTGGTCGCACGCGGGCATGTGGTCGTGTGTTTCGTGAGACCACCGCGTACGGGCCGCAGTGCGACGAATGTCGAGTCGCACGCGGACTCATTTGCGGGGGCGACAATCCGTCACGGCGACGTCGGAGATCCCGCGTCACTCGCGCGTGACGGATTTCAGGGCGAGCGTTTCGACGCGCTCGTCTCGTGCATGGCGTCACGCACGGGCACGCCGAAGGATGCGTGGGCGATCGATCATCAGGCGCACGTGAATGCGCTGCACGCCGCGCAACAAGCGGGTGTGACGCAGATCGTGCTGCTCTCCGCCATCTGCGTGCAGAAGCCACTGCTGGCGTTTCAGCATGCGAAGCTCGCGTTCGAGAAGACGCTGATGGAATCAGGCGTGACGTACTCGATCGTCCGCGCGACGGCGTTCTTCAAGTCGCTGTCCGGACAGATCGAGCGTGTGCGCGGTGGCAAGCCGTTTCTGGTGTTCGGCGATGGAACGCTCACCGCCTGCAAGCCGATCAGCGACGACGACCTTGGTGCGTATCTCGCCGACTGCCTCGACGATGCGACGCGCCACAATCGCATCCTGCCGATCGGCGGGCCGGGCCCGGCCATCACACCACGAGAGCAGGCCGAGCATCTGTTCGCATTGCTGGGGCAGACGCCGCGGATCAGGCAGGTGCCGGTGAAACTGCTCGACGTGATCGTCGGCGTGCTTGGCACGCTCGGGAAAGTGGTTCCGGCGCTGGCGGAGAAAGCTGCGCTCGCGCGCATCGGTCGCTATTACGCCACCGAGTCCATGCTGGTACTCGATCAAAGCACCGGGCAGTATGACGAACGCGCGACGCCGTCTGCCGGCACCGAGACCCTGTTCGACTACTACGCGACGCTGGTGCGTGGTGGGGCCGGGCCGGAGCGCGGGGAGCACGCGGTGTTTTGAGGCACACGTGACGGCTGCTGCCGCTACTTCCCCGGCGTCACCTTCCAGATCTCACCCGCATCCGTGGCGACGTACAGATTGCCGTCCCGCCCCTGCACCAGTGATCGATACCGCGTCGCCGGCAACCCTGCATTCGTGTTGCTGAGCGCCATGCCGGCGGCGTCCAGATCGAGAATCTCCACGCGCGTGCCGCCCATCAGACCAACCGCGAGACGGCCGTTCCAGAGCCCCCATTGCGGCCCGGTCAGAAACTCGACCGGCCCCATGCCCTGTGACGCGCCGTTGTTGATCCATGACGCACGCATCGCACTCGGGAACCGCTCGGTGTCCGTCATCGGCATCGTCGTCTGATTACCCGCGTAGCCGCAATAGTTGTCAGGACAATTGAGTGCCGGCCGGTTCTGCGGGTCCCATCCACCGTTGCCGCCACGCACCAGCGGCGTGACTTCGTCGGTGTGATTCGGTCCGTGCTCGCCGATGAACGGCTGTCCGGTGATCGGCCGGAAGCTGATGCCCTGCACGTTGCGATGCCCGTAGGTGAAAATGCGGCGATCGAACCCTGACGGTGCGTTGTTGGCGTCCGCCGCGGCTCCATCCGTCGTCACGCGCAATACCTTGCCGCCGAGCAAGGTCGGACTCTGCGGGTACAGTCGATTGTGATTGTCGCCGGTGGTCACATACAGAAAGCCATCGGGCCCGAAACGAATGCGGCCACCGCTGTGCGCGCCGGCACCGCCATTCGCCGTCGCTACATGCTTGAACGGAATGTCGGTGATGATGTCCGTGCGCTGACTGGCGGATTTCAGGTCAGCGCTGAGCACGAGCCGGATCACGCGATTCGTACGCGGAGTGTTGATGGTCGACGCCATGTAGACATACAGGCGACGATTCGTGTCGAACGCCGGATCGAGTGCCACGCCGTTCACGCCGCTCTGCCCTTCACACGACAGATCCGGCGCGACCAGCGCCGACCCGCTGGTCCCGAAAAGCCGCGTCACGCTGCCATCGGCGAACCGCACTGACACACCGGCACACCGCTCCGTATAGAACATCGTGCCGTTGGCCGTGAACGCGAGATCCCACGGACTGCTGAGTCCCGTCACCACCGTGGTGCGCGTGAGGACCGGCGGCCCCCCGATCCCCGGATCGATCGGCAGTGATGGGCTGGTCGAGGCGCACGCGGTGAGCAGCACACATGCCGCGATCAACGCGGTGTCACGAGAGTTGTCCACAATCATCAGGTGTGTATCGAGAGGCGACGACGTACCCATGTCCGGCCCTGAGACCGTGCAAGCATGGTGCCTGCCCACGTACGCCGGGAAGTTTCGGCTGTTCGCGGCGCTCGCGTGACAGGCAATCTGCCGCCCGCGCTCAAATCGTCGCTGCCTGTCACGACAGCTCCGTCTGGATCTCGCCCAACGCGTCCACGAACATGGGCGCCAGCTCGAGGAGGAACGGGGACGAGGTACCGTCGGGTGCCCAGCTGATCGCGTCCGTGTGCATCGACGGGCGATCGGTCTCGGGAACCCACCGTTCGAGCAGGCGCGCGTCCCCGTCCACGATCCAGTACTCGACGCCGGAGCGCTGGTAGCGGGCGCGCTTCACGACGCGATCGTAGCGCGCGGTACTCGGTGAGAGCACTTCGATGAAGAGCAGCGGATGTCCGATTTCTTCAACCGTTCGTGGACGGCGCCCGTCCACCAACGGCAGCACGAAGACGTCCGGCTGGACGAGTGTGAAACGATCAAGTTCAAGATCGCTCGGCGCCATCACGGCCACACCGATGCCTTCTGCACGCACGAACGCATCGATCTCGCGCCAGAGATATCCGAGCATGTACTGATGCGTGATCCGCGGACTTGGGCTCACCAGCAGCTCGCCATCCACGCACTCAAACCGCTTCCCCGGTTCATCAGGAAGCGCGCGCACATCATCCGCCGTCCAGCGGCGCGGGGTGACCAACGGCATGGCCATAGTCTGCTCGATTCGAAAGGGATTCGGCAAGTGCACATGCGCCACGGTACAACCACCCTCAGTAAGGAACGTCACCATTTTCACGCACGCATCGCCGACGCAGCGCAGACGGTCGCGATCGCACCACACGCCCGCGAACGCGCGCTCGAAACGCATCACGCGCGCTCCGACGCACCACCAATCAACCATGAACATTGCATGAATCCGGCCGCGGAGCCCTCTCGCCACGCCGGAGCGAACCCGCCACGAAGCGCGTAAACTGACACATCGCCTCGCACCCTTTCGCATCGCCAGCCATGTCTCTTCGCTGCATCGCCGCGCGCGTCGCCGTACTCGGCATCACGCTCGCCGCCCCCCTCGCCGCACAGCCGTCCAGCGGCATCGATCCGCGCGCCGCACAAGCGCTGCGATTCCGCAACATCGGCCCGTTCCGCGGCGGTCGCGTCACCACCGTCACCGGCGTCCCGCAGCGCAAACTCGAGTTCTACATGGGCGCCACCGGCGGCGGCGTGTGGAAGACCACCGATGCCGGCCATAACTGGATGAACATCTCCGACGGTTTCTTTGCCACCGGCTCGATCGGCTCGATACGCGTCGCACCGTCCAACCCCGACATCGTCTGGGTCGGGACCGGCTCCGACGGCATTCGATCCAACGTCATCGTCGGCCGCGGCATCTACCGCTCCATGGATGCCGGCAAGACCTGGACGTTTCTCGGCCTGCGCGACGTCGGACAGATCGCTGCCATCGTCGTGAACCCCACCAATCCCGACATCGCGCTCGTCGCCGCACAGGGACTGCCGTTCAGCAATTCGAAGGACCGCGGTGTGTACCGCACCACGAACGGTGGCCAGTCGTGGGAGAAGGTGCTCTTCGTGAACGACTCCACCGGCATCACCGATCTCAGTGCCAAGCCGGACGATCCGAACACGCTCTATGCCGCTGCATGGCGCGGCGTGCGTCGTCCGTGGGCGATCATCTCCGGCAGCAAGGACGACGGCGGTATCTACCGCTCCACCGATGGCGGTTCGACGTGGACGAAGCTCGGGGGCGGCCTTCCCACCGGCATCATCGGCAAGTCGAACATCGCAGTGTCGCCGGCAGCACCGCGTCGCGTGTACGTGCTGATCGAAGCTGAGAAGCCGAAGGCCGGTGTGTATCGCTCGGATGATGCTGGCGACACGTGGACACAGCTCTCCACGCTCAATGCGCTGTTGCTTCGGCCGTTCTATTACACGAACATCGACGCCGATCCCACCAACGCCGACAATGTGTGGGTCCAGAACGAAACGATGTGGAAGAGCACCGATGGCGCGAAGAATTTCGTCGCTGTCAACACACCGCACGGCGACAATCACGACATCTGGATCAACCCCACCGATCCGAACATCATGATCCAGTCCAACGACGGTGGTGCGAACGTCTCGATGGACGGTGGCCGCACCTGGAGCACGCAGTACAACCAGAGCACATCGGAGATCTATCAGGTCTTTCTCGACGATCACTATCCGTATCGCGTCTACGGAGCGCAGCAGGACAACACGACCGTCATCGTGCCCTCGCTGCCCGTATTCACCACGCGGCCCGATCAGCCGGCGCAGTACTGGATGGCCGGTCCCGGCTGTGAGACCGGTCCGATCGTGCCGAGTCCGTGGAATGCCGATGTCGTGTACGGTGCGTGCAAGGGGCAGTTCTCACGGCTGCACATGGTCACGGGCCAGGAACAGAATTCGTGGGTCGGAGCGCAGTCGTTGTACGGCAACGATCCGAAGGACCTGATCTTCCGATTCCAGCGCGTCTCGCCGATGGACGTCTCGCCGAACGTGAAAGGCACCGTCTACTTCGGCTCGCAGTTCCTGCATCGCTCACGCGACGACGGTGTCACGTGGGAGCGGATGTCGCCGGACCTCACGGCCAACACGCCGGAGACGCAGGTCATCAGCGGCGGACCGATCACGCGCGACGTGACCGGTGAAGAGTTCTACTCGACGCTGTACGCGATCCGCGAATCGACCATCGAACCGGGTGTCATCTGGACCGGCTCCAACGACGGTCCGGTGTTCGTCACGCGCAACAACGGTCTGTCGTGGACGAAGGTGACGCCACCTGATCTCCCGCCTGGTGGGCGCGTGCAGAACATCGAGGTCTCGCGTCATCGCAAGGGTACCGCGTACATCGCGGTCTACCGCTATCTGCTCGGTGATTTCAAGCCGTACGCCTATCGCACCACGGACTACGGCAAGACGTGGACGCGCCTCACGACCGGCACCAACGGTGTACCCGATGACTCACCAACGCGCGTCGTCCGCGAGGATCCTGATCGTCAGGGCCTGCTCTACCTCGGTACCGACTTCGGCTTCTACGTCAGCAACAACGACGGGTTGTCATGGCAGCAGATGCAGCTCAACCTGCCCGTCGTGCCGATCACGGACATCAAGGTCCAGCGCCGCGATCTCGTCCTGTCTTCGATGGGACGTGGATTCTGGATTCTCGACGACCTCACCCCGCTCGTGCAGTACGCTGACGCCAACAGTGCGAAGAAGGCCGTGTTGCACGCGCCGCGCGCCGCGATCCGCTGGCGCTATCAGGGCTCGCCTGCTGCACCGGGCACTCCGGAATATCCGTCGGCCGGTGCCACGATCGACTACTGGCTCGGCGCAAAGCCCACTGCCGCTCCAGTGCTGGAGATTCGCTCGCTGACGGGCAAACTGCTGCGCACCTTCACCACCGCTACCGCGAGCGCACGTCCTGCCGGCGATGCCGCGCCGCGTGGTCCGCGTGGCCGCAGTGCCAGCGCGAGTACGATTGCCGACAACATCGGAGAGAACCGGTTTTCGTGGGATCTGATGCACGCCACGACGCCGGGCGGCCGAGGCCCGATGGTCGCGCCGGGCAAGTACACCGTGCGTCTGATCGTCGATGGCGACACGCTGTCCCAGCCGCTCATCGTGCAGGCAGACCCACGCGTCCGCGTCGACGGCATCACGGATGAAGTGCTTGTCGCACAGGAGAAGCACGAACTCGCGGTGCGCGACGCAATCGAGCAGGCGCGAGCCGTGATGACGCGCGCACGCGAGACCCGCACGCAGATGCAGTCACGCGGCGCACCGATGCTGCGTGAGGCGGACGACATCGTGCACGCGCTCGAAACCGCCGAAGGCCGTTACCAGTCGCCGAAACTCGTCGCGCAACTCGAGTACCTGTACGGCATGACGCAGAATGCCGACCAGCGCGTGCCGAAGGATGCTGCGGCGCGGCTCATCACGCTCAAGGCCGAACTGTCCGCGATCGCCAAGCGGCTCGACGCACTCTCCCGGATGACGATCTCGACGAACCTCATCCCCTGACGCGACAGCGCATGGCGGAACGACGAAACGGGGGATCACGCGACATTGGCGTGATCCCCCGTTTCGTTTCCGGCAGTGGTGTTTGGCGCCTACTGATACTGGATGTAGAGCGGCTTCGGCCACAGGCGCAACACTTCACCGGGCGCCATCATCTTCGCCCCGCTGCGAATGTCGTTCTTGTAGAACAGCTTGAAGCCGGTGTACTGCACTGGATCGTCGCGCACGTACGCACGATAGCTCGAAATCTTGAGCGTCGGATCGCCCCATCCGTCCATGTCGATCACCACCTGCACGTTCGGCTCGAAGCGGACGCTGTGCGCATTGGTGACCATCTTGCGCGTGAATCGGTGGACGACGAGAATCTTCGGCGGCAGCTTCTTCTCGCGCACGAGCTGGGACAGCACGCCCTGCACATAATTAATGTCGGCGGCGTCATACGTCCCGATGCGCTTCCCCGGATTCGAGCCGTCCTTCATCGAGAATTCCGGGTCGATGCCAAGATGCACGTTCGGACGCTCGAGCCACTTGAGCAACGGCGGAAGTTCCTCGTGAATCGTGCTCTTCGCCACCTGGATGTCGAGAAAGACGAGTGCTTTGCGCGTGTCGGCCCAGCGGATCACCTTCGCGATCAGCGAGTCGCCCATACGCGCTCTCCACTTGCCGTCACGTCCCGCCGAGCCCTGGGCGACCGTCGCGATCAGATGCAACGCCGGGATCACCGGCGTCGAGGGGTCTGCGGCGCGCCATGCCGCCACTTCGCGATCGAGCTTCTGCAGCATCGGCTCCGGATCCAGCTCGCCGAGAATGCCCATCTTGCGTGACAGCGGATTGCCATAAAACGCCACGATGCGATTGCGCGGAAGCAACGCCCCCGCCGTGAACGCGCCGGGCAACTTCACCGGCCATTTCGAATCCCCGACGGAATCACGATCGAGCGACGCAATCGACGCGCTGTCGCCTGAGCGGCGTCCCGGCATGACCGGTGGACGTGCGGGAGCGCGCGGTGCACGCTTGACGGTGTCCTGCGCCGTCGCGACGCGCTGTGGCTTTGCCGCGGTCGCGTGTTTCGCCGCAGTGGCGTTCGGAGTGGCTTTTTTCTGTGCGCTCGCCAGAACCGGCAGCAGCAGCAAGGTCAGCAGCGACGCGCATCGGCGCACGTCAGCGGGTCGAACAGTCAGGAATCGCAAATTCACAGCCGTCAGCATGGGTGGGGTCGGACATCGAAGTCCCAAGCCTAACGCCCAGCCTCGGTGCACTCCAGCCACACGTACCGACCGCCTACGGCAGCCCGGCCGCAGCCGGACCACGCAGCGGCGGCCCAGCCAACACCATCTCGATCGACTCGGCATCGGTGAACAGCCGTGAACGCGTGAGGAATCGCACCCCTTCCGGCGCCTCGAGCGAAAAGCCGGCGCCGCGCCCCGGCACCACATCGATCGTGAGGCGCGTGTGCTGCCAGTACTCGAACTGCGCCGCGCCGATGTACACCGGCGTTTCACCATGAATGATGCCGAGCAGCACGTCGCGGGCGCCGATCTTGAACTCTCCGCGCTGATAGCACATCGGCGCACTGCCATCGCAGCAGCCACCGGACTGGTGAAACAGCACCCGCCCATGCATCGAGACCAGCGTATCGATCATCACCGCCGCTGCCGGCGTGCAGTCCACTCGCTCTGCCATACCGCTTCCTTGAAATGTGTTCGAAACTGCCAACGGCGCTGCGTCGAAGCCGTTGCAGTTGCCGTTGCAGTTGCCGTTGCCGTTGCCGTTGCCGTTGCCGTTGCCGTTGCCGTTGCCGTTGCAGTTGCAGTTGCGCGGGCGTCGACCGCAGATACGGCCGCAGCTCACGTGCCTCGGCGCTGAATCGCTTCAACGCCGAGGCATGCAAAGGCACGGCTCAGAAGAACCCGAGCGCGTTCGGGCTGTAGCTCACCAGCATGTTCTTCGTCTGCTGGTAGTGGTTCAACATCTTGAGGTGGTTCTCACGACCGATGCCGCTCTGCTTGTAGCCGCCGAATGCCGCGTGCGCCGGGTAGGCGTGATAGCAGTTCGTCCACACACGACCCGCCTGAATGTGGCGACCGAAGCGGTAGGCACGGTTGATGTCGCGCGTCCAGACGCCGGCACCAAGGCCGTACAACGTGTCGTTTGCGATGTGCAGCGCCTCGTCTTCGTTCTTGAACTTCGCCACCGACACCACGGGGCCGAAGATCTCCTCCTGGAACACACGCATGTTGTTCGTGCCTTCGAAAATCGTCGGCGTGACGTAATACCCCTGCGCCAGCTCACCGTCCTGCATGAAGCGCTCGCCGCCAAGGCGCACGTTCGCTCCTTCCGCACGCCCGATGTCGAAGTAGCTGAGAATTTTCTCGAGCTGATCGTTCGACGCCTGCGCACCTACCTGCGTGCTCGGATCGAGCGGATGGCCGAGCTTGAACGCCGCCACGCGCGCCGTCGCCCGCTCCATGAACGCATCGTAGATCGATTCCTCGACCAGTGCGCGCGACGGACAGGTGCAGACTTCGCCCTGGTTCAGCGCGAACATGCCGAAGCCCTCGAGCGCCTTGTCGAAGAACGCATCGTCCTTGTCCATCACATCGGCAAAGAAGATGTTCGGGCTCTTGCCGCCGAGTTCGAGCGTCACCGGAATCAGGTTTTCCGATGCGTACTGCATGATCAGGCGACCCGTCGTGGTCTCACCGGTGAACGCAATCTTCGCAATGCGATTGCTGCTCGCGAGCGGCTTGCCGGCTTCGATGCCGAAACCCTGCACGATATTCACCACGCCCGGCGGCAACAGGTCCACCACCAGCTCCATGAACGCCATGATGCTCACCGGCGTCTGCTCGGCCGGCTTGAGCACGACACAGTTTCCGGCGGCCAGCGCCGGCGCCAGCTTCCACGTCGCCATCAGCAGCGGGAAGTTCCACGGAATGATCTGCCCCACGACGCCGAGCGGCTCATTGAAGTGGTATGCAACGGTATCGTCGTCGAGCTGCGACAGGCTCCCTTCCTGCGCGCGGATTACACCCGCGAAGTAGCGGAAGTGATCGACGACAAGCGGCATGTCGGCCGCCATCGATTCGCGTATCGGCTTGCCGTTGTCGATCGTCTCGATCACGGCCAGCGCTTCGAGATTCGCTTCGACGCGATCGGCAATCTTGTTGAGGATGTTCGCGCGTTCCGCCGCCGACGTCTTGCCCCACGTCTTGAATGCGGCGTGCCCGGCGTCGAGCGCCTTCTCGATGTCTTCCGCCGTGCCACGTGCGACATCGCACAGATGCTGACCGGTGACGGGACTCGGATTCGAGAAATACTGTCCCTTCGCTGGCGCCTGATAGGCACCGTTGATCCAGTTCTCGTACCGCGACCGGATCGGAATCGTCATCCGCATCCGATTCGCCGCGCTTGGGACGGTCGCGATGCCGTCCTGCTCGAGCGTTGCTGCCATGCTCTGCCTCTGCTGCGTTACTGGTCACACCGCCACGTCCGCGGTGCTGGACGCTGCTCACCGGTGAGCAACCGTGCGCGGGCCCGTCTACACGCAGGGCCGATGCCCGCCAAGAAGCCCCGGGAACCGGCAATTGTTCCAGATGTCTCAGCAACCGCGACGGACTCGGACCGACGGTCCTATCATTACAAAAGGATGTCACAGTCCGGTGTGTGCGCCGCCGTTCCTCAGCCCGCGTCGCGCAATGTCTCCAGCCACACCGCGCGCAGCCCCGAGGCACCCAGCGCGCTCGGCTCGTGCGGATTGCGGCGCCAGAACCACCGTTCCTCCTCGGGAGCCGTCAAGCCATGTCCGTGAAACGCCGCATGCGCGTTCGCGACCAGCGTGCCGTCCAGCGCGCTCGCGCGCTGTCGCAACTGCGCGTTGAACTGCAGCAACGTCGTCACCGGGATCGCTTCACCGTCGCGCGAATCCGGAAACACGCCCAGCCCGTCGGTTGGATCCGGCAGCGTCGTCAGCAGCAGCGTGAGATCGGAAAACTTGCCGTGCAGCATCTCACCGAGTGAGAGCAGGCCAGTAACCGCATCGCGCACGATAGCCTCCATGCGCGCCGGTGCCGGCTTCGTTGCCACCGCGCTGAGCAGGTCGATCGACCCGGCCGTCAGCGTGATCAGCGTCGGCTCATCACTCGACTCGAGCGCCATCACCTGTTCGTCGAAAATGTCGCCGAGGCTCGCACCATCCGTCGCCAGTCGCTGCACGGAGTCGCACCCGGCAAGCGTGCGCAGGTCATCACCAATGAAATCGGGCCACCGCTCATCGTCATTCTGAAAGAGCAGCGAGCCCGCTCCAACCGGTGGGACCTCGCCACTCTTCGCGTCGCGCTCGAGTGCCACACTGACGTCGGTCACCTTCAGATCCAGCGCCGGCGTCAGGTCGGCCGACAGCCCATCACCGAGCACCAGATATCGCGCGAACGCACGCATGCCGAACGCCGTCACGCGATGACGGCCGGGTCGATGCCCCGCGTCTGGAAGATGCGCGCGACGGCTTCCCCGATCTTGTTGTTCGGCGTGCTCGCGCCGGCCGTGATGCCGATGCGCACCGCGCCATGCAGAGGCATCCACGATGCCTGGGTGACTTCATTCATGTGCAAGCCAATCGGACGATACCGCACGACACCACTCACCGGATCGATCCCTTCCGCGTCCTCAACGTGATACGTCGTCACGCGCTCGGCGCAGATCGCGGCCAGCGACAGCGTGTTGCTCGAGTTGTACCCGCCAACGACCAGCATCACGTCCAGCGGCTCCTTGAGCAATTCATCCACCGCGTCCTGACGATCCTGCGTGGCGGAACAGATCGTGTCGAAGGTGCGGAAGTGCGTCGCGCGAAAGGCATCGCCGTGCGCGCGGGCCATCGCCAGTCCTACTTCCTCGCCGATGGCGAGCGACTCACGCGCCAGCATCGTCGTCTGATTCGCGACGCCGATGCGCTGCAGATGCAGATCCGGATCGAAGTCGGGCGACGCGCGATCCGCCGCGAACTTCTCGAGGAACGCCTCGCGATTCCAATTCCCTTCGATGTAATCGCAGACGAGACGCGCCTCGGCCATGTCACGCACCACCAGATAGCGGCCGTCCGGATACTTCTGCACCTGCGAGGCCGTGGCGCGCGTCTCTTCGTGATAGTGCTTGCCGTGGATCAGCGACGTGAAACCGTCCTGTGCGTACTTCTCGACGCGCTTCCACACGTTCAGCACCGAGCCGCATGTGGTGTCCACCATGATGCAGCCCAGTTCACGCAGCGTCTCGAAATCCTGAATCGTGACGCCGAAGGCCGGCAGAATCACCACGTCGTCCGGTTGCACCAGGCTGTAGTCGAAGCCGGTGCCTTTCGCCTGCAGGAACGTGATGTCCATCTCGCGCAGCTTGTGATTCACGTGCGGGTTGTGGATGATCTCACCCGCCAGGAACACCCGCCGGTCCGGGAACTTGCGACGTGTCTGATACGCGTACTCGACCGCGCGCTCGACGCCGTAGCAGAAGCCGAACTCCTTCGCCAATCGGACCGTCACGTCACCCGACGTCAGCGTGTAGTCACTTGCGCGCAACAGGTCGACGAGACGTCCGCTGTAGTCACCGGCCAGCGTGTCCTGCACGTCGGCTTTGAGGCCGAAACCCTTGCGGTAGTAAGTCTCTTCGTCAGTCGTTGCCATCCCGCAAATCTAGCGCGCGCCGGACTCAGCCTCCCAGAGCGCGGCCCCAAGCCAGCGTGAGAGCGCGTAGGTCACCAGATGCTCGTAGGCGCCCTGCCGATCGATGAGCCCGGCGGTCAGGAGGGCGACCGCGCCCCCCCCGTACTTGGTGCCGGTCGTCCGCGCGACCTCGTCCATCGCGTGTCCAAGCTCGACGCCGGCGTCGAGCAGTGCGACCACCGCTGGCGGCAGGGGCATGGCCAGCGACCCACCGCAGCTCACGACGCCGCCCCGATCGACGATCGCGGCCCAGGCGCAGCTCCGGACATCGCCGTCCGCTTCCCGGACGACGCCACCCTCCAACCCGACTCCCAGATCGGCGTCGTCGTCGCTGGCCAGCGCGGCGCGCGCGCGAGCCACCGCGCCGGCACGCGTGTCCGCGTCGCCCCACGGTTGATCCGGCACGCCGGACGACACCGCAACTCCATGTACGGCAAGCGGCGTGGTACAGCGTGTGAGCACCGCGCGCACGGCGGCAATCTTCACGGGATTGGTCGATCCGACCACGACACGATGCACGCCGGGAAGCAGTGTTGAGCCTGTCATAAGCTCCAAAATAGGCCAGTTGGCGCCGGCATTGCTTGCGGAGAGGCCTTCTGCGGGTAACGTCGGAATAACCCCCTCAGTGAAGGCCCAAGTGTCCGCTCTCGTCGTCGAATCCTCCGATCGCCGCACTTTCGTCTTCGTTGGCGATCGTCTCTGGCTCGATTTCGTCAACACCGACGACATCGAGCTCGGCGTACGCCGTGATTCCCTTCGGGACTTCGGTACCATGCTCGAGTGGCTTGCCGCCGTCGGCGTGATCGATCACGATCGCCGCGTCGCGATCATGCGCCGCGCCGAACAGCAGCCCGCGGGCGCCACGGCCGCACTGCTCGATGCGCGCCGCGTCCGCAGCGCCCTGCGCGCACTGGCCGAACATGGCGCCGTATCCAACGACGCGCGCACCGAGGCTGTCTCCGAGATCAATCGCGTCCTTGGACGCAGCGCCGGCACACGCCGCCTCGAGCTGTCACCGGATGGTGTCTACACCAGAAACTTCGTCGCCGGCGGCGACGCATTTGCCGCGCTCATGATGCCAATCGTCGATGATGGTGCCGATTCGCTGATCGCCGGTGAACTCGGCCGCGTGCGCTGCTGCAGCGACCCGCGCTGCCGTCGCGTATTCCTCGACAGTACCAAGAACGGCCGCCGCCGCTGGTGCGACATGGCGACGTGCGGCAACCGCGCAAAAGCCGCGCGCCACCGCGCCCGCGAGCCCATGAGACCTGCTCCAACCGTCACCACGTTCCGTCCGATCACGGTGTCGTAACTCGGTTGCTCAGCAAAACTGCATGCCTCGCGCGGAGCCGCGGGGAGCGCGGAGAACTGCAACAACGTTCTCTCTCAGTTCTTGTTCGTGTCGGAAAAGTCAAATGGGTGGGATGCGCTCGTGAGCGCATCCCACCCATTTCTTTCCTGAACCGAAAATATAAGTGCATCGCCCGGCTATGACAGTTCTCCGCGCTCCCCGCGACTCCGCGCGAGCAAAACTTCCGTTGCCAGACTACGCCGCTTCCGGAACCGACTTGATGTACCCCATGTCCATCGCGTAACCGACCAGCTTCTTCTGCAGAATCCGGCGCCCACGGAACAATCGACTCTTCACCGTTCCTTCCGGCACACCAAGGATGTGCGCAATCTCAGCGTACCGCAGTTCATGTATGTCGCTCAGCACCACCGCCGCACGGTACTCATCCGGCAGATTGTCGATCGCCGTCGTGATCTCGGCATCGAGAAACGTTTCGTAGAACCGTGCTTCCGGATTCACGTCGCCCACCGGCTCGAATGCGCCCCACCCGTCCGTCTCGTCGGTGGCCTGCACTTCACGAGCGTCGATGCGACGCTTCCGGCTCACGAAGACGTGGTACAGGATCGTGAACAGCCAGGCCCGAATGTTCGTGCCGAGTCGATACTGCTCCCAGCGCTCGAATGCGCGCAGGATCGTGTCCGACACGAGATCCTCAGCGTCATCACGCGACCGCGAAAGCTTCAGCGCAAAGCTGTACATCGCGTCCAGATGTACGAGTGCCTCTTCCTCGAACCGGGCGCGCCCCTGCGACAACGACTCGCTGCGCGCTGCGACCTCTGCTCCAGTTCCCGTCCGTTCCTGACGCTGCGTTGCAGCCATTGTATGCTCCAGAGAGGATCCCGTCCTTGAGCCAGCACCTGCGCGATGGGCATTCCGACGCCCGTCCGTGGTCTCATGCATTCGTCACAATCCCGCAGTCGGATGCGGCACCAGCGCGGGCTCACGCATGTGCATTCCAATGAAGCGCTTGAGGTCGAACGCAATTCCTTCCATGACCACGATGTCACGCTTCACGCGCGACATCATCAGTCCGCCTTCGAGTGCGGCAATGATGAAGCGCGACAGCCGCACCGCATCCACATCGTCGAGCATCTGCGGACGCGCTTCCCACAGCAGCGACTGGATCTGACTCGCCCAGCGCACGAACACCTGCGCGATGCGCAAGCGGAAACCCTCGTGTGCATCCGCCATCTCGGCGGCCAGCGTGCCGAACGGCGAGCCACCGTGACAGCCGCGCTCCGCATGGGCCGCGACCAGCGAATCGATGAACAGATGCAACCGCTCGACGGGGTCGATCATCGGCTCGCGCAGGATCGCGAGGCCTCGTTCGGCAAAGCGCTCGAACTGCCGGTCGAGAACCTCGAACCCCAGCTCTTCCTTGCTGCGGAAGTAGTGGTAGAAGTGGCTCTTGCCACTCAACCGCGACTCCTTGATCACGTCATCGATCGAGGTCGCGGAATATCCCTGCCGCCCAATCAGGACTGCGGCGGCATCGAGGATCTGTGTGCGGCGTGTATTCACGAGAGGGAAAGTAGGACTGTACAGTCCTAAAAACAACCCCCGTCAAGAACTCAGCGTAAGTCGCTACTCCACAACACTTTGAGACTTTGACCGGGCTCAAAGTTCTCCCGATTTCTCGATTTTACTGAGAAATGCTCGGACCGGGCAGTCCGACCCCGCAGCTCTTGGTCACCCCGCGCTCAGCGTCCCTTCCGGCCGCGCTTCTTCGGCGGGATCACCGACCGGCGCTCCTTGCCGCGCTGAGACTCCTCGCGCGCACGCTCACGGCCGCCCTTCCGTTGCCCGTACTGATCGCTCAGCGTCGCCAGCTCGTCGGGCATCCATGGCGTGTCCAGCGCCTCCTGCAGCTCGTCGAGCGTGCGCCCGCGCGCAGAACCGCGCTGCCCACGCACCACTACGAAGCGATACGGCCGATCGAATGGCGGCAGCTCCTCCGTGACCAGCGTGCGTGCCAACTTCTCCGGGATGCGCAGTCTCGCCACGCCGAACAACGTTCCGTCGTCGCGCTCCTCGACATCGTACTCGATCGGCACCTGACGATCGCGTACCGAGACCTGGTGCGGCAGATCGTCATACTGCGCGCGCTGCTCCGGCGTGATCCAGTCGTCCCACGTCATCCGCAGTTGCAGATGCTTCAGATCCTGCACCGACTCCACGTCGTTCACGCGCGTGCGATACCACGCCGCAACATCGGCCTGCGACGCACGCGGCGTCACACCACCGCTGCGCCGCCACACTTCGCGCGCCTCGGCAATCATCGGACGATTCCGCTCCACCGATGGATGCCGCATGCGCTCCGTCGCAAACGCCTCGGCGATCACATCGCGCGCCTGCCCGGCATTCTCTGGCGAGAGATCGCCGAGGATCTCCGACTCCCGTTCGAGCTCGAAGCCACCGTACGTGACACGTCGTGTGCGAACCAACTGCCCCTGCTTGCGATGCGGATCGTACGCCATCGTCGCATCGGCGTACACCGCGTACTTCCGCAGCTGCATCGGCGTGATCTGCGTCCCTTCGATCGAGGCGCGCGGAATGCCCATGCGATCAGCGAAGAATCGGAGGGTGCCCGCCACGGCGCCCCAGCTGCCGCAGACGCTCGTCTTACCGACGCGTGCCGACTCGCCCCACGACGTCTCTTCGTCGATGACGAGATCGAACGGCATCACCTGCGCGAGCAGATCTGTGAAGCGCATGCGCGTCGCTTCCGTCGCCTTCGGCAGCGACGTTGGCAGCGGCGCATTCAGTGAGCGATACACGCTCGCCATCGCCAGCGCCGCATCCTCGAGCGACTTCACCAGCACTCCCTTCACCTCGGCCCACTCCGCGATCTCCTCGTGGAAGAGCTGGCGCGGCAGGCCGAACACGTTGTCGACGTAGCCGTACTTCGTGAACGCTTCCTGATACACGTTGTACGCCGTCAGGTGATCGCTGCCCGGGATCAGCATGCTGTCCAGGTTGCGCTCCTCGCGCGTCATGCGGTGCAGACTCTCGACACCGCTCATCACCGCCACGAATGGCGTCAGGTCGTCATCGCTGTTCACCAGCAACTCGGCCCACGCGCGTTCCACCGGCATCTTCTCGACCGCACGGCCGTAGTCCGTCAGGCGTCCATTGGCGACGATGTTGCGCGACTCGAGCAGCGCCACCGCGCGACGATACGCGATCTTGTCGAGCGGCACCGGCAGTTCGAGATCATCGGCGCGCACACCGATCGCCGCGCAGGTGAGCGCAACGCGCTCACTGTCGCCCGCCAGCTGAAACTCCGGCAACACCGGCTTCAGCTGCTCGAACGGAATGTGCCTGTCCGACAGAATGAAGACGCGACCGCCAGCCACGCGGCCGTGCACACGACCCGCCATCTGCAACAGCTCGTTTGCACCGAGGTGCACGCGCGTCAGCACGTTGCGCCCCTTGTCGACCATGTTCGTGAAACGCGTGTCGTCGATGATCACCGTGTCGAGCCCTTGCACGGTGATTGCGCTTTGACCAGCCGCCGTCATCGAGAGGAAGAATGGCTTCTCCACGCCGCCTTCCTCGAGATACGGCCGGATCACGCGGATCGGTTCGCCACCGTGATAGTGCTGCGCGTGGATCTTTGGAAATGCTTCCTGCACATGACGCGCCGCATCCTCGGTGCCGGCGCGCGTCGGCATGAACATCGCCACACCGCGGCGCTCCGCGATGACCTTCTTCAGGAACTTGTCGTCGAGGAAGTCGGCGGGATTCCTGGTCAGCACTTCGACCGTCGCCTTCTTCGCTTCATCGAAGCTGTACACTTCGAGCACATCGCGGCTGCCGAGGTACTGCGAGTAGAAGCTCGGATCGACGGTGGCCGAGAGCCAGATGTAGCGGCAGCGTGCGCGCTTGCCGAGTGCGAGGCAGAGTTCGAGTTCAGCTGACGTCTGGTGAATTTCGTCGACGACGACCGTGTCGTGATGATCGATGTCACCGTCCTGGAACCAGCGCCGTGCAATGCCCGTGGTGACGATGATCACGTTGCACTGTGGCGTCTCCGGGGTCGCTTCGCGTTCACGATTGACCACGCCGACCTTCAGCGTGTCACCGAGAATCGTTTCTGCGATCGGTCGCACGGCGAGCGTCTTGCCGGTGCCCGTGCCGGCGACGATGCCGAACCCGTTGCCGCTGGCGGCGAGTTCGCGCAACCGTGCGCCATGATTCTTCTCGAGATACGTCTCGATATTCAGCGTGAACGCGAGCTCGATCGTCTCGCAGGCCGCCCGTGTCGGGGCGATGACGATGATGCGCCCACGTGCAGGACGCGCCGCCTTGAACGCATCGGGGTCAGTCGGGAGGTACCGGTCGCGGATGTCTCGCATGGGCCAAATCTATCGCGAGGCGGCGGATCGCATCGGCTGGTGCCGTCTCGCCGCTATCCACTCCAGACGTGCGGTCCGGCTATTCGCCGAGCCTGTCTCCAAAGAGCCTTTCGAGATCAATGCGCAGTGACTCGGCCTGTGGATCCGGCTGCCAGTTGATCGACCCGGTCAGCGTCTCACACGCGGTGGAATCCGGTCGCCACCGTTCAACGCAGCGGGCCGCGATATCCACAATCCAGTATTCCGGAATGCGCTGCGCCTGGTACAGCCGGCGCTTGACGGTCCGATCGCGTCGCGCGGTGGACTTGGACAGGACTTCCACCACCAGCGTGAGTTGCTCGATGTTGTTGTAGTGCGCGACCGTTTTGCCGCCAACCCGCGGGAACACGAACAGATCCGGCTGGACGAGCGTGTCGCTGGCGAACACGATGTCGGCGGGCGATTCGAGGACATCAAAATCGAGCGAATCCGCGTACGCACCCAGCTGCACGTGGAGCCGACCAAGCACGATCTGGTGTGGGAGACGGCGCGACGGCGTCACGTACAACACCCCGTCGATGATCTCGTAGCGATTACCGTCCTCCGGAATCGCCTGCAGCTGCGCGACAGTCCAATCAGTTCGCTCGACGGATACCATGCCCATACGGTACGCTCAGCGGATACGGTGGTGCCAGCGGTCATGCGCCAACGATGCGACGCCCGGACGGAAGCTAGGCAGGCGGCTTCACGCGAGCGTCATCATTTTCACGCGGCGACTGAACTCACCCCATCGACACCGGCAGCATACTCGTCATGTCGTTGCCGGGCATGTCGATCACTGCTTCCAATGCGCCGGCATCGCAGGCCACGTCAGTCCTGCATCAGTGCGCTCCGCCGCGTCTCCGGCATCGTCGCATACACCGCCAGCGAACACGCAATGCACGTCGACACATACCAGTAGAACCACCCTTCATGCCCCGCGTTCTTGAACCAGAGCGCGAGATACTCCGCCGTACCGCCGAACATCGATACGGCGACCGCATACGGAAAGGCCACGCCCAGCGCACGTACATCGGCCGGAAACAATTCCGCCTTCACGACGGCGTTGATCGCCGTGTATCCGCTCACCACCAGCAACGCGAGCGTCAGCAGCAGCAGCGCCGTGCCAACACCGGACGCTGTTGCGAGCGCGGTGAGCAGCGGGCGCGTGCCGAGTGTGCCGATCACACCGAACGCCATCAACACCGGCCGTCGCCCAATGCGATCGGAGAGCGCGCCGACCAGCGGCTGCACGCACATGAAAATCGCCAGCGACGCCGCTGACACCAGCGTGGCATCGTTCTTGGTGAATCCGGCGGTGTTGACGAGAAACTTCTGCGCGTACGTCGTGAATGTGTAGAACGCCACGGCGCCACCGGCCGTCAATCCAAACACCGTCAGCACCGCGCGCGGATGGCGAAGCAGCGAGGCCAATGCACTCTCTTTCGTCGCCCCTGGCATCACCCGCGCCGTGAACGCAGCTGTCTCACCAATACCGCGACGCAGCTTCACCGCCACCAGCGCGCACGCCGCACCGATCACAAACGGAATGCGCCACCCCCACTGCTCGAGTTGCGGCACCGACAGGGTGCGCTGCAACACCAGCAACACACCGAGCGCCAGCAGCTGGCCGAGAATCAGCGTCACATACTGAAAGCTCGACCAAAAACCGCGATGCTCCTGGCCCGCCATCTCGCTCAGGTACGTCGCGCTCGCCCCGTACTCACCACCCACACTGACTCCCTGCAGCATCCGCGCGATCACCAGTAACGCCGGCGCCGCCACACCAATCGATGCGTACGATGGCGTGACCGCAATCAGCAGCGAACCGGCACACATCAGCAGCACACTCGCCGACAAGGCCGCGCGTCGCCCATGTCGGTCGGCGTAGCGACCCATCAGCCACCCGCCGATGGGTCGCATCAGAAATCCAACTGCGAAGACGGCCGCCGCATTCAGCAACTGCACCGTCTGATCGGCCGGCGGGAAGAACGTCTTCGCGAAGTACAGCGAGAACGCCGAGTACACGTACCAGTCGTACCACTCGACGAGATTGCCGACCGAGCCGCCGATGATCGAGCGGAGTCGGTGCGAGGCCGTGGGCGCAGCGGCTGATGTCATTCGGTCAGTCTAACCGGATGCACCGGGCCGTCACGCGCCGCCGCCCGTGCGTGCGAGCATCAGGCCACACTGCCCGCCGTGACATGCCCCACCAATGGCATTACCTGCTCCGCGAACCGTTCCATCTCTTCGAGCTGCGGGCTGCACTGCAACAGCAGCAGTCCCACCCCCGCCGCCTCGAGATCACGAATCCGATCCGCCACCTGCTCCGCCGTCCCCACCAGGCCAGCGCGCAGGCCGCGATTGGACACCGAGTAGTCGTGCAACGAGACCTGCGTTTCGAGCTGCGTGTTGCCGATCCAGTCCTGGTAATTGTGATACCCCGGTGATCCGGGCTTCACATTCGTAATGCGCTCGAGTTCCCGCTGCGCTTCCGTCTCGCTGTCGCGCACGATGACATACGCGGCCATGCCGAACTGCATCGGCTTCCGCCCGAGCTGCTCGCGACGCGCACGCATGTCCGCAATCTTCGGCGCCACGCGCTCCACTGGATCGCCGTGCATCACGTACGCATCACATTGACCCGCGATCAGCGACTTGCCGGCCTCCGACTCGCCACCCGCGTACAGCACCGGGTGGGGACGCGACCAGCTGCTCACCGGCTTCGGCTCGACGATCAGCTCATCCACCTTGTAGAACGTTCCGTCGTACGTCAGCGACGGCTCCGTCCATGCACCCTTGAGCACGTCCAGCCACTCGGCCGTCCGCGCATACCGGTTGTCGTGCGCATCGAACGTGCTGCCGTAGCGGCGTGCTTCGTCCTTCCACCAGCTCGACACCACGTTCAGCGACAGGCGACCATTGCTGATGTGATCGATGTTCGCCGCCTGCTTGGCGAGCGTGGCTGGGTGATGAAACGTCGGACGCACCGCCACCATCAACTCGAGCCGTGCGGTCACCGCCGCCAGCGCCGCCGCCGTGCTCCACGCATCGAGCGCCGGTGCCGCGATTCCCTTGATGTCGTTCAGGAACAGCTCGGCGATCAGCGTGAGGTCGAAACCGATCTCCTCGCTCCGGCGCGCAAGGCGCTGCACGTACGGCCAGGTCGCCTCCATTCCCTCGTCGGGAACGTTGCGCAACCAGCCGCCGAACACCGGAAGCCAATAGCCATAGCGCATCAGGACACCAGCGCCGGCGCGCCCTCGAGGCGGGCCTCCAGATAGTCCACCAGCTTCACGAACGGATCGAACCCGATCACGTTCGGCGCGTCGGCCACGAAATTCGACAGCGCGTTGATGTCGTAGAAGTAGTGCTGACCGTCGCGATCGTCCACCAGATACTCGATGCCACCGACATCGATGTTCGCCGCACGCGAAATGCGCTCCACCTGCGTAATGATCTCAGCCGGCGGATGTGCCACTTCCACACGCATGCCGGTCTTCGGTGCATCGATCGCGCACGCACCGCGCACCAGCTCCACGCCGTTCGTCGTCTGGCAGGCGTCAGCCGGGCAGAGGTCGAAGGAATTCTGCGGCGGGTAGACGTTGATCGCGTACAGAAAGTGACCGCCCAACGTCTCGACGCGCGTGATGCGACCATCGCGGAGCGGTGCCGACTCCTGCACCAACGCCGTGCTGTCAAGCCCAAGATCGACGGTGCCCGCCGACACCGCATCGGCCAGCGCTTCCGGTGTGTCATAACGCACGATTCCGGCACCACTGCCGCCGATGTTCGCCTTCACCAGAACGGGGAAACGGAAGCCCTTCGTGGCATCCACTGCGCGTGACGGATGATTGATCACGCGGGCTTTCGGAAACGGCAGTCCCAGCTCGCGCAGCAGATCGAGCTGTGTCGCCTTCGACAGCTCGAAGGCATACGCGTCAGCACCGTTCACCACCGGCACGCCGATGCTGTCGAGGTGCCGTAGCCAATGCAGCGTGTGGAACGTCGCCTGCGCATGCCCGCGCAGGTACGCCGAGGGACTCGCACGATTGAAGACGAGCGAAAACGGCGACTCGGTCTCTGAAGGATCGAACAGATGCGCGGCGGCATCGAGCCGCTCGTACGTTATACCGCGACGCTCGAGTTCAACGAAGAGCGGACGAAACCAGTCGGGATGTTCGTGGTAGATCGCAATCGGCAGGCGAGACATGATACAGAACTCGGTCACGGGAATGCCGTCCACATACGACAAAGCCCGGCGCAGAGAAGCCGCCGGGCATTCGCGTTTTAGCTCGTTGTTTTGCGTGGCGGCAAGAGGCGGCAAATGACCACGTGTTTCGATTGTGCACGATAGTTACGTCGTTCCTGCGACCGGTGTCAATCGGACCGACCGTCCGGAGTTCTACTGACCGATCACCCGGATCCGCGCACCATCACGATTGAACACCTCGACCCGGTCCGCACGACCATCACCATTCCGGTCGATCCAGACCTGCACGAGTCGACCGTCGGCATCGAACCACTGCACACGGTCCGGAGCGCTACCGCGCGATGGCATCTGGAAACGCGCCGCCACGTTCTGGTTGCCAAACCAGCGCTGCAACTCACTCGGATGCTGCCCTTCGGTCCACAGCACGGCGCTCCGCATCGTAGGCATCGTCGACATGTCGGCATCGCAGCGCGTGTCACGGCTGTCCACGCACAGATCGTCGGAGCCGTCGTCGGTGCCGCCACTGCGGAAAGACGTGCGCAGGCGCTCGTCGTCGCGCGCCGGGCGCACACTCGGTCGCGACCAGTCGTTCGGCGTGAAACTGCTGCGCTTCGGCTCCGGTCCGTACACGACGGTCGAACCGACCGGCTTCGTACGCAGCGCGGACCGGCAATCCGTCGGGGCCGGCTGCTGCATCGGCGGGACATCACGCAGCCACACGCGACACATCCCCGATGGCGGCACATACGCAGCGGGAACGTCCGGCATCGTTGACGGCGACTGTGCCGCGACCGCTGCAGCACTCCCCGCCATCAACACTCCGACTACGCCGAATCGCCACACACTCATCACCACACACGCTCCATCAACCGGTTGTCGCATCGCACCGTGCTGCGACGCTCATACCCCGGTAAAGCAGGGCCGGTGCCACATCAACGGAAAACGGTAAGAGTCGGAACGGCAACCACTTACAGTCCAGGGGCGCGGCCCGGAGTCCCTCCGTTCGTCTCCTGCTGGGGACAGTTGTCCCACAGCAGAAGTCACAACGGGTCACACGCGTCCGAGTTCCCTCTCAGGTTCCCTCTCGGGTTCCTCGTCGGGTTCCTTCAGTCGCCGAACGAAATCCCGGTCGCGCGCGCCGTCAACACGATGTCGTGCTTCGGATCGACGCGCTTCACTTCGCGCAGCGCTTCGACGATCGGAATCGTCACGATGTTCGGTGAGTGCAGCGCCACCATGTGGCCCCACTTTCCTTCCGCCACCGCGCGCACCGCTTCACCGCCGAAACGCGTCGCCAGCAGGCGATCGTACCCCGTCGGCTGGCCACCACGCTGCAAATGGCCAAGCACCATCGAGCGCGCTTCCTTGCCCGTCTTCTCCTGCAGCAAGCGCGCGAGCGGGCCCGCAATGCCGCCCATGCGCTTCGCCTGCCCCGGCATCGACGGTCCCAGAATCGATTCCTCGCCGCCGATGGGCACCGCGCCCTCCGCCACGACGACAATCGAGAAACGGCGGCCGGCCAGATCGCGGGAGCGGATCTTCTTCACGACCGTATCGATGTCGAACGGAATTTCCGGGATCAGCACCACGTCGGCACTCGCTGCTACACCGGAGTGCAGCGCGATGAAGCCTGCGTCACGGCCCATCACCTCGAGCACCATCACGCGATCGTGGCTTTCTGCCGTCGTGTGCAGCTTGTCGATCGCCTCGATCGCGGTCGTCACGGCGGTGTCGAAACCGAAGGTCGTGATCGTGCCACTCACGTCGTTGTCGATGGTCTTTGGAACCGCGACCATCTTCATGCCCTTTTCCACCAGACGCTGCGCGATGGACAGCGAGCCGTCGCCGCCGATCGTGATGATCGCATCGATGCCGAGGGCCTTTGAGTTGGCAACGACTTCATCGGACCGATCGATCTCGCGGTACGTACCGTCGCCATTCGGCACCGGATACGAAAACGGATTGCCGCGATTCGTCGTCCGGAGGATCGTGCCCCCGAGATGCCCGATGCCAGACACCATGTCACGGGTCATCGGCACGACGTCGTCCTCACCGAGGAGACCGAAGTATCCGCGCTTGATGCCGAGGACTTCCCAACCGCGATCGAGGGCGGAGAGAACGGCCGCGCGAATGACAGCGTTCAATCCCGGGGCGTCTCCGCCACCGGTGGAGAGGGCAATACGCATGACGTAGGTGTTTTGGGGGATGGAGTCAGCGAAGGAAAGTAACCGGCCCGGGCCATGTTCCCACGGGTCAGCGTAGAATTCCCCGCATGCGCCTCTCTACGATCGCCTGCCTCAGCCTGCTCGCCGCGTCGCTACCGGCACAGGCAACCCCGACCTCCACACCGCTTTCCGCGGCTCTGACCCGCGATCTCGACGCGCGCATCGCACTCGTGTCGCCGAAGGTGGTCGCATGGCGCCGCGACCTGCATGAACACCCTGAACTCAGCTTCACCGAGCAGCGCACCGCAGCGGTCGTGGCCGCCCATTTGAAAGCGCTCGGCCTCGAGGTCAGGACCAATGTCGGTGGCACGTTCGGCGTCGTTGGCATCCTGCGCGGTGGTCGACCCGGCCCGGCGGTCGCGCTGCGCGCTGATATGGATGCGCTTCCCGTCGCGGAGCAGACCGGCCTCGCCTTCGCGTCCAAGGTCACGACGCAGTACAACGGCCAGACCGTTGGCGTGATGCACGCCTGCGGGCATGATGCACATACCGCGATCCTGATGGGCGTCGCCGAAGTGCTGTCCGGCATGACGGCGACGTTGCCGGGGACGGTGACTTTCCTGTTCCAGGCGGCAGAAGAGGGCGCCCCGAACGGCGGCGCGAAGGCGCTCATCGATGCCGGCGCGCTCGACATGCCGAAGGTCGAGGTGGTCTACGGTCTGCACACCTGGCCCGGGCTCACCGGGACGGTCTCGACTCGCAGCGGCGGCATGATGGCCAGCGGCGACAACTGGCGCGTCGTCATCCACGGCAAGCAGGCGCACGGCGCACAACCGTGGCGCGGTGTGGACCCGATCGTGATCGGGGCGCAGATCGTGACCGGGCTGCAGACGATCGTCAGCCGGAGCATCGATCTCACCGCCGGCCCTGCGGTCGTCACCGTCGGTGGCTTCATTGGCGGCGTGCGCGAAAACATCATCCCGGACAGCGCGGTGATGTTCGGCACCTTCCGCACATTCAACGCGAAGGCGCGCCAGACCGCGGCCGAGCAGATCAAGGCGATCGCGACGCAGTACGCGACGGCCGGCGGCGCGACCGCGACAGTCACGATCAGCATGGGCTATCCGACCACCACCAACGATCCGCGTTGGTTCCCGCGCGCGACCACGGTGCTCCGCAACACACTCGGTGACACCCGCGTGGTCGAAAGCGCGCCGTCGATGCCCGCCGAGGATTTCTCGCGATATCTCGAGCGCGTCCCCGGCCTGTTCTTCTTCCTCGGCATCACGCCGGCGGGCAAGGATCCCCTCAGCATGCCCGCCAATCATTCGCCGCTCTACGACATCGACGAGGCGGCGATGCCGACCGGCGTGAAGGCGCTCAGCGCGCTCGCGATCGATGCGCTCACGCATGGCGTCACCCCACTCGCGCCGACGAAGTGACCGTGAAGCCAGGTGCCGTGATCTTCGATTGCGACGGTGTGCTGGTGGACAGCGAGGGCCTCATGAATCGCGAGTTCCGCACCATGCTTGGAGAGATCGGCCTGACGTACACCGCTGAGGAGACCACGCGGACGTTCATGGGCCGTTCGATGAAGAGCTGCATGCAGATCGTCGAATCCCGACTCGGACACGCGGTGCCGGATGATTTTCTGGACGTGCTCGACCGGCGCGCGTACGCGGTGTTCGAGCGCGACCTGCGCCCGGTGATGGGCGTCGAAGCGGTACTCGACGCACTCGATCGCGCCGGCACAGCCTACGCCGTCGCAAGCAGTGGGTCACACGACAAGATGCAGACGACGCTCGGCATCACCGGCTTGTATCCGCGCCTCGCGGGCCGGATCACCAGCGCGACGGAAGTGGCGCACGGCAAGCCAGCGCCGGATGTGTTTCTGCTCGCCGCCGAGAGGCTGCGCACGCCACCCGAGCAGTGCGTGGTGGTCGAGGACTCGCTGCTCGGAATCGAGGCGGCGCTGTCGGCGAAGATGCGCGTGATCGGATTTGCCACGATGATCAGCGCAGACGACATGCGCAACGCCGGCGCGACCTGGGTCGTGACGTCGATGGAAGAGGTGCGCTCACTCGTCGCGCCGGAATGATGCAAGGCGCGTGATTCCGGTGTGCGCACACGCACGGCTGAGCGCACGATGCATACACCCGAACCGGAGTGACCGATGCGCGCAGGATTCACACTGATCGAGATGTTGATCGTCGTCGCAGTGACTGCCGTCGTGATGAGTATTGCGCTGCCGGCGCTGGTCGGCATGCACGACCGCATCACCGTGCGTCTCGCGGCGGTGGACGCCGGCCGCGTCCTCGCCGACGCGCGAACTGTCGCACTGACCGCCGCACGCCGGACCGCGGTGAAGATCGATGCGAGTATGAACACGCTCACGGTGGTGTCGGGGCCAGACACGATCCGCACACTGCGGCTGGCTGAATACGGTGTGCAGCTCCGCACCACGCGTGATTCCATTGCCTTCGGGCCCACCGGAATCGGCTGGGGCGCGGCGACCGCCACACTCACGCTCACCCGCGGCCGCGCCAGCGCTGCGCTGGCCGTCTCTAGACTGGGGCGTATCCGGCGCTCCTGACGTTTCGTTCATCGCATTCCTGCGCCTCCGCTCCCGATGCGAGCATCACTCACGTCGTGGGAGGGCAGGAGAACACCGAGAACACTGAGTAGCGTCGCTGGCCAGCATTCGTGCGGCACGCGGGATCAGCATATCCCTGGAACTGCAGCTCACAAAAAAGTACGGAAGTAGCGCGCTGGGCGGAGCGTTGCACCCGACGCACTCAGTGTTCTCGGTGTTCTCCCGCCCCCCACGATGCCACTGACAGATCGCCGAACGCGACCGACACTCTTCGCAAGAAGATGCCGCAATGGCAAAGACGGCACCGAGCAACGCGCCCGGTGCCGTCCAGCAGAACACCAACAGAACTCACGACCCGAAGTCGTACCCCGGGACAGATACGCGCGGAATCTGCTGCCCGATCACGCGCTCGATCGTCCGCACCATCGCGATTTCGTCCGGCGCCATGAACGTCACCGCATCACCCGTCGCCGCGGCGCGACCCGTGCGACCGATGCGGTGCACGTAGTCCTCCGCCTGCTGCGGCACGTCGTAGTTGATCACGTGCGAAATGCCGTTGATGTCAAGACCGCGCTGCGCGATGTCGGTTGCGACCAGCACGCGGATGCTGCCATCGCGAAAGCCTTCGAGCGCCTTGATGCGCTGCGGCTGCGTCTTGTCGGCGTGCATCGCAGTGGCCGCAATTTTGTTCTTCTCGAGATTGCGCACAACCTTGTCCGCGCCATGCTTCGTGCGCGTGAACACCAGCACCGAATCCATCTTCGGCTGCTGCAGCAGGTGCACGAGGAGATCCACCTTTTTCTCCGCCGGCACCGGGTACACCGCGTGTGCAACGGTCACCGCCGCACTGGAGCGCCGACCCACCTGCACCACGATCGGGCGACGCAGATACTTGCGCGCCAGTGCCTCGACCTCCGGCGGCATCGTGGCGCTGAAGAGCAGCGTCTGACGGTATTTCGGGATCTGCTCGACGACGCGATTGATCTGGGGTGCGAAACCCATGTCGAGCATGCGATCCGCTTCGTCGAGCACCAGCACTTCGAGATCATCCGGCACCATATTCTGCTTCTCGAGGTGGTCGAGCAGGCGGCCCGGTGTCGCGACGACGATGTCCACGCCGCGTCGGAGTGCGGTTTCTTGCGGCTCGTACGGTACGCCACCGAAGATCGGTGCCACTTCAATGCCGGTGCCGCGCGCGTACTTGCGCACGCTTTCCTCCACCTGAAGCGCCAGTTCACGCGTCGGCGTCAGCACCAATGCGCGCGTGCGCTTCGGCCCGTCGAGCAGGCGGCTGATCAGCGGCAACGTGAACGCCGCCGTCTTGCCCGTGCCGGTCTGGGCGAGTCCGATGATGTCCGAACCCCTGAGCGCGAGCGGAATCGCTTCACGCTGAATCGGCGTCGGGTATTCGTAGCCCGCCGCGATCACCGACGCGAGCAGCCGCGGATCGAGATCGAGCTGTGCGAACGTGACGCGCGCTTCGTCGGCCGCGATCTGTGCCGCGATCGACTCCGGTGTCGTCTCGGCGACCTCGGGTTCCTGATTGTGTTCCGCCTCGGAAACGGTCGTCGGCCCCTCGCCAGCGGGGCGAGCGCGACCGCCGCTTCGCGGGCGTCGTGTGCGTGAATTCACTGAAAATGGAGTGTTGCGCCCAGGTCGCCTGTTCGGCTTGCGCCGACCTGTGGTGCTGTCTGCAGCGGTCCCGGGGTCCGGTGCCGTCGCGGGGACCGCCCACAGCCGAAACGGGAAGCGTCGCGGACTGCCTGGGGGACCACCGCGGGTGCACGGAGTGCTCGTCGCGTGGGACGCCGGCGAAGTGGCGCGTCAGAGGGACGTGCGCAGCCGGTGAACATTCCGCTCAGGCGCGAGCGGCTGTTCAACTCAAAACGTACTCGGGCTGAGGGACGACGGGTACCGGCGACCCCAAACTGCCTCAGCAGCCTCAGCGGTGATGGGCCGGTGCGCCAAGGAACGGCAGCAGGCGCTCGAGCGCCCACGCCGGACGCTCCTCCGGCACCACGTGCCCCGCCCCCTGCGCCACGTGCAACTGCGCGCTCGGCAGGCACCGCGCCAGCGTCGGGACCACCGGCTGCGGCCGCACCACCGGATCGCGGTCGCCGAACATCAGCAGCAATGGCTGCGTGATTTCCGCCAACTCGGTCGGCGTCCACGGCGACCACGTAAACCCGTGCAGCAGCAGTCGCATCGCATTCAGAAATTCCGGGAACTGCGTCGGCGCCCAATACTCGTCCACTTCCTGGTCGTCGAACACGCCCATGTCGCCGCGCGAATGGCGCAGCGCGAACTTCACCGCCCACCGTGGAATCCGGCTCGGCAACAGCGCGCCCGTGAGCGATGGCGGCAGGAGTTGTGACCATGCCGCGCGATCGACAACACCAAATCCCACGGCACCGAACAGCGCCATGCGCGTCACACGGTCGGGGCTTGCGAGGGCCAATCCCATCGCCACCGCCCCACCCATCGAATGCGCGATGATCGGCGCCGAGTCGATGCCAAGTGCATCCATGGTCGCCGCCAGGTGCGCGACCATGTCGTCGCGCTGGTACTTCGCGAGGTCGTCCGGTCGATCGGACAATCCATGTCCGCGCAGATCGACCGCGATCGCGCGCCAGCCTGCAGCGGCCAAGGGGCCAGCCAGGTAGCGCCACGTGAACGCTGAACAGCCCCACCCATGCAACAGCAGCACTGGAGGCGCAGTCGCATCGCCGGTGGCAACGATGCGCACCCGTTCACCATCCGGCAGCGTCACCCACGAGGCATGGGCTGACGCATCATTCGCCGGATACATCGCCTCGGCTGCGAGTGGTACGGCGCGCTTCGCCGACGGCACGCGCAGCATCAGAGTTACACCAGATTCAGGTCGCGCCCGATCAGCTTCGCGATCAGCGATACCCGCAGCGTGACATCACTCCAACGGCGTTCCCCTTCCGTGGATTGATCCTCGAGGGGGAACCAGCCGATCAGATCCGGCGCAGTCGTGGCAGGCATCGCATCGCCCTTCATCGGGTGCCAGACGCCATAGCGATCGGCACTCTCCACGAAACGTTCGAACATCTTGATCCACGGCTCGTGACGGCGGAACACACCGAGTCGCACCATGATCTCGAGCCAATGCAGCGCGGCGGGAACGTCTCCTTCCAGCGCATTGCGATGCGGCAGGCGATCGCCGAGCACTGCGTTCGGCACCGTGACGAGCAACCCGTCGATCTGCTGCACCGGCTCCTGACGCGGCTCCGGCTGCATCAGATGGCGACCAAGGAGCTCCATACCCATATGGTATTCGGTGCGCAGCTCCGGCATGAATGCCGCCATGCGCAGGAAGCTCATCGTTGGCGGTGCCGCCTCGGACGCCAGCACCTGCTTGTTACCAACGCGGATCCACGGCTTCGCCGCCAGTGGCGAACGGAGGTAATCCATCACACGCTGCGTAGCGCGGATCGCGGCGCCGCGGACACGCGGGTCGCGCTCGTAGCCGGCCTGCGCGAGCAGCGCCGCTGCCTCCACGCGCACGTTCGCGCGCAGCCGCTTCGCGAGCTCCTTATTGCCCTGCGCCGTTTCCGCAAGCTCGTACAGCATGGACGGTTCCTCGTCCATCGCAAGCAGTCGGAACAGGAACCGGCGCGAGATCGCCAACGGCGGCGAATCCCGATCCCAGCCACACTCCAGCAGGTGCCGGAAGGCGGAGAACGTCGCGGTATGCGGTGCCGCTCCGGGGAGCGGAAAAAGCCGCCCGCCCCACGTACCGTCGAGATGCATCGTGACCGCACAATGAATCGCGGACGATTGCGTCAGCGTGATGGGCTGCGCGTCGAGAGCCGGCTTCAACTTTGCCAGTTCGACGATGGCACGATATTGCACGGCGCCAGTCGACTCACGCATGAGCCAGCGCACGGGTACTCGCACAGGCGAGTCCGGCATATCGGGGAGCACGGGCTTTGGCGGCGGCGCCGGTGGAGCGACAGGCGCCTCAACCACAGGAGGCGTCAGCGGCGCGGCCGGCAGGCCAGCTTCGAGATCTGGGAGATCGGTCACAGGAGGGATGCGGACGGAACGCGTTGCGCCACAACAACCTCCAAGCTAGCACAGGAACGTCGTGGCGGCATTGGGGATGATGTGTTTTTTATCAGATTCCCGGCCCTATCCCTCATTTCGCGACGGAAGTCAGCCGCACCAAGCCGAATACGCTTTTAAAGCAACCTTGGTTACGGCATGATCATGGCGTACCCTTGGCTCATTCCCGTCGGGGCGGTACCGACGGAGCGACCGGCGCGACCACGATCTCACCGCACTTCCGGCAGCCGCAGGCGCGGATTTCCACCATTGATCACAGGTACGGGCGTAAGTGCGCGGCGAATTTCTCGATGTCGGCGGGGCGAGGCTGTATTACTACGCCGCCGGCACCCGCGGCGGAGGCGAGCCACTGGTGCTCATCCATGGGTTCCCTACCTCGTCACATCTCTGGCAGGACCTGGTCCCGCTCCTCCCCGAAGGACGGCGCGTCGTCGTCATGGACCTGCTTGGCTATGGCCGAAGCGACCCACCGGGCGCACTGACGCTTGATATAAAAGCGCACGCTGATCGCCTGCTCATCCTGCTCGACCTGCTCGGCATCAATCGCGCTTGCCTCATCGGCCACGACATCGGAGGCGGAATCGCTCAGGCCGTTGCCGTTCGCGCCCCGCACCGCGTGTCACACCTCTGCCTGATCAGCAGCGTCGCCTTCGACGAGTGGCCGTCCCGTGAGATGAAGCTCGCCCGCGCCACACTCCCACTGACGCGCCACCTTCCCGCCACATGGCTGCTCGGCGTTCTGAAAACGGACATGGCGCGCGGGTTCATCGATGCCGATCGCGCTGCGCGCTCCATCGATCGCTACATCAAGAATTTCGTGACGCCCGCCGGCCGCGATCTCCTCGTCGCGCATCTGGAGTCGCTGGACAGCGCGGAAACGATGGAAATCGGCGCGCGCCTCGGCGCCGTCCCGGCACCGACCGCCATCATCCACGGCGCGCACGACCCCTTCCTTCCACTCACCAGTGCGCGCCGGCTGCACCAGGCAATCCGCAGCTCCACGCTCGACGTGCTTGATACCGGGCGCCATTTCCTGCCTGAGGAGTCGCCCGAAAAATTGGCGGAACTGATCACCGCCCTCGTCGAGCGCTGACGTGGCGTCCCTGACGCGTCGGCGTGCGCCGCTCCTCAGGGTGCCAGGTTGACCATCGTCGTCACGCCGATCGAACGCGCGCTCGACAAACCCACCGGAAGCGCGCCGGCGAAACCGCGCAGCACGCTCGTCTGCACACCGCCGCCCGGCAGCGTCAGAGTCGCCGTCGCGAGCACGATCGTCGCATTGGACAACGGCGTGACTCTGATGGTATACGTCCCTGCCGGCAGCGTCCGCGACAACGCCGATCGGTAGTCGACGCCGGGAAAGGTCGGCGTGCCGGCGATCACTCCACCGCTCAGCGTCGCGTACACATCCACTCCACCGGCGTCCGGCGACGCGTTGATCACGCGCAGGCGAGCCTGTCCTGACGTGGGCGGGGACACATCGTCCAGGTACACGCTGATGCCGGCCGCGTTGCCGCCGACCGTGTCACGCGCCTGCCCCGCAGCAACGAACGTGAATGCCGATCCCACCGCTGCGGCGATCCCGCTCAGGTTTGCCAGCGATCGCGGGCTGGCCGATGTGAGACTCGGCGATGGCTGCACCGACAACAGAATCGGGCCACTCGAAATCGACTGGTAGCCGCTCGATGCCCCGTACGCGAGCGCGGTGAGCGCCGGCGTGAGCGTCGTCGCTACGCGGACGTCGACCGCACCTGTGTCAGCGATTGCATGCACGAACATCAGGCGCGCAGCACCGGACAACGGCTCCGACGTGCCCTTCGACCCGCAGGCTGCGAGCAGCACTGCGCCAGACGTAATCAGTGCGAGACGGACGAGCATCGACATCGGCGTGACAGAGGAACGCGAGAATGGCTGCAGGGTCAGACGCGATCCGCTTCGCGTGCGCCTTCGAGAAGATAGGCCAGGTCACGCGAGAGGGCGCGCGCCTGTTCCGTGGCCTGGCCGACTGCGCGCACCGCGGGTGACTCGAGTCCGAGCGAACCCAATCGCAGCACGTCGAGCCGCAGATTCTGCAGCGTGAGCGAGGCGCTTTCGAGCTGCGAGCGCAAGGTCGTGCGTCGGCCCTCGAGGTCGGACAGCGACTGCCGCTGACGCAACAGCAGCGCGAGCGTGCGATCGTCGTCACGCGCGCCCGACCGCCGCAATTCTGCGATGCGCGCATCGAGCGAGCCGTCTCCGGCCACACCCATGTCACGATCGAGCTGAACGAGCGCGCCAGCCAGTTCCGCGATGCGCGTGACCAGCGCTTCGACCGTCGGCAGCACATCTGGCAGGATCGATTGCTGATCACTACCAAGGCGATTCATCTGCTGACGGATCGCGGTGCGATCGTCCACCGCAAGGCGCAAGCGTTCACCATGCGCACTCATCACGACATCGGGCGGCGCGAGTTGCGACACCTCTTCCTCACGCAGCCGGAATGCCGTACCCGGCGAACGCGCGGCCTCACTATCGCGCCACGTTCCCGCCAGCACGTCGCGGCGACGAAAGCCGAGCCGACTGAGCGGCTTCACGGCACGCATGGCACCGAAGAGCGCGCCGACGGCCAGCACACCGCCGATCACGAAGGGTACGATGAGTGGCCGTACATTCACCGACGTGCCGACGATCAGCGAGATCGCCGACACACCGCCTGACACTGCAGCGACCTTCAGTCGGCTTGCGAATCGTCGCGCGCGCCCGGCGAGGCTGTTGGTGAACAGGAGCGCCGGCACGGAGCCCTCGACTCCCGCATTATGAATCGCCTGACGACTCCGCACGACATCGAACAGCGACAGACCCGCATCACCCAGTGGACGCCACTTCGCCGACAGTCCCATCAGCATCCCGGCCGCCGGAAACACGACCCACGCGAAATGCGGTGACGTCACCGCATTCACGACGCCAAGAAAGCCGATCGTGCTCACCGTGCGCATGAACTGGCGACGGAAGCTCTCGGCCTGCAGCGCGATGGTGGGAGAATTCGCGCTCGCGCCATACACCCATGCCGGCACGGCATTGGCACCAGCCAGTGGCACCGGCGGACGAGGCGGCACCGGCAGTGACGGTGGTGCCAACGGCGGCGGTGCATACGGGCGTTGCGGTGCCGGCGGCTGCATCGTGCCGATCCGCTGCGGATCGCGTGACGTTTCGCGCGGCATCGTCGGGCGGGCGTCGAGCATGGAGACGGCCGGCACACCGATCGCCGGAGGACTGAGCGTCGCCGACGAGCGCACACCCTGCAATGCATCGCCGAAGGCCTTCACCGTCGGCCAGCGATCCGCCGGTTTCTTGGCGAGCGCGCGTTCGATTGCATGCACCATCGACGTCGGTGCGGACGGCGCTTTCACGCGCAGCGGCGGCAACGCCTCGCTGACCTGCTTGAGCATCAGCGCAGGCGTGCTGTTGGCGCTGAACGGCGGCGCGCCCGCCAGCATCTGATAGCCGACGATACCGAGCGAATACAGATCCGAGCGCCCATCCGTCTCGCCTTCGCCCATCGCCTGTTCGGGGCTCATGTACGTCGGCGTTCCGACGGCGACACCGGTCAGCGTCAGACGGCCATCGCCTTCGGCGGCGCGCGCGATGCCGAAATCCGTCACGAGGACGCGCAACGTGTCGCGTTCGAGCAGGATGTTGTCCGGCTTGATGTCGCGATGCACGACACCGTGCGCGTGCGCGTAGCCCAGCGCATCGCTCACGCTGCAGAGAATCCGCTGCGATTCCGGCGCGGACAGCTTGCCTTCGCGCGTCAGGCGCTCGCCGAGCGTCTCGCCTTCGATCAGCGCCATCACGATCCAGACCAGCGTGTCCTTCTCTTCGACGCCATAAATCGGCACGATGTTCGGATGCGCGAGCTGCGCCGCAGTCTGTGCTTCGCGCATGAACCGTTCGCGCACATTCGACACGAACGCAAGTTCCGGCGGCAACACCTTGATCGCCACGTCACGACGCAGTCGAACGTCGCGCGCGCGATAGACCACGCTCATGCCGCCGCGCCCGAGCTCACCTTCGACCGTGTATGCCGGAGCAATTGCAGCGGCGAGGCGATCGCGCAACATGTCGCCACTGCTCGGCGTGGGAACCGTCATGGGGCGGCGCGCCCCGCGCTCAGCGCGTGCCCGACGACGCGCGCGACTTCGTGCCGCCGACTGCGGCCAGCACGGCGTCCACGTCACGGGCGAGTTCCTGCGCCCGTTCCGCCAGCTGCGTCACATGCACGCTCGACCCTGACGACGAGCCGGTGCGCAGCTTCACCAGATCGAACCGGATCGCGCGCAGCGCCGCGCGTGCACGCTCGAGCCGATCGGTGGCGCGCTGACGGCGCTCCGTCTCGAGGGACGCCTGTCGACGTTCGCGGCGCAGCTTCGCCAGCCGACGCACGCGCTCTTCGCTGCGGGCCTCGAGCGGATTCGCCTGCGACTCGAGCAGTGCGATCTCGTTGTCGAACCCCGTCAGATCGGGGAGCTGCACCGGATTACGATCGAGATCAGCCAGCTGCGCCGCTTCCGCACGCACCGCTTCGAGCAGCGAATCGGCCGTCGGTCCGATGTCTCCGGCCAGACTCCGCTCACTCTTCGGCAGCGACTCGATCATCCGCTGAATTTCGGCCCGATCGCTGACGCCGTCGCGCACCGCATCGTACCAGGTGCCGAAGCGCTGCTGCTCGCCTGCCGGCGATCCCGGTGAGACGCCGGACGGCAGCCCCTGGCCACCGTTGGCGTAGGCACGGTCGTTGTCGGAGTACAGCGAGCCGCCACCGCCGGACTGCCGACGCAGGCGCGCGCGTTCGCGCACGGTGTTGCGCTTGTTGGGGTCCCAGAGCGCGGCGAAGTCCTCCGCCTTTTCGGACATCACATCGGCCAGCAGCGTTTCGCGCGACTGCTTGAACACATCGCGCCAGTCGTAGCCGGCCTGCCACAATTTCGCGTAACCCATCGCGATGCCGATCGACCAGAAAGCCGGCACAAACGTCATGTCGACGACGTTGAACAGCTTGAGGGCGAGCGACACGCCGGCGAATGTCAGGAACGGCGCGAGGCCTTTCCGGAACTTCACGACACGCGGATCATACCAGCGCTGCATCTCGTCGTTCGTCGCGGCGGCGTATGGCTGCGCACCGTACGACGGTGACGCCGACGACGGTGATGCGGATTGACGGCCGCCGTCATACACCCACGCCGGCTGCGGCGCGGCGCCCATCAACGGCGCAGGTTGCGCCTGCGGCGCGCGATACCCTGACGAAATTCTGCCATCGAGCGCGGCCGAGAGTTCATCGGCGGTGGCGAAACGCGCCGACGGCTCCTTCTCGAGCAGTCGCATGATGATGCCGGCCAGATCGGGCGGCGTATCAGGACGACGCTCGACAATCGGCAGTGGCTTCTCCGACAGCTGCTTCACCAGCAACGCCGGCGTGCTGTTCGCCTCGAACGGCAGACGACCCGCCAGCATCTGATAGCCGAGCGTGCCGAGCGCATACAGATCGGCGCGACCATCGATCTCGCGATCGCCGGCGCACTGCTCCGGGCTCATGTACGCGGGCGTGCCGATCGCTATGCCGGTCGCCGTCAGGCGCGTCTCGGCTCCGTCCTGGACCGCGCGCGCAATGCCGAAGTCCGTCACGATCGCGCGGCCATCATCCTTGTCGATCAGGATGTTGTCCGGCTTGATGTCGCGATGAATGAACTTGCGCGCGTGTGCAAAGGCGAGCGCGCCGGAGACTTCACGCAGGATGCGACGCACATCGGCGATCGGCAGCGGGCCACGCGCCGCCATCTGCTTCGCGAGGTTGTCTCCATCCACGCACGCCATGATGAAGAACACCAGTCCATCCTTTTCATCGACCGAATAGATCGGCACGATGTTCGGATGCGACAGCTGCGCGGCCATCTCCGCTTCACGTAGAAAGCGTGACTTGATTTCGGTCCGGTATGCGAGCTCGGGCGGCAGCAGCTTGACCGCCACAGTGCGCTTGAGACGCGTGTCACGCGCCCGATAGACGATGCCCATGCCGCCGCGACCGAGCTCGCCCTCTACCTCATACTGCGGGGCGAGAGCGCGCTCGACACGAGCCAACAGTTCGGTGTCGGCGGTGGCATCTACCGGATCAGGCACGTGGGACCGGCGAAAAGGGACAGAATTACGATCGACGTAGGATAGCATCCCGGAACCACCCATAGGAGGCGCACTCGGGTTCGGCTGGACATTCGGTGGCCGGTAGACAGTCGTTGCCGAATGCCGATCACCGGACGGCCGCGCCCGCAGGGCTGACCAGTTGGCACCCCGTACGCCAGTCAGGCCGGAAAAGTTTGGACCAACGTGCCGACTTGGCATCTCAGGCCGCGCCCGACCCTTGCGACAGTGATGCGCAGGTGATGCGACCGGCTTCATCGCGTCCGGCACTCTGGCAAGGGTGTGCGGTCGGGCAGAACTCTGCCGGTCGCATCCGTATCGTCCCGGGATCACGTTGCCACGTCGTCCCAGTACCAACCGAGGCCATTCCATGGCTGAACGTCAGACCCTGCCAGTCCTGCCCCTCCGCGGTCAGGTGATTTTCCCCGGTCTCACCGCTCCCATCGCCGCAGGGCGACCAGGGACGCTGCGGGCCATCGAGACGGCGCTCAAGGGCGACCGCCTCGTCTTTGCCGTCGCCCAGCGCGACAACTCCGACGAGCCGACCGGCGACGTCCTCTACACCACCGGCGTGATTGCCCGCATCGGCCAGATCCAGCGTGGACTGGGCGGCGTGCAGTTGCTGCTGCAGGGCGAGACTCGCGCCACGGCGCTCCAGTTCCTGAAGACCGATGGGTTCCTCTCCGCCGTCATCGTACCGACGCCCGACATGGATCCGATCAACCCGAAGGATCCCGCCTTCGAAGCCCTCCATCGCGAGACGCGAGAGCGCGCGATGGAACTGGGTGAGAAGCGCGGGCTGCCGGAAGAGGTCGTGCACCAGGTGCTCGACAGCGTGACCGAGCCCGGTCGCTTTGCCGATCTCGTTGCCGGCTATCTGGACGTGGATGTGCCGCAGAAGCAGGCGCTGCTCGAGACGCTCAGTGTCGAAGAGCGCATCCGCCGAGTGCTGGTGCATGTGCAGCGCCAGATCGGCATGCTCTCGGCACAGGAAGACATCAAGAATCAGGTCCAGGAAGAGCTCGGCGATCGTCAGCGCGAGATGTTCCTGCGTGAGCAGTTGAAGGCGATTCAGAAGGAGCTGGGCGACGACGACTCGAGCAAGGAAGTCGAGGCGCTTCGCGAGAAGCTGGCGAAGCTCGAGCTGCCGAAGGAAGCGCAGAAGGAAGTCGAGCGTGAGCTCGGGCGCCTCGAACGCGCCGGTCGCGAGAGTATGGAAGCGCAGGTCATCCGGACCTACCTCGAGTCGATCGCGGAGCTGCCGTGGAACACGCGCAGTGACGATCAGCTCGACCTGAATGATGCCGTCGGCGTGCTCGAGGACGATCACTACGGCCTGGGGGACGTGAAGGATCGCGTGCTCGAATTCCTCGCGGTACGTCAGCTGCGTGCGAAGCAGCTCGAGGCGGAGCTGCATGAAACCGGCGAGTTGCCGGCCTCGAAGCTCGTGGCCGACGATGAGGCAGTGCCGGTGAACGAGAAGCCGATCACGGACAACAAGGAAGCGAAGGCGCGTGCGATGGCACGTGGCCCGATCCTGCTGTTCAACGGTCCTCCTGGTGTCGGCAAGACGTCGATCGCGAAGTCGATCGCACGTGCACTCGGCCGTGAGTACGTGCGCATTGCGCTCGGCGGCGTCCGCGACGAGGCGGATATCCGTGGGCATCGGCGCACGTATGTCGGCGCAATGCCCGGTCGCATCATCAACGGGATGAAGGCGGCCGGCACGAAGAATCCGGTCTTCCTCCTCGACGAAGTGGACAAGCTGGGCAACGGCTTTCAAGGCGATCCGGCCAGCGCGCTGCTCGAAGTGCTCGACCCGGCGCAGAACAACAGCTTCACCGATCACTATCTCGGTGTGCCGTTCGATCTGAGTGAAGTGCTGTTCATCGCGACGTCGAACTTCATCCAGAACATTCCCGGTCCGCTGCTGGATCGCATGGAAGTGGTGGAGTTCAGCGGCTACACCGAGAAGGAGAAGGCCGGCATCGCCACCAACTACCTCGTACCGCGTCAGTTCGACGAGTCCGGGCTCAAGAGCGCGGGCATCACACTGACGGCGGATGCCGTGATGACGGTCGTCAGTCAGTACACCCGGGAGGCCGGTGTGCGTCAGCTCGAGCGCCAGATCGGTGCGGTGGCGCGCAAGGTCGCCCGCAAGCTGGCGGTCGGTGGCGAAGCAGCGGCGAAGGTGCCGAAGGTGCTCGACAGCGCTGACGTCCGTGATCTGCTTGGCCGTCCGCGTGTGCACCCCGAGAAGATCTCCGAGACCGACTCGGTGGGTATCGCGAACGGGATGTATTACACGCCGATGGGTGGCGACATCATGTTCGTCGAAGCGTCGGTGCGTCGCCCGGGCACGAGGAGCATGCCGCGTCCCGGTGTGGCCGAAGCCGCAGTGGAAACGATCACCGATGGTCTCGGTGTGAGTGGGCCGGTGTCGCTGATTCTCACTGGTCAGCTGGGTGATGTGATGAAGGAGAGTGCGCGGGCGGCGTTCACCTACGCCACCAACAACGCGGCGTCGCTGGGCATCCCGGCCAGCCGACTCGGTGCGGTGGAAGCGCACATCCACGTGCCGGCTGGTGCCATTCCGAAGGACGGTCCGAGCGCAGGAATTGCGATCGCGACTGCGCTGGTCAGCGAGATGAGCGGTCGCCCCGTGCGCCGCGATGTGAGCATGACCGGTGAGATCACGCTGCGCGGTCGAGTGCTGCCGATCGGCGGGATCAAGGAAAAGGTGCTCGGTGCGCATCGCGCCGGCATCAAGCACGTGATCATCCCGAAGGCCAATGAGGCGGATCTGGAAGATGTGCCGGACGAGGTGCGCCAGACGTTGACGTTTTATCCGGTGCAGACGCTCGAAGACGTGCTCAAGGTGGCGCTGGTGCCGCAGAGCGAAGTCGAGCGGGTGATCGAGCGCGAATTAGCCGCGCTCTGATGATCGCGTCGCAATGACGTGACATGAGACTCGAACGAACGCCCCGTCGGAGAGATCCGGCGGGGCGTTCGCGGCGTTTGTGGCGGCGGGAACCTCCGGCGACGGTGCCGGATACCCCTGCCGTCCGTCACTCTCTGGAGCGTCAGCCCATGCATCGTCGCACATTGTTCTTCGCATCCGTCCTCGCCATTCCGCTGGCGGTCGTAGCGGTCACGCAGCTGCGTCCGGCGCAGATGGTCCGAGCCGCCGCTACGGTGCCCGCGACACTGCCGGATCTCGGTGCGATGCCCGAGCTCGCCGGAGGTACGCAGTGGATCAACAGTCCAGCGATCACGCGCGCTGACCTCAAGGGCAAGGTGGCCCTGATCGAAATCTGGACGTTCGGCTGCTACAACTGCCTCAACGCACTCCCGCACATCAAGGAGACAGCCGCGAAGTACAAGGCGGCGGGGCTGGTGACGATCGGCGTGCACACACCGGAGTTCGACCGAGAAAAGATTGCAACGAACGTGTCACGACGCGTGCAGGAACTCGGTGTGACATTCCCGGTCGTGATGGACAACGACTTCGCCATCTGGCGCAGCTTCAACAATCGCTTCTGGCCGTCGGTCTACATCGTGGACAAGCAAGGGCGTATTCGCTTCCATCACGACGGCGAGGGTCGTTACTCTGAGATCGACGACGCTGTACGAATGCTGTTGGCGGAGTAGTCTTCAACAAGCCGTACCGGACGTGATGCCTCAGGCACTCGTCCTCGTTCCGCCGTACCGACGCCCTTTCACGAACTTCCGGCGCAATTCATGGCACACTCGGCGAAACAACGCGTCACGCGACATCATCCCATCGTGCGCATCACGCATTGGGTCAGTGCTATCGCGCTCTTCGTGATGGCAGGATCGGGGCTGCGCATCTTCAATGCGAGTCCGGCGTTTGCACCAAAGGGCGAGACATTCCCTTGGTGGCCGTGGGACGGCAAAGCGGTGCCGGACAACCTCACGTTCGGTGGCTGGTTGGGTGGAGCGCGGCACTGGCACTTCGCCATGATGTGGCTGCTGGTGGCGAATGGGCTGCTCTATCTGGGCTATCTCTGGTTCCGAGGTGAGTGGCGCGAACTCGCACCACGTCGCGGCTCGGTGCACGGTGCCATCGACATGGCGAAGTTCTATCTCGGCCTCACCAGGAAGCATCCCATTCAGGGCAAGCACAACGCGCTGCAGAAGTATGCGTACAGCACGATGATCGTCCTTGGTGTGGTGTCCGTCGTGTCAGGGATCGCGATCTGGAAGCCGCTGTCACTTGGCTGGCTGGCGGCGGCAATGGGAGGCTATCACCTCGCGCGGTGGTGGCACTTCAGCGCGATGCTGCTGCTCGGCGTGCTGGTGGTGGTGCACGTGGTAATGGTGTTCGCGGTGGATCCGTACGCACTGCGGGCCATGACGAGCGGCGGATATGACGAGGATCGTTTTTCGCCCGAAGCGCGCAACGCGCGTCCTTTCGTGAATCTTGCGCCGGCTGACGGCAAGGATGCCGCATGACGCCACATCGTGAAATTCTTCGCAAAGCGGATGAGGTCGTCGAGCGTGCGCGGGCCGCCGGGTCGCTTGATCGCCGTGCATTCATGCGCCTGTCGACGCTCGGCATCGGCGCGACGATTCTTGCGGCGTGCAACAGCTCGGGGCCTAAGTCGGCTGACAAGCTGCTCACGTTCGCAACGCGCCAGAATGAAAAGTTCGAGCGCTGGCTGCTCGGCGCGAACACACCGTCGCGCACGGGTCGGCTGACACCGGCTGGGGCACGCTTTCCCGCGTACTGGGTCAGCGATCGCGTCCCGATGTGGGACACCGCCGCGAACGGTGCGTGGAGCCTCGAAGTGAGCGGCGCAGTGAAGACCCCACATACGTTTTCGTACGACGAGTTGCGCGCGATGAAGATGGAGACGCGGCGCGTGCCACACTATTGCGTCGAAGGGTGGACGGCAGTCGCGGACTTCACGGGCGTCCCCCTGCGCGCGATCTTGGCGCAGGTGCAGCCGGCGTCCGATGCGAAGTTCGTGGACTTCATGAGCTTCGACGACGGGTACCACGAAAGCTGGGACATCGAAAGCACGATGCACCCGGAGACGATGGTCGTGCTGGCGAAGGACGGGCAGCGGCTCTCACCGCAATACGGCGCTCCGGCGCGCGTGCACGGCCCGGTGAAGCTCGGCTACAAGAACACGAAGTATCTGACGAAGATCGTGGTGATGCCGGCGGCGAATGGCGGGTACTGGAGCGATCGCGGCTACGAGTGGTACGGGGGAACGTGAGCGGTCACCGGGGCAGCTGAGCGTTGTACGCCTGCACGGCATGCGTGACATGACGCTCGCCTTCGAGGAGGAGCGCCGCTCCTGGAAGGCCTCCGTAGACGAGCGGAGGGAACATCGTCCACGACGCCGCGACGTACGACAACGGATTGCTCGGCTTGCGCGCGACCGATGCAATGTAGGTACCAGCCGCATACAGCAGGGTCGCGCCGAGTACAACTCGCCCGACGCGCATGAACCGCCGGGCGCGGGTCGCTTCGCCGACGGCGGGCGGTGACGTCGTGACGGCTGCCATGAGCGCGCTGTCGGTCATCGTAACGCGACGCTGCAGCGAGCCTGTTTGCCCGATGACGAGATACTTGCCTGCTGGTTTCCGCGAACTCTCGATCGTCAGAGCACATCGAACGTATGTGCACGTCGACGCACTCGACGTATCCGGTTCCTGCGCGGCGACGCGGTTCGACAGCAGGACAGCGAAGGAAACACCGAGCGTGACGCCTCTCGCATAGCGCATTTTCAGCGCGACAATTCACGGTTGTAGAGCCAGACCGCTCGAGAGTAATGCCGCTCAGCGCCGACCTGCTGCGTGACACCCACGACAGTGCCGACCGCCCCGACGGCGAGTGCGCCAAAGAGCTGCCCATCGTTGTTGCTGTCAAAGCCTGTGCTGATGGCGCTGTTCAGCGAAATGACTATTCCTGCCGCGGCGACGATGCCCGCGATCGCAGCGACGAGATTCTTCCGACGTCCCTGCCGTGCTTCAGCCAGTGCCGCCGGTACGGGGTCGACGACTTCGATCAATCCGCCGCCGAGCAAACCGAAGTCGGTGCGCACACCATCCAAGCCCACGACCAGCTTCCGTGAGCCGAACAAGGCTGGCTCGATCCGGAGCGCGCACACGTCGTATGCGCATTTGCTCACCGCTGCCCGTGCGGAACTGACGGTCGGGCCCTGACCCATGACGGATCCCTGAAGCGCCAGAGAAGAGATCACGACGGCTAGAATCGCAACAGCGTGGGTTTGCATTGTGTCGACCATAGGAGTCAGATATCCCAAATCAGCGACATATATCGTCGCGCCTTAACCCTTAACCCTTAATTTGCTCTCCGCAAGCAGCGGTCCGGCAGCGCGGTAATTCACAGCTGAGATCATCGCGGAACGTCGACGATTCTGATTCGTCCTGCATGGCATCCCGATCAGACGAATGCGAAGACCACCGACATCCCGTGAAAACGAGACAAGCGTCGCTATGGCTTGAACGCACGGCGGCATCGGCCGTCGGCAGAGGCTCGATCCGACGATGGATCGGATTACACGCTAACGCGGCAGTGCCGTGTTGTACATCCACACCGCGCGCGAAAAATACTGATCGGCTTTCGTCATCTGTGCCGCCGAGAACAGGCCGCCGATGACTCCGACGCTGATGCCACCGTAGATCGATGTCAGGCGTGTGTTGTCGTTCTTTGACTGCGCGGCAATCAGCATCCACAAGAAACCGGCCGACGTCGTGACGAGCCCGATCGTCCGCCCGCGCACCGAGGCCGAGTGGCCGAGCTTCGCTTCAGAGAACGCCGCCGGGACTGCACTGACGGCGGCCACGATGCCGTTGCCTGTGAAGCCGACCTTCGTCGCGGCGCCATCCAGAGCGGTGCGAATGCGCGGTCCTGAGAAGCCACCATTCTCGAGTCGCAACGAGCAGGTCGCGTAGGTACAGGCGCGCGCGCCCGTCTGCGCAGCGGCCATCGTGGGTGCCTGCGCCGCGAGCGGCGACGCGAGCAAAGTGGCCGTGGCCAACGAGAACAGGCGGCGTGACATGTGCGGTCGTGTAGAAGGGAAACTGAGAATTTCAACCAGTGGTGCTGTGCGGACCCGCTGGTGCGTGTTTGCGCGCGTGGCTCAGCGGCCGATCCCGCCAAGCTCCATCAGCTTCCAGACATCAACCGGAATCGCCCCCGGTTCGGTGCCGGCGACAAACCATTCGGTGTACCGCTTCTCGGCTGGTGTCGTGGCCGTGACCGGAAGGCCGGTGTCGCGATCCAGCTCCATTGACAGCACGCCCGGCGGCGGCGTCCACGGCAGCGTCGCGCGATTGCCGGCGTAGTACGCCTGCACGGCGCGACCAAAAATCGGCGCCGCGATCGTGCCACCAGCGGCCTGACCGCCATTGATCGCCTTCGGCGTGTCGTAGCCGACCCACACGGCACCGACGAGTTCCGGTGTCATGCCCACGAACCAGACATCGGTGCTGCCGTTCGTCGTGCCGGTTTTCCCGGCCACGGGTATGCGTGCGGGAACGTATTTCCGAACCGCGGTGGCCGTGCCGCGTTCGACCACATCGCGCATCAGGTCGCGCAGCACCCACGCGACGCGATTGTCGATCGCGTATTGCGGCGCGACCACTTTCGGCGCCCACACCGTCTTCCCGCTGCGATCCTCGACACGCGTCACGAATCGCGGCTTGACGGCGACTCCGCCGTTCGCAATCGCACCATACGCACTGGCCATATCGAGCGGACGGACACTCGCCGTGCCGATCGCGCTCGACGGATACGGTTGAATCGTTGCATCGAGGCCCATGCGATGCGCGAGCGCCGCGACACTGTCGATCGTGACCTGCATGCCGAGCTGCACCGCGACCGGATTGCGCGACAGGACCAACGCTTCACGCATCGTCAGGGCCCCAAGAAACTTGCCGTCCGCGTTGTCCGGCGAGTACACCTGGCCGTTCTGCTGCACGATGTGCAGTGCGGTGTCCTGTTCGATGGTATTCGGCGGAATGCCCTGCAGCAGCGCTGTGCCGTACACGAACGGCTTGAAGCTCGACCCGGGCTGACGATGCCCGTCGATCACCCGATCGAACGACGAGGTCGTGAAATCCTTGCCACCGACGAGAGCCAGCACCTCGCCGGTGAGCGGCGACAGCATCACCAGCGCGCCTTGCAACGACCCCATCGCCGGTGCCGGCGCGGCGCCTTTCTTCGCCTTCCGTCGCGGCCCGCTCTCGGCGCTGTTCACGACGTCGCGCAATGCACTCGCCGCCGCGCGCTGCAGCATCGGATCGAGCGTGGTATACACTCGATAGCCGCCATCCTTCACGCTCACGCCGCCGCGCTCCGCCTGCACGCGTGCGACGTTCACCATGTAGTTGAAGCTGGCGTCGATCGATTGCTTCACCACCGCGAGCGGCTGTGCCTGCGCCTGTGCTTTCTCGGCTGGCGTGATGTACTTCTGCTCTGCCATCAGCGCCAATACCAGGTCGCGACGCTTCTTCACGCGATCCGGGTGCTTGAACGGATCGTAGACCGCGGGTCCGTTCGGCACACCGGAGAGTGCCGCCGCTTCCGCGAGGGAGAGCCGGATGGCCGGCTTGCCGAAGTAATGGCGCGCCGCCGCATCGATGCCGTACCAGCCATGCCCGAACGGCACGGTGTTCATGTACGCCTCGAGAATCTGCGCCTTGTTGTAGCGGCGCTCCATCTCGCGCGCCGCCGACTGCTCGCGCAGCTTGCGACCGATCGAGGCATCGCGCCGGTCGATCAGATCCGGGTGCATGTTGCCGACCAGTTGCTGCGTGATCGTGCTCGCACCGCGGGCACGGCCCATCACTGCGTCCTTCATCGCCGCCGCGACCCCCATCAGGTCGACGCCATCGTGCTGATAGAAGCGCTGGTCCTCGATGGCCACGAACGCCTGCCCGATGTACTTCGGCAGGGACGCGATCGCGACGTTCGTTCGCACCTGTTTGCCGAATTCGCCGATCACCGTGCCGTCGCGGGCCAGTACCACCGACGATTGCGGGAGGGGCACGATGGCCGCGGGATCGGTGCCCTGTGCCGACACGGTGCCGGCGAGGAGGGAGAGGCTGAGGAGATGTTTGTACACAGCGTCAAATCTATGGCTGATGGGTATGACTCCACGGTCCACCACCTCTCGGCGACCGGAACGCTCTAGTTTTAGATCATGCCTCGACTGCTTCGACTTGGGCTGGCGCAGTTTCGCCCTGCCAAAGCCAACTACACCGCCAATCGTGCCCGGATCGCCGACCTGATCGCTCAGGCGGTGGCACTCGACCCGCGCCCCGACGTGCTGCATTTCCCGGAAACGTCCCTCACCGGCTACTTCCTCGAGGGCGGCGTCCGCGATCTCGCGGTGACGGCAGGTACACTCGCCGACGACCTCCAGCACGACTTCGCACAAAACGCGCCGCCCGGTGCCACGCTCGATGTGGTGATCGGATTCTACGAGCGCTGGCGCAACACGCTGCACAACAGTGTGATGTACGTCTCGCTCGGGGGCGCGCAGGCCGTCATCCGGCATGTGCACCGCAAGAACTTCCTCCCGACGTACGGCCTGTTCGATGAAGCGCGTTTCGTCGAAGCCGGTCGCGACGTCCGCGCCTTCGACACGCCGTGGGGCCGCGCCGCGATGCTGGTGTGCGAGGACGCATGGCATTCGATCACCGGCACGATCGCGGCACTCGACGGTGCGGAAGTCGTCTTCGTCTCGTCGGCTGCGCCGGCACGCGGACCATGGCCACGCAGCGATGCGACTGCTGGCCCGGCCAGCGTCTATCGCTGGGAACGACTGATCCGCGACATCGCCGAAGAACACGGCCTGTTCGTGTCACTCAGCAATCTGGTGGGCAGCGAAGGCGGCAAGATGTTCAGCGGCAGCTCGATCATCGCCGGCCCGCACGGCGACATCCGCCTCACGCTGCCGCTGTTCGAGCCGTCGCTGCAGACGTTGACGTGCGATCTCCGCGATCTCGTGCGCGCCCGCGCCGACGCCCCGCTGCTGAGCGATGTTGCGCACGCCTGGCCGCATCTGGCGCAGAACATCGATGCCGCGATGGCGCGCACGCCGTACACGTTGTCGTACGATGCGGCTGAGGAGTCAGTCCCCGCAGCGCCGGTAGCGCGCACAAGCGCCGTGACGGTCACACCGTCGACCGGCATTTCCGGCGCCCCCGCGCCGCTCGAGATCAACGCGCCGCTCGTCGAGCAGTGGCTGGTGCAGTTCATTCGCGACGAGATGGCGCGCCGCGGCTTCACGAAAGCCGTGATCGGTCTGTCGGGCGGCGTGGATTCCGCCGTGACCACGTATCTCGCGGCGCGCGCCCTCGGGCCATCGAACGTGCTCGCCGTACGCATGCCATACAAGGCATCGTCCAGCGACAGCCTGTCGCACGCGCAGCTCGTCATCGACGCGCTCGGCATCGATCACCGCACGATGGAAATTACCGCCGCCGTCGATGGATATCTGCAGCAGGAGCCCGATGCCGATGCCGCGCGACGCGGCAACGTGATGGCGCGCACCCGGATGATCACGCTCTTCGACCTGAGCGCGAAGCATCGCGGGGTGCCGCTCGGTACCGGCAATAAGACGGAGCGCCTGTTCGGCTACTACACCTGGCACGCGGATGATTCACCACCGATCAACCCACTGGGTGATCTCTACAAGACGCAGGTGTGGGCGCTGGCACGGCATCTCGGCGTGCCCGCTGCGATCATCGACAAGCCGGCGTCGGCGGATCTCATTCAGGGTCAGACCGACGAAGGCGATTTCGGAATCAGTTACGCGCGCGCCGACGACCTGCTCAACTGGATGCTGAACGGATGGACGCCGGCCGATCTCGTCGTGCGCGGGTTCGATGCGCGTGACATCGAGATTGTCAGACGCCGACTTGAATCGACGCACTGGAAACGCCGATTGCCGACGGTCGCGCTGATCGGTCCAACCGCTATCGGCGAGAGCTACCTGAGACCGGTGGACTATTGACCGACTTCCATCCGTTGACGGCCGGTGACGCCGACGCACCGTTGCGATTGCATTTCGTTCGTGACGGGAGCGCCGCGCGCGCTGAGGGTCGTTGCATCGGCCAGACGAACCTGCGGCTGTCGGCTGTCGGGCGCAAAGAATCCATGGCGCTCGCGCGACGACTGGAACTGCCGCATGCGACATACATCAGCAGCGACCTGGAGCGCGCCCGCGCGACCGCAAACCTGCTGACCATGTCGCCGGTCATCAGCGAGCCGCGACTGCGCGAGATGCACTACGGCGAATGGGACGGCCGCTACTGGGCCGACCTCGATATCGCGGACGGGGTCTACACCGGCGAGTACTCCGATGCCTGGACCGCGATTCGTTCTCCGGGCGGCGAGTCGTTCGACGATGTCGTGGCACGCATCACCGAGTGGCTCGAAGCGCTCCCGCGCACCGGTGGTGATTTTCTTGTTGTCGCCCACGCCGGAAGCATCCGCGCTGCAGCCGTCGTCCTGCTCGGTATTCCTGCGTCCAGAGCCTTTTCACTCGCGCTCGACCATGCGCACGTGTGCACGTTCGAACTGACACCCGAGGGCGCGTCGCTTATCCGATGGAATTCACGCGGCTTCTGAGAGTGTTCGTTCCGGCGCTGCTGCTCGCGACAACGCTGTCGGCGCAGACCATCACCCTCCGGGACGGCGCCGGACTGCCCGTCACGGTGAGGGCGCCGGCAATGCGCATCGCGTCGCTCATCTCATCCGGGATCGACATCGTCGTCGCACTCGGTGCCGCGGACCGGGTTGTCGCGCGCACGCGTTACGACACCGCGAGCGCGGTCGCGAAAGCCGTGAACGTCGGCGGTGGGCTCGACCCGAGCGTCGAGACGCTGCTCTCGTCGCGCCCCGAGCTCTTCCTCGCGTGGAACGGACAGGCGACATCAGCGGTCGTGAATCGAATGCGCGCGGCCGGCGTGCCGGTCTATCTCGTCGACACCCGCGACACCAGCGCGCTCTTCGCGACCGTACGCGACATCGGCGCGCTCCTCGGCGTGACGCCGCGTGCGACGGCAGCAGCCAACACGCTGCGCGCTGAGCTGCGTGGAGTGCAGCGCGCAATCGCGCGACTCCCGAAGCCGAGCGCTGTCTACGTCATCAGCCGGTCGCCGGTGATCATCGCGGCTTCAAAAAGCTTCATAGCGGAACTGGTTGGAGTCGCCGGCGCCACGAATCCGTTCACCGATCTGCCCGGCGATTTCCCGACGCTCTCGCTCGAGAGCTTTCTCGCGCGCGATCCGGACGTGTTGATCGTTGGCCGACGAGACGACGGCGGCGCGCAGCTGGCGCGACTGCGGGACGCGCCGGGCTGGCGCGATCTGCGCGCCGTCAAGCGTGGTGCCGTGATCGAGGTGGATGGCGAACAGTGGGGCAGACCGACGCTGCATGTCGGTGTGCTGGCGCGCGAGCTGGCGGTGGCGCTGCAGCGTGTCGCGCCGCTCACCCGTTAGCGACGAACTCGCTGCGGCGTCACATGACGCCGCAGCGAGCCTGCCACTACGCCGCTTCCGCCCATGCGAGACTGACCGCGCGTCGCGCTGAGCGTTTGAGTGCCCGGTGCACGGTGCGAGCGTAACGCATGAAGTTCTCGCCCGCAGCCGGCCAGCGCGCAAAGAAATCCTGCGGATGCTGATCCGCTTTCAGTCGATTGCACGGCCCGCAGGCGACGACGAGGTTACCGGGCTGCGAGCGCCCGCCGCGCGCGATCGGTTGCACATGATCGAGCGTCGCCTCCGAGAACGGCATCACCCAGCCGCAATACACGCAGCGGTGATCACAGTCTCTGTAGGCGGCCGTCTTGAGGGCCCGCCGGACGGCGGGAGCGAGGCTGTCACGACGCTCAAGCCGGTCGCAACGCGGGGCGCGTCCAAGCGGACGACGCAGCTGGTGGTGGTGCCAGAAAGCGGTCATGCCGCTCTCGCCAGACAAACTCCGAAGCGCAGTCCTGAACGAATCATCTACAGCCCTCGTTGGCCGAATGACGTCCCTGGTGCGTGCACGTGCGTCTGAGCAACACATTCCACCAGACGCACGCGTTTCGCAAGTGCCGCCCTGCACCAGCTGTGTCACCGGACCGATCGCGCGCCGGTGACATGCGAGTCAATGCGCGATCACATCACCGTCTCATGCGTCAGTGCTGCGGCGCGCGTATCGGGTCACGGCATCCTTCGCGCGCATCGGATCGTGCAGCGCTGTCAGGATCTGCACTGCGGTGGCGTCGAGGCGCTGCCTCGACACTGGCGTGCCGCCGGCGAACGGCAGCGGCACGTCAAACCCGTCACCGTGCATGCGCGGGATCACGTGGACGTGGTAGTGAAACACATCCTGTCCGGCAGCGCTCCCGCTGCTCACGAGGAGGTTCATGCCATCGCAGCTCGTGACGTCACGAATCACCTCGCCAAGTCGCCACGCGACATCGAACAGATGCTTGCCGAGCGGGCCAGGGATGTCTTCGAGTGATGCGAAGTGCTCGCGCGGGACGACGAGCGCGTGACCACGATTCACCGGCTGGATGTCCATGAACGCCACCGCATCGGCGTCTTCATAGCAGATGGACACCTCGCCGGCACCCTTGATCAGATCACAGAACACACAGTGCGTTGGCACGAAGCAAATACCGGTAGAAGCGTTGAAGGACACCGGGAAAACATCGAGTGGCGCGGACCGGCTTCTCCGGATATACGACGCTCCGGGATTCGGGTCACGCGCCACTCGATGGTAGCGCCTTGAAGCGACGGCGACTACGGCAGCTTCACCAGTTCCACACGCCGATTGGTCTGGCGTCCTTCGGCGGTGGTGTTCGGCTGCACCGGCTTGGTGCCGCCAAATCCGGTGGCTTCGAGGCGGGCCGCATCCACGCGCAGGGTGCCAACCAGATACGCCTTGACCGCCTCCGCCCGGCGCTTCGACAGATCCAGGTTCGCCGCAGCGGTACCGACGTTGTCGGTATGCCCCTCGATACCCAGACGCAGGCCGTCGTGGTCTGCGACCATCGCCGCAATCTCCTTGAGTGTCGGCGCACTTTCCGGACGAATCCGATCAGCGCCGGTATCAAACAGGATCCCCTGCGTGGCGACCCGGCCATCGGCCGCAAGCGCGTCGTACAACTTCCGCCCACTCTCGGCAATGCGGATGCCGCCCACGGAGAGACCGGGGTCGCAGTAGAACCCAACCCTGTTTCCGTGTTCACCCTGATAGTTGGGGACGTTCGCGACGCGCCGCGAATCGATGTAGACCTTCGCGTATGTGCCATCCACCAGGATCCGCAGTTGATGCGTCAGGTTCTCGCCGCCGTTGCCCGGCATCCTCGCGCTACCAATGCTCCCGTTGGCGAGCCCGCCGCCGCCGTCCGAACTGAATGTGAAGTGCGTCGAGCCGTTACTGGTGCCATCGGTATACATCCAGCACTCGCGACCGGTGCCCCAGTAGTCCATTTCGAGGGTGTAGCGTGCCGGCAGCAGGACTGGCAAGGGAATCGAGAAGTGCCCCGTCGTCGCCACGCGCAGCCAGGTGCGCTCGCGATACGTCACCAGCTCGATGTTGCCGTCCTGAAACTCGTACCGGCGCGGGAAATTCCCGATCTCGTCGTTCTTGAAATCCTCGTAGAAGATCGTCTTCGCGCCGGGCACGAAGTCGTAGTTCGCCCAGACACCGCCGCTGCCTCCGCCAGCACCACCGGTACCGGCACTCTGGACGTCCCCCCCCGGCGCCGGCGCCGCCTTCGTCGAATCGATGCGGACCGGCTTCCCATCGGCCTTGGCCTTGTCGATGCACGACTGATCTCCCATCACGCAGTCCACGGCCTTGTCCGCCTGTCGGCCGACGTTCTCCTCCACGCGCTTTTTGACGCGGCCCAGCAATCCGCCTTGTGCCACAGCGAGCGAGGGGGCTCCGCTGGCCAGCAGCAGCAGCGCGAACACGGTGTGGCGCACCTGTGCCAACTTCATCGAAAGCGACTCCGTTCTGAAAGGTTGGAGCTGGAAAATGTGCAAGTGTGCAGCGTGTCGATATCCGCTGTGTGATCCACGCCGACCGGCAAACAGCTGTCATCGAGTGCGCGGCACGCCGGCCGCCACTCGCCCGTATGTGTGACGTCGGGCCGCGCTTACCTTGCTCACGTGCTGGGCAGGGCCGCTTCGCTCTCCTGACCAGTTTGCCAAAAGACGCCAGTGCGCCTCGCCTTGCGACAGCGTCTCTCACTTCTGACCGAGTTGCGGGATGACTTCCCTCGCCCCATCCGAGACCTATACCGCCGGTCTCTCGCGTGAGCAGCTGCTCGCGGCATATCGCACCATGCTCCTCTCGCGTCGCATCGACGATAAGGAGGTGCAACTCAAACGCCAGAACAAGATCTTCTTCCAGATCTCCGGCGCCGGCCACGAGGCGGTGCTGACAGCGGCCGGGCTGGTGCTCCGGCCGGCGCACGACTGGTTCTACCTCTACTATCGCGACCGCGCGCTCTGTCTCCAACTCGGCATGAGCGCCGTCGACATGCTCTATTCGGCCGTCGGTGCCGCGCGTGATCCGAATTCCGGTGGTCGCCAGATGCCCAGTCACTGGGGCAGCAAGGCGCTCAACATCGTGACCACGTCGTCACCCACCGGCACGCAATTCCTGCAGGCCGTGGGCAGCGCGGAAGCGTCGATGCGCAACACACTGCTCGACGGCACAGCGACGGATGAAGTCACCCTCGTCACGACGGGTGACGGCACGACGTCGGAAGGCGAGTTCTGGGAGTCGCTGAACACCGCCTGCAATCTGAAGCTGCCGATCGTCTATCTGGTGGAGGACAATGGCTACGCGATCAGCGTGCCGGTGGAAGTCGGCACAGCCGGCGGCTCGATCTCGAAGCTCGTGAAGGGCTTTCCTGGTCTGTACATCCAGGAAGTGGATGGCTGCGACCTGCTCGCGAGCTACGAAGCGATGCAGCGCGCGGTGCACTATGCGCGGCAGCGTCAGGGGCCGGCGTTCGTGCACGCGAAGGTCATTCGCCCGTACTCGCACTCGCTCTCCGATGACGAGACGATGTACCGTCCGGCTGAAGAGCGTGAGGCCGATGCGGCGCGTGACCCGCTGAAGACGTTTCCGGTCTGGCTGTTGCAGCACGGGTTCGCGACCGAGGAGGATCTGGCTGTGATCGCGGACGGCGTCGAGGCCGAGTTGCTGATGGCGACCGACGACGCGCTGGCGGCGGCACAGCCGGATGCGAGCACGATCTACTACGGGGTGTATTCACCCGACGTCGATCCGACCGGCGAGCGGTTTGACACCGAGGATGATCCGCAGTTCAGCGGCAGCGACACGACGATGGTCGAACTGCTCAACACCTGCATGCGCGACGAGATGCGGCGCGATCCGCGCATCCTCATGTTCGGCGAGGACGTGGCCGATGCGAGCCGCGCCGACGTTCTTGAGAAGGTGAAGGGCAAGGGTGGTGTGTTCAAGGTGACGCACGGCCTGCAGAAGGAGTTCGGCAGCACGCGCGTGTACAACTCACCGCTGGCCGAGGCCAACATCGTCGGACGCGCGATCGGCCTCGCACTCCGCGGCTTCAAGCCGGTCGTCGAGATTCAGTTCTTCGACTACATCTGGCCCGCCTACATGCAGATTCGCGACGAACTGGCCACGATGCGCTGGCGTTCGAACAATGCCTTCGCCGCGCCCGTCGTCATCCGGACGACGTACGGCGGCTACATCCGCGGCGGTGTGTATCACTCGCAGACCGGCGCGTCGCTGTTCACGCACACGCCTGGCCTGCGGGTCGTCTGCCCGAGCAATGCACTGGACGCGAGCGGCCTGCTGCGCACGGCTATCCGCTGCGAGGACCCGGTGCTCTTCCTCGAGCACAAGCACCTCTATCGGCAGACATACAACAAGGCGATGAATCCGGGCCCGAACTTCATGATTCCCTTCGGCAAGGCGCGGATCGCGCGTGAAGGCACGGACGTCACCGTCGTGACGTATGGCGCCACGGTCCAGCGCGCACTGGCCGCCGCCAATCAGATGGCGGATGAGGGCGTGAGTGCGGAGGTGATCGATCTGCGCACATTGTCGCCGTGGGACAAGGAGACCGTCTTCGCGAGCATTCGGAAGACGAATCGTGTGATCGTCGGCTACGAGGATTCGCAGTCGTGGGGCTACGGCGCCGAAATCGCCGCCGCCATCGCCGACGAATGCTTTGCATATCTCGATGCGCCGGTCATGCGCGTGGCGAGCAGCGACACCTTCGTCGGCTACGCTCCGCAGCTCGAAGATGCGATCCTGCCGCAGCAGGAGACGTTCCGTCAGGCGTACCGGAAAATCGTCGCCTACTGAGTTCGTGGATCATGCGGCCAGCGCGCCCGGCATCGTCACGATGTGGGGCGCGCTGTCATCCGTCACACCACACTAGTCCGGCGTCCGGCTCCGCTGCAGCAAGCGGCTCATCTCCGTGACCCGGTACCCCGCCGGAATCACGAACGTCGTCGTGTCCACAGCCGCGCGGCTGAATGCGGTCACTTCTGCGTGGCGCTCGGTGCGCAGTGTGTCCGTGCCCACCACACTCTGCGCCGACGTGCTGCTGCGGAGCGGAAATCCATTCGGCACACCCCGCTCGACCACCCGCAGTGCTGCACGGACCGCCGCCGGTAATTCGAGCGCGCGTGCGAACTGCTCCGCGAAGGCACGAAAGCCGGCGTCGAGCTGCTGCAGATCCCGGCTGACGTCGAGCTGCGCCGTCTGCACCGTGCGCAACGTCTTCTTCACCGTCGGCGATGACAGTTGCATGGTGTAGCGCTGCTCGAGCTCGACGCGCTGCGTTGAAAACCCGAGCACGCGAGTCCCGGCGCCCCGAGCGCGTGTCACGCTCGACACATCGGATACGTCGATCGGTACGCCGCCCGCCTGTCCGCCGGCGAGTAGCGCGCCCAATTCGCCTGACCGTGCGACCAGCGCATCGCGCCGCGTCGGATTCAGCACCACGATCGTGCTGTCGCTGCTGCGCACGAGAATCATTCCGCGGTCACCAGTCAGGTTGCGCAACGCTCCCTCTCTGACCGTGATGCGCGCCGTACCATGCCAGACGGCAACATCGAGCGTCAGACCGCCGTTCTCGCTCGCGCGGCCTGCGGCCGACGCCGTGACGGTGTATGTGAAGAGCCAGCCCTGGCCCGCCGCGCCAGAGGCCGGCGCATTCGACTGCGCCACGAGGATGTGAGGCGCGGTGGTGGTGCACAGCAGCGCCAGCAGCCGCGCGATGCAGCGTACACCGCTCGTCACGTCACGGCGTCATGACGGCTTTGCTGCGATCACGACGCCATCGATGATCCGCAGCGCTTCAGCGTACGCATCACCGGGGTGCAGAACCACGAACGAGGCCGCGCCGCCGCGCCGCAGCACCGCGTCCTCCGGCACCGCGAGCACCGTCGCACCACGCAGGTCCACCACCCGCGCGCTGGCGCCCGCCAGCTTGCGCACTTCTGCGCTCGATCCGACGAGGGCCAGTTCACGTCCCGTGACTGCGATCGCATCCGCCACCGGACGCCGCACATCACCAGTGTGGATACGTCCGTTCACGAACACCAGAGTGACCGGTGTCACAGCAGCTCTAGCGGCGATCCATCGAGTCCCGCAGGTCGAGCAGGATCTCGAAGTACAACTGCTCGCGGCGATAGGCGAAGTCGAGCGCAAGCATCTGCGACGGATCTTCCGACCCCCTCGCCCGGTCGAACGCTTCCTTGTACATCTCCTCGAGGTTGCTCAGAATGCGATCGCGAGTGCGCGCCATACGGGCCTTGTCCAGTGTGTGGGGCGTGAGTCGTGGGATGTCCCGGACGTCATCGAGCGACGCCGCCGGACCATCGGGATCGTAAATCAGCTTGCGCGCCGCTTCAAAGAAGGTGCGCCGTGGATCAGGAATATCTACCATCATGAAACGCGAGGAAATCTTCGTCAGGGACGACTGGCGCTGCGTCTACTGCGGAGCACAATTCACACCTGCTGCACTGACCGTCGACCACGTGCAGCCACTCATGCGCGGCGGCGACAGCTCCGGCGGCAACGTAGTGACGGCCTGTGCCACCTGCAATTTGCGCAAAGGACACCGAAGACTGGCGGAATTCCTGCTCGACGAGCCAGACTCCCGCAGCAACTTCCGCCTCCACGCCACTCACGTGTGGCCACGCCACCTCCGCTCGCTGGACGAAGCACTCTCGGCCGAGCAACGACGGCGCGACCAGCATCAGCGCGACACGCCGAGCCGGTGAAAGACCGCCTCTTCCACCACGTCGCCGCCCTTGAGGTGCTCCACCACGATCCGCTCGAGCAGCGCCGGCGTCACGTTCGCATACCAGACACCGTCGGGGTACACCGCAATGATCGGCCCGGCTGAACAGACACCGAGGCAGGGCGTCTCCCCCCGCTTCACCCGCGTCGGGCCGAACAGCAGATCCTCGCGCTGCAGCAGACGCGCCAGTTCGGAATAGATCTGCCGCCCGCGGCGATCCGGTGAGCAGTACGACCCGGTGCAGACAATGACGTGCCGGGAATACGGGTCCATCTCGGGAAGCATCAGATCAGTGCCGGAAGATGGCGAGCAGCAGCTCGAGTACGATCAGGAGCACGATCGAGACTTCGAGCGCCTCGCTGCGCGCGGATTGCTGTTCATCATTCAACATCGAATACGTCTCGCGAATGATCGCCAGCTTCCGATCGATCCCGGCGCGCCACGTGCGCCCACGGAACAGCTCGAGCGCCGACGCATAGATGCGCGCCAAATACACATCGTCCGTCACCTTCAGCGCATTCTCCACACGCTCGACCAGTTCCGTGCTGTCCGCCACCGTGCGCTGCAGTTCGGCGAGCAGCGGGGCGTAGCGACGGCTGAACAACGCGAGGCCGCCCACGCCGGGTCGCGCCGCTTCGATCCGGTCGTACATGCGCGGCAGCTCCGCATCGAGCGTAGCATCATAGAAGCGCAGTTCGAGCAGTTGCGCATTCGCGAATTCGAGGATGAACTGCACGTCGGTATCGACGAGCGACGCATCCACGATCAACGCATTGTCCCACGTCAGAATCGTCAGATCCTCCGACGTATAGCTGAAGCGATGCGGCAGCAGCTCGCGCATCGCCTCGATGCTCAGCGCTCGGCGATCGTTCAGCAGCAGCGGAGAGACCAGCGCATCGTGAAGAATCGATGGCAACACCGGCGTCCCCTGCAGATCGGTCAGCCGCGCCACGCGATAGACGATGTAGTCCTCCGTCTGCTCGGCGATCGCCGGTCGCTCGATGCAGCTCTCGATACGCGCCGCCAGCGAGCGCAGATGACCGTCGAGCAGCGATGGGACGACATCAGCGGCGTCCAGCACCTCGCCGAAGTCCACAAAGCCGTGCCAGGTACTGTGCGGCGGCGCCGGAACGCGGGCCCGCACGCTCACCACCCCGAAATCGAAGATGCGCGCACTGACCTCGACCGTCAGGCGCTCACCGCCGAGGACGACTTCTTCACTGCCCAGGATGACGGTGATCGGCGGATTCGGGATCTGGAGCGCCTGCGCCTCGCCACGCACCGGACGCACGCGGGCGGGGGCCTGCGTGGCCAGCAGTTCGAGCACCCGGTCCAGGGTGATCTCGTACCCGACGTCGTAGAGGCGGTACACGACCGCGTCGCCGTCAACGAGCAACGCATCCGCCGAGACCACCGGGCCGGCCGGCATGGGTACAACGGAGTCGCGAGGCATGCTGGACAATTTACTCATAGGCAGCCGGTAGACCGTCACGCCACTAGCGGGAACGGTGTTCACGGGCGACGATACGTCACGCCCGTCCTTCGGCCCCCGTGAAGGGGTCGACCGAAAGCCGAGCGATCATCTCCCTTTTCGCATTCCGTCAGACATGACTACCTCAGCGCTCGCCCCCGATCAGGCCATTGCAGGCCGGGGCTACGCCGTCCCCGAAGTCCTCGTCACGACCGCCTGGCTCGCTGAGCATGTCACCGACAGCAACCTGCGGCTGCTGGAGTGCGACGAGGACGTCTTGCTGTTCGACTTCGGCCACATCCCTGGCGCGCAGAAGATCGACTGGCACACCGATCTCAATGACCCGGTGATGCGCGACTACGTCTCGCGCCCGCAATTCGAAGTGCTGCTCCGCCGGCTTGGCATCAGCGAGGACACGCTGGTCGTGTTCTACGGCGACAAGAACAACTGGTGGGCGGCGTATGCCTTCTGGGTGTTCCACCTCTTCGGATTCACCAATACGCGCCTGCTCGATGGCGGTCGCCTGAAGTGGGAGATGGAGGGTCGCCACCTGGTCACGGACAAAGCACCAGTACGGCCGTCGGCGTACGTCGCACAGGAACGGAACGACGCGCAGATCCGCGCATTCCTCCCCGACGTGCTGGCCCACTCCGGCGCGAATGGTCAGCTGGTGGATGTGCGGTCATCGCCGGAGTACACTGGCGAGAAGTTGCACATGCCCGAATATCCGCAGGAAGGCGCGATGCGTGGTGGACACGTGCCGGGTGCGCGCAGCGTGCCGTGGGCGCGCGCGGCGAATGGAGACGGCACGTTCAAGTCTGCTGATGAGTTGCGTGCGATCTATCAGACGGAGCAGGCGCTGAGTCCCGATCGCCCGACGATCACGTACTGCCGAATCGGCGAACGCTCGTCGCACACCTGGTTTGCGCTGACGTACCTGCTCGGCTACCGTGACGTGAAGAACTACGATGGCAGCTGGACGGAATACGGCAATGCTGTTCGCACGCCGATTGCAACCGGCACTGCGCCATCGCCGACCTGACGACTTCTGACACCCAATGAGCATTCCCAAGGCAGTGTCGACGATCCACCTCGAGTGGAAGGGTGATCGTCGTTTTGATACCGGCCGTCCCGGCGGTCCGACGTTGCGTCTCGATGGCAACGCAGAAACCGGCCAGACTCCCGTCGATGCGCTTTTGAGCGCACTGACCGCGTGCACTGCCGTGGACGTCGTCGAGATTCTCTCGAAGCGGCGCACGCCGCTGTCAGCCCTCTCGATCGACACGGTCGGTACACGCGCCGAGACGGTACCGAAACGCGTGGTGTCGGTGCTGCTCACGTATCAGCTCAGCGGTGACGGTGTCGATCGCGTGCATGCGGAGCGGGCCGTCGAACTCGCGATCACGAAGTACTGCAGCGTGCGTGATTCACTCGACCCGGCACTTCCGGTGCACTACAGCGTGGTGCTGAATGGCGATGTCGGAGAAACGAAGCTGGCCGGAGCTGCGGCGAGCGTCTGACGCGGTCGTCAGTGCGTGATCGGATCGCAGCGTTCGCAGCGATGCAGCGCGCCGCGGTTGATCCAGTGCGCTGAGACCAGGCAGAGCGCAGCGGTGATGGCGGCGGTGAGTTCGAGCAGCGACGGCGGCACGAGCAGCGCCCGCAGCGTGGCCAGCACGGCAATGCCGAGTGTGAAGAGCGCGAGCGGCGTCCAGACGCGGTGGCGTCGATAGCCCGGCACGAGTGCAAAGAGGCCGATCGCCGTCGAGGTCGCGAGGAACGCCCACTCGATCCATGACGCAGCGAGAAGCGCGAGAGTCGGCATCACGCCCAGCAACAGCGCCACCACCATGCAGTGCACCGCGCACACGAACGATGCCGTGGCACCCATGGTGTCGAGGTTCGGCCTGCCTTGTGGCGTACGAATGAAGAGGCCCATCGGGAGCGTCTGGCGTGGAGCGGTTCGGAAATCGTCTGCTTCGACAAGGATAGGGCTCGTGCAACTGAGATGCAAGTATCGTTAAAGGCATCTGGCGGGTTGCCCGGCCACATGCCGATGAGCAGCCCCTCCCGAAGGAGGCCTGAACCGGCTATGTTTTGTGGCTTGCCGGGAACCAGTGCACCCTGGCGCGTGACCCTTTAGACGAGTTATTGGCCATGAAGGACGGCATTCATCCCGCGTATCACCCGGTGATCTTCAAGGACGCCTCGTCGGGTTTCGCGTTTGTGACACGCTCGACGCAGTCGAGCGATCAAACGATGGAGTGGACGGACGGCAAGTCGTATCCGGTCATCACCATGGAAATCACCAGCCATTCGCACCCGTTCTATACGGGTCAGCAGCGCATGATTGACACGCAGGGTCGTGTCGATCGCTTCAAGAAGCGCTACGCGCGCTGAGTTCTGCGGTGAAATGACAAAGGGCGGGCGGTGCATCGATGCACCGCCCGCCCTTTGTGTATTCCCGGCAGCCGTTACTTGCTCAGCTTGAACGTCAGACCGACGTTGATCGTCGCGGCGCCGGCACCGAGATCGGCGTAGAGCGATGTGCGCGGCGAGAAAAAGTAGCGGCCGCCGGCGCGGCCGATCACGTACAGCCCACTGTTGTAGCCGCAGTCGTTGACGCCGAAGTTGGAGCAGCTGATCGACCTGAAGCCCAGCCCCGCGCCGAGAAACAGGTCCAGTTTGTTACTCGGGTCGATCGGGAAGTGATAGTTGGCGGTCACGCCGACCGGGATGTAGCGCACGTTGCCACGCGGGGGCGAGTAGCTGTAGACATCCGCGCTGACTTCGATGCCAAGCAATCCGTTGCCGAGGTCGGGCAGCTTCTTGAAGATGTTTTCGTAGCGGCCACCGAACGCGATGTTCGCGCCATTCAGGTTGCCGAAGCCCAACACGAAGCCGACGTCGGAGTAGCCCTTGCTGATCTGCGCCTGCGCCGTTGATGCGGCCGCAACGGCAAGAAGTGCCAGCGTCGCGAATGTGCCGACGAGTTTGCTTTTCATGGTCGTCATGTCCTGAACGTGAGTATGGATCTGAACCCTGCGCAGCGAACTGCTGCGCTGCACTCTACAGCACGTTCGATGCCCGACAATGCAAGGGTCGAAGGCATAGGCGCCAGCGCTGCCTGCCGCGCCGTCCGAGAGCACTGGGCTCCACACCGTGGTGGCCGTGAAGGAGCGTTGCAGGCCGCGAGGGACTACGTGCATCCCGACGGGTCAGGCCGCCTTGCACATCGTGCAGCGTCCGAAGAGCATCACTTCATGGCCTTCAGTGATGAAGCCCGGAGGTGCGAGCTTCTGGATGTCCGCGGGACATCCTTCCACTTCATACACCTTGTCGCAGGCGCGGCAGTGGAAGTGATGGTGATGACCGAGATGCGCGACTTCGTAGCGTGGCGCCTCACCCGGAACGTCGATGCTCATGATTTCACCTTCGTCCACCAGCGTCTTGATAGTGCGGTAGACGGTGGCGATGCCCATGGACGGCACTTCGGCCTGCGCGGCGTCGAGCACTTCTGCCGGTGACAACGGGCGATGCAGCGTCGTGAACACCCGACGGATCGCACCGCGCTGCCTAGTATTCCGTTCCATCTGCCCTCCGCCGTGGGGCGGTTGATTGTCGGCTCGTCGAGCGCCGGGATCGGCGCGGGCTGAGCACTACTGAGAATGATATGATAACGATAACCTGACCCGGCCGCGAGGTGTTCCGCCACATGTATTTTTCCGCAATGCGCACCTTCGCCCTCGCTTGTCTCCTGCTTCTGACCGCGTGTTCCGCGGCCCCGGTATTCAATGGGGTCGTCCTCGACCCGCCCGACGTGGCCCCGCCGCTCCGCCTCACGGATTCTGCCGGCACGGCCTTCGACCTTGGCGCGGCAAAGGGCAAGGTCGCCCTCGTCTTCTTCGGCTACACGCACTGCCCTGACGTCTGTCCGACAACGCTCGTGGACTGGCGACATGTCGCCGACTCGCTGGGATCGAAAGCGGCTGAGGTGCGCTTCGTGTTTGTGAGCGTCGATCCGGATCGCGACACGCCCGCCGTGGCGCAGCGGTATGCGGCGCGTTTTTCACCGGCGTTCATCGGACTCACCGGCACATCGGCGCAGATCGAAGCAATCAAAACCGCGTGGAAGATTGCGTCGTATCGCGATGGCATACCGAGCGACACGACGACGACGTACACCGTCACGCATCCCTCGCAGGTGTTCGTGATCGATCGCGACGGCAAGTTGCGATTGATGCATCGCCAGGGACTGACGCCGGCGCAGATCACGGCCGACATCAGGGCGCTTTTGTGAACGATGGCTCGAAGGACAGGCTGAACACCTCGCTGACGGACTCCGTGAATCGCTCGATGACACTGCGTCGCACCCTGCCGATCGTCCTGCTGCTCGCGACGGCGTGCGCGAAGGCAGAATCCGCGCCGGACACCTCCGGGGCACCACACATGCGCCCCGCCGAGCAGGGCGCATCGTCCGCGCTGTATTTCGTGATGCGCAATCGCGACACGGTGCCGCTGGTGATCTACGGTGTCGAAATCGACGTCGCCGCGGATGCCTCGATCCACCAGTCGATGGATCACAACGGCATGGCCAGCATGATGAAGCAGGACACGGTGATCGTACCGGCGCGCGATTCGGTGGCGTTCAGGGAGCGCGGCCTGCACATCATGGCGTCGAACCTGCACACGGCGATCGGCGTCGGGGACACGGTGGTGGCTCGACTGCTGATCCGACCGGCGCGAGTGGACACGCTGCGCGCTGCGGTTCGTGAGTGACGCGATGCGCCGTGGCCTGAGCGTGGCTGCGGTGCTGGTGCTGACGGCGGCGGCGAGCTGGTGGGCGTGGCCGCACCCGGCGCTCGACCTGCGAATCGAACGCGGCGGCCGAGGCGTGATCGTCGACCGGTGGGGACGGACAACGGCGCTGCCGGAGACGATTCACGTGAGCACGACGGGGCGGAATACCCGGGTCCGGGTCGAGAATCGAGATACGACCTACCAGACACTTGGCCTTTTCGGCGCGGCGGCGAACACGAGCCGCAGTTTCAGCGTTCCACTCCCCGGTGCCTACGGCGGGTACTGCTCGGCGCATCCGACCAGCAAGCAGATCACGTATGTGTTCGAGTAGGTAACTTCAGCACTCAACCCTCTAGCCCGGCTGCCATGGCTGTCACCGCCGACGCGGTCCATCGCGAAGAAATCGCCAACGCGATCACACACGGCATCGGCGCCCTCGCGAGTGCGGCCGCAGGCGCAGTGCTGATCACGCTGGCGACGCTGTCGGGTACACGATTGCAGATGATCAGCGCGATCGTGTTCTGCGTGTCGCTGCTGCTGCTGTACACCGCGTCCACGCTGTATCACGCGATTCCGTCGCCGGCGATGAAGCGCCGACTGAAGGTGTTCGATCACTGCGCGATCTACATGCTGATCGCCGGCACGTATACACCCTTCGCGTTGATCGGACTGCGGGGCACGGTCGGCTGGTGGTTGTTCGGTGCCGCGTGGGGGCTGGCGGCGCTGGGCATCACGTTCAAGCTCTTCTTCACCGGGCGCTTCAAGCTCTTTTCGACGCTCGTCTACATCGGCATGGGCTGGATGGCGGTGTTCGCGATTCAGCCGATGCTGGTGCGCATTCCGTTCAACTCGCTGATGTGGCTCCTGGCCGGCGGCGTGGCATATACCGCCGGGACGCTTTTCTACCACAACGAGCGGCTGCGCTATTCGCACGCGGTGTGGCATCTGTTCGTGCTGGCGGGCAGCGCCTGCCATTTCATGGCGGTGATCAGCCAGGTCGTACCGGCCTGACGCGCGGCCGGCCGGCGACCGCTGGGCGAGGCACACCGAAGTCGGGCGTCGGATCGGCTAGATTTCGCGTCTCATCCCCGCCCGACCGATCATCTCGCGCCTTTGCCGGCGCCGACTGCCTCGCACATGACTGCTTCGAACGCCGGCCCAGTTTCGGCCTTTCTCCGTCACAACTTCCGTCACTTCAACGCCGCCGCCCTGATCGAAGCGGCCGACGGATACAGCGCGCACCTCGACAGCGGCGGCAAGATGTTCGTGACCATCGCTGGCGCGATGAGCACTGCCGAACTCGGTGTGTCGCTCGCCGAGATGATCCGTCAGGGCAAGATCCACGGCATCAGTTGCACCGGCGCGAATCTCGAGGAGGATGTGTTCAACCTCGTCGCACATGATTTCTACGAGCGCATTCCGAACTGGCGTGATCTGACGCCGGAGCAGGAACAGGATCTGCTCGATCGTCACATGAATCGTGTGACCGATACGTGCATCCCCGAGATGGAAGCGATGCGCCGGATCGAGAGCGTGGTGCTGGAGGAATGGGTCGCGGCAGACAAGGCCGGAGAGCGCTACTTCCCGCACGAGTTCATGTACAAGATCCTGCTCTCGGGCAAGCTGAAGGACAGCTATCAGATCGATCCGAAGAATTCGTGGCTGCTCGCCGCGGCCGAAGCGAACCTGCCGATCATCGTGCCGGGGTGGGAGGATGCGACGCTGGCCAACATGTACGCCGGCCATGTGATCACCGGCGACGTGAAGAACGTGCACACCGTGAAGACGGGCATCGAGTACATGATGTATCTCGCCGAGTGGTACACGCAGCTCACGAAGGACGCATCGCTCGGCTTCTTCCAGATCGGCGGTGGCATTGCCGGCGACTTCCCGATCTGCGTGGTGCCGATGCTGCATCAGGATCTGCAGCGCGCCGAGGTGCCGCTGTGGGGCTACTTCTGTCAGATCAGCGACAGCACGACCAGCTACGGCTCATACTCCGGCGCAGTTCCGAACGAAAAGATCACGTGGGGCAAGCTTGGCGTGAATACGCCGAAGTACATGATCGAAAGTGACGCATCCATCGTGGCGCCTCTGGTCTTCGCGCTGGTGCTCGGCCAGTGAGCGTGCGCCGGACCGTGACGCGCACGGCGCTGATAGCGATGGTCGCGATCGTGCCATTCGCGGCCGGTGCGGCGGCGCGTCACCTGAAGTTGATCCGCAGCGAGCCGATGGCGAACGCCGTGCTGACGAAGTCGCCAGCCGACGTGAGACTCTGGTTCACGCAGGCACCTGAACTGACGGTGACGTCGATCAAGGTGAGGTCGGGTGTCGGCGCGGCGGCAGTGCAACGTGCGCTGGCGCCACTCGCACGCGCGGCGGCGGCGAATTCGCCGATCGTCGCACCGATCGGTGCGGCGCTCGCGAAGGGGCACTATGAAGTGGTGTGGCGCACGATGGCGCGCGACGGTCACGTGTTGAATGGCGTGATTCCGTTCGACGTCGGCGTGCCGCGCTGATCGCGGTAGACCTGTGGAATGGATCATCGCGCGATGGGTGACGTTCGTCGCCACGCTGCTGGTGACGGGTGCCTGCGCCGTTGGGCTGGCCATGGTGCCGCGCAGCGCAGGCACGGACGACGACAGACACGCCATCGCGCGTGACACTGCACGATTGGGGATCGGCGCGGTTCTGGCGCTGATCCCCGCGTCGCTTCTGCGCCTCGCCGATCAGGTCATGGCGTTGCGCTCACCCGGCGACCCGGTGCTGCACGGCGTGGACGTGCTGCTGACCTCCACGACATGGGGCACGGGGTTCGCCTGGCAATGCGGCGCGATGCTCGTCGCGGGTGCCGGATGTGTGCTGGCATCGCGCGCACCGCGCGGCATGCTGTGGTGGCTGATGGCATCACTCGGTGCACTTGGCCTTTGCGTGACACCGGCGCTGCAGGGACACGCCATCGGCAGCGAGGAGCGCACCGCGCTTGCCGTGAGCGCGGACATCGCGCATGTGCTTGGCGCGAGTGTGTGGCTCGGCGCGCTGGGCGTGATCGGCTGGCTCGGAGTAACGCTGCCAAATGCCGATGGCGTCGTGAACTCCGGACACGCCGCGCGCGCCGACGCACGGCTACGCGTGCTCGTGCCGCTCGTGCCGCCGCTGGCACTGCCCGGTGCGGCGATGCTGATCGGCAGCGGCGTGGCCGCCACGGTCATGGACCTGCAGGACGTCTCCGATCTCTGGCTGACGGAGTGGGGGCGTTACGTGACGGCGAAGACGGTGCTGGTGTGCGTGATCGTTGTGCTCGGCGCGCTCAACTGGCGGCGGCTTGGCCCGCGCATGGCAGAGGGCGCAGCGGTGGCGGCGCTGCGGAAATCACTGGTCGCGGAACTGCTGTTGGCGCTGTTGGTGCTGATGATCACGGCGGTTCTGGTGGTGACGCCGTTGCCGGGGGAGTGAGCGTCCGGCTGACGCCTTGACCTGGCAGGTGTACTATGCGATATAGTACACCAATGCTGCCGTTCTCCATTTCTCTGCGCGCCGGCGCATCGCCGTATCGCCAGGTGGTCTATGCCGCCACGAAGGCGATCCTTGGCGGCGTGCTCGCCGAAGGGGACGCCTTTCCGTCTGTCCGGGAGATGAGCGAGGCGCTCAAGATCAATCCGAACACGGCGCAGAAGGTCGTGGCGGAACTGATTCGCGACGGGTTGCTGATTTCGCAGCCTGGAATCGGCACGATCGTCGCGCGCGCTCCTCGCGCGACGGCGGACGAGCGGCGCAAGCTGCTCTCGTCCGACGTGGAAACGCTGGTTGTCGAGGCGCGTCGGCTTGGCGTGGATCGTGACGAGCTGCATCGCTCGGTGGATGCACGCTGGTTTACGCTATTCGGGCGGGCGGATGGCACGACGACCCGCGCGGCACGAGTGGCCAGTGGCGCGCGAGCACGTCGATGAATGCAATCAGCGTCACGGACCTTCACTATCGCTACACTAAAGAGATCGACGCGCTTCGCGGCATCTCATGCGACGTGCCCGAGGGTGCCATTTTCGGTCTCATCGGGCCGAATGGTGCGGGTAAGTCCACGCTGCTGCAGTGCTGTGCGGGGCTGCGATACGCGCAATCGGGCGCGGTCAGCGTGCGGGGTCGAGACGCTCGCGACGTAAGTCCGCTCGCCTGCGGCGTGATGGGATACGTGTCTGCGGATGTCGCATTGCCAACACGCTGGTCGCTGGCCCGGATCGAGGCGTACATCGCACCGCTGCATGCACGGTGGGATCAGCAGCTCGCGACGCACCTTCACGCGCGGTTCGCGCTGGACCCGACGCGTCGCATCTCGTCGCTTTCACGCGGGGAACGCATGAAAGCGTCACTGCTCTGCGCATTGGCGGCGCGGCCCGCGCTGCTCGTAATGGACGAGCCGTTCACCGGCATGGATGTGCTGGTGAAAGACGATCTCGTCCGCGGCCTGTTGAGCGCGTCGATCGATGAGGGTACGACGATCGTCATCGCATCGCACGACCTGCAGGAACTCGACGCGATCATCGATCACGTCGGCATCATTTCGAGTGGGCGGATTGCCGTCAGTGGCTCGATGGAGTACGTGCGTGATCGATTCCGCCGTGTGACGATCGTGGCGCCGAGCGACGTCATCGGAGCAGCAGGTCGCGACGACGCGTGGATGGCAGTCGAACATGCAGGCCGACGACTCACGTTCGTGGCAGACGCGTCACGCACGTCGGTGCTTCCGCAGGCACTCGCCCTCAGATTTCCTGGTGCCGATCGAATCGATCTGTCCGAGCCTTCGCTACGCGAGCTGTTCACGACGCTCGCCGGACGTGCCGGCGAAGGGTCGCCGCTGGAGCAATGCGCATGACATGGCCCGCACAGGTCCGCCACGTCTTCTTCAAGGATTGCCGGCAGTTCTGGCTGGTGCCGGCCGTCCTGCTCGTCGCGACGGGTTTGCGTGCGGCGCGCGCCGTAGGCGCCATTGCTTCCTTCGGGACGCTCGAGCTACCAGTCGACATGCTCTCCGCGCTGGCGATCGCATTTGCGATGGGAGTCGTCGTGCTGGCCGATCCGCCGGCGCGAACCACCGCGTTCTGGGCCACGCAGCCACTGCAGCCTTCAGCCGTCGCTGCAGCAAAGCTGGTGTTCCTGTTCGCGATCCTCGCGATGCTCGTGACTGTGGCGATCGTGGTGGCGAGCGCGTGGCACCTGCGCACCGCGCAGCTACTGATAACGCTCGGACGGCTCGGCGCAGTCGTCGCGACGATCGGTGGCGTCGGAGCCGCGATCGGCGCGCTCGGCGGCGATCGGAAGGGAGCCTCCGGAGCCCAGAGCACGATCATGGCCTTCATCATGGCAGCCTACGTGCTGCTCATGATCACGAAGGGGCCCAGCGCGCAGTTGCACCGCGCAATCGACGTGATGCCCGAACTGCTCTGGCCTCTACTACTTGCCATCAGTATCGCGCTGCTGCTGCAACTCTACCGTCAGCGCGAGCACACCCGGCCACTGCGGGTTGCGGCCTACGGTGCGACGATGCTCCCGGTTGTGATGCTGTTCCGGGAAGCGCCACAGCCTGCACCGCTTTCTCACCTGGCGTCAGACAGCGCCGCGGTCAGTATGCGTGCGCTGTGGAACAACGAAACGGCCGACCGACTCGAGTTGGCATTGACGAGTCCGGGCGATGACGCCGCGATGCTGCGCGTGCTCAATGATGCGACCGTGACGGCCGTCATGCATGACGGCACGCGCATTCCGTTTGCCGTTTCTCATCAACGACTCGTCCGCGCGGATGGCCGTCTGCCGGCTGTGAAGGCCGCCACACAGACACCGGTCGTCATCGGTGCCAACTCGGCTCCACGCACAAACACACCATACGAGTCGTTCTGGGTTGCCACGTACATGGAGCAGTCGCGACTGCTGCAAGGCGTTGAGCGATGGGAGCTCGAAGGCACACTCGATGACTACCGCGTTGAGGAAGCGGACCGTTTCCCGGTGCGGAGCAACTTGACAAGTGCGAAGGACGGCAGACTCGTCGGCGCGAGTCTCAGGTACCGCAGAGCAAGCCCACTGGTCCGGCTGGAAATGCGTTGGTTGGTGACGCCGGATCGCACGACGATGTGGCCACTGCCCGCACCGCTGCGCGAATACCACACGCTCTACCAGACATTCTCAGCGCTGAGCGCTGCGGGGGATTCGCTGCTCCCGTTGCGGTGGATCGACTGCAGTGGCGCGGATCAATTCGTGAACCTGAACATGTCATTGCCGGGATTTCGTACAGGCGGTTTCGTTTGCACGCTGCAACCGGCTGTCTGGAGTGTGGCGAGGCCTCCAGTTAGTGAGCACTGGCTTGGCACCGCGCAGATTCTGAGCGGTACACCTGTGCTCCTGCGTTCAGCGCGCGTCAGAGCGACTGCACCAGTGGCCACAATACGGTAACTCCGCTGCCAGTCGCAGCGGCTAGATCGACTCGAGTCGCAGCACTTCCGGCTCCGGCGCTCCCTGCCAGCGGTACTCGAGATGCTGCCCCTGCGTGATCGGCAGGAGCGACCGCGGACGATAGATGACGAGACACTCGCCCACCGGGCGGCGCACGCTGTTCCACACGATGCCGATGTGACCGGAATCGCGTTGCACCTCACCGAACACCTGCGACGCGCTGTAGTCATCCGGATCGTACAGCGCGGCATGTTCGAGCTGACGCCCGCGCAGATCGATCAGCCGCGCATCGAGTGATGTGATCAGTTCGCGTATGGTGATCGTCGCATCGAAGCCCATTGCGGAGGCGGCGATCCGGCGCGTGTGGTGGTAGATGGTTTCGCGCACCGCCGTCGTAAGATCGCGCGCCGCATACCAGGCACCGAGCTTCGGCCCGTTGAAGCGGCCGCCCTCCGGTGCTGCGTGCAGAAACGCTGCCATCACGATGGTGGCGCCCGGCACGCCGAGTACCCAGTCGGTCTCCGGCATCACCGCGCTGCGCTCGAGTGCAATGCGCACGCGATCGTTCGTCAGACTCTCGAGTTCCATCGCGTCGATCGCGTCGGCCGCTGTCGCCACGCGATCGAACACACCGATCGGCGGGAACCGCGATGGCACGAGGCGATGCGCGCGACCACGCACGCGCGTGGCCGCGATGTCGCGTGACGTCACGGCCAGCTGCCGCGCCACCCGTCGAGATACCGCCGGACGGCAAACAGATCCTCGATCGATCCGCGCCGCATACGATCGAGTGGTGACTGGCCGGCGAAGTCTGGATCGGTGTTGGCCGCCTTGAGCCAGCGCACGCCGGTCGCGTCATCTGAAAAGAGCAGGCGGAGCGCTTTGTAGATGCCAAGCAGCAGTGAGAGGCGCTCGAGCTGATCACGCGACGGCGTACCGATGTCACCGGCGCGCCACTTGTGGTAGGTCGATTCGCCGATCCCGCCGAGGAGCACGCGGCGTGTCGCGACCGGCAGCGCCCATTCGTCGGCGATGGCGAGGAAGGTGCGCAGGCCGGCGGCGCCGAGACGCCGGGCATCGGCGGGTCCGATCTCGCGGAGGGCGACGAGTGGTGCGTCGTCCGAAGGGTGCGTCGACGGCGAATACTCCATATGTGGAGAATGTCTGCCGTCCGGGTGGATTGCAAGGCGTACGGGCGCTTGCTGTCCCGACGTATCTTCTGGGCGACGCGGATCATCACGCGGCGCTGTCGCGTACCGTATGAATTCGTGGCGTGCTCGCGCACCGCGGTCGCCGGTTCATCACGCCCGACCAGGGCTAACGGGCGCATCACGCGCCGGGATTCAGATCTGCCATGCGCCGTACGATTGCCACAGTGATACTCGCCGCCGCCGCGGTGGCCTGCGCTGCGAAGGACAAGGCTGCGGCGCCGGCACCGGCCGACGCCGCGTTCACGACGGCGACCATCGGTGCACCAGCTCCGGCGTTCACCGTCGCGACGATCGGCGGTGACTCCGCGCGGATCGGCGGTACGGCAAAACAGCCTGTCACCCTCGTGAACGTCTGGGCCACGTGGTGCGGGCCGTGCAAGGCGGAGTTTCCGGAGTTGCAGACGCTGCACAGCACGTTCGCGCCAAAGGGACTGCGCGTGATCGCAATTTCGATCGACACCGAGGCAGACAGCGTCGTGTTGGCGAGCGCGAAATCGATGGGTGCGACATTCGCGATCGGGCGTGATCCGGACGATCAGGTGCGCGGGCGCTTCGCGGCGGTCGGCATTCCCGAGTCGTGGCTGATCTCCGCTGATGGCAAGTTGCTGTGGCGTCACTCGGGTGCGATCGCGCCGGGTGACGACGGTGTGCGCTCCGCGATCATCTCGGCGCTGGCCGGCGCGCAATAGTCGCGACGCGCTCCCTGTCGCGAGTGCGCATGAACGCTCGCGGCAGTCAGACCCGCGTGTAGGTTCTGCAGCATGCCCCTCGTCACGATTGCCTGATGGACCCGCGCCCTCCGCGTGTCACACCGGCCGCATTTGACGCGATCGGTGCGCCTGGCAAAGACCTGTCGCGTCTCCTCGCCGAGACGATCGAAGCCTCGGTGGCGGCGATCGACCGGAACGGCATTGTCACGTATGCATCGAGCTATTTCGAGGAACTCTTCAGGGTTCCGCTGTCGCGCTGGGTGGGCGCGCACTTCACCTCGCTGATGACGGCGAACGAAGCGGCCATCGCAACGATGCTGCTCGACAAGATCACGCGCGGCGAACGATTCCCGATCGCGACGTGGCTGCTCAGTCGCGGCGACGAGACGGCGATCTGGGTCGAGTCGCGCGTGACGGTGATTCGCGACAGCGACGCCAGCGTGACAGGCTACATCATCGTCACCCGCGACATGAGCGAGCGGCGGCTTGCGCAGCAGATGCTGCTCCGCACGCGCGCCAACTACGATGCGCTGGTGCGCCGCGCGGTCTACGGCGTGTATCGCGCTGAACGGAACCAGCGCCTGCTGGATGTGAATCCGGCGATGCTCGAGCTGCTCGGCTATGACACGCGCGAGGAGTTGATGGCGCTCGATCTGTCGCTCGACGTGTACGCCGATCCGTCAGATCACGAGTGGCTGGTGCGGATGGCGCGGAATGGCGAACTCGATGACTGGGTCGAAGTGACGTGGCGTCGTCGCGATGGTGAGCTGATCGAGGTGCGCTTGTCGCTGCGGATGGTGGAGGACGAGGACGGCGGGCCAACGGTCTTCGAAGGGATTGCCGAGGACGTGACGGAGCGGCACCGGCGCGATGAGCGATTGCGCCGCAGTGAGCGCATGGCATCACTGGGACACATGCTGGCGGGCGTGGCGCATGAACTGAACAATCCGCTGGCGGCAATCAGTGGGTTTTCGCAGTTGCTGCTGCGCGGGAATTGGCCGTCCGAGGATCGCAAGGCACTCGAGACCATCGGCCGCGAAGCGCGCCGCGCCGAGCGTGTCGTCCGCGACCTGCTGACCTTCGCCCGCCAGGGCAACGTGACGCGGAGTGAGCTCGTCGATCTGCACGGCGTGATCCGGCACATCGTGGATACGCAACGCTATGCACTCGATACGCGCGGTGTGCGCGTGATCATGTCGCTGGCCGAGCAGCCAGTGTATGTGCAGGGCGACACCGCGCGACTGGAACAGGTGGTGCTGAATCTCGTCGTCAATGCGCGACAGGCGCTGGAAGCGATGCGTGGTGAGCGCGCGATGGCGGAGGCACCACTCGAGCTGCGCATCAGCACCGAGATCGAATCCGACGCGTTCGTCGTCGTGCACGTCTCCGACAATGGCGCCGGTATTTCGCCGTCGCTGCTCAGCCGGATCTGGGATCCCTTCTTCACGACGAAGGAAGAGGGCGTTGGCACCGGGCTTGGCCTGAGTGTCGTGCACAGCATCGTGACGGAGCATGCCGGGGTGGTGGACGTGCACAGCGAACTGGGTCGCGGCACGGAATTCACGGTGCGTCTGCCACTGGTGGGTGCGCCGGAGGAGGTGGACGCGCTCGACGTGACGGGTGAGGTGCCCGTGCCGGCTGGCGCTGACGGGACGCCGTTCGGTCGCGCACTCGACATCCTGGTCGTCGATGACGAAGCCGCGATCATCAGCTTCCTGACCCGATTCCTGACGTCGCGCGGCCACGCGGTGGTGGGCGCAAGCGACGGCATGCATGCGCTGCGCATCGCGGAGCAGTTCACGTTCGATGTGGTCGTGTGCGATCTGCACATGCCGGAGATGGACGGGGTCGAGCTGATCCGGCGGATGCGGACGCTGCCCAGCTGCGCTGGCACGCGGTACGTGCTGAGTTCCGGCGATGGGCCAGGATCACCGATCATGGGGCGGGTGCAGGCGCTGGGCGTGGATGGTCTGCTGGCGAAGCCGTATACCATCGATCAGCTGGTGACCGTGGTAGAGGGCACTCCGGTGCGCTGAGCAGTGGCTGGGGCAGCAGGCCGCTCCGCCGCTGCCCTTCGGCTTGTCCAGCGTGTTATTGTTGTGCGAGCCGGTGGATAGGCCCCGGAACCCCGTCGCACGAGGAGTATTCTCCTGATGGCCAGTTCGACCGAGGGACGTCACGTCCCGATCAATCCGACCAAAGAAGGGTGGCCTGCTGCCATCGCCACGACCGTGCTTGCACTGGTCCTCTGGTTCGGCGCATGGAGCATTCACAAGGCGACGTACCGGAATCCGACGGATCCAATGTTCCGCGCGCAGGGCGCACTGCCGCATACGTCCACTGTGAAGCCGGCAACGGCCGCTCCCGCAGAGCACTGAGCCACGCAGCACGAACGAAGGCGGCGCGCACCACATCGGTGCGCGCCGCTTTTTCTTTCAGACTGATCCTGCAGCGCTCAGAGACGGCCGCGAATCGACACGCTGCCGGAGCCAGTCTCGATGGAGATCCGCGACCGTCCATCGCCGATGCGTGCCGAGAGCTCGCCATCGGAGCGACGGACCCCTTCGAGCGGCAGGTCGCTGCGGATGCCGCCAGAGCCGGCTGAGATCTGGAGTTGCGCGTTGAAGTTCGCCGGCGCGATGAGCGTGACGGAGCCGCTGCCGGTATCGACGTGCAACGCCCCGGCGGCGGCCGTCGGTGCGACTTCGACGCTGCCGCTGCCCGTGTCGAGCGTCATGTCACGCGCCTCGATGTTCCGTGCGATGATGCGCCCCGAGCCCGTATCGATGCTGAGGTTGTCGCTGGCGCGACAGCGATCGACTATCACGGCACCGCTGCCGGTATCGAGCGAAATCGTGCGCGCCGCCTCGACATCAGCCACTTCGACGCGACCGCTGCCGGTATCGACGGACAGATCACCGCTATGCGTCTTCACTTCGACATCGCCGCTGCCGGTATCGATGTCGAGCGGGCCGCGTGTGTCCGACGTGCGCACATTCCCGCTGTACGTATCGATGGAGAGTTTGCGCGTGGTTCCCGATGCCTCGACGTCACCAAGCGCGACGTGCAGTTCGAGCGCGACATTCTCGGGGACGCGGATGATCAGGTCCGCGCTGGCTTCGAAATCGGCGCCTGACCAGAGCTTGATGCGGCGCCCGCCGCTCATGCCGTTGCCGTCGAAGCGCCCGTCGTCACGCAGTCTGAGCGTCGTGGACGTGTTGCTGCGCCGCCGCGGCGCGGCGCTGACGGGCCGGATCTCGTCGGCGGGATAGGTGATTCGCAGCGTCTGCTGCCCGTCGATCAATCCCGTGCGGGTGATCATGCGTTCGGCGTCGGCACCACGCGCGATGATCTCTACTTCCACTTCGTTCGATCGGCTGGCTTCGATGCGCGCCGTACCAAGCAGGTTCCAGATCGCGACGTGGCCATTGGCCGGCGTGAGATGGACGATGCGGGGCTGCTGGGCGGCAAGGGCCGAGGCGCTGACGACGAGCGCGAGGGCGTGAACGACGGCCAAACGTGGCATATAGGCTCCAGGCGGAGAACGAGATACTGCGCCATACGCGCTCAGGTGGCACCGGGGTTTCACGTGCGATCTGGCCCATTCGCGCGAGCCACTGCCCGCCCGGCAGTCCGAGGTTGACGCCGGGGCATTCCGAGACCGCGAGCGAGCACAGGTTGCAAAAGCTCACCTCGCTGGATTGGATTCCGAGTATCCGCGGCTTCCCCTCCGCCGCACCACTCCTGGTTCACGATGGCCGGCCTCAGAGCGGCTGCCCATGCTCGGCGAGAAACGACGAATGGCTGACCGGATGGCTCGCGTTCGCGAATTCCCCTTGATACAAGCCGCGCTCAAGGCCCGGTTCGCCCGCAATTTCCCGACGCAGCGCTGCGTCGGTTGTCTCGCGGGCGACTATGCGTCGTTTGCCGCAGCCGCCGCGAGCGCCCCGCAGTCCATGCCAGTCGGATATGATCTGGCGCCCGCGGCCGACCTGTATCCTGATCGCATGGTGCGGGTGCTGCTCAAGGACTATCCGGCGTTGCTCTGGTTGTCGCGCGCAATGCCGACGACGACGCGCCTCTTCGACATCGGCGGACACGTCGGGCTGATGTACTACTCATACCGGAAGTATCTGACGTTCCGAGACGATTTTGCGTGGACCGTCTGCGACGTGCCGTCGACGGTCGACGCGGGCATTGCGTTAGCGCGGGATCGTGGCGAATCCCGGCTCCGCTTCACCACGAAGCTCGACGACGCGGCGGGATCGGACGTGATTCTGGCGACGGGTTCGCTCCAGTACATCGAGCGACCGATCAGCGACCTCCTTTCGTCGCTGCCGATGCTGCCGGCACACCTGCTGATCAACGAGACGCCGACCCATGCGTCGCGCGAGATCATCACGCTGCAGAACATCGGCGTGGCGATCTGTCCGTATCGCATCGCCCGGCACGGTGCGCTGGTGGCGTCGATCACGAGCCTCGGCTACGAGCTGGTGGACTCCTGGGAAGATCCGGTGCGTCGTACGCAGATTCCGTACGTGACGGGTCCGCAGGAAATCGCCTACTCCGGCTTTTATTTTCGACGCGCGTAGTGCGCCGGAGGCAAGCCGGTGGCGCCTCAGCCGTGTTCGTGCACGCGCGTCCACCGTAATGTTCGAGTCATGACGATGCACGACGATTCCAGCTCACCATCATCCGCCGCGAAGGCGCTTCTCCCCGGATTCGCTGTGACGGGCGTGACACCCGATGCGCAGACGGCCCTGGCGGCCGCGATGCTCATCGCGATGCTTGCCCACGATGGGGCAAACGTGGCGGCGATGGTGCCGGTGGAGACCGGCCTTGATGATCCGTGCGAGCCAGGGAGCCACGGGTCGCTGATTCGCTGGGCAGCAGGTCATCTGGACGATCCGCGGCGCGTCACACCATTCGCGCTCGAGGCTGATCGGTCGGCGATGCATGCGGCGGATGCGTCCGGGACGCTCCTGCACGGCGCGGCGTTCGACCGGGCGCGCGAGGAGCTGTGCGATGGCCGGACGGTCCTCGTGGTGTCGGATGCCGTGGGTGTGCTGGACCCGATTACGCCATCGCTGACGATGCTCGATCTGATCGCGCGATGGGCGCTGGCAGTTATCATCGTGGAACCGGTCAGCCGCTGGACCGTTGGTCACGTACGCTTACTCGGAAACGAGTTACTGTCTCGTAAGGTGAACATTGCTGGCGTGATGCTGTATCGCTTGAGTGGCGATCACTCCGACGATGAAGAGTCGGTGCAGCCGATGCGCGAGACCATTTCCGCGTTGCTCGACAGGCCGGTGTTGATGTTGCCGCATGTGCTTTCAGCACACGATCGCGGTGAACTGCTGACGGCGGCAGCCGAGTGCGGGTTGCATCGTCTGCTACCGCGTCAGGGTCACTGACCGCGCTTTCCTCCGTCTCTCCCGAACCACTGCATGACTTCCATTGCCGATCTCCGGCGCGACTACGCGCTGGCCTCACTCGACGTCGCCGACGTCGTCGCCGATCCGATCGCGCAGTTCAGCGCCTGGTTCGCGAACGCGACGGATGCGGCGATCGCCGAGCCGAACGCGATGACCCTCGCGACCGTCACGGCGGATGGTGGGCCAGATGCGCGGATCGTGCTGCTGAAGGGGGTGGATGCGCGCGGCTTTTCATTCTTCACCGACTATCGCAGCCAGAAGGGCCGCGACCTGACCGCGCATCCGCAGGCGGCGCTGGTGTTTTTCTGGGTGGAGCTCGAGCGACAGGTGCGCATCCGCGGCACGGTGCGACGGCTCGATGCCGCGGAGTCGGCGGCGTACTATGACTCACGGCCGCGTGGCAGCCGCATTGGTGCGTGGGCGAGTGAACAGAGCAGCGTGATTCCAGACCGGTCGGTGCTCGAGGCGCAGGTCGGCGCGGTCGAAGCGCGCTTTCCCGGTGAGTCGGCCCCGCCGCTGCCGCCGCACTGGGGTGGCTTCCTGGTCGAGCCGACGCAGATCGAATTCTGGCAGGGCCGTCAGAGCCGTTTGCACGACCGAATCCGGTATCGTCGCACCGATTCGGTCTGGGCAATCGAACGACTGTCGCCGTAGTCAGCGAGAATCCGCGAGCCAGGGTGAAACCCGCAGGGGCATCGGACCATTCGCCCCGCATGACAACGCCAGTCCATCTCATCCTTGGTGCCACCGGTGGCATCGGGTCCTCGCTCGCGCGCCAACTCGCCTCGACCGGTGCCAGACTGGTGCTGGCCGCACGCAAAGCCGAACCGCTCGACGCGCTCGGTGCCGAGCTGGGGGCGACGACGGTGCTGGTGGATGCCACGTCGCCGACGGATATCGATCGCGCCGTGGAGACGGCCGTGCAGACGTTCGGTCGCCTCGACGGCGCGACGAATTGTGTCGGGTCACTGCTGCTCAAGCCGGCGCATCTGACGCGTCCCGAGGAGTTCGACGACGTGCTGAGCGTGAACTTGCGCTCCGCATTCTCGCTGGTGCGTGCGGCGACGCGCGCGATGATGAACAACACCGAACCGACGGGCGGGAGCATCGTGCTGGTGGCATCGGCGGCGGCGCGTATCGGGCTCGCGAATCACGAAGCGATTGCGGCGGCGAAGGGCGGTGTGATCAGCCTGACGTTGTCTGCGGCGGCGAGTTATGCGGCAAAGAACATCCGGGTGAACTGCGTGGCGCCAGGTCTGGTGCGTACGCCGCTGACGGCGCGGATCACGGGGAGTGCGGCAGGTGAGCAGTCGTCGCTCGCGATGCATGCGTTAGGCCGACTCGGCGAAGCATCGGATGTCGCGAATGCAATTGCGTTTCTGCTGGATCCGCGGAACAGCTGGATCACGGGCCAGACGCTTGGCGTGGATGGGGGGTTGGGGACGCTGCGGTCTCGCTGAACGTGCTTCCGCACGTCGCGGGGCAGCGGAGTTTCGAGCCGTGTATCGGCGTCAGTGACTCCGTGGGGGAGCGGGAGAACACGGAGAACACTGAGTAGCGCCATCGGCGCGATTTCAGGCTGCGCGGCGTTTTGAAATCCTCTATTTATGAAGGCGGTCCGCGCGTTCGGCTGCCTGCTAAATGTCCAGCAGGCGATGGGCGCTGACGGAAGCGTACCAAGCGCGGGCGGCGGGCGCGAGCATGCCCGCGAGGCCGCCGACGAGCGCAGTGATGGCGGCGATATATGGCGCGCCATCGGGGACATTCGGCCACGTGACCGTCACGCCGACCATCAGGGGGACCATGGCGCCGAACGAGCAGAGGTACAGCGCTGTCCGCGAGTAGCGCCACGCGCGGAGGCAGCACGCTGCCGTAGCAGGCAACGTCAGAAAAAACGCACCGGCGCCGCCGGACCCTCCGCTCGTCGCCGCGATCGCGACGAGCAGTCCGGTGATGGCGATCGCACTCAGGGAGGCGATCACGATCGTCGGCGGGCGGGTCATTTCAATCGCGCGAGCGCCATTTGTGCGTCTCGGAGTCGGGGGTTCAAAGAAATGGCCGCCGTGTACTCGGTCTTCGCCTCGGCCTTCTTGTTCTGGCGCTCATAGATCTGCGCGAGCCGGTAATGCGCGTTGGCCAACGGCGGATCATTTGGTGCGCGCCGACCACGCAGGAACTGCTGCAGTGCCTGCACACCACGTTCCAGTTGCTCGCCCGTCACGGCGGCGGTGCGCCCGATGCTGAAGAGGGCAAACATCGCATTCCGATGTGTCGCCTGCCAGCGCGTGATCGTCGCGAACGCTGCTGCGGCGCGTTTATCGTCGGCCTGCAGTGCGGAAAGATTCGCCCAGCCGACCAGGCTGTCGGGGAATTGCGTCGTGGCCTGCGTGAGGAGTCGTTCGAGCGCGGGTCGATCGTTGACCGATGACACGACGGCGAGCTGCGCGCTCAAGCCGCGGAACGGATTGACCTTGCCGATCGCCTGGGCCTGCTCTGCGGCCTTCGTCTTGTCGCCACCGAGCGGTGCCGGCGTTTCGAGATAAAACTGCATCAAGCCTTCGCGGGCATCGATGTTTGCACCGTCCAGCGCGATCGCCTTCGCGTACGCATCATGGATCTTTGACGTGAGCCTGACCTTCGTCTCGGCCGTGCCGAGCCGTGCGAGCTGACCGGTGATGTTGCCGACCCAGAGATACGAGGCGCTGCTTTTCGGATTGCCGTTGGCCGCCGCGTCAAAGTGCGCAGCCGCACTGTCCCACCTGGACGCCATCACATCGAGGCAGCCCGTCGCGAACATCGCGGTCGGCGAGGTCACCGGCTTGGCGGTCGACATTTTCTGGATCGCAAGACGATCGCGAGCGCTGCCGCCAATGGCCTGTTCACACGCCTTCGCGTCGGCCAATGACTGTGCAGCGGCCGGGAAAGCGACGACGAGAAGTGAGGCAACCGGAGCGGCGAACCGACGAAGCATGATGACGTGACGAGAAGTGATGAGCGGAGCGATCTAGTGGCCGCGCATGACGGGCAGCCAGCGCGCGAGAACTTCGGGACCGGGATAGCCCGGCACCGTCTCGACCACGCGGCCACTGCTGTCCGTCAGCGCAAACACGGGTGTTCCCGGGATGCGAAAAGTGAGGAGTACCTGATCGCTTTCCCCGTCCGGCCCAGCGCTGAACGCCCCATGTACACCGTAGGAGTCGAGCATGGTGCGGCCAACCGCTGCTCCTTCAAGCGTGACGACGCGCAGCATCGGGACACCGTCACGCCCTTGGAGCGCCGCAATGTCCTTCAGCGACAACCGACAGAAGGAACAGGTCCGGGAATTGACCATCAGGATCGCCGGCACACCTTTTGGTGCCAGCGGCACACGGGCGTTGGAGGAGTCCCGGACCACGAGGTCGGTGACCGCGGAGCGGGCCTGCCCGACCGCCGGATCGTCGGACGCGGGAGGCGGTACGCGACGATCGAAGGCCAGACGTCCGACCAGCGTCAACGCGAGCGCGCCGGCCACGACACACGCGAGCATCTCGCGGCGACCGATCTTCGTGGCGTCAGCCATGGCTACTCCCAGCTTTCCGCTTCATTCGCCAGCTCGTCGAGCAACTTCACGTACGTGTCGTAGCGCGTGGCCGAGATGTCGTCGCGGGTGAGCGCGTCGCGCACGGCGCAGCCCGGTTCGACGACGTGTACACAGTCGGCGAAGCGGCACTCCCCGAGATACGGCCGGAATTCGGGGAAATAGCCGTCGAGGTGTTCGGCGGTCAGCCCCCACATGCCGATCTCACGCAGCCCGGGCGTATCGACCACGAACCCACCACTCGGCAGCGGATGCAGCAGTGCGCCGACGGTGGTGTGCCGGCCCTTGTTCACGCTCTGGCTGATTTCGCCCACGCGCAGATCGAGGCCGTGGAACATGGCGTTCATCAGACTGCTCTTGCCGACGCCACTCGGTCCGCTGAGGGCGGTCGTGCGCCCTTCGAGCACGGCGCGCAATGCATCGAGTCCGCGACCGGTGGTGGTGCTGGTGACGTGCACCGGATAGCCAGCACGTTCGTAATCCGCGAAGCGCAGGCGCACGCTCTCGGGCGACACGAGATCGGCCTTGTTGATCACGACGCGCGCCGTGATGTCGTTGGCTTCCGCGATGATCAGGAAGCGATCGAGCATGCGCGGATGCGGCTCCGGATTGGCCGCCGCGAAGACCACCAGGACCTGATCGACGTTGGCCGCCACGATGCGTTCGCCGTAGCCACCACCAGGCGCGCGACGCGCGAGTTGTGATCGGCGCGGCAGAATGCCGGAAATCGCCCAGCGCGCACTCGTCTCGTCCAGCTCGATCTGCACTTCATCACCCACGGCGAGCTTGAGCGTCGGCGTTTCGCTCTCCTCGTTGCGATCATCGCGTTTGTCCGCACGCGACTTCACACTCGCGCGGGCGCGACCACCGTCCTTGTCGGCGCGTGCCTGCTTGCCTTTCGCGTCATCGAAGCGCTTGAGGCGACCACGCAGCGCCGCGTCAACGACAAGGCCATCGTTGCGACGGATGCGCCACACGCCGCCGGTGCCGCTGAGGACGATGCCGAGTCCTTCAGTGGCGAGTGCACTGGGCTCAGTCATCGCTGCCGTCGTGCCTGACGGTGTTCTCGACTCCGCCGCCCTCGCTGTTCGTCTCGTCGTTGTCGTCGCGCATCACGTCGAACCAGCGGCGGGTGGGTGCCGGTGCGGTTTCGGCGATGCGCAGCTCAAGGAGGTCGCGCACCTGTTGCAACGAGTACGCGCCGAGTGAGTCCCGCGCCGCCGCCGGCGACGAGGCGCGTGCGAGATAGTCTGTCTCGAGGTGGCCATCGACGCCGGATGCGCCGACTCGGCGCCAGCGCAGGAAGAGCAGAAACGCGGCCCACAGCGTGCCGGCGTCGTTCACCTGATCGACAGCCAGCTCCACCGAATACGAAAATCCGTCACTGCCCTCGAAGGCGGCCGGCCGGCCGTGCACGAGCGCGTAACCACCGATGGTGTTCGCATCGCCCAGACTGTGATCAGCGGGCAGGTGCTGCCCGCTCACGCGTTCACCATGCGACTGTGCACAGCACCATCATGCTCACGACGACATCATGCGCTGCGCCGTCCACCGAGCCATTCCTTGACGACGTTGCCGGTCATGAATGCGACGTTGGCGGGGCGTTCGGCGAGGCGACGCATCAGGTATGGATACCACTGGGTGCCGAATGGCACGTAGCAGCGCACGCGGTAGCCATCGCGCACGAGGCCTTCCTGCAGGTCGCGTCGCACGCCGTAGAGCATCTGGAACTCGAAGCGATCGCTGGCGATGCCGTTCTCCTTCGCAAAGCGACGTGCTTCGGCGATGATCACTTCATCGTGCGTGGCGAGGCCGGGATAGTTGCCATGTTCCATCAGGTGGTGCATCGCCGTGACGTAGTGCTTGTCCACGTCGGCCTTCTCGGGGAATGCGACTTCGGGCGGTTCCTTGTAGGCGCCCTTGCAGATGCGGACGCGGGCGCCGAGTTCATTCGCGCGCTTCACGTCGGCTTCGGTGCGATAGAGATAGCTTTGCAGCACGATGCCGACGTTGGCTTTGAAGTCGCCGTAGAAGTGCTGCTCGAACAGGTCGAGCGTCTTCTGTGTATACGCGCTCGACTCCATGTCGAGTCGGACGAAGTTACCGTAGCGCTTCGCCCGTTCGAGGATCTCGCGCGTGACCTTCACGCAGAGCGCGTCCGAGATGTCCATACCCATCGCAGTGAGCTTCACCGACACGTTTGCGTTGAGCTTCTCGCGCTCGATCAGGTCGAGCAGTTCGAGATATTCGCGCTGTGCGGCGTACGCTTCTTTTTCGTTGGTGGTGCTTTCCCCGAGCAGATCGAGCGACGCCGTGATGCCCTTCGCGTTGAGCGCGCGCACCGCGTCGATCGCGGTGGTGACCGACTCACCGGCGACGAAGCGCGATGCGAACGCCTTTGCGACGCCATTGTGGCGCACAAAATTGAAGATGCCCTGTTGATTGGACAGGTACAGCAACGCATTGCGGAGCATCAGAACGCAGGGAGACGGGTGAGCGCGTCACCGCAGTTCGCGGCGCCGCTGACGGTGGAATATAGCCCGCGGCGTGGGGGAATCCGACGAATCACCGCGCGCGAACGCGTGTGAGCACACGCAGCACGGGGTGGTATCGGCCCATCAGCAGGCGATCGTCGAAGACGTTCCATGTGGTGGCGCCGTCGTTCGACTGCGGTTCGAGGAGCTGGGCCGCCACCAGCAGCTGGCGCTGCGTGGCGGGCACCCAGAGCCATTCGGCCGATGGCCGCATGCGCAGTCGCAGCCAGCGCCCCAGCACCGTCACCTCGCGATGCCCCTGAAATGCCCGGGCAACGCGCTCGACGGAATCGAGCTGGAAGCGCTCGATATCGAGGGTCAGCCGGCGAGATCCGACACGCGGTCGGACGGTCACGCCATGACGTTCGAGCAGTGTGACGAGCGCCGTGTCACCGGCCTCGATGAGCCATCCACCGGGGGGCACCAGCGTCTCACGTGTGACGTCGAACCGGTCGTACACCGGCATCAGCTGCGGACGCAGCCGCCCAGTGCGCTTGATCCCGAGCGGCACACCGGGCTCGGCGCCGAGGCTGTCGCGATCGGCTTCGAGGTCCTCGACGAGCACGCTGTCGCGCGTCGGATGCGTGGTGAGCTGCGTTTCGAGCACGATGCCCTGTGCCGCAATGCCATTCGCGAGTGCACGGCGCGTGGCGGTGACGCGCCCCAGAATCGACGCATCGGCACCGACGGTGCCGAGCAGTTCACGCACGAACGCGTACGTGCTGCGAACGCGCGTGGCAAACGGGTCGTGCGAGAAGGCTTCGCTGAGCACCGAGACGCCGCCGGTGAGGCCGAAATAGTTCGTGCCGAAACGCGGTCGCGAGTCGTAGGTGAACCAGCCTTCCTTCACCGGATCGAGCGAAATCTCGCGCGCGAATGCGTTGGAGAAATTACCGTAGGCGTAGGTCGCGACGCCCTTCGACAGCAGCCGACGGCGAACGCCCCTGAGCAGGGTGTCGCTGGTGAAGCCGGCGAGTGGCGCGCCAGGATGCAGTGACGGCGACCAGGTGAGGTTGTAGCCGTGATAGCTGCCGTCGGTGGTGTGCAGATCGACGAAGACATCGATGCTGCCGTTGGTGAGCAGCGGCAGCAGCGCGCGCGTCTCCGGCGCTTCGGCCTTGATGTAATCGCGATTCAGATCGAGCCCCGCGCCGTTCGCGCGTTCGCCGATGATCGCGGGCCCGAGTTGCGCACCGCGATTGCGCGACTGCTGGCCGAGCGCCTCATTGCCATCCGCGTTATACATCGGGATGACGACGAGCGTGAGACTGTCGAGCAGGTTCGGCTTTGCGTCGGTGACGACGGTCCGCAGGAGCGCCAGCACCGCCTCCTTTCCTTCCACTTCGCCGGCGTGAATGTTGGCCTGCAGCATCACGACCGGACGGCGCCGCGACGGCAGCATGTACTCGTCGCAGGTTGTCGCGCCACGCGTGACCATCGCACAGGCGGTGACCGCCATCAGCGGGCGGCCGCGCGGTGACAGACCGAGGCGCGTGAGGCGCATAATGCGATTCGGTGCCGCGTTTGCCTTCACCGTATCGAGAAAGGCCATCGCTTCTTCGTACGGCGTCGTTTCGCAATAGCCGGTGCGCTCGGCGCGCGTGGCCGGCGTCGGCAACGGCGACGGAATCTGGGGCACGCAGCGCCACGCCGGCGCGCGTCGTGGCGCGGTACGCACCGCTTCGCCGGCGATGCGCTGGCGTTCAAACGCCTCGACATCCGGTTTTGGCGGGCGCGGCGTCGTGCAGGCCACGGCCGTCACAGCCGCACCGATCAGGACACCGGATGCCTTCACAGATTCTCGCGGATGAAGCGGGTGAGCGATTCGTACAGATGTACGGTGGTGTTGCCACCACTGATCGAGTGCGTGCGATTCGGATAGAAGAGCTGCTGCAGCGGACGATTGGCGCGCACCATGCGCTCGATCAACTGCACTGAGTTCTGCGGGTGCACGTTGTCATCGCCGGTGCCGTGCACGAGCAGAAAGCGCGCGCGCATGCCCGCGACGAAATTCTGTGGCGCGGTCTGCTGATACCCGACCGCGTTCTCCTGTGGGGTCCACATGAATCGCTCGGTGTAGATGCTGTCGTACAGCCGCCAATCGGTGACCGGGGCAACCGCGATCGCCGCCCTGAACAGGTCACCGCCTTTCGCGGCCACCATCGTCGTCAGATAGCCACCAAAGCTCCAGCCCCAGAAGCCGATGCGCGAGGCATCCACCCACGGCTGCGTGCCGAGCCATCGGGCCGCATCGATCTGGTCCTGCGTTTCCTGCAGTCCGAGTTTCAGCTGCGTGACCTTGCGGAAACTGCGACCGCGGAATGCGGCGCCGCGATTGTCCACCACTACCACGACATAGCCCTGCTGCGCCAGCATGACGTGCCACATGTAGCGACCATCACCCCACTGATCGATCACCTGCGGCGCGGCCGGTCCTCCGTAGGCATGCATCAGCACCGGATACTTCCGCGTGCTGTCGAACGCCGGCGGCAGAATACGGTATGCGTCGAGCATCGTGCCATCCGGCATCGGCACGCGGAACAGCTGCGGCGGCTGCACACCGAGACTCACCAGTCGCTGCCGCACGCCACCATTGTCGGTGAGTTCCTTGATCTTCGTCATACGCGGCAAGGCGTACAGCGACACCACCGGTGGCACACCGAGTCGCGAGTATGCATCGAACATGTACGATGCCGTCGGACTGATGAGCATCGCATGCGCGCCATCACCCGGTGTCAGTCGCTCGGCCTTGCGGCCGTCGAGCGTCACGCGCATCAGCTGCTGCTGCGTCGGCGTCGGCGCCGCGACCTGTACGTACGCGACGCCAGCCTTCTCGTCGACGGCGAGGAGGTCCAGGACATCCATGCTGTCGCGCGTGATGCGCGTCACGAGCTGGCCATCCCGACGATACAGATAGTACTGCTGCCAGCCACTGCGATCGCTCCGGAGCAGGAAGCGTTTGTGATCGGCCAGCCAGACCACTGGCTCACCTTCCGGATTCACATACGCCGAATCCCGCTCGGTGGTGATGATGCGCCCGCTGCCGCTGGTGGCGCTGACCAGCATCACATCGAGCTGAGTCTGGTGGCGCGGTGAACGAAGCACCGAAATCGAATCAGCGTCGATCCACTCCATGCGCGTGAGGTACTGGCCCGTGTCCGGGCCGACCGACAGCGCATGACGATCGTTGCCGTCCGCGCCGATCACGTGAATCGTGACACGTGAATTGGCCTCGCCCGCCTTCGGATACCGCAACGTGGACACTGTCGGGTACGTGCCCATGTCATCGACGATCGGATACGCCCGTACCCCACTCTGATCGAAGCGCCAGAACGCGAGGCGCCGGCTGTCAGGGCTCCAGCGGAACGCGTCGCGCAGACCGAGTTCCTCCTCATACACCCAATCCGTCGTGCCGTTGATGATGTCGTCGCTGCCGTCGATCGTCAGCCGAGTCTCGCTACCGGTGCGCAGATCCTTCACCCACAGATCGTTCGCGCGACCGAACGCCACCTTACCGCCATCGGGAGAGAGCTTGGCGAACATCTGCAGGTTCGGATCCGCCGCACCGCTCGCCAGACCGGAGGCCAGAAAACTCGGCCCTGCCGACGGTTTCGAGGTGGCCATCGTCGGCAGGTTCACCAGCGGCGTCACGCTCTTCGTCGCGAAATCCACGACGTGATACACGCCGCGTGTGTTGGTCCGCCACACCCGGACCGAGGAGTGGAAGATCAGCGCCTTCGACTCATCGGCGGAGAGCGTGACATCCTCGACATCGAGCGGTGTGCCATTCGCATCCTTCAACGCGCCGGCGGGCAGAAGCACCGTTTCGGCGCCGGTGACCGCGTCCACCTTCACCAATGCGGTGCCGCCGATGTCGGTCTTCACGCTCAGGTAACTGCGGCCATCCTTCATCCACTGCACGAACGGCAGTCCCTGTGCGATGAAGTCGCGCGAGCGGAATATCCGCTCGACGGTCAGCGGCGTGACGCCGCCCTGCGCCGTGAGCAGCGAGGCGCAGAACGGTGCAACGAGGACCGCGATGCCGGAGAAACGGCGGGTGCGCAGTGGCATGACTCAGGGCTTCGGCATCGGAGGCATACGGCGCCCTTCACCCTCGAGTCGGTAGATCGCGATCGGCGATCGCCAGGCCGTCTTGTCGCGATCGCGATACGCCGTCACGAACCAGCGATAGTTCTGCGACAGCGAATACTGAAACGAATCCGGAAGGACGACCTGCGTGTCACGCGTGACGGCGGTGAAGATCGGGACTTCGACCGAATCGGAGACGGTCACTTCGTAGCGTGACACATCGTCCGCTTTGTGCCAGATGATGCGACGATCACCGGCTTTCACGTAGCCGATCGGTGAAGCGAGTGCGACCGTCGGTCCTTCGTGGCCAAATCCCGACTTTGGCAGCGCCACCTGATCGGCGGGTTTACACGCGACGGCAACAACCAGCAGCAGAAGAGAGCGGTGCATCAGCGGCGACCATGGCGCCGGAGTATGTGATGGGGTTGCGCCGATCGAGCGCTCGAGATGGTTGGGACGCGACCAAGCAGCAGCGCACCAGCGATCGCATCAACCGGCCGCGATGTGTTGCTGAGCACGGCGACGGCACCGCCGCTTGGCGGATCGATTGTGACACAATCCGAGAATTCCGGCGCGTCCTGCGCGTCCTGCCAGTAGATGTCGCGGCCGTCGAGCCGCAACACGCGCCAGCCAAGCGCCACCGGCAGCGCCGGATCGGGACCGAGACTTCGAGTTCGCATCATGAGTGCAAACGTACTGGCCAGAGGACCGTTCACGGTGTCGGTGGCCGCCGAGGTGGAGCGCAGCACCCCGTCGGCTGAGCCGCGCCACGCGCCCGATGAACTGGACGACGCAAGGAGAGACGTACCGGCCGCTGACTACCCGATCGCATCACGCCCGGCAAACCGTGGGGCGGCCGTGGGCTGGATGTCCACCGCGCCGAGCGGCGTGAGAATGCGACGCCGGATCGCATCGCGCGGTCGCACCTGCAGTGGCACGCGCGGGTGACGCGCGAGTGTGAGACCGAGGATGGCGGTACCGAGTTGCGAAAAGGCGAAACGGGACCCAATGTCGAAGCGGAGCGCGACGCCACGAGGGGCCCGCCGCGTACGGCGACGGCGGCCCTCCGGAAGCCGCCGCGCTCGGACTGGACCAAGGCGATCCCCCGAATCGTCCGGGCATTCCCGCGCGCGACGAGTGTCGTCCGGACGGCGGTCTGGTCCGGCAGTGGCCAGCGCCAGCCGACGGAGCGCGGACCGGCGCAGTGTGCCCGGCTCGGGAACGTTGGCGCGCGTTCATACATTTCCGGCGTGATGCGACGAATTTCTCTGATCCTTGGCGCGATGGCGGCCCTGTCGGTGCCAGCATCGGCGCAGGTCAATCGACTCGACTCCTTGCCGCCGCGCGCGTTCTGGGCGCTGGCGATGCGGGCGAAGGGCGAAGACAGTGTGGCGGCGCGGGAGGCGGAGTGGCGCGCGTGGGCGAGCGCGGCCCCGCAGGCCACTGCGCCACGCCTCGCGCTGGCAATGCTCTCGCGTTTCGATGCGCGCTACACCGACGGGTTTGCGTGGCTCGACAGCGCCAATCGGGTGGCGAAGACGCCGGTCTGGCGTTCGGCGGTCGCGCGCGAGCGGGTTGGTGCGCTGCTGCTGCGTGGCGAGTTCAGCACCGTGCCGGCACTGATGGAGTCGATGCGTGGCGACACGGTCGGACTGCCAACGGGTGAGCTGGCAGAGCTGCGCTATCTGCAGATGGCCTACGGGCGCACCGTCAAACACACCGCCACGCTGAGCGATCTCGACGCGATTTCCGCCCTGGCGACGCCGTCGGACACCTCGCTGCAGATCCGCGTGGGATGCGTTCGGGCGACGCTCGACCGCCCGCGCATGCTGGAGCACGCCAACCGCGCGATCGCACTCGCGCGCGCCGCGCGCCTGGGCTGGCTGGCCGCCAACTGCGAGCAGAATGTCGGGGCGCAGTACTACAACCTCGGCCAGATGGGGTCGGCCCTCGCCTGGTTCGTGAAAGCGGAAGATACCGCGCGGCAGTGGCACAGCGACCCGACGCTGGCGGCGGCGCTGCAGTACCACGGCGCGGCGTTGCGCACGCTCGGCTACGTGTTCGTCGCACGCAAGCGGCTGACGGAAGCGATCCGCGTGGCACAGCGCATCGACGATCGCAACGTGGAAGCGTGGTCCCTGCTGAACGTGGCCGGCACCGCGCGACTGATCGGCGATGCGTCGACGACCGCCAGTGCGCTGCGCCGCGCGGAAGTGCTGTTCCAGCTGACCGGCGACATGAGCGGCTACGAGAACAGCCAGCTCGAGAAGTCACTCGTGCAGATTATGCTCGGCGACTACCAGGGGGCGATGCGGATCGCGATCCGCGGGCGCGCGTTCGCCGATTCACTGCACGACAGCCGCATGGCCGTCCGCTCGCTGTACGTGCAGGGCGATGTGAACATGCGCATGAATCAGCTGGACGATGCATCGAAGCGACTGGATGAGGCCGAAGCGATCATTCGCAAGGATGTCGGCCCGATGTGGCTCACGCAGCTGCAGGAGCACCGCGGCCTGCTGGCGCTGCGACGCGGCGAGAACACGTCGGCGATCACGACGCTCACGGCGGTGCGCAACGAGTACGCCGGTCAGCAGGAACTCTCGCGCTACAGCGTGAATGGCGCGCTGGCGCTGGCGCATCTGCGCGTAGGTGATTCGGTAGTGGCGGCCCGCACGCTGATCGAGGCGAATCGTGATCTGGACGCGGTGCGCGACACGATGGGCGAGGGTGGTCTGCGACGCTTCGTGATGCCGCCGAGCATCTGGGGCGGAACGCAGGGCAACATCGACGAAGTGCTGGCGGCGCTGGTCCGTTCGCCGAAGTGGTTGCCGACGGTCTTTGCGGTCACGGAGCGTTCGCGGTCTCGTGCTCTGCTCAACGGCGCGATCGGAGCCGAGTCGACCACGGATAGCGTGGCGGCGAACGAAGCGCGACGCCGCGTGCGTGCCACTGCCGCTGAACTGAGCGAAGTGCAGCGTGCGCTCAAGCCCACGACCGCGCTGCTGGTGTATGCGGGAGGCGCAGCGAACGCACGCACCTCGCTGATGGTGATCACGAACAGGACGGCGCGTGGCATCACGCTGGCGCCACTCGATTCCCTCGATCGCGACATCGTGCGCTGGCTGGCGCTGATGGAGAGCGGCGAGCAAGGCCTCGGCGCGGGCCGGCAGGTCGCGTCGGCGGTGCTGGGCACCGCACTGCGCGGATTGCCGTCGACGATCAAGCGACTCGTGATCGTACCGCAGGGCGCGCTCTACCGCCTGCCTTTTCAAGCGTTGCCAGTCGGCGCCGGGGTGCTCGGTGATCGCGCCGTGGTGACGATTTCGCCGTCAGTATCGCTCGCGCTGGCGTATGCGGCCGAGGCGCGATCGGTTCCGGCGCGTGTGCTGGCGCTCGGCGCCGGCGACACCGAGATCGCGAGTGAGCTGCCGCAGTCGCTGGACCTCAACATCGAGCGTACCGATCGCGGCAATCCGCTGGCACCGTTGCGCGCGGCGGCGGATGAGGCACGAGCGGCGGCGAACTGGGGACGCGGCTCGCTTGCGCTGACCGGTGTCGATGCGTCGGAGGCCGCGCTCAAGCGCGAAGCGCATGGTTCGTTCACCGTACTCCACGCCGCGGCGCATGCGCTCACGAGCGACCAGACGCTTGGCGCGAACTATCTGATTCTCCGGCCCGATGCCAACGATGACGGCTACGTGTCCGGTGGCGAGTTGGCTGACCTGACGTCGCGACTGGCGATGGTGGTGTTGTCCGGCTGCCGGACGACTGGCGACTTCGGCTCACGCGGCGACGCGATCGACGGACTGGTGGCACCGCTGCTTGCACGCGGCGTGCGCACGGTGATTGCCAGCCACTGGGCGGTGAGCGACCAGTGGACGAAGGTGCTCATGGAGCGCTTCTACAAGAATCTGGCACGAGGGCAGACGACCGCCGAAGCCATGAACGAGGCGCAGATGTCGCTCCGGCGGCAAGGCGTTCCGTCGCGGTTCTGGGCGGCGTTCAGTGTGATCGGCGATGGCGCGTTGACATTCGAATCGGCGACCGCGAACAGTGGGGGACGCTGAGCAGTGATGGCGGTGGGCCACAAGCGACGAAGGGCCGGATCCCGCACTGAGATCCGGCCCTTCGTCGCCTGCACGGAAATCGGTTGCGTCAGCGCACGGTGAACGACTCGACGCGTGATCGGACCTCACTGCGGTCGCTGGCTCGTGCGCGCACGTACCAGCGATACGTACCGGGCTTGAGCGATGCGGCCGGCACGATGGCCTGCGTGATGTTCGTGTCGGCTGAGAACACCGGCACATCGTTCACATCGAGCACTTCGACGCTGTAGCGCGCATCCTCGCGGAGCGCCTTCCACCTGAGCGTGATCGGCGACTGCGCGACCACGGTCGGCACGGCCAGCAGTTCGACGGCCGATCCGGCGGAACGCACCTCGTCGCCCATCCTGGGCAGCGTGAAGACGTACCAGCTTGTTCCGGCCACGAGCATCAGCGATGCGGCAAGCAGCACCGGCTTGAGTCGCGAGAACGCATCGATGCGACGCGTCGCTGTCGCGCCACCGACGAAGGCGCGCGTGTTCGTGGGCGTCTCGTCCAGCCCATCGAAGTATTCGCTGGCGGCCGCAGTCGATGTGCGTGCGGCGACGATGTACGCCAGCGTGCGCGCACCATCGGGGCTGCCGAGTAACTGTTCGATCATGGCAAAGCGCGCGTCTTCGTCGCCGCTCGCATCAACGAGCAGGTCGAGACCGGCGGCGTCCGGCGCGGCGGTCGGCGTCGAGGCCCGGTCCGCGTCGCGCGCCCAGGCAAACGCGCCGTGCAGCGGTGCGGGCACCGGACCCGGATCACGTGGCAGTTGCAGATCGTCCGAAGACTTCATTCCGTATTCCCCCATTCGATACCACGCGCGACCAAATACTCTCGCAGGTCCGACAGACCGCGGTAGAGCAGATTGCGGGTCTTGGCTTCACTCCACCCGAGGAGCGCCTCGATTTCGTCGCGGCGATACCCTTCGAGATGGAGCTTGACCACGGTCCGTCGTGCCAGGCCCAGCGAATCCACGCCGGCACGCACCACCACTCCAAGCGACGCCGCCTCGACGTCGGCGTCGGGGCCCGGCCCAGGTGCGGGCAGCGGCAGGTCCTCCACCGGGTCGTGCGTCGCCACGCGGCGGCGACGGCGCAGAAGATCCAGGACTGCCGTCGTGACCACGCGTTGCAGATAAGACGCGGACAGTTTCGCGATGTTCTCAGGCGTGCCGCAGACCCGCCATAAACGGATACGGACCTCCTGTTCAGCTTCGCCGATGTCGCTTGGCGGAAGGCGATATCGCGCTCCCGTCGCACGAATCGAGCCTGAGAAGCGGCGGACGATATCGTCGAGCAGCGCAGAGAGCTCGCGATCGTCGGGCGGCGTGGCGGCGAGCAGCGAATCGCCCCCGCTGGCCGGGTCGAGTTCTGTCGTCAGACTGGTTTCCCCGCGGCGGGATAGAACCGTTCACCCTGCTCCGCCATGCGTCGCAGACTCGCGGCAGCGCGGTAGCGACCAGGAAAATCACGCTCGAGTTCGTCGAACGTTGCAACGACGTCAGCAGCGCCAGTACGATCGATGAAACGGAAGGGGCCGCCACGGAAGGGCGGGAATCCGATGCCAAACACCGCGCCGATGTCACCATCGCGCGGCGTCCGGAGAATTCCGTCTTCAAGGCAGAGGACCGCTTCGTTGAGCATGGCGTAGACGCATCGCTGCACGATGCGCGCCGCTGGGACCGTAGTGCGCTTCTGGCCAGTGGGAAGCAGCTCATATACGGATGAGTCGACGCCACCCTTCTTACCGTCGTCGTCATACACATAGAACCCTCGCTTCCCCTTCCGCCCGAGCCGGCCAGCCTTGATCACCCGCTGGATCGACTCGTTGGGCGCCATACGGCCGCCAAATGCCTCGGCGACGATCGCACCGGCCTTGGTCGCGACGTCGAGCCCAACCTCGTCCACCAGCGTGATCGGCCCGACCGGAAAGCCGAACTTGACCAGCGCGTCATCGATGGCCTCGATCGATACGCCTTCGTCGAGCAGCAGCCCGGCCGCGTTCACGTATGGCGACAGCACGCGGTTGGCGAAGAAGCCGGGCCCATCGCGCACCACGATGACCGTCTTGCCGAGCTTCCGGCCGTACGACACCGCGCTCACCACCACCTGCGGATCGTTGCCCGCATGCGTGATGATCTCGAGCAGTGGCATCTTGTGCACCGGCGAGAAGAAATGCATGCCCAGCACGCGTTCCGGCCGCACGCTGGCACTCGCAATGCGACCAATCGGGATGGTGCTGGTGTTGCTGGCGATGATCGCACGTGACGGCACCACCGCCTCCAGCTCGCGCACGACGGTCTGCTTGACCTGCAGATCCTCGAACACCGCTTCGATCACGAGATCGGCATTCCCGAATCCGGTGTAGTCGGTCGTACCGCTGACCGAGAGCATCAGATCGTCGAACTGGTTCCGCGTGATCTGCTTCTTGACCAGCTTCTCGCGCATCACGTCGCGCACCGCAGAGAGGCCTTTCGCGACACGACTGACATCAGCGTCCTTCATGCGCACGATGGTCCCGGCGGGGCTCGCGACACTCGCAATGCCGGCGCCCATGAACCCGGCGCCAAGGATGCCGATCTGCTTCACGGCGAGCGCATCGGGCAGCGGCTTCCAGCGCGTGCCGTAGCGCATCGCGTCGGCGTCCACGACCGGATCGAGCGGCTCACGATCGACGCCCATGTCGCGCTTGAGTGCCGTCGTCGCGAAGAACAGGAAGACGAGTTCCTGGCTTTCGGGTGTCATCGAGAGTTCGCCGAAGAGCCGCGCTTCGGTCTGATAGCCATCGCCATCGCTGCTGTAGCCAGCGGCCACGGCGTCGAGTGCGGCGAGCGGCGCAGGATAGAGGCCTTTCGTCTTTGCGAGTACGCCTTCCTTTGCCTTGCGGAAGACGATCGCGCGTCCGATCGGATTCTCGTCGAGCAGCATTTCGCCGGCGCCATGCTTGCGCGCCTCGCGACGCCGTGTGCCGTCGGCGAGCTCCGTCGCGCGCTGGATCGCGACGCGACGCAGAATGCTCGGATGCACCATCTCATCGACGAGACCCAGCTGCAACGCCTTCTTCGCGCGCACGTTCTTGCCGGTCAGGATCATGTCGAGCGCGGCCTGCAGACCGATCAGCGCCGGCAGGCGCTGCGTGCCGCCGGCCCCCGGGATCAGGCCGAGTTGTATCTCCGGCAGCGCAATCGATGTCTTCGGGCTGTCACTCGCGATGCGCCAGTGACAGGCGAGTGCAAATTCGGTCCCACCGCCAAGGCAACCGCCGTTGATCGCGCACACCACCGGCTTGCCGTCTGCGATGGCCGCGAACGACGTATGCCCGGCGCGACTGGCCCGTTCTGCATCGTCAGCGGTGGTGAACGCGAGGAATGCCTCGATGTCTGCACCGGCGATGAAGTTGTCGGTCTTGCCGCTGATCAGCACCGCAGCGCGGATGTTGCTATCGCGCTGAATCGTGTCGAACGCCTCGGCGAGATCGCGTTGCGCGAGGACCGTGAAGGTGTTGACCGGCGCGTTCGGTGCATCGAAGGTGAGCACGGCGATGCCGTTCTCCACCTGCATCGTGATCGCGTGCGGATAGACTGCAGGAGTGGTCATGACAGGATTCGGGAAGCGTCAGACACGTTCGATGACCATGGCGAAGCCGAGTCCACCGGCCGCGCAGACCGTGAGCATGCCGAACTGTCCGCCGCGGCGCGCGAGTTCGTTGCAGAGCGTGGTCGTGACGCGCGCACCGGTGGCGCCGAACGGATGGCCGATGGACAGTGATCCGCCCATCACATTGAGCTTCGCACGATCGACTTCGCCAAGTGGCGCCGTGAGTCCCGCACGCTCGGCCCAGTACTGGCTTTCGAAACCGCGCAGGTTGCTGAGCACCTGAGCCGCGAACGCCTCGTGCATTTCGATCAGGTCGAGATCGCGCAGCGTGAGGCCGGCGCGCTGCAGCGCTTTCGGCGCGGCGAGCACCGGCGCCTGCAGCAGCTGTTCACCGGGATCGAGTGCGGCGCTGGCGTACGAGCGGATGAAGGCGATCGGCTTGTAGCCGAGAGCGGCCGCCTTTTCCTCGCTCATCAGCAGCACCGCACCGGCGCCATCGGTCAGGGGCGACGCGTTTCCCGCCGTGACGCTGCCATATCGCCTGTCGAACACCGGCTTGAGGGCGGCGAGCTGTTCGAGCGTGCTGTCTTCGCGCACGCCATTGTCAGTGGTGGCGATCTTCTCGAACCGTGGTGGCACATACACCGGAAACATCTCGGCCGAGAGCCGGCCGTCGCGCAGACCGGCGGCCGCGAGGCGGTGGGAGCGCAGTGCGAATTCGTCCTGCTCCTCGCGTGAGATGTCGTTCAGCTTCGCCATCTTCTCGGCGCTCTGGCCCATCGTCTCGCCAGTAGTCGGCTCGGAGATTGCCGGTGCGACGGGCACGAGATCCTTCGGCCGCACCTTCGAGAAGGCGCTGAGCTTCTGGCTGATGCTCTTCGCCTTGTTGGCCGCCATCAGCACATCGGTGAAGCCACGCGAGTGCAGAATCGGCACGTTCGACAGCGACTCGGCGCCACCGGCGATGATGCAATCCATGTGGCCGAGTGCAATCTGATCGGCGGCGTCCGCGATGGCCTGATTGGCGCTCGCGCAGGCGCGGCTGACGGACCACGCGTCGACGCCTTTCGGCAACAACGGCATCAGCGAGACTTCACGGGCGATGTTGGGGGCCTGCACGTTCTGTACGACCGTGCCGAAGACCACCGCATCGACGTCGGAGCCGTTCAGATTGGTCCGCTGCATCAGCTCCGAGACGCAGAGGCGACCCAGTTCGATGGCCGACAGGGATCTGAAGAGGGTGCCGGCTTTGCTGAACGGGGTGCGTACGCCCGTGATGATGGCCACGCGGCGCAACGATCCATGCGATGACATTCTCCTAACTTAGCCGTCGGTGACGCGCGTTTGCTACGCACGTCAATCATCGGACGATCACCTTCCAACCGTTCGGCCACACCGTGTCCCTCCCGCTCCAGCACGACCCACGCACGGCCCCCAGCCTCGGTCTCGCCTCGCGGGCGGTGGCATGGGGCCGGCTGCACGAGGGGCCGTTCGATGTCCTGGTGGTGGGTGGTGGCATCACGGGCGCAGGCGTGGCACGTGATGCGGCGTTGCGTGGGCTGCGTGTTGCGCTGGTCGAGGGCGACGACTGGGCGAGCGGCACGTCGTCGCGCTCATCGCGCCTCGTGCATGGCGGTGTGCGGTATCTCGAGCACGGGCATCTGCATCTCGTGTTCGAGGCGAGTCGCGAGCGACGCACGTTGCTGCAGATCGCGCCGCATCTCGTCCGGCCGCTGCGTTTCACCTGGCCGGTGTACCGCGGCGCACGCATTCCGCGATGGAAGCTGCGGGCCGGCCTGCTGGCGTATGACGCGCTCTCGCTGTTCCGGAACGTCGGGCGGCACCGCGGCGCATCCCGTCGCGAGATTCTGCAACGCGAGCCGACATTGCGCGCGGAGGACCTGATCGGCGGCGCGCAGTACTGGGATGCGAGCACCGACGATGTCCGACTGACGATTGCCAACGTCGTCTCGGCGTCCGAGTCGGGTGCCGTAGCGCTCAACCATGCGGCGGTCACGGCATTCTCGCACGATGCCAACGGGGTACTGAACGGCGCGACGATCGTCGATCGGACGACCGGCCGGGAGGTGCACGTTCAGTCACGCGTGACGGTGAACGCGACGGGGCCATGGAGCGATGTGACGCGTCGGCTCGACGACGGCGTGGAGCATGACGCAGTGCTTGGCAGCAAGGGCGTGCACATCGCCGTTCCGCGGGAGCGCGTGCCGTGCACCGATGCGCTGACGCTGCTGCATCCCGACGACGGACGCGTCTTCTTCATCCTGCCCTCGCCGGTGCACACGATCATCGGTACGACCGAAACGCCGGCGGAGGATGGCCCTGCGAGTGTGCGTGCGAATCGCCGCGACGTGCAGTATCTGGTGCGCGCCGCGAACTATTTCTTCCCGGCAGCGAAGCTCCGCGAAGTGGACGTGATCAGTGCATGGGCGGGCATCCGGCCGCTCGTCGCGCACGCCGGCACGACCGCCAATGATGCCTCACGGGAGCATCACATTGCGACCAGCGCGTCGGGCCTGATTTCCGTGACCGGCGGCAAGCTCACGACGTATCGGGCGATGGCATCGGAGATCGTATCGGTGGTCGAGCGCGCGCTCGGCCGCACGACGCTCACGGCGTCGGCCACCAGCGATGCCCCGCTGCCGGGCGCGGGTGATCTCCTGCACGAGCAAGAAGTCAGCGCGGCACGAGCCATCATCCCCGAATCAGAAACTGCCGATCAACTGGTGCGGGCGTACGGTGATCGCTGGCGCATGGTGTGGGGACTCTGCGAACGTGAGCCGCTGCTTGGCGATCGTCTCGATCCGGACCTGCCCTACATCGCGGCGGAAGTGATGTGGGCAGCGGTGGCGGAGGGAGCGTGGACGGTGGCCGATGTGCTGGTGCGACGCATGCCGATTGCGTACGAGCGGCGCGATGCGGGGCGCGCGCTGGCGCCGACGGTTGCGACGCTGTTGGGCCGAGTGCACAGATGGGACGCCGCCGCCGTGGCGAGTGCCACGACGGCGTTTGATGCGGAAGCAGCGCGATTGTTCGGAATCGACGACTAACGAATCGCTCTGCTACTTGACCGTCACGACTTTCACGCCGGCGACACTCGCACCGGACGACACATAGCCGATTGCACCCGGCGTGGCCTTCACGAACGCGACGACATCGTCGTCCGAGGCCTTGGTGGAAGGCGGCAACTCGCCGCCGGCAAAGATCTGCTGCTGCCAGTAGGCATCGACCGCGGCAGCCGGACGACCGAGCACACTCTTCGAGAATGCGCTGCGCACGGCCGAGCCCTTCGCCTGATCGACCGGCACCGCAGCGGCGCCGCCCGGGAACTTCGCGGTCTTCTTGAGGAAGATGTTCGACACCTCAGCCGCTGGCATCTCGCCGACGCTGCTGGCGGAGTTGACGATCACCTTCACCTCCTGCGCCTGCACGGTGACCGGAGCGGCAGCCAGCATCGCCGCGCAAATGGCCGAGAGATAGAGTCTGTTTCGCATGGGTCGCATCCTCAGAAGCTGACGGCGAAACTGGCAAGCCAGTACGCACCGAAGGATGGTGGCGCCACGGTGGTCGTGGCACCGACGGTCGTGATGATCGGCACGAACTTGTCGAAGGCGTAGCCGTGCACCTCGTGATGCTCGAGGCGGATCAGTGCGCCGCCACCGATGCGATACGTGCCCCCGAAGGCGATGTCACGCGTCGCAATGACGTCGACGTTGGACGCCGGCGCCTTCTGGAAGATGCGGTTGTTGGTGCGGCTGTATTGCGTGGAGAGCGAGAGCTTTTCGGTGATCTCGAACACCGCTTCACCGGAGACGCTCTTGCGATCCTGGTTTGGATTGGTGCCGTAGATGTGCAGGGCCTCGGCGCGGATGACGCTGCGCGGAACGACGTGTGTTTCGGCGGAGAGCAGAATTTCTCCGCGCGTGCCGCGCGAGGTGTCGGCGTCGATCTTGTACTCGGAATAGTACGCGCCGAGTCGACTCTCACCGGTCGGAATGTTGAACCAGCCCTGCACGCCCTTCAGACTGTTACCGCGGAACGCACGGATCGAGTTGCCGGTTGCGGTGATGACCTGTGTGCGCACTTCGTTGCTGCCGCCGAAAGCGTTGAAGTCCACGCTGTAGCCGCCGCCGATCGGCGTGCGCTTGGTGTAGACGACGCCATCAACCGTCTCGCGACCTTCACCATAGATCTCGAACGACGGCCGGTAGAACGGCAGCACCGTGCCGACGAAGCGGATTTCGTTGAAGATGCCGCGCGGCATCGGCGCACGACCGACCTTGAACGTGCCGTAGTCGGTCTTCCGCTGCCAGAAGCCCCACTGCAGTGTCACGTCGGGGAGCGCGGCCTGCAGCGGGCTGATGCCGAGGCGGCGATTGAGCAGTTGCACGACGAACTGGTCGTGGTCACCGGACTTGTACCGGAACTGCAGCATCGCGTTGCGATAGTCGTACGTGGCGTAGCTGGGGATACCGAGGATCGGGAGACTGTTCGACTTGCCTGCGCCCGCATTCAGCGCGGCGTGGAATTCGAACGGCGACTCGGTGGTTTGCGCGGACACCGCAATGGGAACGACAGCGCCCAGTGCACACAGCGACAGCAACAATGGGTGAAAGCGCATACGGGCATGGGTGGGTGTGATTGGGGATACCATACCTGTGATTGTCGGCGCACCGATCAACAACTTGATGATGCGTTGCCGCGGCGCGAAAATCTTGACGCGAACATTTGCGTGCCCTTATGCGAAGCGGATGTGCTGATCGACGCGCGTTGCTGAGCCTCCTCCAATGTTCGCAGCGCGATTGCGGAAATTCATTTCACGCGCTGCGACAAAACACAACGCCACGTCTGATGGATCAGACGTGGCGACAGGCGCGGTTGACGATCAGCGCACCGCGATCAGTCGATCGCGTCGAGCTGATGAAACGTGACCAGCTCGACGATCTTCAGCCGCCGCGTTCGCGCAGGCAGCTTGAGCAGGACGGTGTCACCAACGGCGCGGTTCTGCAGCGCGAGGCCGATCGGCGACGACATGCTGACCTGTCCTTCAATCAGTTCTCCGCCATCGCCGAACACGAGTTCGTAGATCTCACGGGTCTCGCTGACGTTGTCCTCGACGGTGACACGACTCCCGAGTCCGACGCGATCGGTGGGAATCTGCGTGATGTCGATATCGGAGAGCTTACTGAGTCGCTGCACCAGCTGGCCAAGGCGGGCCTGAACGAAGCGCTGGCGCTCGAGGGCGGCCTTATACTCACTGTTCTCGCGCAGATCACCGTGATCGACCGCCTTCTTGATCTCCTGAGGAAGCGTCACGGCAAGCTCGTGCCGGAGCTTGGCGACTTCGCCGGAGAGCTTTTCCTTGAGGGCCGCGATCATGGAACCAACCGTTGCTGCACGGGGAAACGACTTCGCCCGGCCATTGGGGGCCGGGCGCGAGGAGTGAACTTACTTTCCGCGGTTACACGGCACAACACGGTCACGATGCCGTCTCGAAAGGGTTGGAATGGCCGAGTCAGGTTGTGATTGACATCATCGCCCACGTGGGAGTGACGGAGTGGCGGTTCGGGACGCGCCTGAGCCGCTTGGCCGGGTACACCTCGAGCGCCTTCCTGACGGACGACGGCCTGCTGATCGATACGGGCATTCCGGCGTGCGGTGCGGCGTTCGAGCGGCTGCTCGACGCGACGGATGTCAGCGGCGTAGTGATCACACACCACCACGAAGATCACGCCGGCAACATCGAGCGGGTTGCTCGGCGCGGCATCCCGATGTGGATTGCCCCGGCGACGATGCCGCTGGTGACGACGGTCGAGCGGCTGCGCGCGTATCGCCGCCTGACGTGGACGCCGATGCCGCCGCTGGCGTCCCCGGTGACCCGGTTCGCGCCGACGTCACTGGCTCTGGTCCCGACGCCCGGCCACAGCGCTGATCACCACGTGATCTGGCAGCCGGGCACACGCACCCTGTTCAGCGGTGATCTGTTCCTTGGCGTTGCCGTCCGCATCATGCATGAGGACGAGAATCCCTGGCAGCACATCGACTCACTCGAGCAGGCGGCGACGCTCGGCCCCGAACGCATGTTCTGCGCGCACCGCGGGCTCGTGCCCGACCCGGTGACGGTGCTGCGAGCGAAGGCGCAGTGGATCCGCGACACTATCGCCACCGTCACCGACGCGATCGCGCTCGGTGCCAGCGACTCGCAGATCCTTGCGCGTGTGCTCGGCGGCGAGTCGGTGACTGGGCGTCTGAGCGGGGGGGAGTACGCGCGGCGCAACTTCGTTCGTGCAGTCCGGCGCGGGCCGCTGAGCGTTGCAGCGCACCGGGCAACCCCTGAAGGGCAACGGCT